>JAFVSK010000022.1 GCA_017503785.1 Clostridia bacterium
ACAAGTCAAAACGAACAATTTTTGTACGGCAACAAGGCATGCGAACGCAGAAATACTGTATGTATTTCAAGTGAGTATAACGCTGTTGCTGTGAAAAATTGTTGTTTTGACCGATTAGGGTTCAACTCTCTTCGGCTATAGGAAAGGATGCTGAGCCGTGGGCTTCGTACACCTTCACGTTCATAGCGAATACAGCCTGCTGGACGGCGCTTGCCGTTTGGACGGGCTGATCTCGCGTGTGAAGGAACTGGGGCAAACCGCCGTGGCTGTAACCGATCACGGCGTTATGTACGGCTTGGTGGAGTTTTACAAAGCGGCCAAAAAGGCGGGCGTGAAGCCCATTTTGGGTTGCGAGGCCTACGTGGCCCCGCGTACGCGAAATGACCGCCAGCATGGTATTGATAACGATAACCACCACTTGGTGCTGTTGTGTGAAAACGAGGTAGGCTACGCCAATCTGGTGCGGCTCATTTCGGCGGCGTGGACGGAGGGCTTTTACAGCAAGCCCCGCGTTGACCGCGAACTGCTTAAAAAATATCACGAGGGTCTGATCGCTTTGTCGGCGTGCTTGGCGGGCGAGATCCCCGCAGCACTGCGCGAGGGACGTTACGACGAAGCCAAGCGTATTGCGTTGGAGTATCGGTCGATCTTCGGAAGCAACAATTTCTTTTTAGAATTGCAGGATCACCGCTTGCCGGAGCAGGCCGAGGTGAATCGCGGGTTGATTCGCCTGTCGCACGATACGGGGATCCCGCTTGTGTGCACCAACGATGCGCATTATCTTACCCGCGATGATGCAGCGGTGCAAAAGGTGCTCATTTGTATTCAAACCAACACCACGGTGGACGAGCCTAATCCGCTTTCGTTTCCCACCGAGGAATTTTATATCAAATCCGAGGACGAGATGCGGCAGCTGTTTCCGTCGATCTCGGAGGCGTTTGACAATACGGTGCGCATTGCCGAGCGATGCAATGTAACGTTGGAATTCGGGCACACCAAGCTGCCTAAGTTTGATGCTCCCGGCGGCGACAGCGTGGCGTATTTCCGCCGCTTGTGCTACGAAGGATTGCGCCGCCGCTACGGGGATACACCCGATCCTCAAGTCGTGCAGCGCTTGGAATATGAGATGGACACCGTGCAGCGCATGGGATACGTGGATTATTATCTCATTGTGCACGATTTTGTGAAGTATGCCAAAACTCACGATATTCCTGTGGGCCCGGGCCGTGGCTCGGGTGCAGGCAGCCTGTGTGCCTACTGTATTGGAATTACGGGTGTGGATCCGATACGCTATCAGTTGCTGTTCGAGCGGTTTTTAAACCCCGAGCGTATCAGCATGCCCGACTTCGATATTGATTTTTGCAACGAGAAGCGTCAACTGGTTATTGATTACGTTATCCGCAAGTATGGTGCCGATCACGTGGCGCAGATCGTCACCTTCGGTACGCTGGCGGCACGAGCGGCCATTCGCGACGTGGCGCGTGCACTGGGGCTTCCCTACGCCGTGGGCGACACGGTGGCCAAGCGTGTGCCGTGGGCGTTGGATATGACCTTGGAGAAGGCACTCGAGCAATCGTCGGCGCTGCGCGAGCTGTACAACAGCGATGAACAGGTGCACACGCTGGTGGACATGGCCAAAAAGGTGGAAGGCATGCCGCGGCACACCTCCACCCACGCGGCAGGCGTGGTCATTACGGCACAGCCGGTGTCAGAGTACGTGCCGCTGTGTCTTAACGGCGAGGCGGTGGCCACGCAATATACCATGACCACGCTGGAAGAGCTTGGTCTGTTAAAAATGGACTTTTTGGGGCTGCGCAACCTCACCATTATTGAGGATGCCCAACGGATGATCCGCGAGGGCGGTGAACCGCAATTTGACATCAACACCGTGCCGCGCGATGCGGCGGCGGTGTATAAGATGCTTTCGCAAGGCAACAGCGACGGCGTGTTTCAGTTTGAATCGGCGGGAATGAAGCGTGTTCTCACGCAACTCAAGCCCGATCACTTTGAAGATCTCATTGCCGTGATCTCCCTGTTCCGCCCCGGACCGATGGAGTCGATCCCGCGGTACATTGAAAACCGTCATCACCCCGAGCGCGTTACCTATAAGCATCCGCTGCTGGAGCCGATATTAAAGGTAACTTACGGGTGCATCGTATACCAAGAGCAGGTCATGCAGATCTTCCGTGATCTGGGCGGCTATTCGTTGGGACGAGCCGATCTGGTACGCCGTGCCATGTCCAAGAAAAAGCACGACGTCATGCAAAAGGAACGCGAGATCTTTCTGCATGGTCTTACGGACGAGCAGGGTAACACGATCGTAGAGGGTTGTGTTCGCCGCGGCGTTCCGCAAAACGTGGGCGAGTCTATTTTTGAAGAGATGGCCGCCTTTGCTTCGTATGCCTTTAACAAATCGCATGCGGCAGCGTATGCGGTGGTGGCGTATCAAACAGCCTATCTTAAGGCATATTATCCTCGTCAGTACATGGCGGCGCTGCTCACCAGCGTGCTGGACAGCAGGAAGGTTCCTGGCTACATTCGCGAATGTGAGCGGCTGCGTATTCGGGTGCTGCCGCCGTCGGTGAACGAAAGTGTTGCCGCCTTTACGGCGGTGGGCGATCATATTCGCTTCGGCTTGCTTGCGGTGAAAAATTTGGGCAACGCCTTCATTCGCGAGCTCGTGCGCGACCGCGAAGAAGAAGGCCCGTTTACGTCGTTTTATTCGTTTTGCAGCCGCATGGTACGGCATCGTGAGTTTAACCGCCGTGCGCTGGATAGCTTGATCCGCTGCGGTGCGTTAGACGGCCTTGGGGCCAATCGCCGTCAAATGCTGGAATCGGCAGCCTTGATCTTGGATGGCTTGGAGGATACCGGTCATCGCAATTTGGAGGGGCAGCTGGGCTTTTTCGACCAGGGCAATTTTGCACAAAGCACCGAGCCGTCGCTTCCTGCGGTGGAGGAACTGCCGTACGAAGACCTATTGGCAATGGAAAAGGAGGTTTCGGGGCTGTACCTGACAGGGCATCCGCTGAAACCGTACGAGGGGCTGCACCGGCGATTGGCGGCTGATCGTATCGACGATATTCAAAACTCGTTTTCCGATGATTTTGTCGCCTCCGAGGAGTACGTTGACGGACAAACCGTGAAGCTGCTCGGTATGTTGGGCACGGTACAGATCAAAAACACGCGCGCCGGCGCACAGATGGCCTATGCGCCGCTGGAGGATCTGTACGGTTCGCTGGAACTGGTGTTTTTCTCGCGTGCTTTAGAACAATACCGTTCATTGGTACGTGCGGGCGAGGTCGTGATCGTGCGCGGCAAGCTCAGTGCGCGCGAGGACGAGGAGCCGCGGGTGCTGGTGGCCTCGGTGGAGGCGGCACCGTCGCCCGATGCCCTGCCTGCCGAGGAGCCGCCGAAGCCGAAAGAGAAAAAGCCCGTGGCCAATCCGGGTGTGTATCTCAAGGTGCCGTCGCTCGACAGCGCCGAATGGAAGCGGGCGCAACGGATTTTGCGCGTGCTGGAGGGGGAAACACCGGTGTATCTCCGTTTGGCCGACAGCGGTAAGCTGATGCGCGCCCCGCGTGACCTGTGGGTGACCCCGCACGAGGTTTTGATTAAAGAGCTCCAACGGGCACTCGGAGCGGAAAATGTTGCAAAAATGTGCTGATTTTTTGCACAAACTTTAGAAACAGGTGGCTTTTGCTTGCTATTTTTCGAACAGGTGTATATAATAAAAAAACTAAACGACTCGCGTTAAAAGGGAGAAATGGGAGTTATGGCTATTAAAAAGATTGCCGTTCTTACCAGCGGCGGCGACGCCCCGGGTATGAACGCGGCTGTGCGTGCGGTTGTGCGTACGGCGTTGGGCAAGGGCGTTCAGGTATACGGTGTGTATCGAGGCTACAACGGCCTCATTAACGGCGATATGGAACTGCTCAACCTGCGCAGCGTGTCCGATATCATTCATCGCGGCGGTACGGCGCTGTACACGGCGCGCAGTCCCGAATTCTGCACCGAAGAGGGTATGCAGAAGGCGATTGCCACGTGCAAGGAAATGGGCATTGAGGGCTTGGTCGTCGCCGGCGGTGACGGTTCGTTCCGCGGCGCACAGGACCTGACCGAGCGTGGTATTCCGTGCATCGGTTTGCCCTGCACCATCGACAACGACATTGCCTGCTGTGAGCAGACCATCGGCTACGACACTGCGCTGAACACGTGCATGGGCATGATCGACAAGCTGCGCGACACCTCGCAATCGCACGACCGTTGCAGCGTGGTTGAGGTCATGGGCCGTCACGCGGGCTATCTGGCACTGAACGTCGGCATTGCCGTGGGTGCCACCAGTATTCTGGTGCCCGAGGTGCCTTACGATTTCGACCGCGACATTCTTCAGCGCATGAAGAAAACGTCGGCGACCGGCAAAAAGCATTTTATCATCATCGTTGCCGAGGGTGTCGGTCACGTGGTGGAATTTGCCGAGCGTATTCAAAAAGAAACGGGCGTGGAATCCCGCGCCACCATTTTGGGCCACGTGCAGCGCGGCGGCGACCCCACCGTGCGCGACCGTGTGCTGGCCAGCCGCATGGGTCACTGTGCCGTGGAGCTGTTGCTTGCCGGCAAGAGCAATCGTGTGGTCACCATTCAGGGCAACCGCGTGATGGATTACGACATCAGCGAAGCCCTGCGTATGAAGAAGCCGTTCGATATCGACTTGTTCCGTATTGCACACGATATTTCGATCTAAAAAATTTTTTTGCGGGATGTATTGACATTTCGCAAAAGTGAGGTATAATATACCGGTAAGAAAACGAAGCAGAGCGTTGCCCGCTCTCACCTGCAGATTTTGTTCTCGACAGGTCGATAGGACTCTTCCAAACCGGTGGTAAGAATCGCGCGGGCAGTTTTTCTGCCCGCGTTTTTTACGCAGATTTAGGTGGAGGTGTTTCCCCATAGCAACGAAAGAAATGCAGATCAACGAGCAAATTCACGACAGCGAGCTTCGCCTCATCGGTGAAGACGGTGCACAGTTGGGCGTTATGTCTGCGGAGCAGGCTTTAGAGCTTGCCGAAGAAAGAGGGCTCGATCTTGTCAAGATCGCACCCACGGCCACGCCGCCGGTTTGCCGTATAATGGATTACGGTAAGTATCGGTTCGAGCAGGCTAAAAAGGAAAAGGAAGCACGGAAAAATCAACGTCAGGTCGAAACCAAAGAAATTCGTTTGTCGCTCAACATCGACGTAGCGGATTTCAACACCAAGGCCAAGCATGCCATGCGCTTTTTGCAGGAGGGCAACAAGGTAAAGGTTTCCATTCGGTTCCGCGGCCGCGAAATGGGCCATCCGGAAATCGGCTTAGAAACCATGAACCGCTTTGCCGAGGCTTGTGAGGAATCGGCTGTCGTGGAA
This sequence comes from Clostridia bacterium, assembly GCA_017503785.1. GTDB lineage: Bacteria > Bacillota > Clostridia > Oscillospirales > Acutalibacteraceae > RGIG3009. The sequence goes on from JAFVSK010000022.1 coordinate 5,406, forward strand.
AAGCCTGCCAAAATGGAAGGTCGCCACATGTTGATGTTCCTGGCCCCTAAGACTGCGAAATAACGGAGAACAAATTAAGGAGGATTTTTGTTATGCCCAAAATTAAGACTCACAGCGGCGCCAAGAAGCGTTTTAAGCTGACCAAAACCGGCAAGGTTCTGCGCGCCCACGCCTACAAGTCCCACATTCTGAACAAGAAGACGACCAAACGTAAGCGCAATCTGCGCAAGATCACGACCGCTGATGTAACGAATGTGGCTCAGGTCAAACGCCTGATTCCCTACAAATAATCGAGAGTTCAGAAACGGAGGAACTGTAAGATGGCTCGTATTAAAGGCGCAATGATGACGCGCAAAAGAAGAAAGAAAGTACTCAAGCTCGCAAAGGGCTATTTTGGTGCAAAGTCCAAGTTGTTCCGCACTGCGAAGCAGGCGGTCATGAAGTCCGGCCAGTATGCCTACATCGGCCGCAAGCAGCGCAAACGTGATTTCCGCCGCCTGTGGATCACCCGTATTTCGGCTGCTGCCAAAGCAAACGGCATGAACTACTCGACGTTCATGAACGGCTTGAAGAAAGCCAACATCACGCTCAACCGTAAGATGCTGGCGGAGCTGGCTGTTTCGGATGCCGCCGCGTTTGCGGGTCTGGCAGAGAAAGCCAAGGCTGCTCTTAATTAAGCTTAAACTGCGCCCGCCGGCATTGCCTGCGGGCGCTGTTGTGCATCATAGGGATGTAAAAAATGCAGAAAGAGGTCGGTCGCGTGGAGATCACCAGCCGTGATAATCGCCTCATAAAAGAATACCGTCGGCTGGCCGAGGATGCCCGTTTTCGCCGCACCAGCGGTCGCTTTGTTATTGAAGGCGCTCGCCTGTGTGCCGATGCCGTGCGCTCGGAGCTTGTGGTGGAAACCGCCTTTATTACGGAACGTGCGATGGCGCAGTATGCTGAGCAAACAGCGGCCGTTATCGCTCGGGCCAACGCCGTGTACACGGTGCCCGAAGCGCTGGCACGCCACTTGGCCGACACCAATTCCCCGCAGGGTGTTTTCTGCATAGCGCACCGTCCGTCGCAGGTACTGGCTGTCGAAAAGCTGCCGGCAGAAGGGCGCTACGCAGCGCTGGAAACGGTGCAGGATCCCGGCAACCTGGGCACGATGATCCGCACGGCCGAAGCCTTCGGCTTGAGCGGTATGCTGCTGTCCGACGGCTGCTGCGATCCGTACAGCCCCAAGGTATTGCGCGCAGCGATGGGCGGCGTATTTCGTCTGCCGTTGTACGCGGCGGGCGATCTGTCGCAAACGTTACCCTTGCTCAACGAGCAGGGCTTTACCACAGCCGCTTGCGTGGTGGATGCCGATGCGGCACCCGTGCAAACGGCAGGCTTGGGGAAGGGGACAGTTGCCGTGATCGGCAACGAGGGCAACGGCTTGCGTAAAGAAACCGTTGCCGCTTGTGCAAAGCGTATCACGATCCCCATGGACGGCCGTGCCGAATCGCTAAACGCCTCCATGGCTGCCGGTGTTGTGTTTTGGGAAATGGTGCGAAAGGACGTGGCCGACCGTGCGTGAAAGCCTGCTGTTTTGGATCTGGCTGCAGCGGGCTGTCGGTCCGGGCAGTGCCGACGTACCGCAGCTGTTGGCATCGTTTAAAACGGCGCGTGAGGTGTGGAACGCCGACCGTATGGAGCTGGAGAGAGCCGGTATTACCGGTCGCCGCTTGCTGGATGCACTGTGCCGCAAATCGTTGGACGGTGCCAAAAAGCAGGCGGAGCTATGCTCGCGGTTGGGGTGGATGCTCACACCGGAGGACGGGTTATATCCCGCACCGCTGCGGCAGATCTATTCGCCGCCGTTGGTGTTGTACGGCAAAGGGCGCTTGCCCGATTTCAGCGAAACCGCCACGCCGGCTATCGGCATGGTGGGAACGCGCAAAAACTCACGCTACGGCGAGCAGGTGGCAGCAGCAATGGCTGCCGGTCTTGCCGCGGCGGGCTGTCCCATTATCAGCGGCGGTGCCCGTGGCATCGACCGCGCCTCCCACGAGGGCACGCTGTATGCCGGCGGTCATGCCGTGATCGTGCAGGCGTGCGGTCTAAATGTGGAATACCCCTATCCCAACCGCGATCTTCGCCGCCGGGTGCTAGAGAGCGGTGGGGCGATCATTACGGAATTTTTACCCGATACCAAAGCATTCAGCGGGAACTTTCGCATCCGAAACCGCCTTATCAGCGGTATGGCGCACGCCCTTTGTGTGGTAGAAGCGCCAACGATCAGCGGAGCACTCATTACCGCTCGCACCGCGCGTGAGCAAGGGCGCGACGTGTTTGTGGTTCCCGGTCGGGCAACGGATAAGCAAAGCGAGGGCTCACACGCGCTCATTCGTGAGGGTGCCGTGCTGGTAACACGGCCGTCGCAGCTGCTTGAGGAATATCCGCACCGCTTTGGTGAAACGTTAGAAGAACAGGCCGACCGTGGTCAGGCCGCCTATTACGAATGGCTGGAAAGCGGCGCACGCATCCCGAGTCGTGTTGCCGATGCCCCGACAGAATTGCCGGGAGTCGAGCCAAAGATCGAGGGCGAGCCCGCTCCGTGTCCCGACTATGCCTCCGAGGGCGCCAAGCGCGTGTATGCGGCGCTGGAGGGGCAGGAACCACTCGCGGCCGATGTTATTTGCGAATTGATCGGGCTGACACCCGGCGAGGTGTTTGCCGCGTTGACCGAGTTGGAATTATACGGTTGTGTTGACAATCGTCCCGGAAAACGCTATGCGATTTCGATAGTATGATTTTCAGGAAAGGATAACAGGTGAACTGAATGGCAACATTGGTCATTATGGAATCTCCTGCGAAAGCCAAAACCGTGCAGAAATATCTGGGTGCCGGCTACGAGGTCGTTGCCTCGATGGGGCATATTCGCGACCTGCCCAAAAGCTTGCTCGGTGTGGACGTGGAGCACGATTTTAAGGTGCGTTACGTGGATATCGCCGGTAAATCGGCGCTCATTCGCCACTTGAAAGAACAAGCTGCACAGAGCGACGGCGTTATTCTCGCAACCGACCCGGACCGCGAGGGTGAAGCCATTGCTTGGCATTTGGCGCAGCTGCTGAAGGTGGATCTGAACGGCAAAAACCGCGTCACCTTTAACGAGATCACCAAAAACGGTGTGCAGCAAGGCATGAAAGCGCTCCGTCAGGTGGATATGGACATGGTAAACGCGCAGCAGGCGCGTCGTGTGCTCGACCGTTTGGTGGGTTACCGCATCAGCCCGTTCTTGTGGAAAAAGATCCGCAAGGGCTTGTCGGCCGGTCGTGTGCAGTCGGCGGCGGTGAGCATTATCGTCGACCGCGAAAACGAGATCCGCGCCTTTGTGAGCGAGGAATACTGGACGGTGGATGCCCTGCTGTCGATGGCCAAAAACGGCAAACCGTTTTCGGCGCGCTTGTACGGCACGGGCAAGGGCAAATTGAAAATTGAAAACCAAGAAAAGGCGGAGGCCGTGCTGGCCGAGATCCGCCCCGAAACCTTTACGGTGGCGGCTGTGAAGCACGGCGTGCGCAAGGTGTCGCCTGCACCGCCGTTCATCACGTCGACCATGCAGCAGGAAGCCAGCCGCAAGCTGGGTTTTTCCTCCAAGCGCACCATGAAGGCCGCGCAGGAGCTGTATGAAGGCGTGGAGCTGGGCGAGCAGGGCGCCATGGGTCTTATCACCTACATGCGTACCGATTCGCTGCGCATTTCGGAAGAGGCACGCCGCGCGGGTAACGACTATATCAAAGCCCGCTACGGCGACAGCTATCTTCCCGAAAAGCCCCGCTATTATAAATCCCGCAAGGGTGCGCAGGATGCCCACGAGGCGATTCGTCCGTCGGTGCCGTCGGTTACGCCCGACCAGGTAAAGCCGTTCTTGAGCAGCGACCAATATCGCTTGTATAAGCTCATTTGGGAACGCTTTATTGCCAGCTTGATGGCGAACTGCATTCAAGATACCTGCCAGGCGGATATTGCTGCGGGCAAGTATATTTTCAAGGCCTCGGGCTATACCGTTCGATTCGATGGCTATACCACGCTGTACGTGGAAAGCCGCGACGAGGAGGACGAGGATGGCGGTGCCTTACCGCCGCTGAACGAGGGCGACGTGCTGACCCTGCGCGATCTGCAAAGCGCCCAGCATTTCACTCAGCCGCCTGCACGGTATACCGAAGCTACGCTGATCAAGGCGTTGGAGGAAAACGGCATCGGCCGTCCGTCCACGTACGCGCCTACCATCAGCACCATTCTGACGCGTGAATACATCGAGCGCGAAGGCAAATCGCTCAAGCCCACGGCCTTGGGCGAGGTAACAACGCAGGTAATGAAGGAGCAATTCCCCGACATTGTGGACACCGAGTTTACAGCACACATGGAAAAGCAGCTGGACGAGGTGGAATCGGGCGATTGCGACTGGATCAAGATGATGCACACGTTCTACGACGGCTTTGCCCAAACACTGGCCAAGGCCGAGGAAGCGCTGTCCGGCGAACGCATCCGCGTGCCGGAAGAGGAAAGCGAGGAAGTGTGCGATAAATGCGGCCGCAAAATGGTGATCAAAACGGGTCGCTTTGGCAAGTTCTTGGCGTGCCCCGGATATCCGGAATGCAAAAACGCCAAGCCGCTGGTTGACAAAACCAAGGGTGTTTGTCCCAAGTGCGGTGGCACCATTGTGGCGAAAAAATCCAAGCGCGGCCGTGTGTTTTACGGTTGCGAAAACTATCCCAAGTGCGATTTCGTGACCTGGAACGAGCCCACGGCTCACGTGTGTCCCAATTGCGGGAAAACGCTGTTCCGCCGAAAGGGTCGCGGCGGCGGTGTGCAATGCTTAACCGAGGGCTGCGGCTACGAAAAGGTGGGTCGAGGAAAATCCGATGAGTGAGCATATCACGGTACTGGGCGGCGGCTTGGCCGGCTGTGAGGCTGCTTGGGCAGCTGCGAACGACGGTGTGGCCGTAACGCTGGTGGAAATGAAGCCGATCAAGTTCACAGCCGCTCATAAAAAAGAAACGCTGGCCGAACTGGTGTGCTCGAATTCGCTGAAGGCCGCTCGGCTGGAAAGCGCCGCAGGACTGCTCAAAGAGGAAATGGCGCGGCTGGGCTCGGTGTGTGTCGCCGTGGCACGCGATTGCGCCGTGCCTGCCGGCGGTGCCTTGGCGGTCGACCGCGACCGCTTTTCCGAGGGCGTTACCCGGCGTATTGCCGCGCATCCGCTTATCACGGTGGAGCACCGCGAGGTAACGGCCTTACCCGAAAGCGGCATAACAGTGGTGGCCACGGGTCCGCTCACGTCCGATACTCTGGCCGAGGATATTGCCCGTCGCTTTGGCGAGGGACTCAGCTTTTACGATGCGGCGGCGCCCATCGTTACCGCTGAAAGCGTGGATATGAACGCAGCCTTTCGTGCTTCGCGGTACGACCGTGAAGAGAGTGGCATCGGCGATTATATCAACTGCCCGATGAACAAGGCGGAATACGAGGCGTTTCATGAGGCGTTGATAAACGCGGAAACCGCGTTATTGCATGAATTTGATAAACCGAAGGTGTACGAGGGCTGTATGCCCATTGAGGTATTGGCAGGTCGCGGAACCGATGCGATCCGCTTCGGCCCGATGAAGCCGGTGGGCCTGCGCGACCCGCGCACCGGTCACCGTCCGTGGGCGGTGCTGCAGCTGCGCACCGAAAATGCCGCAGGCACGTTGTACAATTTGGTAGGCTTTCAGACAAACCTGAAATTCGGTGAGCAAAAGCGAGTGTTTTCCATGATCCCCGCCTTGAAAAACGCCGAGTTTGTGCGGTATGGGGTGATGCATCGCAACACCTTTTTGGACTCGCCCCGCCTGCTCACGCAGGACCTTCGTTGCAAAGCGCTGCCGCATCTGTTCTTCGCCGGGCAGATGACCGGTGTTGAGGGCTACATGGAATCGGCGGCCTCAGGCCTGCTGGCCGGCAAAAATGCCGTGCGCGCGTTGCGCGGTGAGGCACCGCTGTGCTTGCCTCCCGAAACCATGATGGGCGCGCTGACAGGGTATATCAGCGATGCTACGGTAACCAACTTTCAACCGATGGGTGCAAACTTCGGCGTGCTGCCGCCGCTGGAAGAACACATTCGTGACAAGAAACAGCGGTACGCCGCCTTGGCGGCTCGGGCACTCGCGAAACTGGAGGAGGAACTGCAATGAAAGTAATCGTTGATGCTTACGGTGGCGATAACGCACCGTTTGAAGTTGTGAAAGGTGCGCTGCAGGCGCGTGATGCCTACGGCGTGGAGATCGTGCTTACCGGTAACGAGGAGGAGATCCGCCGCATTGCCAAAGAGCAAGGCTGGTCGCTGGACGGCGTGGAGATCGTTCACGCCACCGACGTGATCGGTATGAACGATATTCCCAAAACCATCCTGCGCGAGCACAAGGAGTGCTCGATGGCCGTGGGTCTGCGCCTGCTGGCCGAGGGTGGCGGCGATGCGTTTGTATCGGCCGGCAGCACCGGTGCTTTGCTGATGGGCGGCACGTTTTTGGTAAAGCGTATCAAGGGCGTGTCCCGCGCTGCACTGGCGGCGATCATGCCGTCGGCAGGCGAGCCGTATATGCTGTTGGATTCGGGCGCCAATGTGGATTGCCGTCCCGAAATGCTGCTGCAGTTTGCACAGATGGGCAGCCTGTATATGACGCATTTGTTCAAAAAAGGCGAGCCGGCCACAGTGGGCTTGTTGAACGTGGGCACCGAAGAACACAAGGGCGGCGAGCTGCAGCACGAAACCTATGCGCTGCTGAAAGAGAGCGGCCTGAATTTTATCGGCAACGTGGAAGCGCGTGACGTACCGAGCGGCGCTGCCGACGTGGTGGTCACCGATGGCTTCTCCGGCAACGTGCTGCTCAAGGGTATTGAGGGCACTGTTGGCTTGCTGATGGGCTTCATCAAGGAGATCTTTTACTCCAACGCACTCACCAAAATTGCTGCTTTACTGGTGAAATCGAAATTGGGTGGTTTGAAGAAGAAAATGTCCACCGAGGAGCACGGCGGCGCGCCGCTGCTCGGTATTACCAAGCCGGTAATTAAAGCACACGGCAATTCCAAAGCACTCGCCATTCAAAATGCGGTGCGCGTGGCGGCCGAGTTTGCCGAGGCCGGTGTTATTGAAATGATTACGGAGTCTGTGAAAAAAGGGGAGGTTGCGGCGGATGGTGCTGCAACAGCTGACAAAGCTGCTGACTGATCGTTTTGGTTGCTTTGAAGAAGATATTTTTATGGCAGCCTCGTTCGATGATCTCAACATCACCGAGAGCGAGCGCTGCGAATTGGCGGCGGTGTTGTGGGAACTTCACGTTGCCGCGCCGCTGCCCGACGATCTGCCGCCGTTTGATTTGGTGGAGGATCTGGTAGGCTACATTGAAGACCGAATGGGGTGACAAGATGAAAGATACCACGCGCGTGATGATGGAGCGCATCGGCTATGCGTTTAAAGAACCGATGCTGCTGGAAAATGCGCTCACACACTCCTCGTACGCTAACGAGGGCAATCGGGGACTGAAAAGCAACGAACGCCTGGAATTTTTGGGCGACTCGGTACTGGGCTTTATCACCGCAGGGTACTTGTTCCGTCACGGTTCGGGCGAAGAGGGAGAACTCACCCGCCTGCGTGCCTCGCTGGTGTGCGAAAAAGCGCTCAGCTCGTATGCCCGCAAGCTGGGACTCGGCGAATGCTTGCTGCTTGGTCGCGGTGAGCTGCGCGGCGGCGGTGCCGATCGTCCGTCCATTTTGGCCGATGCCTTTGAAGCGGTGATCGCCGCCATTTATCTCGACGGTGGCTTAAAGCCCGCCGAAGCCTTTATTTTGCCGTTTATTAAAGAGGAACTTACTCACCAGCGCCGCCCGCAATTCAAGGATTACAAGACGGCACTGCAGGAGATCATTCAGCAAAATCCCGAGGAACGGCTGGAGTATGTATTGACCGGCGAATCCGGTCCCGACCACAATAAGCAGTTCATGGTGGAGGTTCATCTGAATTCGAACGTGATCGGCACCGGGCGCGGTCGCAGTAAAAAAGAAGCGGAACAGCAAGCAGCGCGGGAAGCGCTGCGGCTTATGGGCTATGATGAATAACGAGAATGCTGTGAAGCAGGAGAAGTGAACGTATGATTTTAAAATCGTTGGAAATTCAGGGCTTTAAATCCTTTCCCGATAAAACCGTATTGTCGTTCGGCAGCGGTATTACGGCCGTTGTGGGCCCCAACGGCAGCGGTAAATCGAATATCAGCGATGCGGTGCGTTGGGTGCTGGGCGAGCAGTCCAGCAAAACCCTGCGCGGTTCCAAAATGGAGGATGTGATCTTCAACGGTACCGCCCAGCGCAAGTCGGTGGGCTTTGCCGAGGTGTCGCTCACCATCGACAACCGCGCTCGTGTGCTGAGCTTCGATGCCGATGACGTTAAGGTAACGCGTCGGTATTACCGTTCGGGCGAAAGTGAATATTTGCTGAACAACGCCACCGTCCGCTTAAAGGACGTTCAGCTGTTGTTTATGGATACCGGCCTCGGTCGTGACGGCTATTCCATTATCGGGCAGGGCCGCATTGAAGAAATTGTATCTTCTCGCTCGGATGAACGCCGCGAGATCTTTGAGGAAGCGGCGGGCATTGCCAAATACCGCTATCGCAAGAACGAGGCGGAGCGCCGCTTGAAGCATGCCGAGGATAACCTGCTTCGCCTGCGTGATATTCTGCAGGAGCTGGAGGAGCGCGTAGGGCCGCTGAAAACGCAGTCGGAAAAAGCCAAGAAATATTTGGAATATGCGCAGGAGAAAAAGGGCCTGGAGATCGGCGTGTGGCTCTCCACCATCGACCGGTCCCGCGAGCTGCTGCGTGAGCTGGATTCTCGTTTGGAGCTGGCGCGCACGCAGTATGATGCAGCCGGCGAGGCCATGGACGATACCGACCGCGAGTTGGAAGCTTTAATGGAAGCCGGACGTGCGCTGGAGGCCGAGCTGGAAACGCTGCGCGGCGAGATCGGCCGTTACGAAGAAGAAGCCCTGCGGTGCGACAGCAACGCCGATCTGGTGTGCAACGACCGTGCCCATAACGAGGAAAACATTGCCCGCATTTTGGGCGAAAGCGAGCAGGTGGCACAGAGCAATCTGCAGTTGGAAGAAACGGTAAAGGAACGCGAAGCGGAGATCCTTGCCAAGCAAGAGCAGATCGCCGAAGCCGAACGTTGCCAAGTGGCGCTGGCCGAAGAATGGGAAGCACTGCTGCACAACAACGAAGAGGTTTCCGGCCGTATTGAAGAACTCAACCGTCAGGCGGCGGCGTTTGCGGCGCAGCTGTCGGATATTCGTGTGCGCTCGGTAACGAGCGAGTCATCGCTGGCGGAGATCACGCTGCGCGTGTCGCAGCTCACGGCATCGTTGACTGCACAAACCGAACAGCGCGACAGTCTGCGCAAGGAGCAGGAGGCGTGCCAAGCCGATTACGAAAAGCAAAAAGAAACCATTGACAGCCTGCAAAACGCTGCCCGTGGATATGAGATGCGCTTGTCCGGCCGCACGGCGCGGCTGGAAACCGCCCGCCAAGAGGCGGATAAGCTGGGCCTTTCGGTAGAGGAAAAGGCGCAGCGTATTCGCTTGCTGGAAGAAATGGAGCGCAATCTGGAGGGCTTCTCGCACAGCGTGCGTATTGTTGCCAAGCAGGCACAGCGCGGTGAGCTGCGCGGTATTCGCGGGCCGGTGTCGCGTTTAATCCAAACCGACGGCGAGTACGCGTTGGCCATCGAAACGGCACTCGGCGGCGCGGCACAGCACATTATTGTGGAGCGCGAAGAAGATGCCAAGCGCAGCATTGCGTACCTGCGCGATACCAAAAACGGCCGTGCCACGTTCCTGCCGATGGCCTCAATGAAGGGAAGCCGCTTACAGGAAAAAGGCTTGGAAAGCGAACCCGGCTTTGTGGGCATTGCCGCCGATCTGGTGCGCACCGAAAAGGACTATCAAGAGATTGCCGCCTATTTGCTCGGCCGCGTGGTCGTGGCAGAGGATATGGACTATGCGGTGGTCATTGCTCGTAAACACGGCTATAAATTCCGCATTGTCACGCTGGACGGTCAGGTAGTCAACGCCGGCGGTTCGCTGGCGGGCGGCTCCCACGTGAAGGAAGCCGGCTTACTTTCGCGCCGCAGCGAGATCGAAAAGCTGATAACCGAGCGCCAAAAGCTGGAAGAAAAGCACGCGGCCGCTTGTGAGGCGCTGAAAGCGCTGCAGCAAGAGGTGTCGGGCGTGCAGGCTGAGCTGTCGGGTATTCACGGCGAGCTCACCACGGCACAGGAAGACAGCATTCGTTTGGAAAGCGAGCTGCATCGTTTGGAGGAACTGCTGAAAGCATGCATTGCGGCCGTGGAGGCAGAAACCGCCGAAATCCAAGAACTGAACACGCGCGCCGAGGAATGTCGGAGCGCTATGAAGGAAGCCGAAGAGCAAACTGCCGCTGTGACACAGCAGACCGAGGCCTTGGAAAAGGAACTGGAAACGCTGTCGGGTGGTCGTCAGCAATTGGCCGAGCAGCGTGAACAGCTGGCCGACCGCATGAGCGAGCAAAAGCTGGCGGTTGTGGGATATAATAAAGATATTGAGGGCCTTCGTGCGGCCATCGACGAGCTGCGTGCCCGTCAGGCCGATCAGGATGGTGCCCGTGCACAAATGCAAGAGCAGGTGGAACAGCTGCGCCGGCGTTCCGAAGAACTGACGGCGCAGGAAGCGCTGCTGCGTGAGCAGGCGGCACGTCTGCGCGAGCAAGGCGCCGCATCACAAAGCCGCGTGGCGGCATTGGGTGAGCGCCGCATGGCAGACGAAGCACGCCAAACCGAGCTGCGCCAGCAAAGCCGCGGCAAGGCAGAGGAGCGTGAGCTTCTCGGCCGCGAGGTGGTGCGACTGGAAGAAAAATACGCGGCTGCTCAGCGAGAATCCGAGGACGTGCTGCGCCGCTTGTATGAGGAATATGAGCTCACGCGTGCCGAAGCGGAGAAGCAGGCGGCCGTAATTGAGGATATGGCTGCTGCCGGCCGTCGATTGACCGAGCTGAAGAATAAAATTCGTGCGCTCGGCAGCGTCAACGTGGAGGCGATCGAGGAGTACCGCGAGGTCAGTGAGCGCTATGAGTTCTTGAGCACGCAGGTGCGCGACGTTGAGGTTTCTCGCGAAGAACTCTTAAAACTCATCGGTGATCTCACCGTGCAAATGCGCGAAATGTTCTTGGAGCGTTTCCGCCAGATCAACGTGCAGTTCGGCGAGGTGTTCCGCGACCTGTTCGGTGGCGGTAAGGCCGAATTGGCCCTCACCGATCCGAATGATATTTTGGGTTCGGGCATCGAAATGCACGCCCAGCCGCCCGGTAAGGTCATTTTGAACATGGATGCGCTGTCCGGCGGTGAAAAATCGCTGGTGGCCATTGCGTTGCTGTTCGCTATTTTGAAGGTGACGCCGTCGCCGTTCTGTATGCTGGACGAGGTAGAGGCCGCACTGGACGATGTGAACGTCGACCGTTACGCCCAGTACCTGCGCCGTATGTGCGACAAAACGCAATTCATTGCCATTACACACCGCCGCGGCACCATGGAAGAGGCCGACGTGCTGTACGGCGTTACCATGCAGGAGCAGGGTATTTCCAAGCTGCTCGAGCTGCGCGCCAGCGAGGTTGAAGCGAAATTGGGCATTACGGGTAATAACCCCGTATAAAGGAGAATCGTATGGGCTTTTTCAGTAAGATCGGCGAAGGCTTGCGCAAAACGCGGGAATCCTTAATGGGTACCGTCAACAGTATGCTGCACGCCTTTACCCGCATTGACGAGGATCTGTTTGAAGAACTGGAAGAAATTTTAATCACCGGCGACGTGGGCGTTGCCACGGCACAGGCGGTGTGTAACCGTCTGCGTGAGCTGGTGAAGGAACGCGGTATTACCGACCCCGCGGCCATTCGCGGCCTGCTGCGCGAAACCGTAGCCGGTATGCTGGAGGGTGGACAGGAATTGCAAATTGCCACCAAGCCGTCGGTCGTTTTGGTGATCGGCGTTAACGGCGTAGGCAAGACCACCACCATCGGCAAATTGGCGGCGCAGCTCAAGGCACAGGGCAAGCAGGTGATCTTGGGTGCGGCCGATACGTTCCGTGCCGCAGCCATTGAGCAGCTGGAGGTCTGGGCCGAGCGTGCGGGTGTGGATATCATTCGCCACGGGCAGGCCGCCGATCCGGCCGCCGTGGTGTTCGACACCTGCTCAGCCGCAAAGGCCCGCGGCGCCGACGTTATTATTTGTGATACGGCCGGCCGCTTGCACAACAAAAAGAACTTGATGGATGAACTGCACAAGATCCGTCGCGTGATCGACCGCGAGCTGCCCGAGGCCGACGTCGAGGTGCTGCTGGTGGTGGATGCCACCACCGGTCAGAACGCTGTGAACCAGGCTAAGGAATTTCGACAGGTCGCGGGAATTACCGGTATTGTGCTCACCAAGCTCGACGGCACCGCCCGTGGCGGTGTGGTGCTTACCATTCGTGAAGAACTGGATGTGCCGGTGAAGTTTATCGGCGTGGGCGAAGGAATTGACGATCTGCAGCCCTTTGATGCCGCAGCGTTTGCCGATGGTTTGTTTGGAGAGTGAGTTTCATGCGATATATTATTGCAACGCATAACAAAGATAAACTGGCCGAGCTGTCCCGTATTTTGGAGCCGCTTGGCATTGAAGCGGTAACCGACCGCGATCTTGGCATCGAGCTGCCCGAGGTGGAGGAAAACGGCACCACCTTCGCGGAAAATGCCTATTTAAAGGCTGCTTCGGCGTGTGCCGCCACAGGCTTACCCGCCATTGCCGACGATTCGGGCATTGCTGTCGATGCACTAAACGGCGGCCCCGGGATCTATTCGGCGCGCTATGGCGGCCCGGATGCCACCGATAAAGACCGCAATAAGAAACTGCTCGGTGAACTTGAGGGCTTGCCTGCGGAGCAGCGCGGCGCACATTATGTGTGTGCTGTCTGCTGCGTGTTTCCCGACGGAAGCGAGCCGCTTACCGCCGAGGGGTATATGTACGGTGTCATCGGCACCGAGGAGCGCGGCGAGAGAGGCTTTGGCTACGATCCGTTGTTCATCGTAGCCGACGGCAAAACCGTTGCCGAACTCACCGACGAAGCAAAGGATGCTATCAGCCATCGTGGAAACGCGTTGCGTGAGTTCCGTGAGGTATTATTAAAGAGATTAGGTGAAACACAATGACGAGTAAACAACGTGCGTATTTGCGCGGCCTGGCCAATTCGCTGGAGCCGATCGTTCACGTGGGTAAGGGCGGCATGGCCGCTACCATCGTAAAGCAGGCCGACGATGCTCTTACGGCTCGTGAGTTGATCAAGGGCAAGGTGCTGGAAACGGCACCTGAAACCGCCCGTGAAGCCGCCGAAGCCTTGGCGGAGGCAACCAATTCGGCGGTGGTGCAGGTTATCGGCCGCACCTTCGTGCTGTACCGGCCGGCGCCGGAAGAGCCGAAGATCGTGTTGCCCCGCGCACGGTGAGCGGCGTAAAAGGGCAGCGTGTCGCCTTGTTTGGCGGCACCTTCGACCCCATTCATAACGGACATATCGTGCTGGCACGGGAACTGGCTGCGCGCCTGCAGCTGGACCGCGTGATACTCATGCCCACCTTTGTGCCGCCGCATAAGATCAAAGCGCAAATGGCCCCCGCCATCGACCGTGTGGAAATGTGCCGATTGGCCTGTGCGCCGTATCCGGAGCTCACGGTATCGGAGCTGGAGGTCAATCGCCGCGGAGCAAGCTTCACGGTGCTCACGCTGGAAGAACTGCACTGCCAGCTGCCGCAGGCCGAGCTGTTTTTGTTCGTGGGTGCCGATATGTTTTTAACGCTGGGCACGTGGCATCGGTTTGCCGACATTGCCAAGCTGGCCACCATCTGTGCCGTCCCGCGGGATGACGTTCCCACTGCAGCGCTTCGCAGTTATGCGGAAGAACTGGCGGCTGTGGGCGCGCGCTGCGTAATTGAGGAGATCGCAACGCCGCGCATTTCCTCCACCGATATTCGCGAGCGTGCGTGTGCCGGCCAATCGCTGGACGGACTGGTTCCGGCGGCGGTGGCAGCCTACATTGAGGCCCGGCAGGTGTATGCCGCCGAGCGCACCTACCAAAGTGCCGACGAGCAGTACGTGGAGATTTTGCGCGGTCGCCTAACGCCCAAGCGGTTTCGTCATTCGTTGGCGGTGGCCGATCAGGCGGTGCATCTGGCCGAGCTGTACGGTGCCGACAAGGAAAAGGCCTACACCGCAGGCTTGCTGCACGATATTTTGAAGGATACCGACGGCGATTCCCAGTTGCAAATTTTTAAAGACTTTGATATACTGTTAGATGCCGTTGAACAGCAAGCGCCCAAATTGTGGCATGCCCACGCGGGTGCGGTGTTTTTGGAGCACATTTTAGGTGTTCACGATACGGATATTTTACAGGCGGTGCGATACCATACTACCGGACGGGCCGGCATGACCCTGCCGGAGATCGTGCTGTATTTGGCGGATTTCACCTCGGCCGATCGCGACTATCCCGACGTGGAGGTCATGCGTGAGCTTTCCGAGCGTGACATGGATGCCGCCATGCTGTACGCCTTGGAATATACCGTGAAAGATCTGGAAGAACAAGGGCGGCCGGTGCACCCCGATACACTGGCTTGCCTTAACGAATACAGAGAAAGGGTTGGTGGCGCAAATGGCTAAGGATAACCGCAACAAAACCGCCAAGAAAAAGGGAAAGGGCGGCCGTATTCTCACGATCACCGTTCTGGTGTTTTTTGTCTTGGTGATCATTTTCGGTGTGGTGTTGGCACAAATGCTGAAATCCACCTCACAAAAGAAGGATACCAGCACGTCCGACGTAAACGTGTACGACACCACCCCCACGGCGCTGCAAAACAAGGTAGCCTACTATGTGGTGGGCTTGCTGGGTGAAAACGAGGAAACCGGTGTTACCGAACGTCTCACCATCGTGTGTCACGACAAAAAGAAGAACACACTGAACATTTTGGAGGTCCCGCAGGATACCTATTTGGGTGACAGCGAACAATGGGCCGTAAAAAAAGCCGGTGAGGTGTGGGGCAATCCTGCGCCGCTGGATTGGTGCGAATTTGAAGGCAAGCGCATTTTTAAGGCCGAAATCGAGGAACACCAAACCGCCGGTCACACCGTAACCCAAAAGAAGGGCTCGCAGTGGTATAATGTGGTGTCGATCTTTAACGAGCAATATTCCCTGCCGGTGGATGGCTATTTCTTCCTCTCGCAGGCTTCGTTCGTAAAACTGGTCGATCTGCTCGGCGGCATCGACGTCGATCTCGAGGCTGCCATGGAACTGGGCGGCATCAAGTACGGCAAGGGTGTAAAAACGCTGGACGGTGCCGGTGCATTGGCTTATGCACTCCAACGTGATAAGGGCGTTGAAGGGGATATCGCACGCATTGTCCGCCAGCGCAAGGTGTTTTTAGCGCTGTTCCAGCGCTTGTGTGCGCAGTCGAAGGATCAACTGAATAACGACACGCTGGCACCGTTGATGAAGGGCTCCACGCCCATTCGCACCAACCTGTCCACCGCCGACACGGTGAAGCTGGTGCTGGACATGGCCAAGATCACGCCGGATAAAATGACGGCGCAGGTCATTCCGGGTGAGGCGGCGTCCTCGAACGCCAACTCGTATTACAGCGTGCATCGCGCCGAGCTGGCGGCTGTACTGAATGCCGATTTCCATCCGTATGACAACGCGGTCACCGAAGGCGATCTGCAGGTAACCGAGTTGGCTTCGGGTAAGGAAGCCAACCCCCATCGCCAAGTGTTGTCCGACATTGCGGTGGATCAAACGGGCATGGCTCAGCCGTCAACCGATACCACGACCACGCAAACCCAAAAAACAGAGTGAGAGTGACTATGACAGCACACGAATTGACTAAAGCGATCGTGGCATCGCTGGATAAGCATAAGGCGCAGGACATCTGCGTGCTGGACGTCAGTGAGGTAACCTCGCTGGCCGACCGCTTCATCATTGCTTCGGGCGGCAGCACCACGCAGGTAAAGGCGCTGATCGATTATGTGGAAACCGACTTGGCGGCGCAGAACGTTCACGCCTTGCGCACCGAGGGGTATAACACAGCGTTGTGGACCTTATTGGATCTTGGCAACGTTGTGCTGCATGTGTTTTTAAACACATCGCGTGAATTTTACGATTTAGAACGCTTGTGGCAGGATGCCCGCGTTTTAGACACGGCAGAGTTTTTGGAGGGTGAAGAACAATGAGCAAATTGGATTCGGCTGTTATTGAAAAGAAATGGCAAGCCAAATGGGAGGCGGAAAACACCTTTGCCGCCTCAGATGACCGCAGTAAGCCGGCGTATTTTGCGCTGGTTGAATTTCCGTATCCGTCGGGTCAGGGCCTGCACGTAGGCCACCCCCGTTCCTACACGGCACTGGATGTGGTGGCACGTAAGCGCCGCATGCAGGGCTATAACGTGCTGTATCCGATGGGCTGGGACGCTTTTGGTCTGCCCACCGAAAACTTCGCGATCAAAAACCACATTCATCCCGAAGTGGTAACGGAAAATAACGTGGCGCGCTTTAAGGCGCAGCTGCAAGGGCTGGGCTTGTCGTTCGACTGGACTCGTGAGATCAACACCACCGATCCCGAGTATTACAAATGGACACAGTGGATCTTCCTGCAGCTGTTCAAGCACGGCTTGGCCTATAAAAAGGAAATGGCCGTAAACTGGTGCACCTCCTGCAAGTGCGTGTTGGCCAACGAAGAGGTCGTCGGCGGCGTGTGCGAGCGCTGCGGCGGCGAAGTAGTACACAAGGTCAAGAGTCAGTGGATGCTGAAGATCACCGCCTATGCACAGCGCCTGATCGACGATTTGGATCTGGTAAATTACCCCGACCGTGTGCGTGCACAGCAGATCAACTGGATCGGCCGTTCCACCGGCGCACAGGTCACCTTTAAGACCACCGCGGGTGAGCCCATCGAGGTATATACCACCCGTCCCGACACGCTGTTCGGTGCCACGTACATGGTCGTATCGCCTGAGCATGAACTGGTGAACACGTGGCTGAAGAAGGGCTTACTTACCAACGCCGACGAAGTGACCGCCTATCAAGAAGCGGCGGCGCGCAAATCGGATTTCGAGCGCACAGAGGTTGCTAAGGATAAAACGGGCGTGTGCCTGCAGGGCGTGCGTGCCATCAACCCGGTGAACGGCAACGAGATCCCGGTGTTTATTTCCGACTACGTGCTGGTTTCCTACGGTACCGGCGCCATCATGGCCGTTCCTGCACATGATACCCGCGACTGGGAGTTCGCCAAGGCGTTCAACCTGCCCATCATTGAGGTGGTTGCCGGCGGCGATGTCGAAAAAGAAGCCTTCACCGATTGCGCTACCGGTGTGATGGTCAACTCCGGCTTCTTAAACGGCCTGTCGGTAGAGGAAGCCAAGGTGGCTATCATTGATTACCTTGCCAAGCAGGGCATCGGTGAACCGAAGGTCAACTATAAACTGCGCGACTGGGTATTCTCCCGTCAGCGGTATTGGGGCGAGCCGATCCCGATCGTGCATTGCCCGCATTGCGGTCAGGTAGCCGTGCCCGAAGAGCAGCTGCCCATCCGCTTGCCGAAGGTCGATAGCTACGAGCCGACCGACAACGGCGAATCGCCGCTGGCCGCCATGGACGAGTGGGTCAACACCACCTGCCCGAAGTGCGGTGCCGCGGCCAAACGCGAAACCGATACCATGCCGCAGTGGGCAGGTTCGTCGTGGTATTTCCTGCGCTATTGCGATCCGCACAACCACGAGGCGCTGGCTTCTAAAGAAGCGTTGGAATACTGGACTCCCGTCAACTGGTACAACGGCGGTATGGAGCATACTACGCTGCACCTGCTTTACAGCCGCTTCTGGCATAAGTTCCTGTACGATATCGGCGTGGTTCCCACGGCCGAGCCGTATGCCAAACGTACCAGCCATGGTATGATCTTGGGCGAAAACGGCGAAAAAATGTCGAAATCGCGCGGCAACGTGGTCAATCCCGATGATATTGTGAACGAGTACGGTGCCGATACGCTGCGCCTGTACGAAATGTTCATCGGTGACTTTGAAAAAGCCGCCCCCTGGTCGAGCGACAGTATTCGCGGTGTACGCCGCTTCCTGGAGCGCGTGTGGTCGTTGAGCGATAACCTGCTTGAGGGGGATGCCATTCGTCCCGAACTGGAAAGCGCGATCCATAAGACCATTCGCAAGGTCGGCGACGACATCGAGAACCTGAAGTTCAACACTGCCATTGCCGCCATGATGGCGTTGCTCAATGAATTCAACGCTCACGGCGGCGCCAACCGCGCCGAATACGCAGTGCTGGTACAGCTGCTCAATCCGTTTGCGCCGCACGCCACGGAAGAACTGTGGGAGATGCTGGGCAAAAATGAAGAACTGGCCTATCAGCCGTGGCCGGAATTCGACCCTGCCAAGTGCGTGGATAACACGGTGGAAATTGCCGTTCAGGTCAACGGTAAGATCCGTGCGCGCATCACCGTCGGTGCCAACGACGAAGCGGCTGCCGTGCTGGCCGTTGCCAAGCAGCAGGAGC
Organism: Clostridia bacterium; assembly: GCA_017503785.1. Classification (GTDB taxonomy): domain Bacteria; phylum Bacillota; class Clostridia; order Oscillospirales; family Acutalibacteraceae; genus RGIG3009. Next base: position 24,070 of record JAFVSK010000022.1, read on the forward strand.
GCGTGGCACCCGAGTTGGAGGGCAAACAGCTGGTGAAAGAACTGTACGTTCCCGGCAAGTTGGTAAACTTGGTTGTGAAACCGCTGTAAGATTTTCTAAAAAAGGCTTGACGAGAACAATATTCTGGTGTATACTGGATTGGTATCGTTATGATTACAAATAAACCCCTGCTATCAGGCGGAGGGAGGGAATAAGAATGTCAGAGGTCAAGGTCAAAGAGAACGAATCTCTGGACAGCGCGCTGCGCCGTTGGAAGAAGTCCTGTGCTCGTGCCGGCACCCTCGCTGAGGTCCGTAAACGTGAGCATTATGAGAAGCCGTCCGTGCGTCGCAAGAAGAAGTCCGAGGCTGCTCGTAAGAGAAAGTTCAAATAACCGGAAAACGGGCGCATCGCGCCCGTTTTTTGTTTATCCCGTGCATACTATCAAAAAGGAGAGGCCCGCTATGCCGTTGTTATATCCCACACTGTACCGTCGCCGCGTTACCGATATCACGCTGCAGGATCTTAACGATCTTGGTGTGCGCGGCTTGCTGTTGGACGTTGATGACACGCTCACCCGTTACGGTAGCCAGCACTTGTCCGATGAGGTGGCCGCTTGGCTCAAAGATATGCAAGATGCCGGCATTGCTCTTACGGTGGTGTCCAATTCGTGGGAGCGGCGTGTGGCGCCGTTTGCCGATAAGCTTGGCTTGCGGCACACGGCATTGTCGTGCAAGCCGTCGCCTTTAGGGTTTTGGCGCGGCGTGCGGCGGTTAGGGCTTAAACGAAAAGAATGTGCTGCCGTGGGTGACCAAGTGTTTACCGACCTTTTGGGAGCGAAACTGGGCGGCGTTCCGTGTATTTTGTTAGACCCCATAGAAGAAAAAACCGAAAAGCCGTTTTTGCGGCTCCGTCGCCGTTGGGAGAAACCGCTGCGGCGCAAATTGGCAGAACAGGAGAAGGTGCGATGAAAGCAGTATTCGGTCCCGCCGGCAACAGCGATTCGTTTTACGCGGCCGGCCATAAGGCCACGGTAGAGGCCCCTGCATGGCTGCAATCACTGGGACTCACGGCATACGAATATCAGTGCGGCCGCGGCGTGCGCGTGTCGGAGGATACCGCCCGCGCCATGGGTGCCGCCGCTGCGAAGCATGGCATACAGTTGTCGCTGCATGCGCCGTATTTTATTTCGCTGGCCTCTGCCGAGCCCGAAAAACGCGATAATTCCATTCGCTACATTTTAGAAAGCGCCCGCGCCGTAGCAGCCATGGGCGGCGAGCGCATCGTGGCCCACCCCGGTGGCTTGGGCGGTTTGTCCCGTGCTGAAGCCACCAAGCTGGCCTCGGTCACCTTGCGCCGCGCACAGGAAGCGCTGGACGCCGAGGGACTGTCGCAGGTGCGCATTTGCCCCGAAACCATGGGCAAGATCAATCAATTGGGCGATTTGGAGGAGGTGCTGCAATTTTGCAGCCTCGACGACCGCTTTTTACCGTGCGTGGATTTTGGACATCTCAACAGCCGCACGCAGGGCGGTTTAAACTCCTATGAAGCCTACGCCGCATTGCTGGATCGCTTGCACAACGCCTTGGGTGCCGAGCGGGCTGCCTGTTTTCACGCGCATTTTTCCAAAATTGAATACACAGGCGGCGGCGAGAAAAAGCACCTCACCTTTGCCGACACAGTGTACGGCCCCGAGCCGGCACCGCTGATGCGCCTCATCCGCGAACGCGGCTTGACCCCCACCTTCATTTGCGAATCCGACGGCACGCAGGCCGAGGATGCTGCCATGCTGAAGGCACTGTATGAAAGCGAGGAGCAGGCATGAGGCGCGCGTTAGAACTGCTAATGAATAAATTGCCGTCGCACTCGGCAGCGCTGGTTTCGGCACCGCATCACTTGCGGTATCTCACCGGCTATCCGTCGGGTGAAAGCTGGCTGCTTGTTACGTGCGAAAAAGCGTATTTTTTAACCGATTCCCGGTATATTGAAATGGCGCAGCGCACGGTAGAGGGTGCCGAGTGTCGCTGCATCGTAAAGCTTACCGACGAGCTGGGTAAGCTGGTACGGCAGCACGGGATCACGGCGGTGTATGTTGAGGAAACACAAACCACCGCAGCCGAGCGCGCTCGCTTGAGCGCGGCGTTACCGCTTGCCGAGGGTGAACTGGATGCGTGGCTGTCGGCCATGCGATTGATCAAAACCGAGGAAGAACTTCGCAAGATCGAGCAGGCACAAGCCCTCACCGAAGCGGGCTTCGAGCATATTTTGTCGTATATCCGCGAAGGCGTTACCGAACGTGAGGTGGCGCTGGAACTGGAATTTTATATACGCCGTCAGGGTGCACAGCGCATGGCGTTCGATACCATCGTGGTGTCGGGTGCCAATGGGTCGCTGCCGCACGGTATTCCGTCGGATAAGCCGATACACCGCGGCGAGTTCATCACCATGGATTTCGGCGCCGTGGTTGACGGCTACCATTCCGATATGACCCGCACGGTGGCGCTGGGTACCGTGAACGACGAACAGCGCATGGTGTACGATACGGTGCTGCGTGCACAGCAGGCCTCCATGGCGGTTTTGCGTGCAGGGCTGCCCTGTGTTGAGGGCGATGCCGCGGCGCGCCGCGTTATTGAAGCCGCCGGCTACGGTGCGTTTTTCGGTCACGGCACAGGTCACGGCGTTGGCTTGGAGATCCACGAAGCGCCGCGCTTGTCGCCTCACGCCGGCGAAGCGTTGCTGGAGGTCGGCCACGTGGTCACGGTGGAACCGGGCATTTATTTGCCGGGCAATTGCGGTGTCCGTATTGAAAACATGGTGGTCATCACCGAAAACGGCTGTCGTAGTTTAACAAACACGCCCACCGACCTGCTCTGTCTGTAATAATCTCTTTTACCGCCACATATACTGTACCGAAATATCAAAACGGGATGTGTGTGTATGTTTGTATTTTCGGTAAAAGCAGAAAAAAAGCACCTACTGGCAGCCTTGGTATGCACTGTCGTCGCTGTGACAATGGTGGTACTGGGGCTGTGCTTGCCCACCCAAAGCGTGGGCGGGCGCGTAACAAATTTCAAAGCAGCCACGGCACAGGAGCGCGTGGCGCTGCTCAACGAATGGGGGTACACGGTGGAGCTTGCCGACGAAACCGTGCAGGAGATCCGTGTGCCCGACGAACCCGACGAGGCGTTGCGCACGTATGAAGCGCTGCAAACGCCGAGCGGCTTGAGCCTGCTGAAATACAGCGGCAAGCGCGTAAAGCTATACACCTATGCCGTCAGCGACGGTAGCACAGCGCACGTGTATTGTTACCGTGATCGGGTCGTGGCGGGCGATATCACCGCCAACGGCACGCAAAAGCCGTTGATCTCATAAAGGATGTGACACTATGGCACAGCGACTGGATAAGCTGATCGCCTCGCAGGGAACACTCAGCCGCAGCGAAACCGTGCGGCTGATCCGTGCGGGAAAGGTCACGGTGGACGGTGTTGTTTGCCGTGATGCGGCGTGCAAGGTCGAGGAGACCTGCGCCGTAACCGTAAACGGCGAGCCGCTCAGCTATCAGCGTTTTGTGTATTTGATGATGAATAAGCCGGCGGGTATTCTTTGCGTATCGCGCGATCCAAAGGTACCCACCGTGCTGGATCTGCTGCCCCCTGCGCTGCGCCGCAAGGGGCTGTTCCCTGCAGGCCGTTTGGACAAGGATACCGTCGGATTGGTGCTGCTCACCGACGACGGCGATTTTGCTCACCGCCTGCTGGCCCCTAAAAACGATATTGTCAAGCGTTATCAGGTGCGGCTGGACGGCCCGCTCACCGAGGAGCACTGTCGCCGCTTTGCCGAGGGCATCGTACTGGCCGACGGTACGCTTTGCCGTCCGGCTACGTTAAAGATTTTAGAGGATAGCGAACAGCCCTTGGCCGAGATCGGCATCACCGAAGGGCGCTACCATCAGATCAAAAGAATGTTCGGAACCGTCGATCGCGGTGTGGTGTGGTTAAAGCGTTTGTCGATGGGACCGCTGGAGCTGGATCCGATGCTGAACGAGGGAGAAACTCGCCCCATAACTGAAAAAGAATGGGCAGAACTTGCAAAAGCGACAAATTTTGTACAACATATCTAACCTCGGGGACAAAAGTTTGTGCATAATGGGAATAGTAAAACGCAAAAGAATCTGTTAAAATAAGGAAGCATAGTAATGTGCGGTTGGTTTTGGCCGCGCTAAGTATCTACAAGAGAAGATGGAGGTCATCAAATGGCAAGCTTATCTCTGAAAAACATTTACAAAAAGTACCCCGGTGGTGTGGTTGCGGTTTCCGATTTCAATCTGGAAATCAAAGACCAGGAGTTCATCATCTTCGTTGGTCCTTCCGGTTGCGGTAAAACCACCACCCTGCGTATGGTTGCCGGTCTGGAAGAAATCACCAGCGGCGAGCTGTACATCGGCGACCGTCTGGTCAACGACGTTGCTCCCAAAGATCGCGACATCGCGATGGTGTTCCAGAACTACGCTCTGTATCCGCACATGACCGTGTACGACAACATGGCGTTCGGTTTGAAGCTGCGCAAGACTCCCAAAGATGAAATCAAGCGCCGCGTAGAGGAAGCTGCCCGCGTGCTGGATATCGCTCACCTGCTCGACAGAAAGCCGAAGGCTCTGTCCGGTGGTCAGCGTCAGCGTGTTGCACTGGGTCGTGCTATCGTTCGTGAGCCCAAGGTCTTCCTGCTCGACGAACCGCTGTCCAACCTGGATGCTAAACTGCGTGCTCAGATGAGAACGGAGATCTCCAAGCTGCACCAGAAGCTGGGTACCACGTTCATCTACGTTACCCACGACCAGACCGAAGCTATGACCATGGCCGACCGCATCGTCGTTATGAAGGACGGTCTGATCCAGCAGGTCGATAGCCCGAACAACCTGTACCTGTATCCCTGCAACATGTTCGTTGCCGGCTTTATCGGCAGCCCCCAAATGAACTTTGTGGACGCTGTTATCGGCAAGAACGGCGATCAGTATTACTGCGAGTTCGGTTCCGAAGACACCAAGACCCGCAAGGGCATCAAGTATCAGATTCCGCTGCCGGCCGAGAAGAACAAGGACAACATCTTCGAGCAGTATGTCGGCAAGGAAGTCATCATGGGTATCCGTCCCGAAGACGTGCACGACGAGCCCCGCTATCTGGAAGCTATGCCCGAGTGCCGCGTGCGTGCGAAGGTCGAAGTTGCCGAGCTTATGGGCGCCGAGATCTTCCTGTACGTCAACGTCGAAGGCAGCAGCCTGACGGCTCGCGTCGAGCCCACCTCGACTGCTCGCCCGGGCGACGAGATCGACATGGTTCTCGAAAACACTCGCATCCACCTCTTCGACAAAGAGACCGAGCAGACCATCTGCAACTAATCAAAAAGCAAAACTCCGCGCACACCGTGCGCGGAGTTTTTTTAGCACAAAAAAGAGCGGTCGCTTTTCAAAACGACCGCTCCTTTTTTTACTCTTCGTAGGGGCGAATACGCAAGGTGGCACCGACGGATTCGCAGATCTCGCGGCAGCGTTCCTGCTCCTCGGGAGTGGTTACGACGTCGACCACTGTCATCACCACGTTCGGCACGATGCCGACGCAATCAGCGGTGAATTTCAGCATTGCCTCATACGACGGTAGCCCGAATTTCGGTCGAACCACCGCGTTGTACGTTTCGGCATCGGTGGCGTTGAGACTGACGGATACCGTGTCGATCAGCCCTTTCAGCTTGTGAGCCACACTTTCACCGTGAATGAGATCGGCCAGGCCGTTGGTGTTAATGCGGAGCGGAATATTGCTCTTGCCTTTAATATACGCCGCCACCGCCAGCAGGTCATCCAACCGTTCGGTGGGCTCGCCGTAGCCGCAAAACACAATTTCGGTATACTGCGAAAGATCCCACTTGTCGAGGCTGTCGCACACCTCTTGAACGGTCGGCTCGCGGTCGAGCCACAGCGAATCCGAGCCGTATACACCCTCGCCGTTGTGGCGCAGGCAAAACGTGCAGGCACACGGGCAGCGGTTGGTCATGTTCACGTAAATGCCGGTTTTTACCGGATAGGTAATGGTCATCATGCGTTGGGTCCTCCGTTTATAAAATGGGTTTTAAAATTGGCGTTATCCAGTGCAAGACCCAAAGCGATAAACAAAACACTGCTTAAAACGGCTTGCGTAAGGTATCCGGGAATCCCTGCTAACGGGGCGAGAAAATTTCCGGTAATCAGCGCTTCATACAAATAATAGCCAACGGTGCACACCGCTGCCGACGGCAACACCGCCCAGCGGTTACGCACGGCGAGAATACGCTTGCTGCGCGAGGTGAAAAACAACGCGGTAACCGCTTTAATAACAGCCGAAGCGGGTGCCCACACGGCAAAGCCTGTTAAACAATCCGCCAGCACGGCACCGATCACGCCGGCACAAGCAGCATACGGCAACGGCAGCAGACAGGCAGCCAAATACAGGAAGGCATCGCCAACGTGCGTGTAACCGGTATGTGAGGGGATGTGCAGATAGGCGGTGGTTATCCATATCAATGCGGCAAATAAGCCGGTAAGGCACAAGCGAAAAAGCTGTTTCCGTTTCATCGCGTGTTGATCTCCGTTAAAAATTCTTCAAAGCAAATACCGTCGGTTTTGGGAAGCTCCAGCTCCATTGTCCGCCGCAGCACCTTGGCAATAAACGCCGAGGCGTGGTGCACCGCATCGGCAAGCTCCACGCCGTTCACGGCATCGGCTGCGATCATCGAGGAAAACACGTCGCCCGTACCCGAACGGCAAGGTCCCACCTTGTGTTCGCGGATCACCATCGGTGCTTTATCGGCTTCAAACACAAAATTCTCCAGATCCTCGCCGCGCTCCAGCCCCGAGATCACAATTTTCTGCGGCCCCATGGCGTGCAGCTTGCGGCAAAGCGCGGTCAGTTCCTCCTCGTTCATATCGGGACGGTAGGCGGTGCCTGTTAACAGGCACGCTTCTGTCAGGTTCGGGGTGAGAATATCGGCAAACGGCACCAGTGAAGCCATCTGCTCGGCCAGTTTTGGAGAGTACGAGGGATACAGCTTGCCGTAGTCGCCCATCACAGGGTCCACCACCGTAACGGTGTCGGTAGCTTTAAAGCGTTCCAAAAACCGTCGTACAATAGCGATCTGCTCGGGCGAGCCGAGGTACCCCGTGAGAATGCCGTTGAATTGCAGGTTCAGCTTTTCCCACTCGTCAATATACGCATCCATGTGTGGGGTAAAGGGAGTATAATAAAAGCTCTCAAACCCGGTATGGTTGGAAAAAACAGAGGTAGGCAGCGGGCAGCATTGCACCTTCATTGCCGAGATGATCGGCAGTGATACCGCCAGCGAGCAACGCCCAAAGCCGCAAAAGTCGTTAATGACCGCAATCTTTTTCTGATGATTGTGCATACGTTGCCTCCTTTCTGCTGATAGTACCAGTATACGCCCACTTTGGTTCTATAAAAATACCCAAAAACGAATAAATTTATAAGACCAGATGGATAATGTCGTGCTGCAGAACAGACAAGAGAGCACGTTTGCGCAAGTCCTATCCGGCGCGTTTTCCTCTCTGCAGCAGGGATAGGTAACGGTTTTTTTATAAAAAACAAGATTTTTTTATATTTAACCTTGAAAGTTGACAGAAAATTGTGTAAAATGGAACTGTATAACTATGGGTACCTATAATTACTTGGTAATTTTGACGAATGAGGAGAATGAATATGCCGAATCGTTTGTTTTTAGGAATGGTCAATCAAATGAAAGAGGTTATCGACCGCAACATCGGTGTTGTGGACGATACCTTTGCCGTGCTCGCCTGCAGCGATCTCAGCTGCGTGGGTGAGGTTCGCGAGGAATTGGCAGAGGCCACCTACAGCACGCAGGAATCGTTTGTGCTGGGTGGCTACACCTACCGTGCCTTTGGCCCTCGTCCTCACGGCGACTATTTGGTGTTTGTCGAGGGTGAGGATGAGCAGGCAGAAAAATACGCTTCGCTGATGGGAATTTCCTTTGCCAACGCCAAGCAGTACTACGATGAAAAGTACGACCGCGGCAATTTCGTAAAGAACATTATTCTCGATAACATCCTGCCCGGCGATATTTATTTGAAAGCGCGTGAGCTGCATTTTAACGACGATGCGACTCGCGTGGTATTGTTGGTGCACTTGCATGCACAAACCGAGTTCTCGGCGTTTGACGTTATTCAAAATCTGTTCCCCGAAAAGAACCGCGATTTCGTTATCAACATTAACGAAACCGATATTGCCGTGGTAAAAGAGCTGCGCACCCGTGTGGAATCGAAGGATCTGGAAAAACTGGCGCAGTCGATTGCCGATACGCTGGGCAGCGAATTCTACACGCCGGTGAGCGTGGGTATCGGCACGCCGGTCGAAGGCATTAAGGAAATGGCGCGTTCGTTTAAGGAAGCCCAGATCTCGCTGGAGGTCGGCAAGGTGTTCGACACCGAAAAAACCATCGTCAGCTACGATCATTTGGGCATTGCCCGCCTGATCTATCAGCTGCCCACTACGCTGTGTGATATGTTCCTGCGTGAGGTGTTTAAGAACGGCTCCATGGATTCGCTCGACCAAGAAACGCTGTTCACCATTCAGCGCTTCTTTGAAAACAACCTGAACGTGTCGGAAACCTCTCGTCGTCTGTTCGTGCATCGTAACACGCTGGTGTATCGTTTGGAGAAGATCAAGCGTCTCACCGGTCTTGACCTGCGCGAGTTCGACGATGCGATCGTCTTTAAAGTGGCCATGATGGTCAAGAAGTACCTCACCGCCGATCCGGTGAAGTATTGATCGCTTTTACCAATATGTGCAGGTTGCCGTGGGCCCTGCAGGTGTGTTAAAATGAAGGTACGCCGTCCGTGAATGGACGGCGTACGATGTGATAAGGAGGTGGCTCTGTTGATCGAATTTCGGGACGTACATAAATCGTATGAAACCGGCGTGGAAGCGCTGAGGGGCGTGAATGTAAAAATTGACGACGGTGAATTCGTGTTTATCGTCGGCGCATCGGGCGCCGGTAAAAGTACCTTCATGAAGCTTATCACGCGCGAAGAGGTAGCGACCTCCGGCGAAGTGATCGTCAGCAATTTTAAGCTGTCCAAGCTGAAACGGCGACAGATTCCGTATTTGCGCCGTTCCATGGGCATTGTATTTCAGGATTTCCGTTTGATCAACACGATGTCGGTGTTTGATAACGCCGCTTTTGCTATGCGCGTGGTGGGCGCTTCTCAGCGGGATATCCGCCGTCGCGTACCGTATATTCTGGGCCTGGTAGGGCTGCAGCACAAGTCGAAGCACTATCCGCCGGAGCTGTCGGGCGGTGAGCAGCAGCGCGTGGGCTTGGCCCGTGCACTGGTGAACAATCCGTCGCTCATCATTGCCGACGAGCCCACCGGCAATATCGACCCGGAAATGTCGAAGGAAATTATGGAGCTGCTGGTTGAGATCAATCGGCACGGCACCACGGTGCTGGTCGTTACTCACGATATGGAGCTGGTGCGGCGCTTTGACCGTCGCGTTATCCGCATTGAGGACGGCCTAGTAACGTCGGACACCAAGGAACCGGAGGTGGAGATCAGTGAGATTTAATACACTCCGTTTCTTGGTTCGCGAAGGCGTGCGCGGCCTGTCGAAGAACTGGTTTATGTCGATCGCTTCGGTGTTGGTGCTGGTTTCGTGCCTGCTCATTACCGGCTGCGCCTATTTGGTGTTGGAGAATATCGACCACGGCATGCAATGGGCCTATCAGCAAAACGTGGTGGCGGTGTATGCCGAAGCCGGCCAAACCGACGAGCAGCTGAAAGCGCTGGAGGATTCGCTGAAAGCGGTTCCGAACGTGGTAGAAGTTGAGTTTAAGTCCAACGAGCAACAGCTGGAGGAATACCGCGACGAATACGGCGCGTTGTTCGAGGATCTGGAAAATGACAACCCCTTGCTCGATGCGTATTTCGTGCATTTTGAGGATCTAACGCTGTTTAATCAAAGCGTAACCACCATTGCCCAACTTGAGGGGATCGACTCGGTGGATTACGATAAGAGCATGGCCGAAATGACCGTTAAGATCCGCACCGTGGTGGTTACCGTGGGTGGCTGGGTGATCGGCTTACTGCTGGTGGTATCGCTGTTTATTATTTCCAACACCATCAAATTAACGGTGTACAGCCGTCGCCGCGAGATCTTTATTATGCGCTCGGTGGGCGCTACCCAGTGGTTTATTCGGTTCCCCTTCATGGTAGAGGGCGTTATTCTGGGCGGCCTTGCCGGCAGCGTGGCCTATGGCTTGGTAGTTGCGTTGTATCAGGCGCTGGGTGCCTCGGGGCTGTTGGATTTTGGCAGCAGCTTCAGTTTGATCCCCTTCAGCATGGTGTGGTGGCAATTGCTGGTTGGCTTTTTGGCCGGCGGCATCATCACGGGTGTGCTGGGCAGTGTGATCTCCATTTCACGGTATTTGAAGGAACAAAGCGATAAAGTGTTTGAAACGTAAGGATAGAAGGAGAGCGTATGAAACCAACAACAAAACGCCTTTGTGCGCTTTTGTGCGTGCTGGTCTTGCTGATCACGCCGTTGTTTTCGGTGCCGGTGGGTGCCGATGAGGTGGATGATAAGCGAGCTGAACTGGATGAATTGAAGAAAGAGCAGGAAGAACTGCAAAAAGAGATCGACAAGCTGGATGAAAGCGTGGAAAGCCAGCAGAAAAAGGTGAACAGCCTTTGGGCGCAGGTGTCGAATCTGGGCAAGCAGATCGACGGATACCGCGCACAGATCAGCGGCTTGGACAAGCAGATTGCCGAGCAGGAAGCCCGTATCGTGGAGCTGAACGAACAGATCGCCGCGAAAGAGGTAGAGCTGGAAGGCATTATGGCCAAGCTGAAAAAGCGGCTGCGTGCCATCGGTAAAACGGGAAACCAGTCGTTGTTCCAGCTGTTTTTTAACGCCGAAAGCTACGAGGAATATCTCATTAAAAGCAAGATCATGGAAACGATTGCCGACTACGATCAAGGCTTGATCGATAAGGCAAACGCGGAAAAGAAAGCCATCGAAGACAATCGCGCCGAGGTGGAAGCCAAAAAAGCGGAAACCGAAGAGGAAAAGGCCGAGCTGCAAACGGCCAAAACCACGCTGGATGCCCAGTATCAGAAGTATGACGATACATACACGGCCGCGCGTAATACGCAGATTGCTTTAGAGAAGAAGCTTGGTACTTACGAGAAGAAAATGCAGCAGGTCCAAAAAGCCGAAGAGGATCTGGATCGTGAGATTGCCGCACTCTTAAACGGCACACCCACCACCAGCACCTACGGTGGGAAAATGTATTGGCCTGCTCCGGCACTAACCACCATCTCCTCGCCGTTCGGCAAGCGCAGTATGGGTTGGCACGGCGGTGTCGATCTGTGGTGCTACGGCTGCTTGGGCAAGCCGATCTATGCAGCTGCGAGCGGCACGGTTATTAAGGCACAAAGCAACCATTACAGCTACGGCAACTTTGTTATGATCGACCACGGTCTGGACAGTAAGGGCCGCCGTATCGTGACCTTGTACGCTCACATGCGCTACACGCCCATGGTAACCAACGGGCAAGCGGTCACCGGTGGCGTTACGCAGCTGGGCGTGGTGGGTAACACCGGTAATTCCTTCGGTGCGCATTTGCATTTTGAGGTGCGTGTCGATAACGTTCGTGTCGATCCGATCGGCAACGGCTATATTGTAAAACCGAGCTAATGAGGTGAGGGAGTATGAATCGTAAGGTGTCGCTTGGCGTAGCGATCGCCGTGATTATTTTGGCAATAGCGCTCACGATCTCGGCAACCATGACCATTGCGATGCGGCATTTCAGCTCCCTGGTCAGCGACGTGGGCCAGCGGCAGGCAATGTACGACTATCTCGACGAGATCGACACCGCCGCCCGCGGCCAGTACACCATCGACGAAGAAGTGCTGCGCATGGCGCTGGCGCAAGGGTATTTGGAGGGCCTAAACGACCCGTATGCCCAATATCTTTCGGCTGCCGAGTATAAGCAGGTGCAAAGCGAATTGGCCGGTAACCACACCGGTTTTGGTATTCACCTTATCGTATCCGACGATAATAAGCTTACCGTGGCCCGTGTGGAGGAAAACTCTCCGGCGGCGCTGTCGGGCATTAAAGCGGGCAACGTGGTTACCAAACTGGATGAAACCGCCGTCACCGGCGCTTCGTACGCAGCTGTCACCGGCCGCTTGAACACCGCCGAAAAGCTGATGCTCACCGTAGAGCAAAGCGGCGTGGAGTCCACCATGGAATTAACGGCCAATACGTACACCAACGTCAGCGTTGAGGGGCGCATTGTGCAGGAGAACGTGGGGTATATCCGTATTCGTTCGTTCAACAGCTTGACGGCACTGCAGTTTAAGAGCTTGTACAACCAGCTCACACAGCAGGGCGCCTTGTATTTCGTGTTCGACTTGCGCAATAACGAAGGTGGCAGCTTGGCCGCCGCACAAGAAATTTTGGGCTACTTACTGCCGAGCGGTCCGTACGTAAATTGCACTAAAAAGAGCGGCAACGAAGCATTTACCGCTTCCGATCCGTATGAAATGACCGCCGCCTCGGTCACGCTCATCAACGGCAGCACGGCCGGCGAAGCCGAACTGGTGGCGGGCGTACTGCAGGATATGGGCAAGACTCGGTTGGTGGGCACCAGTACCGCCGGCAAAGCTGTGGTGCAGGAGTATTTTTCGCTGGCTTCCGATAAGGCGGCCGTGAAGCTCACCACCGGCACGCTCACGCGGATCCAAAGCGGAACCGGCTGGCAGGATACCGGCCTCATTCCGGATCAAACGTCGGATATGGCGTATAATAAGCTGCTCCGTTTTGAACTGCTTACCGAAGCGGAAGACGACCAGCTGCAGGCAGCCGTCGCGCTGGTAAGATCGGGCTTGGCGGCAACACAGCAAGCGGCTGCCACCACGACCGCCGCGGCAACCACTACCACAACAGCAGGATAAATAACAGGACGGATGCACTGCATCCGTCCTGTTTTGTTTACTGATTTCTGCGACGGTATTCGCCGGGCGAGATCTTATATTGCTTTTTAAAAGCGCGGCAGAAATTGGCGGTGTCGGCAAAGCCCAGTTGCTCGGAAATATCGGCCAGCGTGCGTGGCTCGCGCAGCAATTCCACTGCCTTTTCAAAGCGCCGCTGGTTGTAATATTGCCGCAACGTAGACCCCATGGTGGACGAAAACAACCGCGACAAATAGCTGTAGCTGTAGCCCAGCGCTTGCCCCATTTCCTGCAACGCGGTAATGGAGGTCAGGTTTTGGTCAATGTAGCAGATCATTTCGTAGATCAGCGGGTTGGTGGAATCAAACGTCAGTAGATCGGTGTACTCCACACGGGGGCTTTCGCGGAAGCTGCGGTAGGTTCCCATGAGCACCTGCAGCAAATAGGTGCTCAGCATTTCCTGCGATAATTCCTGCGGCGTATACGCCTCGCTGAGCGCGGCGGCCAACGCTTCGTTGATGCCGCACAGGTCGTTGGCAACCGGGTGCTCCAGGTTGTCGAAAAACTCGGCAATGGCCGCAAATTTGGGATAGTCGGCGTGGTTTTTATTAAAAGCAAAGCCTAAATTGATAAATCGCAGCGGCCGCGTGCGGGACGACCGAATGTAATGCATATCGTCTTGCGACAGTGCGACTACCTGCCCTGCCGATACGGCGTATTCTTGCCCATTACGCTGGAACACGCCTTCGCCGTCGGCAATGTAGGTGATCTCGTGGCACCACTGACGATGGGGAAGCACTTCGTAATCCGAGGAGCAAGCGGTTTCACCCAGCTGATAAATATTTAATACATTCAAGAGCAACGGTGTTGTGGGAAATTTGATCATCACACGGTAACGTGTTTTATCCATTGTACCACATCCTTTGCTGCTATCATAAGTCTTTTGTTTGTTATTGTCAATTCTTTTCTAAAAAAGAGGTAAAAAAATGACTAACAAAACGCAAAAAGTGGAAATTTTCCGTTTTCCCTTGTTGCGTTATAATCAAAATAGAAACCTATAAAAAGGAGGAACCACCATGAAACCTGTTACCGTTGCCGTAATCGGATGCGGCTCCATTGCCAATCTGGCTCACATTCCGTCGTACGTGAAAAACCCGAATGCCGTTATCAAGTATTTTTGTGACATCATTCCCGAGCGTGCCGAAAAAGCCGTGAAGGAGTATGGCTGTGGCATCGCGGTCACCGATTATCGCGAGGTGCTGGCCGACCCCGAGGTAGAGGCCGTGTCGGTGTGTACCCCCAACAACGTTCACAAGGAAATCTCGGTTGCGGCGCTGCGCGCCGGCAAGCACGTGTTGTGCGAGAAGCCCGCTGCGCGCGTTTATGAGGAAGCGCTGGAAATGCAGGCTGCGCAGCACGAAAGCGGCAAGATCTTAAACATTGGCGTGGTCAACCGTTTTAATGATGCTGTTAACCGTATTCGCGAGTATATTCAAAGCGGCGAACTGGGCGATATTTTGCAGGCCTACGTCAGCTTCCGCTGTCATCGCAACATTCCGGGTCTCGGCGGCGCCTTCACCACCAAAGCCATTGCCGGCGGCGGTGTGCTGATCGACTGGGGCGTGCACTTCTTGGATATCGTCATGTATTGCTGCGGCGATCCCACGCCGCGCACCGTAAGTGCCGAAACCTTTTCCAAGCTGGGCCGCGACATTGCCGGCTATACCTACAAGGACATGTGGGCAGGCCCTCCGGTACTGGACGGTACCTACGATGTCGAGGAAATGATCACCGGTATGATCCGTACCAACGGCCCCACCATCACCATCAACGGTGCGTGGGCACAGAACATTTTCGAAAACGAAATGTACATTGATTTCATCGGTGAAAAAGCCGGTATCCGCCTGCAATACGGCGGCGATTTCACGGTATACAAGGCCGAGCACGGCTCCTTGGTGAGCTATAAGCCCGATTTCAAACAAGGCAATCACTTCGAAAACGAGATCAACCGTTTCGTAGAGTGCGTGCGCAGCGGCGAAAAACTGGCCAGCCACATTGACACGGCGATCATCACCGCCAAAATGATGCAAGCGCTGTACGATTCGGCCGATGCTCACCGCGAGATCGCTTTGGAGGAGTAAGCTATGAAGATCGGTTTTATTGATTATTTTCTGGATGAGTGGCACGCCAACAATTATCCCGCGTGGATCAAGGAACATTCGAACGGTGCCATGGAAGTAGCGTATGCCTACGGCAAGATCGCTTCTCCCATCAGCGGCAAAACGAGCGAGGAATGGTGTGCCGAGCAGGGTGTGCAGTTGTGCAGCAGCATTGAAGAGGTTGTCGAAAAGAGCGATGCCTTGGTGGTGCTGTCGCCCGACAATTGCGAAATGCACGAGGAGCTGTGCCAGGTTCCGCTGTCCTCCGGCAAGCCCACGTTTATTGACAAAACGTT
This sequence comes from Clostridia bacterium, assembly GCA_017503785.1. Lineage (GTDB taxonomy): Bacteria > Bacillota > Clostridia > Oscillospirales > Acutalibacteraceae > RGIG3009. The sequence continues at coordinate 39,516 of JAFVSK010000022.1, forward strand.
TTCCCCCGATCTGGCTTCCGCCAAGCGGATGTTTGCTTTGGCAGAGAAACACGGCACGCCGTGCTACACCACCTCATCGTTGCGCTATGCCGATGAGTACGCCAACGTTGTTACCGAGGATATCACCTCGGTTTGCTGCTGGGGCAGCGGCGATATCGACGGCTACGCCGTGCACATGCTGGAGCCGCTGGTAATGCTCATGAAAGCGCCGGCCAAGGGCGTGCTGCTCACCAATGCCGAAGGCTGGTATCAGTTGACGGTGTCGTTTGTTGACGGTCGTTTCGGCAGCATTGCCGGTTGGAAACCGTGGGCACCGTATCAAACCAGCATCAAGCACGCCGATTCGTGTGAAACGGTAGCGGTGGAATCGGATTTCTTCCAGCCCTTCATTGCGGCAATGGTGAAATTCTTTGACACCCGCGAAGTCCCCGTTGCCCACGAAGAAACGCTGCGCATTATGGCCATTCGCGATGCCGCCATGCAGGCCGAGAACGAGATCGGTGAATGGATCGCTGTGCCGCAGTAAAAAAACGGATAGCAAGAATACAAAAGTTTAAAGGGTTCTCGTAGCAATTTGTCAATATTTACCGATACAAATATCAAAAATTGACAAATTTAGTTTAAAAAAAGAACTCCTATTTTAACAAAACTGTTGTATAATGGATGCAAGTAAATTTGTGAAAGGAGATGCGCTCGTGGCAAACGATTCCAAGCGTAAGATCACTTCTGTTGTATTGCGTCGTAAAGCGCAAAGTGTGGCGGTCAAGGTAGTACGGTGGATATTTTTGATCGGCCTGTGCTATTTATTCTTGTTCCCCATTTTCTATTTGCTGTTGGCCACCTTCTCCGATCCTGATTCGTTAAACAATCCCAACGTGGTGTGGATCCCGATGAAGTGGACGGTCGATAACATTAAATACGCCATCGAAAAGTTGAATTTCTGGCCGTCGGCCGGTTTGAGCATGGTACATGCCGTTGGAGGTACGCTGGCCTCTCTCGTTTCCTGCTCGCTGGTTGGTTACGGCTTGGCCCGTTACAAGTTTGCCGAAAAAGGTATCGTGTTTATGTGCGTGGTGCTGACGATCATCGTTCCCCCGCAAACGATGCTGATCACCCAGTATTTGCAGTATAAGGATTTCCTCGGCCTCGGCATCAACCTGCTGAATACGCCGTGGGTGCTCATTCTGCCGGCGTTCTTCGGTGCCGGTTTGCGCAACGGCTTGTTCATCTTCATCTTCCGCCAGTTCTTCTTGGGTTTGCCTAAAGATCTGGAGGAAGCCGCTTGGGTGGATGGTTGCAACCCGCTGAGAACGTTTGTGAGCATCATTCTGCCGAGCTCGGGTCCCGGCATCGTTACGGTAACGCTGTTCTCCTTCGTGTGGCACTGGAACGACTACTATTATTCCGCTATGCTGTATACCACGAAGCTCAAAGCCATCGTACCGATGATGGCCTCCATCAACAGCAGCTTGGGCGGCGATATGGCTTCGGGCGGTGCAACGGAAGAGGTGCTGTCGCTGCGCGGTATCATTTCTGCTGCCGGTATTCTCACCATCATCGTGCCGTTGGTGCTGTATTTGTTCCTGCAACGCCACTTCGTGGAGAGCATCGAACGCACCGGTATTGTCGGTTAACTTTTGGTTTTTACGGCTATCCCCGCGGGGATAGCCGTTTTTTTATTAAAATCAAGAAAGAAATACGGCGAATACTATTGACTTTAGCATGATAAAGTGTTAAAATACAGCAATAGCTACTTTGAAAGGATGGATATGCTGTGAATGTTATGGAGTCGGCTTCGGTGGAGAGGCTGTTACACGTAATATTGAATTTGGAAACGCCGGAGGAGTGCCGCCGTTTTTTTGAGGATATTTGCACCATCCGCGAGATCCAGGACATGGCACAACGCTTAGACGTAGCCATGCTCCTGCGCGAGGGAAAAAACTATCAAGAGATCTCGGCTGCCACGGCGGTGAGTTCGGCAACCATCAGCCGCGTGAATCGTTGCTTGCTGTACGGTGGCGGCGGCTACCGTGAGGCGCTGGATAAGTACGAAGCGGAGGCGAAGGAATGAACACATCGGTTGGTCTGCGCGGGGAAGAGGTTACCGTAGCGGCGCTGCGCACATTGTACGAGCGCTATGGGTATGCCCCGTATAAAATGAGCAAATTTGAGGAATACGATCTGTATGTCCGTAATAAAGACTTTTTGATCTCCGACAGCATCATCACCTTCACCGACACCAATGGGAAGCTGATGGCGCTCAAGCCCGACGTTACCTTGTCGATCGTGAAAAACACGGCTGATACCAACGGCGGCGTGCGCAAGGTGTATTACGATGAAAACGTATATCGCGTGGCCAAAAGCACGCATAACTTCCGCGAGATCCGTCAGGTGGGTCTGGAGTGCTTGGGTGCTCCCGATGCGTATTGCCTGTCGGAGGTGCTGCTGTTGGCCGCAGAAAGCCTGCGCTGCATTGCTCCCGACAGCGTGCTTGACGTGTCGCATCTGGGCATCGTCACCGGCTTACTGGAGCAGTATGCTGTGCCGGCACAAAGCCGCACGGCCGTGCTCAAATGCTTGGGTGAAAAGAACCGCCACGAATTGGCGGCGGTGTGTGCCGAAGCCGGTGTGAACGCCGAGGGGACGGCACTGCTGTGTGAGCTGGCGTTCTTGTACGGTGCGCCCGAAACGGTGTTGCCGAAGCTGCGAGCCTTGCTGGCAAACACGCCGCAAGCACCGTTGGTGGAACAACTGGCCGACACGCTGGCGCCGCTGGCCGATAACACAGCGGTGCGGCTGGACTTATCGGTGGTGGGCGATATCCGCTATTACAACGGCATGGTGTTTAAAGGCTTTGTCAGCGGTATTCCCGGTGCGGTACTATCGGGTGGCCAGTACGATCGTCTGCTGCAAAAAATGGGCAAGGCGGCGGGCGCTATCGGTTTTGCCGTATATTTAAATATGCTGGAAGATTTGTTTGTGCCTGCACGGCAGTACGATGCCGACGAGGTGCTGCTGTATGATGCACAGGTTTCTCCTGCGACGGTAGCCCGGGCCGTGCTGCAGCTGCAAGAACGGGGCAGCCGCGTAATGGCACTGAACGCATTGCCGGAAAAACTGGTTTGCCGCCGTGTGTGGAAATTGCTTGAAAGTGGGGTGGAGCTGCTTGAAGACCGTACTTAACGTGGCTCTGCCGAAGGGCCGCTTGGGCGAAAAGGTGTACGACCTGTTTGAAAAAGCAGGCTTCGAATGTCCGTCCATTCATGAAAACAATCGTAAACTCATTTTTGAAAACCCCGAAAAGGCCGTGCGCTATTTTTGGGTGAAGCCGTCGGACGTGGCCATCTACGTGGAACGCGGCGCGGCAGATATCGGCGTGGCCGGTAAGGATATTTTGCTGGAGTATGAGCCGGACGTGTATGAGCTGCTCGACTTAAAACTGGGTCGCTGCCGCATGGCTGTGGCCGCCCGTGCCGATTTTCGTGACGATCCGCGGCGCACGTTAAAGGTTGCCACCAAATTCGGCAACATTGCACAGCAGTATTATGCTTCGCGCGGCCGCGACATTGATATCATTCACCTAAACGGATCCATTGAATTGGCTCCCATTTTAGGGTTGTCTGACGTTATTGTGGATATTGTGGAAACGGGTACGACCTTAAAGGAAAACCAATTGGAGGTTGTGGAAACCATCGTTCCCATCAGCGCTCGCTTAATTGCAAACAAGGCCGGCTTTAAGTTTAAAAGCGAGGCCATCGAAGAGATCGTGGCAAGCATTGCCAAGCAACTGGAGGAATCGGTATGATCCGTATATTAAAACGCAGCGAGGTAGGCGATAACGAGATTTTTGCTCGTGCCGTACCGCAGGTGGACGTGGAATCGGTGGTGGCCGAGGTCATTCGCCGCGTGCGCGCCGAGGGCGATGCCGCGCTGTTTGAATTTTGTGAAAAATGGGATGGCGCTAAGCTGACCTCTTTGCGCGTAACCCCCGAGGAGATCAACGAGGCTGTGGCCGCCGTAGACCCCGAATTTTTAGAGATTTTAAAGGAAGCCGCGGAAAACATCCGTCGCTTCCACGAAAAACAGGTGCGCGTGAGCTTCTTGCAAAACGAGCAGGCAGGCGTGGTGACGGGGCAGAAGATCATTCCGCTCGACCGTGCCGGCTTGTACGTACCCGGTGGCACGGCGGCTTATCCCTCTACCGTGCTGATGGATGCCATTCCCGCACGCATTGCGGGTTGCCGTGAAGTGGTGATGGTAACACCACCCGACAAGCAGGGCAAGATCAACCCTGTTATTTTGGCGGCGGCTTCGGTGGCCGGTGTGGATCAGATCTACAAGGTGGGTGGCTCGCAGGCCATTGCCGCCTTGGCCTACGGCACGGAAAGCATCCCGCGTGTGGATAAGATCGTGGGCCCGGGCAACGCCTTTGTGGCCGAGGCTAAAAAGCAGGTGTACGGCACCGTTGCCATTGATATGATCGCCGGTCCGAGTGAGATCTTGATCGTGGCCGACAATAGCGCCAAAGCCAATTACGTGGCAGCCGACCTGCTTTCGCAGGCAGAGCACGACCGCTTGGCAAGCGCCGTGCTGGTAACAAACGACGAAGCACTTGCAAACGAGGTGCAGGCCGAAATTGAACGCCAACTGCCGCTGCTTGCGCGTGCGGAGATCGCTCGCGAGTCTATTGATAAGAACGGTAAGATCATTCTTACCGCCACGGTGGATGAAGCCATTGAGATCTCCAACGCCATCGCTCCCGAGCATTTGGAGCTGTGTGTGGCCGATCCGTTTGCATTGCTCGACCGTGTACGCCACGCAGGCTCGATCTTTATGGGCAACTACTGCCCCGAAGCACTGGGCGACTATTTTGCCGGCCCTAACCACACGCTGCCCACCAGTGGTACGGCGCGGTTTTCCAGTCCGTTATCGGTGGACGATTTCGTGAAAAAGACACAGTATACCTATTACACCGCCGAGGCACTTACGCGTGTGGCGGAAAAGGTAGCCTATTTTGCCGACCGTGAAGGGCTGACGGCGCACGCGCGCAGCGCTCGTATTCGGCTGGAGGATGGAGAAGCATGAGCCGTTTTTTCAGTAATAAATACCGCTCGTTGGTGCCCTATACCCCGGGTGAGCAGCCCACCGAGCGGAAGTATATTAAATTGAACACCAACGAATCGCCGTTTCCGCCGTCGGATAAAGCGGTTGCCGCGGCGGCCGAAGCGGCACGACTGTTGCAGCTGTATCCCGACCCTACCTGTGGCGAGCTTACAGCGGCGGTAGCCACGCTGTGCGGTGTGCAGGCCGACGAGGTGCTGCTCACCAACGGTTCGGATGAGATCCTCAATTTCGCCTTTATGGCGTTTTGTGACGATGAGCATCCGGCGGTGTTCCCCGATATCAGCTACGGCTTTTACAAGGTATTTGCCGAGCTGAACGGCGTGCCGTATCGCACGGTACCGCTCAAGGACGATTTGTCCATCGACCCTGCCGATTATGCAGCGGCGGGCGGCACCGTCTTTATTGCCAATCCCAACGCCCCCACGGGACTGGCGTTATCGCCGGCCGAGGTGGAAGGTATTTTGCAGGCCAACCCCAACAACGTGGTGGTCATCGACGAAGCCTACGTGGATTTCGGCGCTGAAAGCTGCGTATCGCTTGTGCATAAGTACGATAATCTGCTGGTAACGCAAACCTTCTCCAAATCGCGTTCCATGGCAGGTGCGCGGTTGGGCTTCGGCGTGGGTTGTGCGGCGCTCATTCAAGATTTGAATACGGTGAAGTATTCCACCAACCCCTACAATATTAACCGCATGACCATGGCAGCAGGCTTGGGTGTGCTGGCCGACGAAGCCTACACACAGGCTAACTGCCGAGCGGTGTGTGCCACGCGCACGCAAACCCGCGAAGCGCTGCTGCAGCTGGGTTTTGAGGTGGCAGAATCCAAAACCAACTTTTTGTTTGCACGGCACAGGGGCTTCGGTGGCGCCGAGCTGTATGCGAAGCTGAAGGAAAACGGCATTTTGGTGCGGCATTTTAATCAGCCGCGTATTCAGGACTATATTCGTATTACCATTGGCAGCAGCCAAGAAATGCAGGTGTTTGTAAATACCCTGCGCACCATATTGGAGGAATGTTGATATGCGTACGGCAACTATCGACCGCAAAACTGCGGAAACGGCGATCTCGCTCACGCTCAATCTGGACGGCACGGGAGCCTCTACCATTGATACCGGTTGCGGCTTTCTGGATCACATGCTCACGCTGTTTGCCAAGCACGGCCGTTTTGATCTCACGTTGACCTGCAAGGGCGACACGCAGGTGGATGATCACCACACCGTAGAGGATGTGGGCATTTGCTTGGGGCAGGCGTTTGCGGAGGCTCTGGGCAATAAGGGCGGCATTTGCCGCTACGGCAATATGCTGTTGCCGATGGATGAAGCGCTGATCTTGTCGGCGGTGGATCTGTCGGGCCGCGGCTGCCTGGTGTACGACATGGCCATTCCTGCGCAAAAGGTGGGCACGTTCGATACTGAGCTGGGCGAGGAGTTTTGGCTGGCGTTTGTGCGCAATGCGGCGTGCACGCTGCACATAAAGCAGCTGGCGGGCAGCAATTCGCATCACATTCTGGAGGGCGCGTTCAAGTCGGTGGCGCGCAGTCTGCGCCAGGCGGTAAGCATCGACCCTGCCCTGCAGGGTGAGATCCCGTCGACGAAAGGGGTTCTCCAATGATTGCCATTGTGGATTACGGCGTGGGCAACCTGTTCTCGCTGAAAAGCTCCTTTGCGGCCATCGGTGCCGAGGCGGTGGTAACCGCCGACCCACAGGTACTGCGGGAGAGCGAGCGTATTTTGCTGCCGGGTGTCGGCGCGTTTGGCGATGCTGCCGAAAAGCTGCGCGCCACGGGATTGGATGCCGTGGTGGTAGAAGAAGCAGAGCGCGGTAAGCCGTTGCTTGGCATTTGCTTGGGTATGCAGCTATTGTTCGACCGCGGCTTGGAATACGGCGAGCATCAGGGTTTAGGGCTCATTCCGGGTGAGATCCGCTCCATTCAAGAGGTGATCCCTGCCGAGCTCAAGATCCCGCATATCGGTTGGAATGCCTTGCAGCTTCGCGAACGGAAGAGTCCGTTGTTCAAGTATTTGCAGAACGGCGATTTCGTGTATTTTGTGCACTCGTTCCACGCGGCAAAGTGCGATGAGCACATTATCGCCACCGCGGAATACGGTGCGCCGTTAACGGCGGCTGTAGCGCGCGATAACGTGTTCGGTTGCCAGTTCCACCCCGAAAAGAGCGGCACGGTGGGACTCCGCATTTTAAAAGCGTTTTGTGAAGTGGGGTGACGGTATGTTGATTTTCCCTGCCATTGATCTATACGAGGGCAAAGCTGTGCGGCTGTTTAAGGGCGATTATGCACAAATGACAGTGTATAACGACGATCCGGTCAGCGTGGTACAGGATTTTGCCGCGGCGGGTGCCACCCACGTTCATCTGGTTGACCTGGAGGGTGCGCGCACGGGGGATACCCCCAACTTTGAAACGGTACGCAAAATCAAGCAGGAAAGCGGCTTGTTTTGCGAGATCGGCGGCGGCGTGCGCAGCCACGAGGTGATCCGTCGGTATTTGGACGCGGGAATCGACCGTGTGATCTTGGGCACGGCGGCGGTAACCGAGCCGGGCTTTGTGGAATCGGCGGTGCGCGAGCATGGTGATAAGATCGCCGTGGGCGTGGATATCCGCGACGGCTACGTAGCCGTGAAGGGCTGGACGGAAAAATCCGCCATGAAAGCGTTCGAATTTTGCGAAAAAATGCAAAAAATCGGCGTAAAAACGTTAATTTGTACGGATATTTCGCGCGATGGAGCGATGCAAGGCACCAACGTGGAGCTGTATCGTGAGCTGTCGCAGCGATTTTGCATGAACATTGTAGCCTCGGGTGGCGTGTCCTCAATGGACGACGTGAAGCGGTTAACGGCGATGGAACTGTACGGTGCCATTGTGGGCAAGGCCTACTACACCGGTGCTATTTCCCTGCGTGAGGCGATTGAGGTGGCGCGATGATAACCAAACGAATTATTCCCTGCCTGGACGTGAAGGACGGGCGTGTGGTGAAAGGCGTGCAGTTTCAAGGCTTGAGTGACGTATCGTCGCCGGTGGAGCTGGCGAAATATTACAGCGAGCACGGTGCCGACGAGCTGGTGTTTTATGATATTACCGCTTCGGCGGAGGGGCGTCGCTTGTTTACCGATATTTTGTGCGAAACGGCGCGCACGGTGTTCATTCCCCTCACGGTGGGCGGCGGCATTAACACGGTGGACGATTTTGACCGTGTGCTGAAATGCGGTGCCGACAAGGTGAGTGTGAACTCGGGTGCGATCCGCGACCCATCGCTGGTGCGTGAGGCTGCCAAGCGGTACGGCGATCAGTGCGTGGTGCTGTCGGTGGACGTCAAGCGTGTGAACGGCGAGTTCCGCGTGTTTGCGCGCGGCGGCCGTGACGATACCGGCATGGAGGCGATCGGCTGGATCAAGCGCTGTGTGGCCGACGGTGCAGGCGAGATCGTTGTGAATTCCATTGACACCGACGGTGTGCGCGGCGGCTTCGACCGCGAGATGCTGGCGGCGGTGTGTGATGCCGTGTCGGTGCCGGTGATCGCTTCGGGCGGCGCCGGCTGCGCCGAGGATTTTGTAACGCTGTTCCGCGAGCTTCCCAAGGTGGATGCCGGTTTGGCGGCGTCGATCTTCCATTTCGGTGAAGTGAAGATCGGTGATTTGAAAACGTTGTTGGCCAACGCCGGAATTCCGGTGCGCTTAGAGAGGAGTTTTGTGTGATGCTGAACGTAAACGAACTGAAATTTGACGAGCAAGGGTTGATCCCTGCCATTGTGGTGGATGCGATCACAAAGCAGGTGCTTACTTTGGCGTATATGAATCGGGAGAGTTTGCAAATTTCGATGGAAAAGGGGCTCACCTGCTTTTGGAGCCGTTCGCGCCAAGAGTTGTGGCTAAAAGGGGAAACCAGCGGCAATTATCAGCATATCGTGTCGATCACTGCCGATTGTGACGGCGATGCGCTGGTGGTTGTGGTGGAGCCCGACGGCCCGGCCTGTCACACGGGCACGACATCGTGCTTTACAAAGCCCGTGTGGGAAAGCGACGAGCGCTCGGAGTTTTCGCTGCAGGCGCTGATGACGCTTATTGAGGGCCGCAAGACCGAAAAGAAGGAAGGCTCGTACACCACCTATTTGTTTGAAAAGGGCTTGGATAAGATCTTGAAAAAGGTGGGCGAGGAGAGCACCGAGGTGATCATTGCCGGCAAGGCAGATGACAAGGCGGAAACGGTGTATGAGATTGCCGATCTTACGTACCACCTGCTGGTGTTGATGATACAAATGGGTATTTCACTGGAGGATATTCACCGCGAACTGGCTTCGCGCCACGTGATCGACCACAAGATCAAGCAGGAGAAGATGACCAAATGATAACGCAGGATTTCCACAATCACACCACGTTTTGCGACGGAAAGGCCGATCCCGAAACCATGGTGAAAACGGCGATCGAGCGCGGTATTACGCGGTTGGGACTGCTTATCCATTCCTACACCTTCTTCGATGAAAGCTATTGCGCTGCGCAGGATGCTCCGACTAAGTTCAAAGCAACCATGGCACAGCTGAAGGAAGCATATCGCGGAAAAATCGAGCTGTATTGCGGCGTGGAACAGGATTATTATTCGGTGGAGTCTACCGAGGGGTTTGATTACGTGATCGGCTCGGTGCACTATTTGCGCCATGGTGATGAGTACCCACCGGTGGATGATTGCCGCGAAACGCAAATGGGCATTGTGAAAGCCCTGTTTGGCGGCGATTATTACGCCTATGCGGAAGAGTATTTTCGCACGGTAGCCAATGTGGTGGAGAAAACCAAGCCCGATATTATCGGGCATTTCGATTTGGCCTCTAAGTACAACGGTGAGGGCGATCTGTTTGACGAAACGCATCCGCGGTACATAGCGGCGTGGCAGGCGGCGGCAGATAGGCTGCTGACCTACAACATTCCGTTCGAGATCAACCTGGGCGGTATTATGCGGGCAGGGCGGCATGAGCCGTATCCCACGCTGGCGATGCAGCGCTATTTGGCCGAGCACGGTGCACGAGTGGTGCTGTCGAGCGATAGCCATACTCCCGATACCCTGCGCCAAGGGTTTGACGAGTGGGAGGCCGCGGCAAAGAGCGTTGGATTTAAGCCCGAGCAATGGGCAGAATTGCGGTTTTAAAGAGGTAGGCAACATCGGTTGCCTACCTCTTTTTGCTGTGTGGGAACGACCGGTGTGTATGCAAAAAAGAAACGGCGCGGTGCTCAAAAGAGCATCGCGCCGTTTCGATAAGGGAGAGAGATTATGCAAGGGTAAGGGACGGACGGAGTACCGCGTAGAAGTAACGCCAGCAGGGGATGTACTCCAGTCGGTCGTCGACGGTCTTCGAGTCGTTTGCCAGCGAGGACAAGCTGACCAGATAGTCGCCGCCGAGGTAGATGTACGCGCTGTAGCCGCTGGTGTAGCGACCGATGACGACGTCACCGACGACCAGATCGTCGTGATACGCGAGCTGCGTGCGGTCGGCTTCCCACATGGGCGAATCGAGGTACATACCGCCGTACAGCCCGGGCGCAATCATATTGCGGTATGCGTTGCCCGCTTCGGCGAGCTTGTAGCGCTGATAGCTGCCGCTGACCGCGGTCGGCACGAGGATACCGTTCTCGCCGTTAGCAATGGTGTCGTACTCGGTGTCAGCAAAGGTGACGTCGGTGATGCCCGCGCGCTTGTAGATCTCGTTGACCAGCGCGATACCTGTCAGCGTCGTGCCTTCGGCTTTGAGTTCGTTAAATGCTGCGATGATCGCCGCCTGCTCGTCGGCGGTAAAGGTGTTGCCCACCGTGACGGCGGGGCAATCGACGGTAACGTCGCCGATGGTGGCGACCGAGGCGATCTCGGCACCTGCGGGAGCATCTGCCGCGACCTTGACGGTGTAGGAGAAGGTGACCTTACCGTCGGCAGGGACGGTGACAGTCCAGCTCATCGCATCGCCGTCAATGTTCTCCGCACCCGACACGTACACCGTGTTCGCGGGGACGGTATCGGTGACGGTCAGCGTTTTCGCTGCATCCGTTGTGTTGCGGATGTCGAAGGTGTAGGTGATGCTCTCGCCGCCGTTCAGCGTGAAGCCGGGACGGACAGAGGCGTATTTCTGTGCCACGATGCCCGTCAGATTGTTCAGACGGTTCACCGTGTTTTCCGGAACGTCCTCCGGCATCGTCGACAGGTCGAGAGGACGGATGACCGCAAACTTAGAGATTCTGCTTCCGTAAATGAAGTTGGAACTGGCAGGTCTGAAGAAATAATCCTTCGTCTGACCGTAACGGATGGACGGCTCGATGGTATCCACACCGGTGTTGAAGTTGTAGCTCGAGCCGGAGGAGTGGATCATCTTTTCGTTGCCGATGTACATCATCACGTGACCGCTGTCGTCGGTGCCGTTACCGTCGGTGTCGCGCAGGACGATCATCAGGTCGCCGGGCTGAATGACGCGCATAAACTCGTTGTACAGCTGTTCGGCTTCTTCTTCGGTGTGCGTATCGGTGACCGAGCGCACAACGGACAGCTTGCGGATCGACGCATACGCTTTGCCGGCTGCGGTCGCATTTACCATATTGAAGGTGGTGTGCATATTACCGGGCAAGGCGTAGCCCATACCGAAGTAATAGGAATCGTTGCAGAACGCGGCACAGTTGGTGTATTTAATATACTCGTACGACGCGTCCTCGGGCGAATCCAGATGCAGGTGCCAGCGATAATCACTGGAGGAGGGGTTGCCGAAGTCGGTGTCGTCGTATTGCACCTTGTCGCCGCGCATCAAGAAAGCTTCGCCGGTTTTGATGACGGCTTCCTGACGGGCATCCAGTTCGACGGACGGTGCTTCGGGATCGGTCGAGGTGGTGGCGGTAAAGCTTGCACGGGGACGGACAACGGCGTACGCCTGCTTGCTCGTCAGCGTGGCGAGCAGCGCGACGTCGGCCGCCTCAAAGCCGCCTTCGCTTCGGGCCTTCATTAGGCCCTTGTCGCAGTAGAGGTAGATGCCGGTGATGCCGCCGTCACGAACGAGCAGCATATCGCCGATCATCAGATCGCTTTCCGAAACGGACGCAGCGGGAGCGCCCTTGATGCCTTCGATCGGACCGCTGACCGCGGTGCCGCCGTACAGCGTGGGAGCGACGTTATCCAAACGGGTATCCGTACCGGCGAGGATGTTGTTCAGCAGCGTTGCCGCCGTACCGGTGGAATAATCGGTGATACTGTTCGAATAGGCCACGTAGTACGTCCAGTAGACAAGCTTCAGGTCCGTAAACTGCGAATCGCTGAGCGCCTTGACGGCTTGATTGACGAAGTATTCGTCGTACTTGCTGACCGAGCGCTCGATGTACAGCGTGTGGTCGGATTCGACGGTGGTGCTGCCGATCTGTGTGTCGGTGGATTCGACCGTGCCGCCGTTGTAGAGGTCGGTGTTGTTGTTGACGCGCACCGTGTAGGTCAGCGTTTTGGTCTCGTTTGCGGCGAGCTCGAGTTCCCACACGGCGGTCTTGCCGACCAGACGGTCGGCGCCTTCGACGTAGGTGGTGTTCGCAGGGATCGGCTCAAACACGGTTACGGGACCGCCGACGGCGCCCGCTTTGACGGTGAGCTCGTAGGTGATCTTCCAGTTCGGTTCGACCGTGTGTGTGACGGGCGTCCAGCAGGTCTTGCCGACCGTCGCGCCTTCCAGTTCCTGCACGGGCGGCAGGATCGGCACGACTGTGCTGATGCTGTTGGTGATCTCATCAAGTTCCAGCGTGATGATCGACTCATCGGCCGCCTGCAGGCGCACGTAGCCGCGTGCCGTGTAGAAGCGGTCGTATTTTTTCGTCAGCATCACGGAGGCGAAATCAATGTAGCTGTCGGTGTAGTCTACCAGATGGAACACGCCGCTGTCTTTGGTGTAGGCCTTGCTGATCCACATTCTGTCGGTGCCGGCCGTACCTTGGTTGGCTACCGCGTTTTCGTAGGTCAGCTTCAAGGCGCTCTGTTCGCGCTTGAGCAGCGAGCCGAGCTCCAGCACGGTGTATTCCGTGCCGCCGTAGGTGACGGTGAGGGTGTTTGAGTTGGCATCAAACGTGTTTGCCAAGTTCAAACGGGTGAGGAAACGAATGCCGTCGTAGACTTTTTCATCGTTCTCAGCCAAGGTGTAACGGCAGGAGGTGCCGATGGTGTTCGCCGCAAAGTTTTGCTCGGTGGTGGAAACAAAGTCTGCCGTTAAGGTGACCTTTTCGTTGGGCATGACGAACTGGAAGGTGTTACCTGCCGATTCGCGACCCCACTCGGGGCTGGTCTCCCAGGTTTCATTCAGAACGCGCACCACGGTGCCGTCTTTCATGGTGTATTTCAGCGAACCGGGCACCATCAGGTAGCCCTCGTCGGGCGTGACGGTGACCGTGACGATATCGTCGGCTTCCACTTCGCCGAAGGTACCGTCGGTTTCAATGGCGCCGTTTTCGAGCGAAGCATCGGGCACGGCGGCCAGCATTTCCTCGTACACCGTAACGGTGCAGGAAACGGCATCCAACACGCCCGATTTGGCGGTGATGGTGGCCGTGCCGGCGCCGACAGCGGTGATCTTACCGTTCTTGTCCACGGTGGCGACCTGGTCGTCGCTGGTGGTCCAGGTGGGACGGTTCATCGTGGCGCCTTCGGGAGCGGCGGTGATGCCCAATTCGATCTCATCACCGATCTCCATGGCGGCCGTATCGGTGCTCAGCGAAACCGACTCGGCGGTGCCGAGCGCGATGATCGAGAAGTTATCAATGTAGATCGGGTTGGTGTTGGTGCCACCGGAAATGTTTTGGTTTGACAAAGCCACCTGATAACTGCGGTTGACGGACGACTTGACGGTGTACGTCCAGGAGTAATGCTTCCAGCCGTCAGCCTTGGGGGTGGCATATTTCCAGCCGTTGGCGGTGGAGTTGCTGATGTACATCGGCTTGATCTCGCCGGTGTCACCCTTAATATCGAACGAAACCAGATACTTGGTGCTGGGCAACGAGCACAGGCTGCCGTAGTAGGAGGCAGCCATGCCTGCGGGAAGCATCAGGCAGTGGTTGCCGTCGGCCTCTTCCACAATTTGTGCTTTACTGCTGGAGATGATGGGTGTCCAGCGGTTGAGCGAATAGATGCCGGTAGCGTCGGCCGCTTCGAAGTCGCCGCCCGAGATACATTCGCCATCGAACACCACGTGCACGGTGCAGGAATGGCTTTCGCCTGCCTCGTTGGTGGCGGTGATGATCGTCGTACCCGTGCCGCCCTTGTTGGAAGACACCGTTGCAATACGGCCGGTGGTGGCGTTGACGGCCGCAACAGAATTGTTACTGGACGACCATGTCAGCGTACCTTCGTACGGCGTGCCGTCGGGATTGAGCGCCTGAACGTGATTGTACACGATGTAGCCGCCGGCATCCGTGGGGGCCAGGTACATATCTTCTTTGGCCAGTTTAAAGGTGTCGCTCGCGGCGGAAACAGGCAGAGCCAGCCCGGCGAGCGTGCAGCCTACCAGCAGTACCAGTGCCAGCAGTGCCGCTAACGATCGAGTGATGAGTTTCATCAGGATCAACTCCTTGGAAAATTTTTGCAACATATTGACATTGTTGCAAGGGTTCAGTACAATTATAACAAGGCAAGACCGTTTTTTCGTGCCGAAAGAGGGTTTCTTTGTGCCATTTTTTGACATAAGGGAGGGTGTCTATGCAACCGCAATTTAATTTGCAGCGTGAACGAACGAAGAACATTACGTTTTCCCGTTATCGGAATGATAAGTGCTTGTTCCAGTTCCATTCGCAACTGGAGATCTATTTTGTGGATGAGGGTGAAATGGACATATTCGTGGCCGGCAAGCGGCGACGGCTCACGGCCGGGCAGATCTCGGTGGCGCTCAGCTACGATACCCACGAATATAAAACTCCCGAGGCTTCGCGGTCGGCGGTGCTGCTCATTCCGCAAGATCACTGCGAGGATTTTTTGGTAAAAATTAAAGGAAAGCGCTTGAGATCGCCGTTTATCACCGACCGTGACGTGTGCGAAAGGCTGCGGCGATATTATTTTCTGCTGCGTGAAAGCGGCGATAATCTGTTGAAAAAGAAAGGGTATCTTTACGTTATTTTAGGTATTATTTTAGATAGCGTGGAGCTGGAGGATAACGATACCCCCTTTGATACCTCGCTGGCTTCTCGCGTGCTGTTTCATATTGCCGAAAATTTCAGCAGTATTTCCTCGCCGGCGGTGGTGGCGGAGCATTTTGGGTACAGTCAGAGCTATTTGTCGCGTTATTTTAAGTCGTGCTTCGGGATCACGCTGGGGCGGTATCTTTCGGTCGTAAAGCTGAAAAACGCCTTGCGGCTGATGCGCGAGGAGAAAAACGATATCACCTACTGCGCCATGGAAAGCGGGTTTTCTTCGATGCGCACTTTTTATCGGGTGTTCCACGAGGAATTCGGCTGCTCGCCCAAGGATTACTTAAAAGCAGAACAGAAATAAGCACAGCGGCCATGCGGCCGCTGTTTCTTTTTCGGGAGAGAGTTTCTTGCAGTTTCTTTGCATTTCCTCTTTATTTTTACATGTGAGTGTGGTATACTATTTTAAATATACAATGCTGTGAGGAGGTGGGGAGATGGACTCGTTTGAATTACACGCACCGTATCAGCCTACGGGTGATCAGCCGCAGGCAATTGAGGCGTTGGTAAACAGCATCAACAGCGGCAAGCGTGAGCAGACGCTGCTGGGCGTTACCGGCTCGGGTAAGACGTTTACGATGGCGAATGTAATTGCGCAGGTCAATCGCCCCACGCTCGTTCTCGCTCACAACAAGACCCTTGCCGCACAGCTCTGTTCGGAGTTTAAAGAGTTTTTTCCCAACAACGCGGTGGAGTATTTTGTATCCTATTATGATTACTATCAGCCCGAGGCGTACGTGCCGTCGACCGACACGTACATTGAAAAGGATTCGGCCATTAACGACGAGATCGACAAGCTGCGCCATTCGGCTACGTCGGCGCTTTCTGAGCGGCGCGACGTGATCATCGTGGCGAGCGTGTCGTGCATTTACAGCTTGGGTAACCCTATCGACTACCGTAATATGATCATTTCGCTGCGGCCGGGTATGCAAAAAAGCCGCGACGAGCTGCTTCAGCGGCTGGTGGAGCTGCAGTACGAGCGGAACGATATTAATTTTGTGCGTAACAAGTTTCGTGTGCGCGGCGACGTGGTGGAGATCTTCCCCGCGTATTCCAACGATACCGTGATCCGTGTGGAGTTTTTCGGTGACGAGATCGACCGTTTAAGCGAGGTAGATCCGCTGACAGGCGCACAGAAAGGCTTGCTGGGGCACATTGCCATTTATCCCGCTTCGCATTACATTGTGCCGCCCGAAAAGCTGGAGGCGGCCATTGCCGAAATTGACCGCGAGCTGGAGGAGCGCGTGGAGCAGTTTAAGGCCGAGGGCAAGCTGCTGGAGGCTCAGCGCATTTTGCAGCGCACGCGGTACGATATGGAGATGCTGCGCGAGATCGGCATTTGTAAGGGTATTGAAAACTATTCGCGGGTGTTGTCGGGCCGCGAGCCGGGAGCCACGCCGTTTACGCTGCTGGATTATTTTCCCGAGGATTATTTGCTGTTTGTGGATGAGTCGCACGTGACACTGCCGCAGGTGCGCGGTATGCACGGCGGCGATCACGCGCGCAAGAAAAACTTGGTGGAATATGGTTTCCGCTTGCCGAGTGCCTACGATAACCGTCCGTTGAATTTCGACGAGTTCTACCGCCGTGTCAATCAAGCGGTGTTTGTGAGTGCCACGCCGGGCGACTTTGAGTTGGATCACAGCGGCAAGCCGGTGGAGCAGGTGATCCGTCCTACCGGATTGCCCGATCCGCAAATTTCGGTGCGGCCGGTGGAGGGGCAGATCGACGATCTTATTCACGAGATCCGTGCCCGCACCGAGCGGCAGGAGCGCGTGCTGGTGACCACGCTTACCAAAAAAATGGCGGAGGATCTTACCACCTATTTTGAAAACGTGGGTATTCGCGTGCGGTATATGCACCATGATATCGACACCCTTGAACGTATGGAGATCATTCGCGATTTGCGCCTTGGTGAGTTTGACGTGCTGGTGGGTATTAACCTGCTGCGCGAGGGCTTGGATATTCCCGAGGTGTCGCTGGTGGCGATCCTGGATGCCGACAAAGAAGGCTTTTTGCGGTCGGCCTCGGCGCTTATTCAGACTATTGGCCGTGCGGCTCGTAACGCCGAGGGGCAGGTTATTTTGTACGCCGACGAGGTGACACCGTCGATGGAAAAGGCTATTCGGGAAACCAAACGCCGCCGCGCCATTCAGCTCAAGTACAATGAGGAGCACGGAATCGTGCCCAAGACCATCATCAAAGAGGTGCGCGACGTGCTGCAGATCACGCCGTCCTCCTCGCGTGATGAGCGCACAGGCAAGAAGCTGTCGAAGGCGGAACGCCAGTTGCGTATTGAACAATTGACGAAAGAAATGAAGCATGCAGCGAAGCTGCTGGAATTCGAGCACGCGGCATGGCTGCGCGACGAGATAGAAAAGCTGAGGCAGGGCAAGTGAGGATATTATGCTGGAAAAGTTGACCGTAAAAGGTGCCAGAGAACACAACTTAAAAGACGTGGACGTAACGATTCCGCGTGACAAGCTGGTGGTGTTTACCGGTGTGTCGGGGTCGGGTAAATCGTCGTTGGCGTTCGACACCATTTACGCCGAGGGACAACGGCGGTATATGGAAAGTCTGTCGTCGTATGCGCGCATGTTTTTGGGGCAAATGGAAAAGCCCGAGGTAGACTCCATTGACGGCTTGTCGCCTGCGATCTCGATCGACCAAAAGACCACCTCGCACAACCCTCGTTCTACGGTGGGCACCGTTACCGAGATCTACGATTATTTGCGCTTGTTGTATGCGCGCATCGGTGTGCCGCATTGTCCGAAATGCGGCCGCGAGATCCGTCAGCAAACGGTGGACGAGATCGTTGACCGGATTTTGGCGTTGCCGGAGCGCACGCGTATTCAGCTGCTCGCACCGGTTGTGCGCGGCCGTAAGGGCGAGTGTCAAAAGGAATTTGAGGCGGCACGCAAGTCGGGCTACGTGCGTGTGCGCGTGGACGGTTCGCTGTACGAGCTGTCCGAAGATATTAAACTGGATAAGAACAAAAAGCACACCGTGGAGATCGTGGTGGATCGCTTGGTGGTGTCGCCCGATATCCGCGCGCGTTTGGCCGATTCGGTGGAAACGGCGACGGCGTTGTCGGAGGGCTTGCTCACGGTGGAGCAGGTGGACAGCGGTGAGGAGCTGACCTTCTCGCAGAATTACGCCTGCCCCGATCACGGATTCAGCATGGAAGAACTGACACCGCGGATGTTCTCGTTTAACAACCCGTTCGGTGCTTGCCCGAAATGTACGGGTATCGGCATCTTCATGTCCATCGACCCCGAGCTGGTGATTGCCAATGAGGAGCTGTCGCTGCGCGATGGCGCCATTCGTGCGAGCGGTTGGAGCTATTTGGACGGCGGCACCATTTCGCAAATGTATTACGAGGGCTTGGCAAACCACTACGGATTTTCGTTGGATACGCCGTGGAAAGACCTTTCAAGCGAGGCCAAGAGCATTATTTTGTATGGCAACAACGGCGAAAAGATCAAGATGACCCGCCGTATGGAATACGGCACGGGCGAGTATTTTACGGCGTGGGAAGGCGTTGTGAACAACCTGCAGCGCCGTCACCAGGAAACCAACAGCGAGTGGATGCGCAGCGAGCTGGAAACGTATATGAGCAAGGTGCCCTGCCCTGAATGCCACGGCAAGCGGTTAAAGCCCGAAAGCTTGGCGGTGACGGTGGGTGGTGTCAATATTGCCGATCTGTGCGACAAGTCGGTAACCGAAATGCTGGCGTTTATGGAAACGCTGAGTGCGAGCTTGACCGAGCGTGAGCATCAAATTGCCGACCGCATTTTAAAAGAGATCCGCGAGCGGTTGGGCTTCTTAAACAGCGTTGGTTTGGAATATCTCACGCTATCCCGCACGGCGGGTACGCTGTCGGGCGGTGAGAGCCAGCGTATTCGTTTAGCAACGCAGATCGGCTCCTCGCTGATGGGTGTGTTGTATATTTTGGACGAGCCGAGCATCGGCTTGCATCAACGGGATAATCAGAAATTGTTGGATACGCTGCGGCGGTTGCGCGATCTGGGCAACACGCTCATTGTGGTGGAGCACGACGAGGAAACCATGCTGGCGGCAGATTGGATCGTGGATATCGGTCCGGGTGCCGGTGTGCACGGCGGCGAGGTGGTTTGCTCGGGTACGGTGGACGAGGTGTGCGCGTGTGAGCGCTCGCTGACGGGGCAGTATCTTAGCGGAAAACGGCACATTCCCGTGCCGCAGACACGCCGCCTCGGAAACGGAAAAGAACTGCGGGTGCTGGGGGCTTCGGCCAACAATTTGAAAAACATTGACGTTTCGTTCCGCTTGGGGGCGTTTAACTGCGTGACCGGTGTATCGGGCTCGGGTAAATCGTCGCTGGTGAACGAGATCGTGTATAAGCAGCTGGCGAACAAGTTAAACCGCGCGCATTGCCGGGCGGGAGCGCACCGTGCCATGGAAGGACTGGAGGCGCTCGATAAGGTGATCGCCATCGACCAGGCGCCCATTGGCAGAACGCCGCGCTCCAATCCCGCTACCTATACCGGGGTGTTTAACGACATTCGCGAGTTGTTTGCTTCCACAACCGATGCGAAGATGCGCGGGTATTCCGCCGGACGATTTTCCTTTAACGTGAAGGGTGGCCGTTGCGAAGCGTGCCAGGGCGACGGTATTTTAAAAATTGAAATGCACTTTTTGCCCGATATTTACGTGCCCTGCGAGGTGTGTAAGGGGCAGCGCTATAACCGTGAAACGCTGGATGTACGCTACAAGGGCAAGAATATTTATGACGTGCTGGAAATGACGGTGGAGGAAGCGCTGGTGTTCTTCGAGAACATGCCGAAGATCGCACGGCGGCTGCAAACGTTGATGGACGTGGGATTGGGCTACATTAAGCTGGGTCAGCCGGCGACCACGCTGTCGGGTGGTGAGGCACAGCGAGTGAAGCTGGCAACCGAGCTTTCCAAGCGGTCCACCGGCCGCACGGTGTATATTTTGGACGAGCCGACCACCGGCTTGCATACCGCCGACGTGGCACAGCTCATTGAGGTGCTGCAAAAGCTGGTGGACAGTGGCAATACCGTGATCGTGATCGAGCACAATCTCGATGTGATCAAAAATGCCGATTATATTTTGGACTTGGGTCCTGAGGGCGGTAATCGCGGCGGCACGCTGGTGGCAGCCGGTACACCCGAGGATTTGATAAAGGTAAAGGCATCGTATACCGGGCAGTATTTACGCCCATTGTTAGAAAAGAACTAAGTGTATAATGTTTAGAAAGGAGGAAAACCGCATGGAGGTTATTTACCGCATATCCTATTACGCCGGTGTACAGACGGTGCGTTTATTGCACCGCATGGGGCGGTTTTTCTCCGTGTTGTTTTTACCGTTATGGTTGTTGCTTCGCCGTGCGATAAAAGCGCTCGGCCGTGAACGGGATGACCGTATTCGCGAAGGCGTGGCCGGCTTGCGGCGACGGTTCTCCGAGGTGGGCGACCGCGTGCGCGATGCATGGAAACGGCATCCGCTGCTCGGTGTGCTGCAGGTGCTGTACCTGCCGATTGCGGCGGCCAAGCATTACAAGGGTCTTACGCGCGTGACGGCCACGCTGCTGGCGGTGGCGTGTTCGCTGATGCTGCTGCTTGGCACCTTCCGTTATTGGGGTCGCACCACCTATGCGTTGGCGTTAGCCGACGACGAGGGCGACGTGTGGGGCTACGTTGCTGAAGAAGCCGTGCTGCAAAGCGGTGTGGCGATGGCCAACGAGCGTTTAGGATTGTTCACCGCAGCGAACGCGTTGTCGGTGTCGCCCTCCATTTCGCTGCGAGTGATCCGTCAAGCGGCTATTTGGAACAAGGAGCAGGTGTGTGACCACGTGCTGTCGCAGGCCGGGGTGGCAGTAACGGAGGCGTGCGGCCTGTACATAGACGATACCTTTTACGGCGTGGTGAACAGCTATGCCGACGGCGAACGGATGCTGGACGGCATTTTAGCGGAGCATAGCGAGAACAAACCGGACGTGAAGGCTTCGTTTGTGGAAAAGGTCGATCTGGTGGAGGGGTTGTATCCGGAAAATCAGATCGTATCCGTGCAGACCATGAAGGAAAGCTTGATGACTGAAGCGGCCGAAGAACAGGTGTGGGAGTTCCGTGAGGGCGATGAGCTGGAGCGCATTGCTGTGATGAACGGCATTTCGGTGGCCGAACTGCTGCGACTGAATCCCACGGCTGTGGACGGTGTGAAGGACGGACAAAAGCTGCTCATTCGCCGCGCGGAGCCGCATTTGCGTGTGCTGGTGGCCGGTACGGTGCAATACGAAGCCGAGGTGCCGTTCACGGTGGAACGTGTGCCGGATGCTTCCATGTACGAGGGCCGCGAAAAGACCAAGGTAAAGGGGAAAAACGGCCGCAGCTTGGTGACGGCAACCGTGACGTATTTGGACGGCGTGGAGCAGTCCAGTATGATTACCGAACAGGAAATTCTGGAGGAGCCTGTCACACAAGTGGTAGCCTACGGCACGAAAAAGAAAAGCACCAAGGGTGGGCGCGATTTTGCGTGGCCCGTACCGTCGACACGCTTTATTACGCAATATTACAGTATGTCCTCGGGTGACCGTCATCGCGGTATTGACGTTTGGAGCAGAGAAATTGAGGGCGAGGCGATTGTAGCGGCCGATGACGGCAAGGTGATCATTTCGGATTACCGCAAGGGCACCTCGTATTGGTCTTACGGTAAATATATCGTGATCGACCATGGCGGCGGCTGTCAGACCTTATATGCCCATTGCAGCGAGTTGCTGGTGAAAGAGGGGCAGACCGTGAAAAAGGGCCAAGTGATCGCCAAGGTCGGCAACACCGGCAGATCAACGTCGCCGCACCTGCACTTTGAGGTGACGGTGAACGGCCGTAACGTGAACCCGATGAATTATTATCGATGAGGTGCGTATGGAACGAACGCTGAAGCTCGGCGGTAAGTACCGCCATTTTAAAGGAAATGAGTACGAGGTGTTGGCCGTGGCTCGCCACAGTGAAACGCTGGAGGAGCTGGTGGTGTATCGCGCCTTGTACGGTGAGGGGCAGGTATGGGTGCGCCCGCTCGCCGAGTTTTTGGATACGGTGACACGTGACGGCATTACACGACACCGTTTTGAAGAAATCGACAGTTGAGTATTGCCGTACCGCTTAAGGTATGGTATACTAAAGGGTAGTTCAAAAAAGACAGGAAGCGGGACAATGAGCAAGCAAGAACAATTACGCAATATCGCAATTATCGCCCACGTCGACCACGGCAAGACCACGTTGGTGGATCAAATGCTGCATCAAAGCGGCATTTTTCGTGCCAATGAGCAGGTGTCGGAGCGCGTGATGGACTCCAACGATTTGGAGCGCGAGCGCGGTATTACCATTCTTTCAAAAAACACCGCGGTCATGTATCGCGATACGAAAATCAATATTGTTGACACGCCCGGCCACGCCGATTTCGGTGGCGAGGTGGAGCGTATTCTCATGATGGTGGACGGCGTGCTGCTGTTGGTGGATGCGATCGAGGGCTGCATGCCGCAAACGCGGTTTGTGCTGAAAAAGGCACTTGGCTTGGGCAAGCGCCCCGTGGTGGTGATCAATAAGATCGACCGCGACGGTGCTCGCCCCGCCGAAGTGATCGACGAATTGTTGGATCTGTTTATTGAGCTGGGTGCCGATGAGGATCAATTGGATTTCCCGGTGATCTACGCATCCGGCCGCGACGGTTATGCTTCCACCGAGCCCGACGTGCGCAGCGGTAACATGGAACCGCTGTTTGAGGCGATCCTCAACCACGTGCCGGCACCCGAGGGAGATACCGAGGCACCGCTGCAGATCTTGTTTTCGAACATTGACTATGACGAATACGTGGGCCGCGTGGGCGTGGGCCGCGTGGAACGCGGAACCGTGCGCAACGGACAGGCGGTAGTACTGTGCCGCGAGGACGGCAGCACGCAAAACTGCCGTATCGGCAAGCTGTATCAGTTTGAGGGCTTGCACCGTGTGGAGTATGACTCTGCCTCGGTGGGTGATTTGATCGCCGTGACCGGTATTACCGATTTGAATATCGGTGAAACGGTGTGCGACCCTGCCTGCGTGGAGCCGCTGCCGTTCGTGCACATTGACGAGCCGACCATTTCGATGTTGTTTATGGTGAACAACAGTCCGTTTGCCGGCCGTGAGGGGAAATACGTAACTTCGCGCAATCTGCGTGACCGCCTGTTCAAAGAGGTGGAAACCAACGTGAGTATGCGCGTGAAGGAAACCGAAACGACCGATGCGTTTGAGGTTTCCGGCCGCGGCGAGCTGCATTTGTCGATTTTGATTGAAACCATGCGCCGCCAGGGCTACGAATTTGCCGTGAGCCGTCCGCAGGTTATTTATAAGCAGGGCGAAAACGGTGAATTGCTGGAGCCGATGGAGCTTTTGATGATCGAGGTGCCCGAAAACTACGTGGGCGCCGTTATGGAAAAGCTGGGCTCGCGCAAGGCGGAGATCGTTAACATGGGCACCCGCGATACCGGTGTGAGCCATTTGGAGTTCCGCATTCCGTCGCGCGGACTGATGGGATACCGTCAGCAATTTCTCACCGATACCAACGGCAACGGTATTATGAACAGTGTGTTCGACGGCTATGAGCCGTATAAGGGGGACATTCCGCAGCGCGTGCAGGGCTCGCTCGTGGTGTTTGAAGCCGGTGAGACCAGCAGTTACGGTTTGTTTAACGCGCAAGATCGCGGTGCGCTGTTTGTGGGTCCTGCCGTACCGGTGTATGAGGGCATGATCGTGGGACAATCGCCCAAAAACGAAGATATCGTGGTGAATGTGTGCAAGAAAAAGCACGTAACGAACATGCGCGCTGCCGGCTCGGATGAGGCGTTGCGCCTGACTCCGCCGACGGTGTTGTCGCTGGAGCAGTCGTTGGAGTTTATCAACGATGACGAATTAGTAGAGGTTACGCCGCTAAGCATTCGCTTGCGTAAGCGTATTCTTTCGCGTGAGCTGCGCATGAAAGAGGCGGCGAAAAAGAAAGCGTGATGCGCCGCGTTGTTCGGCCGTTTTGGATCATTGGGCTGACTGCCTTGGTTACCTGCCTGGTTGGCGCGTGGATTCCGGGCAGTTGGCTGTGGTACGTGGCGGCGAGCAGTGCGGGATGCTTTCTATTCACCTTGTTACTGCCGTGGTTGCGCGGCTATCGGGCGCTGATGGTGTTGCTGGCAGCCCTGTCGGTAACGGCGAGCGTGTTTGCCTATTACGAAACGCTCGTTTATCAGCCGCTGATGCAGCGGGTGGATGATAAGGTGACACTTCGTGTGGCGGTGGATAAGACGGAAAGCATCACGGAACTTACCGTTCTTTCCGGCGACCTGCCGCGCGGCACGCGCTTGCAATTGTGGCTGGAGCCGCCCGATGCGGCAATCAAAGATCGAGATATTCTTGAGGCAACGTTCGTGGTTGAGGCCGAAGAGGCGAGCGGGCGGTCGTTGCTGTTGACAAAGGCGAGCGGTATCTGGGCGGCGGTAACGCCGGTGGATATGTCGGCGCAAAGCTGGATCATCTCTGCGGGTGAGCCCACGATTTTTGAACGCCTTGCCGATGGGCGCGAGGCGTTGGCCGAGCGTATGCAAGCCTTTTTGGCGAACGATATCGGCGCGGTGGTAACCGGCGTGTGCTTAGGTGCCGATGAGCAGCTATCGGACAAAGCGGTTGCCGCGTTTCGCAGCTGCGGGGTGTCGCATTTGTTTGCGGTGTCGGGCTTGCATCTTTCAATTTTGACGACTGCCATCGTGAAATTGTTAAAGAAGCTTCGCGTGCCGCGGCGGATCCGCGGTGTGATAAGCGCAGTGGCGGTGCTGGGGTTTACGTTTGTGGTCGGGTGGACACCGTCGGTAACGCGGGCAGGGTTGCTGTGCTTATTGGTAACGCTGGGCGATTGCCTGCGTCGGCAGGCAGATGCCCGCAATTCGATGGGCTTGGCGCTGACGGCACTGCTTATCGGTAATCCGTTTGCTGCGTATGACGCCGGATTGCTGTTGTCGTTTCTGGCAACGTTTGGGTTGTTATTCTGGTCGCCGTCCATCAAAGCGTGGTTAGTGCGGTTGCCTCTTACCGGTGTGGCGGCGCGGCTGTGGCGCTACGTGGCGGAAACGGTCAGCGTGACAGTGGCGGCCACTTTAGCTACCGTGCCGGTGATGGTGCTGTATTTCGGCACGGTGTCACCGGTGAGTATTGTGGCCAATCTGCTGCTTACCATTCCTGCGTCGGCATTGCTGGTGCTGGGGTGGATCGCCATCATCGCCTTGCTGCTGCAAGCGGCGGTGGTGTATCAGCCGTTATTGTTTGCCGTGGGATGGATCGCGAAACTGTTACTGTGGATCACCGAACAGCTGGCACGGCTGCCGGGAGCCGCAATTTCGGTGGCCAGCCCGTATTTGACGGTGTGGGTCATTGGCGGCATCGTGCTGTTGTTTGTGGGCTATCGGTTGCTTTATAAGCGCGGTGTGGCAATAGCGGCCGTGTGCGTATGCGTGGTACTTTGTGTGGGCCTTGTGCTGCAAAGCGTGCGGCAAAAGGACACGGTGCGCATTTTCACGGTTGCGGCAGGAGAAAATCTGTCTGTGTGTATTCAGCAGGAGGAAGGCAGCGTGCTGGTAACGGCGCCGAGCAGCACCGATTTTTTGTATGTCACCCGCATGGCCTTGCAGGATAAGGGCGTTACACGGCTGGAGGCGGTGTTTGTCCCTTGGGGTGAGGCGCGGGTGACGGATTACACAGCGGCGGTGCTGGGCTCCTATTTTGCTTGCGACGCGGTGTATGGACCGCGGGAGCCGATCGCGCCGATGAGTGCCGTGCACGCGGTATGGTACGGTGAGCAGCTGTATCTTACGGTGCAGGGCGTGACCGTGGCATTTGAAAAGCAGGGCAACGCGCAAGCCGATTGTGTGTTTACGGCCGAGGCGGTAACGGTGGTTCACCGTGACGAGTTGTATACAATAACCGAGCAGAACGGCAGTTTTCCGCAGTTGTGGATCAAAAACGGAGAGCTGTTGATCAAATAAGAGGGGATGGTTTCTATGCCGAGATCGGAACAAGACCTGAAATTGCACTTGAAGCAAGGTGTGCCCGCAAGGGTGTATTTGCTGTACGGTGAGGAGAGCTACCTTACGGCACATTACGCAGAGCAGGTCATTCGTTTGGCTGGCATCCGTCCGAACGACAGTCTGGCCGAGTTCAATATGCATCGGTTTGACGGTCAGGAATGTTCTTTTGATGCCGTGGAGGAGGCTGCCGAGGCATTGCCGCTGATGGCCGATCGCAAATGTGTGGCAGTGAGCAATCTGGACGTGACCGCTGCGGCGATTTTCGACCGTGCCATGGCATTGGTTTCCGACCCGCCCGAGGATACGGTGCTGGTGTTCTGGATGACCACCCTGCTTTCCGAGGGAAAGCCCAACGCCAAATGGCGGCAGTTTATTGAAGCTGTGGACAAGAGCGGTTACTGCGTGCAGTTCCCGCGCAAATCTCTTGAGGAGATCGTGCGGATCTTGTGTGCAGGTGCCGGCCGTCGGCATTGCACCATGGAGCCTGCCGTGGCTCGTGAATTGGTGGAGCAATGCGGCAACGATATGAATTTGCTGCTCAACGAGCTGGACAAGCTGTGTGCGGTAGCAGGGACGGGCGAGATCACGTCTACCATTTTGGCTGAGGTGGCCACCAAAAACCTGAACGCGCAGGTGTTTGAACTGTCCAACGCCATTTTGAAGCACAATTATGAAAGTGCCTATACCATTCTTCATCGGTTGTTTGCCACCCGCATTGAGCCGCTCATGATTTTGGCGGCGCTGTCGGGTGCCTACACCGATCTGTACCGCGCCAAGCTGGCGGCCATTGGCGGTCAGCGCGCGGAAACGTTGATCGAAGAATTTGATTATAAGGGCAAAGCCTTCCGCTTGCGGTATGCCCAGCGGGATTGCAGTCGCTTGTCGTTGGAATCGTTGCGGGAGAGCCTGGATATTTTGGCGCAGGCCGATCGGCGCCTCAAATCCTATTCCAGTGATAAACGCACGGTGCTGGAGGAAACGGCGGCCAAGCTGATCGTGACGGCGAAGCTGGGGAGGACCGAATGATCCCTACGGTGCGTGAAGCGATCGTCGTGGAAGGAAAATACGACGAGATACGCTTACATTCCGTGGTGCAGGCCACGGTGGTAACGACCGATGGTTTCGGCATTTTTAAGCAACCCGAAAGGCTGGAGCTGCTGCGGCGATTGGCTGCTGCGCAAGGGCTGATCGTGTTGACCGACAGCGATGCCGCAGGCTTCGTGATTCGCGACCGCATTGCCGGAGCCTTGCCGAAAGGCCAAGTAAAACATGCCTATGCGCCCGAGATCGTGGGCAAGGAACGGCGAAAACGCATGCCCTCCAAAGAAGGCTTGCTGGGCGTGGAGGGCATTGACGGCGAGCGGTTGATACAAGCGCTGCTGCGTGCCGGTGCCACGGTGGAGGCTACCCCTGTAGAACGGTCGCAACCGTTTTTAACCAAGGCGCGCATGTTTGAGGATGGCTTGTCGGGCGGTGAGGGAAGTGCCGATCGGCGCGGCGCGCTGCTGCGCGAGCTGGGGTTGCCGCAGCGGTTGTCGGCCAATCGTTTGCAGGAAGTTATTAACGCGCTGCTCAGTGAAGAGGAATACCGCGCGTTGTTGTTGCATATCAAAGGAGAGAATGAGCAATGAAGCTGGTGTTGGCTTCGGCATCGCCGCGCAGGCGTGAAATTTTAGCGTTGCTGGGTATTGACTACACGGTTTGCCCGGCGAACAGTGAAGCTCCGGTCGATGAAACGTTGCCCACCGAGGAAGCGATCGTGCAGGTGGCGCGTGGCAAAGCCGAGGAGGTGGCGGCACAGTATCCCCACGAGGTGGTGCTGGGAGCCGATACCGCCGTAGTGATCGACGATACGATTTTAGGGAAACCCGCCACTGCCGATGAGGCCAAGGCGATGCTGCGCCGATTGTCGGGCCGCACGCATCGGGTCATCACCGGTGTATGGGTGTGCGGCAAGGGCTTTAACAGAGGCTTTGCCGATGCTGCAGAGGTTACCTTTTACCCGATGACTGACGAGGACATTGAGGCCTACGTTGCCTCGGGAGAACCGATGGACAAAGCAGGGGCCTACGCCGTGCAAGGGCACGGTGCACGATATATTCGCGGGTTAAACGGCGATTTTTATACGGTGATGGGGCTGCCCGGCGGCCGCTTATACCGTTTTTTGTGTGAATGATTTCGACAAAATTCAACAAGAAAGGAACGTGACAAAAGTGAAGCACGTAAAGAAGGAGAGCCACTCGTCGGCACCGGCGTGGCGGTTTATCGCGTTTTTGGCCGCAGCGTTGTTGTGGATCGAGCTGGTGTTCCGTGCAGCTACGGTGAAGCCTTTTTTCGGTGGAGGATTGTTCTTCCTTTTTGGATTTACACTGGCAGCGGCAGCGCTGTTGTACGTGCTGTGTACGTTGTTTAAAAAAGAGACCAATCACGTTATTGTGATCGTATTGTTGGCGGCACTGGCAACGGTATTTAGTTCGCAGATCGTGTATTACGGTGTGTTTGACACGTATTACATTTTGTACTCGGTTGGTCGCGTGGGGCAGGTGGTGCAGTTTTGGAAGGATGCCCTGCTGTCGATCTGGCGTAATTTGTTTGCCATTTTGCTCACGTTCGTGCCGATGGTGCTATATATTGTGTTCGGCAAGCAGTGGTTCCCTGCACGCAAGGCTCCCGGTTTGTTAAAGGGCGCAGCGCTGGTGGTGATGCTGGTGTGCCATTTGGCCGCGATGTTGTCGGCCTTGTGCTTTAAAAACGGCGATACCAGCCCGGCGGCGTTGTATACCAAGCAGTTTGCGGTGGAGGAATCGGTGGAGCAGTTCGGCTTGCTCACCACGGTGCGGTTGGATCTGAAATATCTGTTGTTCGGCACGGCCATCGACGACGATCCCGATCTGCCGTCGTCGCTGCCGACAGAGCCCGAGCCTGATCCCGAGCCCGAGCCGATCGTGTACGGCGACAACGTGATCGACAAGCTGGATTTTACGGCGTTGGCCGAAGCAGAGAACGATAAGACCATTCAGAAGATGCATCGGTATTTTGCTTCTGTAACCCCCACCAAGGAAAATGAATACACGGGGAAATTCAAGGGTAAGAACCTCATTTTTATTGTTGCCGAGGGTTTTTCACCGTATGCGGTGAACAAGGATCTCACACCCACCTTGTATAAGCTTTCGCACGAGGGGATCCAGTGCACCAATTATTACACACCGGGCTGGGGTGTATCCACCTCCGACGGTGAGTATACCAGTTTGTTGGGCCTCATGCCTGCCACGGGTGTGCACAGTATGGAGTATTCTGCCGACCGCAACATGTATTTCTCGTTGGGTAATTTGCTCAAGGCACAAGGCTACAATACCTATGCGTTCCACAACCATACCTATACGTATTACGGCCGTGATAAATCGCATCCCAATCTGGGCTACACCTATCAAGGCATCGGTAATGGTATGGTGCTGGATTATTCGTCCTACTATCCCAACAAGCCCGACACCAAAACACGTTGGCCCAACTCCGACTATTTGATGGCGCTCGCCACGGAAGAGCAATATATGAATCAGCAGCCGTTCCACACCTATTACTTAACGGTGAGCGGTCACATGTTGTATACCTTTATGGGTAACAGCATGGCCTCGTACCACAAGGATAAGGTGGCCGAGCTGCAATACCAGTCGGAGCAGGTTAAGGCGTATCTGGCGTGCCAGATCGAGTTGGATCTGATGCTGCAGGAGCTGGTGGAAACGCTGCAGGAGAAAGGTATTGCCGACGATACGGTGATCGTACTGACGGCCGACCACTATCCCTACGGTCTGCAGCAGGCCAACGAAACCGACTATTACAGCGAGCTGGCCGGCTACGATACCAGTTCCACGTTTGAAAAGTATAAAAACACGCTGATCCTGTGGCACGAGGGCTTGGAAAGCATGGTGATCGATGAGCCAACCTACAGCATTGATCTGCTGCCGACGTTGTGCAACTTGTTTGGCTTGGACTACGATTCCCGCTTGCTGATGGGCCGCGATTTTCTGTCGGATGCCACGCCGTTGGTGTGCTTCTCGAACCGCAGCTGGATCACCGACAAGGGTCGCTATGATTCCACCACCAAAACCTTTACGCCCAACGAGGGGGTAACCGTTGCCGAGGATTATGCAAAAACGGTGTCGTCCATCGTGAGCCGTAAGTTTACCTACGCCGACTTGATCTTGAAAAAAGACTATTACGATATTGTGCTTGGTGAGTAACAAAAAGGAAGCCCCGCTTTTGGAGCGGGGCTTCCTTTTTGCACGCAACATTTCTCCATGAATTTGCATAAAAGATTGATGGACAGACGGAGCAAAATTCGTTATTATAAGGGTGGATGGAAATTTTTAAAGGAGAGATCGTTATGAAGCGTGTATTGGCAATTCTGCTCGTTTTGTGCATGGTTGTCCCGATGGCAGCCTGCGGCAAGGGCGGTGATACCACGGTGACCACCACGGCCGGCGACACCGCCACCACCACAACGGTAGCCGACAGCGATGCGGTCGATACCGACGTTACCACCGATCCCAACGCTACCACGACCACCGTAACCGATAAGAACGGCAACGTGGTAACCACCACCACGAAAAAGGGCGACACCACGGTGCGCACCAAGAAGTCTACGGTGGCCGTGGCCACCAACACGGTCGTGCCGGAGGGTGTAACCTCCACCATGGGTAAGATCACCATTAAAGCAGGCACCACGCCGATCGAAAAGGGCTTGAATTTCGGCGGCAAGGAGTTCTCGTTCGCCTATTACGGCTCCTCGTGGGATCAGAAGCATACCGATTGGCATGCGGCGTTCCAGAAGAAATTTAACGTTAAGCTGGATGTTCACGGTGTAGCCAGCGATGAATACGTGGCAGGCTTGTCTTCGGCAATTGCCGCCGGTACGCCGTATGATATCGTGTTTATGTACAATTTCGATTACCCATCGCAGATCATTGCCAACACGATGGCCCCGTTGAACGATTACGTTACCACGGCCGATCTGTGGTCGGGCGAAACGCAGAGCGGCTTCTCGGAGGCGTTGATGCAAGCGCTGTCGCTTAACGGCAACATTTACTGCGTGGCCGGCCCGTATCTGCAGGGCCCCACCATGCTGTGGTACAACAAAAAACTGTTCTCCGATGCCGGCTATGACGGTGCGCAGGATCCTCTGGCGCTGTACAAAGCAGGTAAGTGGAGTTGGGATACGCTGTACGATATGCTCTATGATATTCAGGATCCCGCCAAGGGCTTGTGGGGTATCAACTCGCTGGCACCGTACTATTCGCACCAGATGATCAACTCTTTTGATACCGACTACGTTAAGCTTGCGGCCGACGGTCGCTTGATGCAGAACCTGCAAGACCCGAACCTGTATGCCGCTTTGCAAATGCTGCAGAAGTTCAGCTACGGCGAGCATAAGGTGGCCGACCCGAACAACCCCTACGAGCCCGGTATTGAGCAATTCTTAAACGGCACCATCGCGTCGGTAACCTCCACGGCCGGCAAATACGGCACGTGGTACGACAGAATGAGTAAAAAGACCTACTCGGCCTTCGGCAGTAAGGCGCAGCAGCTGAGTAACATTGGCGTTGTTCCGCTGCCCGGCAAGAACGGCGTGGTTCCCGTGTGGGATTGGATGGGCTACGGTGCCGGTAACGGTACCACAAAAGAGGGTATCCTGTGTGCCATGGCGTTTGCCAAGCACGATTCCGAAGTGAACCATGCGCAGGTGTACGACGTTCACATGCCCGCCGACATGAAGAAGCTGTGCTGCGGTTTAATGGACAGCGATAAGCTGCGTGCACCGCTCAGCGGCTTTGAGTCCTCGGCCGGTACGCTTGGCAACTTGGGCGTACGGATCACCAGTGCGGTGGCGCTGAAGGGCCAAAATATCACCGTGACCCTGAAGGGCTACGAGAATTTGGCGCAAACGCTGATCGATACGGCACTGAAGGGTTAATTGAAAAAACATCTTCCCCTTTAAATGGCGGGCGCATCGCGCTCGCCGTTTTTTATTGGCAAATTATGTATAAATTGTAAATTTTTTCGAGAAAATCCTTTTTACAAAAAAATATTGGGCGTTCCAATTCTATACTTTGTGGCTAAAAATCGCTTGAAACCACAAGATATTGACCTCGCAGAGAGCGTTTGTTTAAAACAGCCTAAAAATTTACATTTTTTACAAGTTCAACAAAAGGTGTTGCAAATTCTGCTTGAGTTTGTTATAATTGGTATGCAAATGGGGGCAGTGCGTCCACTGCACCGTTGCGGAGAGGAATGTCTCCCAAACAAAACTTTTTAGTAAAGGAGAAAACTGTTATGAAGCGCGTATTGGCAATTCTGCTCGTTCTGTGCTTGGTTGTCCCGATGGCAGCCTGCGGCAAGGACGGCGACACCAAAACGACCACCACGGCCGGCGATGCTGCTACCACCACCACTGTTGCTAACGGCGACGGCGAAGTAGTGGATGGCGACGTTACCACCGATCCCAACGCCACCGAAACGACGGTGACCGATAAGAACGGTAACGTGGTGACCACGACCACCCAGAAGGGTGCTACCACGGTTCGTACCAAGAAAACGCTGCACGGCGTTACGACGGCTACCGTGAAGAAGGATGGCGAAGCCTCTACTCTGGGCAAGATCACCATCAAAGAGGGCAAGACTCCTGTGGAGAAGGGCCTGAACTTTGGCGGCAAGACCTTCACCTTCGCCTACTATGGTACCGGTTGGGACCAGGACCACACGGATTGGCACAACGATTTCCAGAAGCAGTACAACGTGAAGCTGGATATCCGCGGCGTTGCTACTGATGAGTACGTTGCCGGTCTGTCCTCCGCTATGGCGGGTGGCTCTCCCTACGATATCGTGTTCCTGTACTCCTTCGACTATCCGGAGCAGATCACCGCGAACGTGATGCAGCCCCTGAACGACTACATCACCACCGCCGACCTGTGGACTAAGGATTCCGCCAAGACCGGTGGTTTCTCCGAGTCGCTGTTGCAGGCTCAGTCGCTGAACGGCAACCTGTACTGCGTGGCCGGTAACTACCTGCAGACTCCCACCATTCTGTGGTATAACAAGAAGCTGTTCTCCGCTGCCGGCTACGACGGCAACCAGGATCCGCTGGCTCTGTACAAGGCAGGCAAGTGGAACTGGGATGTGCTGTACGACATGCTGAGCGACATTAAGGATCCCGATAAGGGCCTGTGGGGTATCAACTCCATTGCTCCGTACTACGAGCATCAATTTGTCAACTCCTTCGACACCGACGTGGCGAAGCTGACGTCTGACGGCCGTTTGGTGCAGAACCTGAACGACCCGAACCTGTACGCTGCTCTGGAAACGCTGCAGAAGTACAGCTACGGTGAGCACAAGGTTACCGACCCGAACAACCCCTATGAGAACGGTATCGACCAGTTCCTGAACGGTACCACCGCTTCGGTTATCCAAACCGCCGGTGCTTACTGGACGTTCTATAACAACATGCAGAAGAAGACCTACTCCGCTTTCGGTTCCAAGGCTCAGCAGCTTAACAACTTGGGTGCTGTTCCGATCCCGAACAAGAATGGCGTGTACTCCATTTGGGACTGGATGGGCTACGGTGCCGGTAACGGTGCTACCGACGAAGGCATCAAGTGCGCTCTGGCGTTTGCCAAGCACGACTCGATCGTGAACCACAAGCAGGCTTACCATCCGAACATGACTGCCGAAATGAAGAACCTCTTCTGCGGCATTCTGGATGGCGATAAGCTGCGTGGTCCGATGGACGGCTTCAGCACCTCGGCCGGTTCCTTGGGCGGCATGTGCGGTACCATTACCAATGCTGTTGCCATTAAGGGCCAGAACATCACCGTTGTTCTGAAGGGTTATGAGAAGGTTGTTCAGACCATCATCGACCAGGCTTTGAAGGGCTAATCGTTCCTAACGAGCAATAACAATGCCCCCGACAGGGTTTCCTGTCGGGGGCGTTTTTTGCTTCTTTCGGGTATGTAACGGAGCGACACGCAGGTCATTCTCTACAGATGCCGGAATCGGCATTGTAGGGACCGGCCTCCGGACGGTCCGCCGAGGTTTGTGCAAATGTGTGGTAACTTCCCCGGTCATCGGCGAGGTCGTGCCGGCGGGAAGGAGGCTTTTCTTGCCACTCTGCTAGGAGAAACTGTCGCCGTGGGCGATGCCCGATTTTATCTGCGGAAAGTGGCCGTCCCGTTTGTTGCAGGATGTGGTGGAACTTGCGTAAAAAAGTGAGGTTTTTGTGCAAAAAGGGGTTGCAATCACCGTTCCCATCTAGTACAATGAAGGCAGGAATTACCAGGTATTTTTAGCAGGGAGGGCAGTGAGATGCGCAAGAAAATTGAAGCCCCTTGGTTGGCGGTGGAGCATGGCATGACAACACTGGTGTTTGAGGATGATTTTGATTCCCTGGATACCATTGACGTTAACAACACCGGTGACAAAGGCTACAAGTGGTATGTAGAGCGCCCCTATCGGTTTACAACGCTGACGGAGGGCGTGGACTACAAGGTGGAAAACAGCGTGTTGACCTTATGCAACGTTGACCACACCTACAATTACGGTATTGCTACCTATCATCCCACCAAGGAAGTGGGCTGGTGGTTCTGTAAGGGCGTGTTGGAATTTCGCGTGCGTATTGTGAATCCGCACATTCCCGAGGGCAACGACGGAAAAGGAATTCCGGCCGTGTGGTCGTTCCCGCCGTCGGTGATCACCGACGATGCGCTGGAATGGGTGGAACCCGATTGGCTGGAATACTGGGGCGACAATTTCTGGACCACCGCGGTGCACGATGGTCGTCGCGATACCTATAAAGGGCCGCACACCTACGCCGCCACCAATACGAATTATCGCGGCTTGCCCGATATTCTGAACGACGGCGATTGGCACACCTTGACCTATTTGTGGGATGACGGCCGTTTGGAATCGTATATCGACGGTAAACAGTCGATGGTGCTCACCTATGACAGCGGCATTGCCGAGCCGCCCATCAATCACAAAAAGGGTGAGCCTCGTACCGACCAATATCGCACCTTGGAATGGGTGCCGCAAACGCTCATTCTCGGTGGTTCAGAAACGGCACCGTTGGAGATCGACTGGATTCGTGTGTGGCAGCGTCCGTTAAAAGACGTGCGTGACTAATGAGGAGGAACAACAATGAGTAAAGCAATTGAAGCGCCGTGGCTGGCAAAAGAAAACGGTATGACCAAGTTGGTGTTTGAAGACGATTTTGAGTCGATGGATACCATTGACGTGGACAACACCGGCAAGGAAGGGTATAAATGGTACACCTGCCGTGCATTCGGTGCATCGCCGATGAAGCCCGAGGATTGCAAGATCGACAACAGCGTGCTGACACTCGCTTGCGAGAATGCAATCTGGAACTACGGCTTGTGCACGTTCAACCCGAAAACCGAGGTTGGTTTCTCGTTTTTCAAGGGTGTGCTGGAGTTCCGTATTCGTATTCCGCGCCCGCGCACGAACGATAAAGAGGCCGGCGAAAAGGGTGTTCCTGCTGTGTGGTCGTTCCCGCCGTCGAAGATTACCGATGAAACCCTGGATTGGGTGGAGCCGGACTGGATGGAATATTGGGGTGACGGCTATTGGACCTTGACGGTGCACCACATGAAGCGTGCTGTGAAAAAGGGCGAGGTGGTGTATTGGATCAGCAACGCCAACCACCGTGCACCTGTGAGCTTGAACGATGGCGAGTGGCATACGCTGACCTATTTGTGGGACGACGGTATCATTCAAGGCTATATCGACGGTGAACCGACGGTAAAGGTTACCTATGCACCGAAGGAACTGTCGCCCGAGCCGTATCTGCACAAGGGCGAGGCGGATGATCCGTATCAGCCGCTTGAACGCGAGCCGCAAGCGCTCATTTTGGGCGGCTCGTGGTGCAATCCGCTGGAGATCGACTGGATTCGCGTGTGGCAGAAATAAGGAGGGTACTGCGATGAACAAGACGATTGAAGCTCCGCAGATCGCCAAAGAAAAGGGCATGACCCGCTTGGTGTTTGAGGATGATTTTGATTCGATGGATACCATTGATCTGTACGGTACCGGTAAAGAGGGCTACAAGTGGTATACCACGCGTCCGTTCCGCGCGAAGCCGCTGGACCCCGACGACATTAAACTGGAAAACAGCGTGCTGACGGTGTGCAACAAGGAGCCCACCTATAACTGGGGCATTGCTACCATCAATCCGCGCACTCGCGTGGGCTTTGAGTTCTGCAAGGGCGTGCTGGAATTCCGTATTCGTATTCCGCGCCCGCGCGCCAACGATAAGGAAGCCGGCGAGACCGGTGTGCCGGCGATCTGGTCGTTCCCGTCGCAAAAGATCTACGATATTGCGTTGGAATGGATCGAGCCGGACTGGATGGAATATTGGGGCGATGGCTACTACACCACCACCATCCATCACTCCAAGCGCGAAACCATGCATGCGCCGCACTATTATGCGGCAGCGAATTGGAGCGGTCATCGCGGCCCTGTGGCGTTTACCGACGGCGAATGGCACACCATGACGTTCCTGTGGGACGACGGTATCATTGAAAGCTGGCTCGACGGTGAGCCTGCCGTGAAGCAGACGTATTACGACGGCAAGGATCCCGAGCCGATGGTGAAGTTTACCGTGGGCGATTATCAAGACGATGTTTACAAGCCGCTGAACACAGTGGCACAGGCGCTCATTTTGGGTGGCTCGTGGTGCAATCCGTTGGAGATCGACTGGATTCGCGTGTGGCAGAAATAAAGAGAAAGGCCTTGCTTTGCAAGGCCTTTTTTGCGTTGTTTTAGTCATTTCTTGGCGTATTGTGAAAACGGGTTGCAAACGGCTTTGAGATTTTGTACAATAAAAGCAAAGGGAGTGATTTGATGGGAAAGACAATAGAAGCACCGTGGATCGCCAAGGAATACGGTATGACGCAGTTGACGTTCGAGGATGACTTCGATTCCTTGGATACCATCGACGTGAACAATACCGGCAAAGAGGGCTACAAGTGGTATGTGGAGCGTGTGTACAAGGCGCCCCCGCTGGAGCCCGACGATTATTCGGTGGAAAACAGCATTTTGAAGCTGCACGAAAAAAATTCGATGTATAACTTCGGGTTGGTTTCGGTGCATCCCAAAACGCAGGTGGGTTTTTCTTTCTTCAAAGGTGTGCTGGAATTCCGTTTTCGTATTCCGCGCCCGCGAAAGAACGACAAGGAAGCCGGAGAAAGCGGCGAGCCGGCCGTTTGGTCGTTCCCGCCCGATAAGCTGAACGACAAAACGAAGGATTGGGTGGAGCCCGATTGGTTGGAGTACTGGGGCGATGGTTTCTGGACCACCACAGTGCATCATTCCAAGCGCGAAGATCCGAGCGGCCCTGTGGATTACTGGATCAGTAACTACAATCATGCCGGTCCGAAGGGCTTGGAGGACAAAGAGTGGCACACTATGACCTGCCTGTGGGACGATGGCCTGATCGAAAGCTACGTCGACGGTGAGCTGTGTGTGCGCGTAACCTATGCGCCGAAGGAACTCAATCAAGAAATCCTGTGGCTGCACGCCGGCGAGTCGATGGGGGATGAGTATCATCCGCTGGAACGCGATCCGCAAACACTCATTCTCAGCGGTGCTGCGTGCAATCCGTTGGAGATCGACTGGATCCGTGTGTGGCAGCGCCCCTGATAATTTTAGAGATAAAAAAAGGCTCCGTGTTAGGCGTTGTACCCGTAAGGATACAACGCCAGTTTTATTCGCCTTTGGCGAGTTATATTGCTTCGCAGTTATATTCGGCTAAAAGCCGAGTGTTATTCGCTTTGCGAGTTTTATAGGCGAATAAAATATCACTAAAACCATTAGGTTTTAATATCACTTTGCCGATAGGCAAAATAACACTGTGAGACTTGTCTCACAATAACACTATATACAATACTTTTTGAGATAGTAAAACGGATGTGCAGAAATTCTACACATCCGTTTAATAGTTGTCGCATACCGTAACAAGCAGGGAAAATATATATCATTTTCTACTTGTTAGGAAAACCTAAAACCCTTTTACAAACAAATATCATCTGTTCGATAAATTGGAATTTATCGAACGGTTTGATAAAGAAATTAAAGAACCATTACCATAGTTCCAATTCCAATAAGTATACAACCTATCAAGGATTTCGTTGTAAACTGTTCGTGTAAAAACACGAACGCCAAAATCAATGTGATCACAACACTCAACTTGTCAATTGGCACAACTTTGGATGCATCACCCAACTGTAATGCCTTATAATAGCAAAGCCATGAGACACCCGTTGCCAATCCCGATAGAACGAGAAACAGCCAACTCCGTTTACTAATTTCTGCAATTCCATTTTGTGCATTCGTGAGGAAAACCATTCCCCAAGCCATAACAACTACCACAACGGTTCTTATTGCTGTTGCAAGATTTGAGTTGACACCTTCTATGCCGACCTTCGCCAGTATAGAGGTAAGTGCTGCAAATATTGCAGACAGTAATGCGAGTACAAACCACATACAATATTACCTCCACTAAATTCTTATTTATCG
>JAFVSK010000004.1 GCA_017503785.1 Clostridia bacterium
ACAAGTCAAAACGAACAATTTTTGTACGGCAACAAGGCATGCGAACGCAGAAATACTGTATGTATTTCAAGTGAGTATAACGCTGTTGCTGTGAAAAATTGTTGTTTTGACCGATTAGGGTTCAACTCTCTTCGGCTATAGTATTTGTAAGATTTGGAGGAAAACGGTATGGCGGCAATGACGCCGATGATGCAGCAGTATCTGGCGATCAAAGAGCAATATCCTCAATGTATTCTGTTTTTCCGCTTGGGTGACTTTTACGAGATGTTTTTCGAGGATGCCAAGGTAGCTTCGCGAGAACTCGAACTCGTACTCACCGGGCGGGATTGCGGGCAGGAGGAACGCGCCCCCATGTGCGGTGTGCCGTATCACAGCTGTGAAACGTATATTGCTCGGCTGGTCAATCGCGGCTACAAGGTGGCCATCTGCGAGCAAACGGAAGACCCTGCACTTGCCAAGGGGTTAGTGCAACGCGAGGTAGTGCGCATCATCACACCGGGCACGGTCATCGAAGGCAGCATGCTGGAGGAAACGCGCAATAACTATCTGTGCACCGTGTTTGCCGGCGATGGCTTTACCGATGCCGGTCTCTGCTTCACCGATACCTCCACGGGCGATATCCACGTCACCCATTTAGACGGCACGGACATTCGTTCCCGCCTCATCAACGAGCTGTCGCGCTTTTCTCCGCGCGAGGTCTTGCTTAACGACGTAGC
The DNA here is from genome assembly GCA_017503785.1 of Clostridia bacterium. Lineage (GTDB taxonomy): Bacteria > Bacillota > Clostridia > Oscillospirales > Acutalibacteraceae > RGIG3009. The sequence goes on from JAFVSK010000004.1 coordinate 717, forward strand.
CATGGCCGATCAGCTCACCTATACCTTCCTCGCCGAGCGGTTGCTCGTTAAGCCCGAGCAGGCCGAGCCTGCCAGCTTCGACTATGCCGCCGCCGAGGAGATCATTCTGCAGCATTTTCACAAGACCTCGTTGCGCGCCGCCGAACTGGAAGATAAATTTTCTGCGGTACGCGCGCTGGGCTGCACGCTGCACTACCTGTATATGACACAGAAGATCGGCTTGGAGCGCATGGCCTATCTCAACGTGTATTCCGACATTCAGTATATGCGCCTCGATATTTCCACGCGCCGCAATCTGGAGCTCACCGAAACGCTGCGCAGCGGCAAAAAGCACGGTTCTCTCTTGGGCGTGCTCGACCGCACGCGCACTGCCATGGGTGCTCGTTTGCTGCGCTCGTGGGTAGAACAGCCGCTCTTGCATCCGGCACAGATCACCCGCCGTCAGGGTGCGGTGGACGAGCTGGTACACGATTCCATGCGGCGTGAGGAGCTGCAGGAGCTGCTGGGCGAGGTGTACGACTTAAAGCGCATTATGTCCCGCGTGGTCTACGGCAGTGTCAACGCCAAGGAGCTGTGCTCGCTTAAGCACACCATCGGACGGCTCGGTCCGGTGCGCGAGCGTATGCAGGGCGCCAAAAGCACACTGCTGTGCGAGCTGCGCGAGCAGATCGACCCGCTGCAGGACGTCTATCAGCGCATCAGCGAGGCCGTTGCCGACGATCCGCCCCTCACCGTTAAAGAGGGTGGGGTCATTCGCCCCGGCTACAACGCCGAGTTAGACGAACTGCGTTCCATCATGACCGACGGTACGGGCATCATTGCCCGCATCGAGGCCGAGGAAAAAGAAAAAACCGGCATCCGCACCCTCAAGGTCGGATATAATCGTGTATTTGGCTATTACATTGAGGTGTCCCGCAGCTTTACGGAGCAGGTGCCCGAGCACTACATACGCAAGCAAACGCTGGCCAACGCCGAACGCTACATCACGCAAGAGCTCAAGGAATTAGAGGCTCGCGTGCTGGGTGCTAAGGAACGCTCCATTGCACTGGAGCACGAGTTGTTTTCCGAGGTGCGGCGCGCGGTTGCCGCCGAGCTGTCGCGTATTCAAAGCACGGCCGAGGCTGTGTCGGCGGTCGACGTGCTCTGCTCGCTTGCCGAAGTGGCGGTGCGGGGCGGCTACGTGTGTCCTGTCATTGATATGAGCGGCGAGCTCGTTATTAAAAACGGCCGTCATCCGGTGGTGGAATCGCTGTTGAAAGCGCCGTTCGTTCCCAACGATATTCATTTAGACGGCAAGAACGAGCGTGTGATGATCCTCACCGGCCCCAATATGGCGGGTAAATCCACCTATATGCGTCAAACGGCGCTTATTACGCTGCTGGCACAGATCGGCAGCTTCGTGCCTGCCGAAAGTGCTACCATCGGCATTGTCGACAGTATCTTCACCCGCGTCGGCGCATCCGACGATCTGGCCTCGGGTCAGTCCACCTTCATGGTAGAAATGAGCGAGGTCGCCACCATTTTGGAGCACGCCACCGCCAACAGCCTCATCGTGTTCGATGAGATCGGCCGCGGCACCTCCACGTTCGACGGGATGAGCATCGCTCGCGCCGTGCTGGAGCACGTGGCGCGCCGCGTAGGAGCCAAGACCTTGTTCGCCACGCATTATCATGAGCTTACCGTGATGGAAGATCAGCTGGAGGGCGTACGCAACTACAGCATCGCCGTGAAACGCCACGGCGAGAGCATCACCTTCCTGCGCCGTATCGTTCGCGGTCCCGCCGACGAAAGCTACGGTATTGAGGTGGCCAAGCTTGCCGGTGTTCCCGACGCCGTGGTGGCCCGTGCCCGCGAAATCTTAGAGGAACTGAATGCCGGTGGGGCTGCCGCCGTGCAGCGCGCACCGTTGTCGGTGGCCGAGGATAACGAACAGCTGTCGCTGTTGCCCATGGCCGATAATGAGCTTGTTCGTCGTCTGCGCGACTTGGATGTGAATGTGCTTACGCCCATTGAGGCTATGCATATTTTGTATGAATTAAACCGTGATGCGCAAGCATTTTAATTGAAAGGAGGCAGTACCGTGGCCAAAATTCAAGTATTAGACAAACACACCGCCGAACTCATCGCTGCCGGTGAGGTGGTCGAACGCCCCTCGTCAGTGGCGAAGGAACTTATTGAAAACGCTATTGATGCCGGTGCTACCTCCATCACTGTGGAAATCGAAAACGGCGGTATCACCTATTTGGCAGTGCGTGATAACGGCTGCGGCTTTGCACGCGAGGACGTGCCCACGGCCTTTTTGCGGCATGCCACCAGTAAGATCCGCACCGAAGACGATCTGGAACGCATCGGCACGCTGGGCTTCCGCGGCGAAGCCTTGGCTTCGGTTGCTGCCGTGTCGCGTGTGGAGCTTGTTACCCGCACCGAGGACGATCTGGCCGGCACCTTGTATCGGCTGGAGGGCGGCGAGGAGATCGAGCTTACCGACACGGGCTGTGCGCGCGGTTCGACAATTATCGTGCGCGATCTGTTCTATAATGTCCCTGCCCGCATGAAATTTTTGAAAAAAGACGTCGGCGAAGCCAACGCTGTGGCCGCCGTTGTCGATCGTTTGGCACTGTCCCATCCCGAGATCTCGTTCCGTTTTCTGCGCGATGGGCGCGAGGAACTGCTCACTCCCGGCGATAACGACCTGCTTTCCTGCATCGGTTCGGTGCTGGGGCGCGATTTTGCCAAAACGCTGATTCCCCTTGAGTATTCACTGGGCGGTGTTCGTGTGAGCGGCTATATCTGCCGCCCTGCTTCGGCTCGTGCCAACCGCACCATGCAGCATTTCTTCATTAACGGTCGCTACGTAAAAACGCGCACCGCCATGGCGGCGCTGGAACAAGCGTATAAGGGTGCGATCATGGTGGGGAAATTCCCTGCCTGTGTCTTAAATTTGGACATGCCCCCCGAAACGGTGGATGCCAACGTGCACCCCGCCAAGATCGAGGTACGCTTTGTGAACGAAAAGCCGGTTTTCGATGCGGTCTATCACGGCGTAAAAACCGCCCTCATGGGCGACAGTGCGCCCAAGCAGGCCGAGTTTTCCGCACCGGTAAAGCAACCCGAGGCGGTCATTCCCACACGCCCCGCAACGGCACACACCATTGCGCAACGGGTGGAAGCACAACGCGTCGAGACGGTTCGCGAACAACCGCAACAGCCGCCTCGTCCCAAAGAGCCGTCCGTGTGGCAGGCTCGCAGCGCCGCGCAGAGTGGGCGCTTGAATAACGAGCAGCCGGCGGTGGCCGCGTTCTTTGCCTCGGCCGAGCCCAATCCGGTAGCCAAAGAGCCTGAAGCTCCTGTTCAGGAATCGCTGCCCCTGCAGGAAGCTGTACCTGTGCAGGTAGAAGAAGCCCCCGTGCTTCACAACACTCCCGAGCCGGTGCGTCTGGTAGGAGAGGTGTTGCACACCTATATCGTAGCCGAATGGCGCGGTTCGGTGTATTTTATCGACAAACACGCCGCTCACGAGCGGTTGCTATATAACGAACTGAAAAAGACGGAGCACACCGATGCCCAGCTGCTTCTCACGCCGCTCACGGTAACCCTCAGCCGCGAAGAACTTGAGGCCCTTACCGCTGCCGAGGAAGCGCTGCGTTCTGCAGGCTTCGATGCCGAAGAGTTCGGCGGCCGCTCACTCATTGTGCGCGCCGTTCCCATGCCGCTTGTCGGAACCGACATTGCCGAAAGCCTGCGCGAAATCGCCGGCGGGCTTATTGCCGGTCGTCGCGAGATCACCACCGCACAGCTGGATTGGATCTACCACTCCGTTGCCTGCCGCGCCGCCGTAAAGGGAGGCGACAGCAGCAACCCTGTCGAACTGCAAAAGCTGGCCGAGCGGGTACTGTGGGAAGACGATGTTCGCACCTGCCCTCACGGTCGTCCGGTGTGCTTTGAACTGACCGCACACGAGATTGAAAAGCAGTTTGGGAGGATCGTCTGATGTCCACCAAACGAATCCCTCTCGTCGTTGTTGCCGGTCCCACCGCTTCGGGGAAGACCTCTTTGGCGGTTGAACTGTGCAAGCGCTTCAACGGCGAGGTTATCTCGGCCGACTCCATGCAGGTGTATGCCACGCTGCAGGTCGGCACAGCCCGCCCCACCGAGGAAGAAACTGCCGGCATCCCACATCACGTAATGGGGTTTCTCCCGCCGGATGCCTCCTACAGCGTCGCTCTCTATGCAGAAGTGGCTCACGCCGCCATCCGCGAGGTGCACGGCCGCGGCAAACTGCCCGTCGTATGCGGCGGTACAGGCTTGTACATTCAAGCCGTGGTCGATAATCTGCAATACGAAGACCAACCCGGCGATCGCACCGTGCGTGATGAGTTGAACAAACGCATCGCAGCCGAGGGTGGTGAAGCCTTGCTTCAAGAACTGGCCGCTGTTGACCCACAAACCGCTGCGCGGCTTCACCCAAACGACCACGGCCGCATTGTCCGTGCACTGGAGATTTACCGTACCACCGGCCGCACCATCACCCAACAAAATGAAGACTCACGGCGCACGCCGTCACCGTATATTCCCTGCGGCATCCGCTTGGATTTCCGCGATCGCGCCGTCTTGTACGACCGTATCGACCGCCGCGTCGAGCTGATGCTGAAAAACGGTCTGGAGTCAGAGGCTCGTTGGCTGCGCAATCAACCCAACACCGATACGGTCCGCCAAGCCATCGGCTACAAGGAATGGGAACCGTACTTTGCAGGCGAAGCCTCGCTCAGCGAGGTCACAGCCGCCATCCGGCAAGGCACACGACGCTATGCCAAGCGCCAGCTGTCGTGGTTCCGCCATCAGGATTGGATGACCACCGTATACGTCGACGACGGTGATGTTTTCGCCGCCGCCGCAAAGCTTATAACAGACTGGGAAGGAGCACAGAGCGTATGAAGCCTATCGTCAAGCGCATCCTGCTTATTATGGCAGCCTTGCTGCTGGTCGCCTACGTTGGCTATCAGGCGTACACGGTGTTTCGCCCCAAACTGGAAACCGCCACCGTCACACAGGTTACCGCCTACCAAACGTTGGAAACCGACGGTGTGGTATTCCGCGATGAAACCATCATCACCGAAAACCCCAGCGGATATTTGTATTACTCTGCGCAAAACGGCAGCCGCGTATCGCGCGGCGGTAAAATTGCCGATATTTTCGCTTCGGAAAACGATGCGTTGGCCCAGCAAAATCTGAAAAAGCTGGATGCCGAGATCGCTTCCCTGGCTTCGATCAACGCGCAGGGCACCTCAAACCGTGCCAATTTAACGGCGATCAACCAGCAAATTGACGATATTTGGCTGCAGATCACCGGCAAGGCCAAATCCCTGTCCTTCGATGGCATGGAAGACCTGCACTCCCGTCTTCTCACGCTGCTCAATAAGCAGCAGATCACGGTAGGCCGCGTTGAAAACTACGATGCTCAGTTAAATGCCATGCGTGCCGAACGGCAGCAGCTGGCCACCTCGTTCAGTCCGGCGAGCGGTCAGGTGAGCGCGCCGGTAGCCGGGTATTTCATCGGCGATCTCGACGGCTACGAAACCTATTGCAGCACCAAGGGTGTTACCGAGCTTACCGTCGCCCGCGTGCAAGAGGCGTTGAACTATCAACCGCAAAACGTTTCTTCGGGCATCGGCAAGATCGTTGCCGACTACGAATGGTATCTGGCGTGCGTATTGCCGCTGGAGCAGGCTGCCGAGCTGAAAATGGGCACGCAAATTGAAGTGCGTATGCCGTTTGTAAGCAACCAGATCATTCCCATGCAGGTAACGGCAATCAATAAAGATGCTTCCGGGCAAGCAGCCCTCATTTTAAAATGCACCAACATGGACCAATCGCTGTCCACTGTGCGTGTCGAAAAAATCGAGATCCGTTTGAAACAGTATGACGGCCTGCGCATTCCCGACAGTGCCATTCGCTTCAACGAGCAGCACGAACAGGGTGTATACGTGCAGGTAGGCAACGTGTTGGCATTCCGTCGCATTCGGGTGCTGTATCACGATGCCGCAGGCGCTTTTTCTGTTTGCCAAGTCCCCGATGATGATATGGAAGGCTACGTTGCACTTTACGATAAGATCGCCGTGAAAGGAGAGGATCTGTATGACGGAAAACTTGCACGATAACCACGCCTACGTGCGTGAAAACCTCGCTCGCATCGAAGAGCAGATCCAAGCGGCGTGTGCAGCGGCCGGTCGTCGGCGCGAAGAGGTCACGCTGATGGCGGTCACCAAAACGGTCGATGCTGCGCGCATCAATGCGGCACTGGCAGCGGGCGTTACGCATATCGGCGAAAACCGTGTGCAGGAGTTTTTGGAAAAGCGCGATGCGTTGCAGCTCGACGGTGTGCAAGCGCATCTGATCGGTCATCTGCAAACCAATAAGGTGCGCCGCATCGTGGGTGAAGTCGATATGATCCAATCCATCGACAGCGAGCGTTTGGCTCAAGCCGTTTCCCGTGCAGCGGCCGAGACCGAACGCGGCCACTGCGACGTGCTGGTAGAAGTAAACATCGGCAATGAGGACTCCAAAAGCGGTGTACCGGTTGCCGAACTGGAACCGTTGCTTGAAAAAATAGCGAATTTTCCCGGTCTTCGCGTGCGTGGATTAATGGCAATCCCGCCGATTTTGCACACAGAAGCGGAAAAACGCGCAGTTTTTGAGCAAATGTATAAACTGTTTGTTGACATTCGGGGTAAAAATGTGGATAATATAACTATGGAGATCTTATCTATGGGAATGTCAATGGATTATGTTGAAGCTATCCGTGAAGGATCCACAATGGTCCGTATCGGTTCGGCGATCTTCGGAAAACGAGAATATCATTAAGCAGGAGGAAGTAACTATGAATCTTTTGGGAAAACTGCAAGGTCTTTTGGGCGATAACGAAGACGATCAGATCGAAGAAACCGGCAACGATATTATGTCCCGCACACCGGAGCGCGCTGCCGAGGAGCCCGCACAAAAGGGCAACAAGGTGGTAAACATTCACGCCACGGCTCAGCTGCAGGTCGTGTTGGTCAAGCCCGAGCGCTTTGATGACGCCAGCACCATTGCCGACCACCTCAACAACAAACGCACGGTGGTTCTGAATCTGGAATCGTCCAACAAAGACGTTGCTCGCCGCATCCTCGACTTCTTGAGCGGTGTTGCCTACGCGAACGACGGCCAGATCAAAAAGGTCGCCAACTGCACCTATATCATCACGCCGTACAACGTCGGCTTTATGGGTGATCTGTTAGACGAACTGGAGAACAATGGCTTATATTTCTGATGCATCGGAAGAGGACGCGCTCACGCGTGCCCGCATAGACGATGCTTGCCATCTGTGTGACGTGCGCTCGTGTCCCCGATTTGTCGGTTTTCTTGACGAACACCAACAAGCGGTGGCACGAGCCGTCTTGCGTGAAAAGGGAGTCACAAGCTTTCGGTTTTACGGTGGCTATCCCGAGGCCGAGCGCACGGTGCTGGGGGTGTTTCCCTCGTTCATGGAGCCCGATGAAGCGCTGTTTCCCGTTCAGGCCATCGGCTTTTGCTACCGCACCGCTGCCACACTGTCGCACCGCGACTTTTTGGGAGCCCTGCTCGGCACCGGTATTCGCCGCGAAAAGTTGGGCGACATTATCTGCCAAAACGGCGAAGCTGTCGTGATGGCCGATGAAGAGCTGGCCCCCTTTTTGGCAAACACGGTCCAAAAGATCGGCCACGAGGGCGTCAAAGTGGTATATCCCTACACGCGGCCCGTCACCGTGGTGCGTGAATTTAAAGAATTGCACGATACCGTGCCTTCCCCGCGGCTGGATGCCGTGTTGCGCATTGCGCTGCGCGCCTCTCGCGAGGAGGCGGTGCGCCGCATCGTCGGCGGAGCGGTGTCGGTCAATCATCTACCCACCGAGAATGTGTCCCTCACCGTTAACGAGGGCGATATCCTTTCGGTGCGTGGTGTCGGCCGCTTTCGGGTCGCCGCCATCGGCCCGCCCACCAAAAAAGGGCGGCTGTTTGTTCGCTTGGAGCAGTATATTTAACGAAACGGAGGAGTTCTTAAATGATGACTTTAGATGAAATCCGCAACGTAGAATTCAGTCGCGGCCGCGGCTATCGCGCCGAGGAGGTCGATGATTTTATCGATGCCTGCGCCGAAACCGTCGAGCAGCTGAACCGAGAAAAGGAAGAGCTCTCTCAGAAAATGAAGGTGCTTGCCGATAAGCTGGTGGAGTACCGCAATGATGAAGACAGCATCCGCGCTGCGCTGCTCAACGCCCAGCGTGCCGGCGATGCCGCGCGGCGCGAGGCCGAGGAAGCGGCCGCAGCCATGAAAAAGCAGGCCGAAGAGGAAGTGGAGGAAATCCGTTCCGCGGCCTTGAATAAGATCGCCGAGGAAAAGAACGAACTGCAACGCGTGCAGAAAGAGGTTGAGGCCTTTAAAGCACGGTTAATGACGTTGTATAAAGAGCATTTGGCCGTTATCGGCATGCTGCCCGAGCAGGAAGCTACTAAAGAGGCTGCCGAACCGCAGGCCGAAGAGGCCGCCGAGGCTGACGTTGTGGTTACTCCCGTAGAGGAAGAAACGGTGCAGCCGGCCACGGAAGGCGACGAAGAAATGAAAGTGGTATCGCGCTTCTCCGATTTAAAATTCGGCGAAGATTACGATATCCGCGAGGATACCGATGACGACGAGGAAGAAAAGCCTCGCGGATTTTTCAAAAAGCGCAAGTAAGTTCTCAAAAGGAGATTAAACACTATGCAACAGGATTATAATCAGACACTCAATCTGCCCCAAACCGATTATCCCATGCGCGGCAATCTGCCGCAGCGTGAACCGCTGTTCCTGGAAAAGTGGGACAACGAGGATATTTACGGTGAAATGGTCAAGAAGAACGAAGGCAAGCCGCGCTTTGTTCTGCACGACGGCCCTCCCTATGCCAACGGCAACATTCACATTGGTACGGCGCTGAACAAGATCATCAAGGATATGATCGTGCGCTATCGCAACATGGCGGGCTATCAGGCTCCGTTCGTGCCGGGCTTCGACACGCACGGCCTGCCCATCGAGCTGAAGGCTCGTGCCAAGGCCGGCGTTGCGAACGCGTTGTCCATGTCTCCGGTCGAGCTGCGCAACATTTGCCGCGAGTTTGCCGAGGGCTATATTGCCGACCAAACGGCACAGTTCAAGCGCTTGGGTGTGTTGGGCGATTGGGAGAACCCCTATATCACCATGGTTCCCGAGTTCGAAGCACGCCAGATCGAAGTGTTTGGCGAAATGGCTACCAAGGGCTATATCTACAAAGGCTTAAAGCCCGTGTACTGGTGCCCCGAGTGCCAAACGGCTTTGGCCGAGGCCGAAATCGAATACGCCGAGGATCCTTGCTACTCCGTGTACGTAAAGTTCCCGGTAGCCGATGAGCGCGGTGTGCTGTCTGCCAAGGGTGTCGATCCGTCCAAAACCTCGTTCGTTATTTGGACCACCACCACCTGGACGTTGCCCGCTAACCTGGCCATTTGCTTGGGCCCCACCTTTACGTATCAAGCGGTGCAGGTGGGCGAGGAGATCTACATTCTCGCCGAAGCCCTCACCGAGGAAACCTTGTCGGTCGCCGGTATCACCGAGTACAAGGTGCTGGCGCAGTTCACCGGTGCCGAGCTGGAGTATATGACGGCAAAGCATCCCTTCCTCGATCGCGAGTCGCTCATCATCGTGGGCGATCACGTTACGCTGGAAAGCGGTACGGGCTGCGTTCACACGGCTCCCGGTCACGGTGTCGACGACTTTAACATCTGCAAGAATTACGAGCAGATCGGTATTGTCGTTCCGGTCGACAGCCAAGGCCGCATGACCGAAGAAGCCGGTCCCATCTGCGCCGGTATGACCACCGACGAAGCCAACAAGGCCATTGCGATCCACATGGACAAAACCGGTTCGCTCTTGGCGATGAAAAAGATCGTTCACCAGTATCCGCACTGCTGGCGCTGCAAGAAGCCGGTGCTGTTCCGCGCAACCGACCAATGGTTCTGCTCGGTCGAAAGCTTTAAGGACGATGCCGTGCGCGCCATTCAGGATGTTACCTGGATGCCTGCTTGGGGCGAAGACCGCATCACCTCAATGGTGCGCGAGCGCAGCGACTGGTGTATTTCCCGCCAGCGCCTGTGGGGCGTGCCGATCCCGATCTTCTATTGTGAGGATTGCGGCGAGCCCATCATTGATAAAGAATTTATCCGTGCCGTGTCCGAACTGTTCCGCAAGGAAGGCTCCAACGGCTGGTATGCCCATGAGGCCGATGAGATCGTTCCTGCCGGTGCCACCTGCCCGCATTGCGGCGGCAAGCACTTCCGCAAGGAATCCGATATTATGGACGTTTGGTTCGACTCCGGCTCCTCGCACGCGGCTGTGTGCGCCGAGCGCCCCGAGCTGACTTGGCCCGCCGATCTGTACATGGAAGGCGCCGACCAGTATCGCGGTTGGTTCCAGTCCTCGCTGCTCACGGCAGTTGCCTGCACCGGCAAAGCACCTTACAAGGCCGTACTCACGCACGGCTGGGTGGTCGATGGCGAAGGCAAGGCCATGCACAAGTCGCTCGGCAATGCCATTGCGCCCGACGAAGTCATTAAAGACTACGGTGCCGAGATCCTGCGTTTGTGGGTAGCTTCGCTGGATTACCGTGTCGACGTTCGTTTGTCTAAGGATATTCTGAAGCAGCTGTCCGAGGCTTATCGTAAGGTGCGTAACACCGCGCGCTACATTCTCGGCAACCTGCACGATTTCGATCCCAACACCGATCAAGTAACCGATGACGAGCTGCTGGATATCGACCGCTGGGCCCTGATGCGCTTGGAGCAGGTCGTGGCCGAGGTGCGCAAAGCCTACGATACCTACGAGTTCCACGATGCGTTCTATGCCATTCACCATTACTGCGTGGTCGATCTGTCCAACTTCTATCTCGATGTGCTGAAGGATCGCTTGTATGTAGAAGCCGCCGACGGCAAGCTGCGCCGTGCAGCACAAACGGCGATCTACCGCATTCTCAACACCATCACCCGCATGCTGGCACCCATCCTGGCGTTCACCGCCGAGGAGATCTGGTCCTTCATGCCGCACACCGCCGAAGAGGATGCCCGTTCGGTTATGCTCAACGACATTCCCGAAGCCAACCCCGTTTCCGCTCCCGAATTTGAAGCGAAATGGGATCGCATCCATGCCATCCGCAACGATGTGCAGAAGGCGCTGGAGGCAGCGCGTAACGCCAAGGTGATCGGTAGCTCCTTGGATGCGAAGGTTGCCTTGTATTGCGATGCCGAGCTGCTGCCGTTCGTTAAGTCTGTTGAAGACTTGCTGCCCACGGTGCTTATCGTATCGCAGGTGTCGGTGCTCGGCGAGGGCAGCGGCGAACAAACGGGCGAGGTTGCCGGTCTGTCGGTATCGGTGGCTCACGCCGACGGCGGCAAGTGCTGCCGTTGCTGGACCTACAGCGAGAGCGTGTCCGAGGAAGGCGAGTACGCCGGCCTGTGCGCTCGTTGTGCTGCACTGATGAAAGACCGCAAGTAAGGAGGTAAGCGTATGTTCCAAGGCCTGATCGTGGCCGTCACAGCGGTACTGGTAGGCTTGGATCAGCTTACCAAATGGCTGGCGATCGTCTATTTAAAAGGCAAGCCGGACGTTACCTTTATTCCCGGTGTTATTGATTTCCACTACGTTCCCAACGACGGCGCGGCATGGAGTATTCTCTCGGGTGAGCGGTGGTTCTTGATCGTGCTCACCGGCATCATCTTGGCGGCACTTCTTGTGTTTGTGCTCATGGGAAAATTCCGTCGCTTTACCATGTTCAACATCAGCGCAACGCTCATTCTTGCCGGTGGTATCGGCAATCTGATCGACCGTCTGGTGCAAGGCTATGTGGTGGATTTCATCAAAACCACGTTCATGGATTTTCCCGTGTTCAACGTGGCCGATTGCTTCATTGTAGTAGGTTCTGTCCTGCTGTTGGTTTTCTTCTTGTTTTTCTACGAAGAAAAAACTCCCGCGGAGGTTTCGCATGGAAACGAAACTGATACTCCCTCCGGAAGCTGAGGGGGAACGCGCCGACCGTTATTTGGCCGAAGCGTTATCAATTACCCGAGCCACCGCACAGCGTTGGCTTGAGCAAGGTTTAATTACGGTTGAGGGACGGGCGCTTACCAAAAGCGCCCGTCTGTCTGCCTATGCCGAAATTTCCGTCACACCTCCCGAACTGCAGCCGTGTGAGGCGGTACCGCAAAACATTCCGCTGAACATCGTGTACGAGGATGATGACCTGCTGGTGGTCAACAAAGAAAAAGGCATGGTGGTGCATCCCGCCGCAGGCAATCCCGACGGCACGTTGGTCAACGCCCTGCTGGCGCATTGCCCGCAAGGTCTTTCGGGCATCGGCGGGGTGCTGCGGCCGGGTATCGTGCACCGCATTGATAAGGATACCAGCGGCCTGCTCATCGTCGCAAAAAACGATCGCGCGCACCAAGGCTTGGCCGAACAGATCAAGGAGCATAGCTTCACGCGTGAATACGAAGCGGTGCTGGTGGGGCACTTAAAGCAATCGGAGGGCACGGTGGACGCACCCATCGGCCGTCATCCGGTCGATCGCAAAAAAATGGCTGTCACCGTCAAAAACAGCAAGCCCGCCGTAACGCATTACCGCGTGCTGGAGGAGTACCCCGGGTATTCCTACGTGCGGCTGCGGCTGGAAACGGGGCGCACTCATCAGATCCGTGTGCACATGGCCTATTTGGGCCATCCCGTTGCGGGCGACACCGTGTACGGCGGTGCCAAGCAGCCCACCGAGCTGCAAGGGCAGTGTTTGCACGCACGGCATATCGGGTTTGTGCATCCCGTTAGCGGCGAGTGGCTGGAATTTGAAAGCGAATTGCCCGCTTATTTTGAAAATTATTTAAAAAAATTGCGAAAAACGCTATAGTTTTACAAAAAAAGCCGCCCGAATTGGGCGGCTTTTTTCAGTTGACACAGCTAACCTGATACGATACAATAAAAATGTAAGAAGAAAAGGGAGGAGAATACGCAATGAAAAACAAAAACGGATTACGCTGGTTGGTTGTGGCAGCATTACTGATGCTGATGGTAGCGATCAGCTCGTTTTCGGTTGCCGCTTCCGAAGAATTTACCAGCGGAAACTACACGTACAAAGTGGAAAACAACGAAGCGATCATTGTGAAAGCTACCGACTTGAGCGGTAAGGTAACCATTCCTCCCACGTTGGGCGGGTATACCGTAACGACACTGGAAGAAAATTCCTTCAATGGCCTTAAAATGGAGGAGATCGTTCTTCCCGAAGGCTTGACAACGATTGGCGGCAATGCATTTTGGGGATGCAAAAGTCTAACAACGATCACCATCCCCGCGAATGTAACGCTTATTAAATGGACTGCTTTTTACGGTTGCGAAGCACTGGAAGAGGTGGTTTTTGATGAAGGTAAGCCGTTGGTGCTTGAGAACGGCGTGTTTATGCGTTGTTCGAAGCTTTCGAAGCTCACAAATTTCGAGCGCGTTACAACGTTGGGTGATTCCGCTTTTTATCAAACACAAGGTCCTGCCAAGTTAGTCATCGGCAGCAATGTGACAACTATTCCGGGAAGCGCTTTTAGCCAGTGCCCGGGGATCGAGGAAGTGGTTATTCCCGATTCGGTTACGGTTGTTGAGCCTCGAGCGTTTTCACATTGTACCAATCTGGCGAAAGTGACGTTTGGGAAGAATGTGGAAGCGATAGGAAGCGAAGCGTTCCAGTTTACGGCGCTTACCTCGGTGACGCTTCCCCAAGGTATTAAAAAGATTGAAAACAATGCTTTTTATTCTTGCAGCGAATTGGAGACCTTGAACATTCCGGAAGGTGTGCAAAGCATAGGCGAGGAAGCCATTGCGTGCTGCTCTTCGTTGGAGGAAATTCGTTTTCCTGCTTCTTTGACTTCGATTGGTCGGAAAAGCTTTAGGCACTGCACCGTTTTAAAAAGCGTGGTTTTCCCCGCCGGGTTAACGACGATTGAGGATTATGCGTTTCAAGGCTGTGAAGATTTGGAAACGGTAACCGTTCCGGCCGGCGTTACGCAGATGGGCTACGGTGTATTTATGCGCTGCACCTCGCTGAAAACAGCGGTTATTGCTGCGGAAATTACGGCTCTGTCGGGGACGTTTGAAGGCTGTACTTCGTTAGAAACGGTCGTGCTGCCGAGTACGTTGAAGGAACTGAGTGGTTTCTCGAGATGTTCGGCGCTGAAGCAGGTGGAACTGCCGCAGGAATTGGAAAAAATTAAAGCACAAGCCTTTGAATACTGCACCTCGCTGATGTCGATCGTTATTCCGGACACCGTAACCAGCGTGGGGGAAAACTGTTTTAACGGCTGTACTGCGTTGGAAAGTGTGACGGCAAGAGGTTTGACAGAGATACCGGAGAGTTGCTTTTACCAATGCAAATCGCTGAAAACGGTGGATGTACAGGCGTTGACAAAGGTTGGTGATCAGGCGTTTTACTATTGCCAAGCCTTGGAGCAGATGCCGTCGTTGGAGTATGTGCAAAGCATAGGTGAGGAGGCCTTTTCCCACACGGGTATCGCGGAAGTGATTTTCCCTGCTAAAGGTGTGGGAAAAATCGGAGAAAGAGCGTGGCTCAGCTGCCCGAATTTGAAAAAGATCGTATTCAACGGAGCTGTCGGTGATTTCAGAGTCGGCGTTGCGTCGAATGCTAAGGCGGATATTTACGTGTTGAACACCGACGGTTGGGAGGATGCTCCTGTCGGTTGGTCAACCTCTGGGTTCACGTGGTACATTGTCCCCGGCTTGGAGCACCGATACAGAGAACTGGAAGTACATCAATTGCCCGATAAAGTTACGTACATGGAAGGCGAAGCGCTTGATCTTGAAGGAATGAAGGTGCGCGCGTTCTTTGAGGAAGATCACCGTTGGGCCTATTTGATGGACGGTTACACGGTGAGCGGTTACACCGCGGATAACGGGGTAAAGACGATTACGGTAGCGGTTGGGTCGTTAAGTGACACCTTTACCGTTACCGTGAAATCGGATAAGCTTGGCTGGCAGAAGATCGGTGGCAAGTGGTACTATTACGATGGCGGCCTCATCCTGCGCAACGCCTGGAAGAAAGATTCCAAGGGTTGGGTATATCTTGGTGCCGACGGTGCCATGAAAACCAATGCCTGGGTGCGTGACAGCGTGGGCTGGTGCTACGTGGGCGCTGATGGGTATTGCGTAACCAATTGCTGGATGCGCGACAGTTTGGGCTGGTGCTATTTGGATGCTCAAGGCCGCATGGTTACCAACAAATGGATCAGGGACAGCCAAGGCTGGTGTTACGTGGGAGCCGACGGCTACTGTGCCACGAACTGCTGGAAGAAGGATAGTCACGGTTGGGTGTACCTCGATGCGAACGGACGTATGGTAACCAATCGTTGGGTGCGCGACAGCGTGGGTTGGTGCTTCGTTGGGGCCGACGGCTATGCCGTGACGAATTGCTGGAAACGCGACAGCGTGGGCTGGTGCTATCTAAACGAAAACGGTAGCATGGTGAAAAGCAACTGGATATACCATGGCGGTAAATTCTATTACCTGGATGCCAACGGCTATATGGTAACCGGCAAGCAGGTTATTGATGGCAAGGCATATATGTTCAGCGCCGACGGCGTGTGGATAAAATAAGCAAACAAAAAAGCACTCAATCGAGAGATTGAGTGCTTTTTCTTTTGCGATTAGATGGCTTCGCCGAGGTGGGCTTCGACGAATTCAATGATGGGGGTGGGGTCGGTTAAGCCGTGCGGATGGTGGCCGACCATCGACTTGCGGATGACCTTGATGGTGCCGCCGTTTTTGCGGTAAAAGTCTTCCAGCACTTTGCCGTTTTCGCGGTAGATGACCACCTTATCCATGTTGCCGTACAGCAGGATAACGGGAATCTTGTGGTCGATGAGCGGCTGCATATTGTCGATGGGGCTGCCGCGGAAGGTTACCAACGAGCTGATGGAGAGGTTATAGGTATCGAAAATTTCGAGGCGGAAGGCATCCACGGAGGGCTCTTTCATTTCACCTAAGCCTGCCAGACTGAGGATGTTCATAACCGGTGCATCTAAGTACAACACGTCGATGAGCTCGGGATGCTTTTCAGCCAGCGTGGCGGAAATAAGACCGCCACAGCTCATACCCACGGCGATGCCGCGCTGCTTTAAACCGTATTTTTCGGCTACAAACTGCAGAAAACGTGCCGACTGCTCGATGGAGTCGGGCGAGGCCCAGCGATTATCGTGGTCGATAAAGCAGACGTGATAGCCACGCTGCACCATGGCTTCTTCAAAGTTCGGGAACGCATCGTAATACTCGGCTTTCCACACCCAGTAGCCGTTGGCGGGAACGGTGGGATGCACCACGATGGCTTCGCGTTCTTCGAACAGGAATTTATCGATTACGCAATTGTCAAACATAATAAAGCTCCTTTGCATTAATATCATTTTTATTATAACGCGGCAGGGGGGAAAGTCAAGCCTTTTATCCGCCTAACAGGTGTGAGATCACGGCGTTGGAAACCAAAAAGCCCTCGCGCGTGAGACGAATACCGTTTTCGTCGCATGTGATAAGAGAGGATGGCAGCGCTGCGGCGCGCTGTACCCATTGCTCGGGGAGCGGCTTGCCGTAGCGTGCGTGGAAATCCGCTTCAGACAACCCTGCCGTAAGGCGCAAGCGCAGCATGGCGTATTCCTCGGGTGAGCCTTCGGCAATGGCGGTGGGCTCGTCGTTTTCGGCGAGGGGTGTGTTACCGGCGATGAACGCGGAAAGATCACGCGGGTAGGCAAAGCGTTTGCCGCCGAAAAACGAATGTGCCGAGGGGCCGAGGCCGAGGTAGGGATCTAAGTTCCAGTATTTTATATTGTGACGGCTCTCGAAACCCGTGTGGGCGAAGTTGGAGATCTCGTACTGGCGGTAGCCGTTTTGCTCCAGCGCTTCGGCCGCGGTGTGGTAGAGGGCTATGGTTTCGTCCTCGTTGGGGATGGGCGGGGGCGTGGTGCCAAAGGGGGTACCCGGCTCCAGCTTTAGCAGATAGGCCGATACGTGTGTGGCACCCCAGTCGGTGCAGCGTGCAACGGCATCGCGCACGTTGGCGGCCGTTTGGTGGGGTGTGCCCAGCATCAGATCCAGTGAAATGTTGGTAATGCCGGCTTGCTGAGCGCAGCGCACGGCTGCTTCGGTTTCTTCGGTGGTGTGACGGCGGCCGAGGGTACGCAGGTGTGTATTATCGGTCGCTTGCATTCCCAGCGAGATGCGGTTGCCACCCTCGGCGGCAAAAGCGGCGAACACATGGGCAAGATCGTCGCCGGGGTTGGCTTCAAGGGTGATCTCGGCCGTGTCGGTAACGTGAAAGGCTTGTCGCGCGGCGCGAAGAATACGCGTTAGGCGTTGCGCCCCCAGCAGGCTGGGTGTGCCGCCGCCGAGGTACAATGTGTCGGCCGTAGTGTTGCACAGCGCCCCCTGTTCGGTGATGGTGTTGCACAGTGCGGCGGTGTAGGCATCCCATACCTCCGGCGTGGAGACCACCGAATAGAAGTCACAGTACGGGCATTTGGAAGCACAAAACGGAACGTGCAGGTACAAGCCGATGGGCACGGGAACCCCTCCTTTCGTGAAAAGAAAAAGCCGCGGGATCGCGGCTTTTTGTAGGTAAATTAATCTTCGTTGTCGAAGAACTTGTCGTGCACGGAGAGAACCGCACGATCGGCATCCTTGCGATCAATGAGTACCGAGATCTTGATCTCGCTGGTGGAAATGGTTTGAATGTTGATGTTGGCATCGGCCAGCGCTTCAAACATTTTCGAGGCAACGCCTTCGTGCGTTTCCATACCGGCACCAACCACCGAGACCTTGGCCAGATCGGTATCGCAATTGATGGAGGTAGCGCCCTTGCGCTCACAGTATTCGCGAATGGCTTCCACGGTTTTGGCGCCGTCGTTTTCCGGAACGGTGAAGGAAATATCCTTGGTGCCGTCGCGGCCGACCGACTGGAGAATGATATCGACGTTAACGTGTGCCTGCGCCACCAGCGCAAACACCTTGAAGGCAACACCGGGCGAGTCGGGCAGGCCGACGATCTCAATACGCGCGATGCTGGTATCCTTTGCTACACCTGTAATCAACATTTTTTCCACGTTGGTAACCTCCTTAACTTTGGTGCCGGGTGCTTTTTTCAGGCTGGAGAGAACCTCCAGTTCAATGCCGTATTTCTTGGCCATTTCGACCGAACGGTTGTTGAGGACCTGCGCGCCCAGCGTGGCAAGCTCTAACATTTCATCGTGTGTGATCTCGCTTAATTTGCGAGCGTTGGGAACCTTGCGGGGGTCGGCTGTGTACACGCCCTCGACGTCCGTGTAGATCTGGCACAGGTCGGCGTGCATGGAAGCGGCGATCGCTACGGCGCTGGTGTCGGAGCCGCCACGGCCGAGAGTGGTGACATCGTCGTATTTATTCAGGCCCTGGAAGCCGGCGACGATGACGATCTTTTTCTTGTCCAGCTCGGCGCGAATGCGCTCGGCTTTGACCTTTTTAATGCGGGCCACGGAATATTTGGAATCGGTGCGGAAACCTGCCTGCCAACCAAGCAGGGAAATGGCCGGGCAGCCCAGCTTTTCGCACGCCATGGCCAGCAGCGAGATGGAGATCTGTTCGCCCGAGGCGAGGAGCATATCCATTTCGCGTTTGTTGGCGTTGGGGTCGATCTCGCGTGCTTTGGCGATCAGATCGTCGGTGGTGTCGCCCTGGGCGGAAACCACAACCACGACCTCGTGCCCTTCACGGTAGGAGTCGGTGACGATGCGGGCGACGTTCATAACGCGCTCAGCATCGGCCACGGAGCTTCCGCCGAATTTTTTTACGATCAACATAACTCTAGTCCTCCTTGGAACAAATTACACGGGATTATAATTCTGCAATGCGCAGGCAGCTGACGAGCGTGGTGTCGGCGAGGGGGGCGAGTTTGCTTTGCAGCGCAGCCTCCGACAGGCGGGGCGTGCGCACGGCAACGCCGGTTTCTGCAGCACCGGTGTAGGTGATCTCGCTGATCTCGCCGAGAGCTTCGTGCAGACGGTTGCGCAGGGAGCGCGCATCGGCAGTTTCGAAGCGGAGTACCCATGCGTATTCTTCGATTTTGGGATCCAGCACGTAGTCGGGAGCACCGGCGCCCCAGAACAGCGGCTTGCGGGATTCCAGATGGCGGGCTTCGTCGATCACGTCGGCCACCACGGCGGAGGCGGTGGGCAGTTTGCCCGCGCCGCGGCCGTAGAACACGACATCGCCAATGGCGTTGCCGCGAACCATGATGCCGTTGAACACGTCGTTCACGTCGGCGAGCAGGCTGCTTCGAGGAATGAGCATGGGAGCTACCAGACAATGCAGTTTATCGCCTTGCAGGTGTACGCGGCCGATCAGCTTGATCACGCAGCCCAGCGCATCGGCACAGCGCACGTCGGCAGGAGTGAGATTGGTGATGCCTTCGGTGTGGACTTGATCGGGGAATACGTGTTTGCCGAAGGCCAGCGAAGCTAAAATGCAGATCTTGCGGCAGGCATCGTGACCTTCCACGTCGGCTGCCGGATTGCGTTCGGCATAGCCCAGCGCCTGTGCTTGTGCCAAGGCGGTATCGAAATCCATGCCGTCTTGGAACATGCGGGTGAGCATGAAGTTGGTGGTGCCGTTAAGGATGCCGGCAATTTCGCATACCTCGTTGGCTGCTAAGCATTGGTCGAGCGGGCGAAGAATGGGAATACCGCCGCCGACACTGGCTTCGAACATGAAATTCAAATTGTTATCACGGGCGGTGGCCAACAGTTCGTCGCCGTAGGCGGCCACCAGTTCCTTGTTGGAGGTGACTACGCTTTTTCCGGCTTGCAGGCACGCCTTTACAAATTCGTAGGCCGGATGCAGGCCGCCCATGGTTTCTACCACGATGCGGATCTCGGGATCGTTAACAATATCGTCGAACGAGGTGGTGAACAGATCGGCATAAGGAAGCTCGGGGAAGGTGCGCAGGTCTAAAATGCGTTTGACCTCGATGGGCTCCCCGGCCTTGTGGGTGATGGTTTCTTTGTTTTGACGCAGCACCTCGGCCACGCCGGAGCCGACAACGCCGTGCCCCAAAATTGCTATCCGAATCATAAACTTGCCTCGTTTCTTTTAAGATCTTGTCAACCGTATGTGACGGACGCCTGCAATGTGCTCCAGCTGTTCCACGAACCGATCGATCGGGGTGGACATAGCGTCGGTGCGGGCACAGACTGTGGCCCGCGCAGCACCGCTTTCGGGCGAATCCTGGTTGACGGTAAGGATGTTCGCACCGGCCTTGGCAAAGGCAGACAGAACACACGACAAAACGCCGGGACAGTCCTGCAGCAGCAGCTCCACCGTCATGGTGGTGGGGGCGGCTTTGCCGACGTAAGGTGCTACGGTGCCCCTATACTTATAATACGCGCTGCGTGAAATACCGTGAAGGCGAACCGCCTCGCTTACCGAGGTGATACGGCCTGAAGAAAGATCGGCATCAACGGCGAGCACGCGATGATAAACATCGGGTAAGGCATCGGCGCGAACCAGCACCCAGTCGTCGCTTTGAAGAGCTATGGTGTCCACCTCCTGTGCACAGTTGTACGAACATTGAGAACACTATAACACAGTCGGTGAAAAAAAGCAAGGAAAAAATGCGAAAAATAGGAATTTTTTGAAAAAACGGAAAAAGCACAAAATAATGCGGTAAAAAAGGACAACGCCCGTCCCGAAGGACGGGCGTAAATTACCGTGCTTTAGGCGGCAGGGGCGGTGGTTGCCGTGGTTCCCTCGGTGGTGGTTGAGGTTTCGGGAACCGGGAGGGGAAGTGCGGTTTCGCCGTGCGTGCACACCTCCGGCATGTGATCGGGCTTGTAGACACCGGTGCCGGTTTTGGTGCATTTGTCGGTTGCGAGCAGGCCGGTTTCGTAGCAGAATACCGCTTCGACGGTGCTGCCGGCGTAGGAGTCGAAGGTTTTCACGGCCGCATCGTCGCGCAGGGCGAGCATGACTTTGTTCCACAGATTGCGGGCAGCCGAGGTTTGCTTGTTGGTGAGCTCTTGGTTTTTATCGTAGCCGAACCAGGAGGCGGCCACGTACTGCGTGGTGCCGCCTACCAGCCACACGTCGTTATTTTCCTGTGTGGTACCGGTTTTGGCGAAGATCTCCCAATCCTTCCACGAGCCCTTGAGCGCGCGGGCGGTGGCGCCGTAGCTGCCCTGGATAACGTTCTGCAGCAGGCGGTTCATTACGTAGGCGGAGTTGGTGTCGAGCACCTGCACGTTGGTGGGACCTTTGGTGAGGATGACCTCGCCGTTTTGCTCCACGCGGGTGTAGGAGTAGGGCTCGTTGTAAATGCCGCCGTTGCCGAAAATTTGATAGGCAGCGGCCATTTCCTGCGGATAGACACCCTTGGTCATACCGCCGAGGCCCATGGGGGCGTAGTCGATATCGGTGTTGCCCTTGTTATCGGAGGTGACCAGCGAGGACAGCTTTAACGAGCCGGTCAAGAAATCGAACGAGCGCTGCGGAGTCATCAATTGCAGCAGCTGTGCGGGCACCGTGTTCATCGACGATTGGATTGCCTTGTCGATCACGGTCATGCCGCTGTCGGTCGGGCGGCTTTGGTTGTAGTTGCGGGGCCACTTCGAACCGTCGGGCAGGACGATATAGCAATCCTTAACGGGGGAAGAGAAGTTGATTAAATTCAGCTGAACCGCCGGCGCATAGACCGCAATGGGCTTGATGGACGAACCGGGCTGACGCATGGACGTGGTGGCGCGGTTGAGCACGCGGTTGGCGGTTTTTTCGCCGCGACCGCCCACGACGGCAACGGTTTTGCCGGTGTAGTCCATGACGTAGATCGCAGCTTGAGGATCTTCCTCGTCGGTGGCGATCTTATCGGGGAAGTTGGCATCGTCTTTATAGACGGCTTCGGCCTTGGCCTGCAGGGTCGGATCCTCGCAGGAGTAGATGGTGAGACCACCGTAGAACACCATGTTTTTGGCTTGAGATTCGGTGTAGCCGTAGGTATCTACCAAATCTTCAACGACCTCGTCGATGAGCATGTCGGTGTAATAATCGTAGATTTGCGAGGCGCCTACATTTTTGGCAAAGTGGAGTTCTTCGCCAAGTGCCTGCTGATATTCGTCGGTGGTGATAAAGCCCAGCTCGTGCATTTTAAAGAGCACCGTTTGCTGACGGCCGATGAGGGCTTTGGGATGCGTGTAGGGACTGTAGCGGCCGGGGTTGTTGGTGATGCTGGCCAGCACGGCACATTCCGCCAACGTGAGATCGCTGACTTCTTTGTTGAAATAGTACTTAGCGCCGGCGCCGACACCCTCAATGGTGCCGGTGAGGGGAATGATGTTGAGATAGGCTTGCAGAATTTCGTCTTTGGTGTAAAACTCTTCCATTTCGATAGCGGTGAAGATCTCGGTGACCTTACGCTGAATGGTATGATCGTCGTTATCGGTGAGGTTTTTTACCAGCTGCTGGGTGAGGGTGGAGCCGCCGTACTCGGTGTCGTTAAAATGCAGCACAAGGTTGGCAACGGCCGAGATGGTGCGCTTCCAGTCGACACCGTAGTGCTCGTTAAACCGTTCGTCTTCGATGGCGACCACTGCATTTTGCAGATTGACAGGGATCTCACTGAGGTTGGCCCATTCGCGCTGAACGCCGGCAATGCGCTGGTATTCGACGAATTGGCCGCTTTCGTTTTGAATCATGACGATGGAGGTTTGGTTTTGGTTGATCATGTCAACGTCGGGTAGGCTGCCTTCGCCCTCAAACGAGGTGGCGAGATAGACCGTGAGCACGCAGGCCACAATGCATCCGGCGATTACCAGAATAAGCCCGATGGTGAGCGCTGTTTTACCAACCATGGATAAAATGCGCTGCAGGCGGGATCCGGCAAAGTTTTCGAGAAACGCAGGTTTTTGAAAAGTCATAACACAAGTCCTCCTTTTCGGAATAAAAGCGGCCGCGGTGGGCCGCGGAGCATCGACAACAGCCCTCGAGTGGGGCGCATAATTTTACAAGTATATATTATAGCAAGAAGAACGCAAATGTCAAATGACAATTTTGTAAGGAATATTCGAGGGAGGGGTGCCAACACTAGTCAATATGAACGGAGAGGAGTGAAATTATGCCGGAATCCGTGAAAGAGCGCAATAAGCGGTGGTTCCCGGTGGTGGTCGCGTGTATCGTGTTGATTGGAGGGGCTATGTGGGCGAGCGCGCTTTTGCCGCAACAGGAAAGCAGGGAGCCGACGGGGGTGACCGGTGTGGTGACCGATAACGGATTTCCGCAGCTGCTGCGCGTGCGTGAGGGTGTGTTGGAGCTGGTGGCCGCTGATGGGGTGACGGTGTTGGAAACGTACGACGTAACGGTGGCTTCGTTGCCTATCGACGAGCAAGAACGCCTGGCGGCAGGGGTGGCGGTGAGCGACGAGGAGGAATTGGCAGCGCTGCTGGAGAACTATACCAGTTAAAACACACTGAAAATGCAAATTGTAACAGGAATATCTGTAATTTACTCTTGCTTGATAGCGAAATTTGTGCTATACTAATCCAAATATAGAGTTTTATCCCTTTGGAGGTTACAGGATCGTATGGCACAGGTGTTGAACGGATTTGAAGAATTGGAGTTGCGCCCCGAATTGATGCGGGCGCTTGCCGATATGGGCTTTTCGCAGGCAACTCCCATTCAGGAGCGGGCGATCCCGCCCTTGCTGGAGGGGCGCGACGTTATTGCCAAAGCCCCCACCGGTACCGGCAAGACCTGTTCCTTTGGTATTCCGCTGTTGGAATGCTTTCGCCCTGATTGCCACGACGTTCAAGGAATTGTGGTGTGTCCCACCCGTGAATTGTGTATTCAAATTGCCGAGGATCTGAAGCTGTTGGCAACGTACACGCCGGAGATCCATATCGTTGCGTTGTACGGCGGACAATCCATTCAGCGGCAGATCACGGCGCTAAAAAAAGAACCGCATATCATTGTGGCTACGCCCGGTCGATTGCTCGATCATATGAATCGTGGTACGGTGTGGCTGGGGAATGTGTATACGGCCGTGTTGGACGAAGCGGATGAGATGCTGAAAATGGGCTTCATCCGCGACGTGCGCAAGATCTTGAACGCAACGCCGAGCGACACACAGGTGGCGTTGTTCAGTGCCACCATCTCCCGCGAGGTTATGGATGTGGCGTGGGAGTATCAGCATGATGCGGTGGAGATCACTGTGGAGGCCAAGGGTGAGGATCGCCCGAACATTGCGCAGTATTCGCTGGAGGCGGCGATGGGCGACCGCGTGGATCGTATTTGCTCGTTGCTGGCGGCGTTGGAGCTGAAGCGTTCCATGATCTTCTGCAATCGCAAAAGTACGGTAGCGTGGTTGGCAAAGCAGCTGCAAAAGCGGGGCTTGTCGGTGGATTGTTTGCACGGTGATATTCCGCAGGGGCAGCGCAACCGCGTGATGGAGGGCTTCCGTAAAGGGCGTTTTGAAATTTTGGTTGCCACCGACGTGGCGGCGCGCGGCATTGACGTAGATGACGTGGAGGCCGTGTTTAATTACGATATTCCCGAGGAAAACGAATATTATTTGCATCGTATCGGGCGCACGGGCCGTGCTAAGCGGCACGGTATGGCGATCACCTTTGTAACGGATATGGACCAATTCCGCATGCGGGATATTTGCAAGTATACCCGTTCGGATATTGTGGCGATCACGTTGGACGAGCAAGGGCAGCCCGTGCGTACGGACGGAGAGCCGTTTACCGGCTCGGTGCAGACAGGAGGGGAACGCTGTGAATCGTGAGCACACCCGTAACTTCTGTATTATTGCGCATATTGATCACGGCAAATCCACCTTGGCCGACCGCATTTTGGAGCACACCCGTGCGGTGGCGCTGCGCGACATGGAGGATCAGCTGTTGGACAGCATGGATCTGGAACGCGAGCGTGGTATTACCATTAAAGCACACGCGGTCACGGTGTCGTACGATGCCGACGACGGTGAAACGTATATCTTTAATTTGATCGACACGCCCGGTCACGTGGACTTCAACTACGAGGTGTCCCGCTCACTGGCGGCTTGTGAGGGCGCGATCCTCATTGTAGATGCTTCGCAGGGCATTGAGGCGCAGACCTTGGCGAACACCTATCTGGCGGTGGAGCACGGCTTGGAGATCGTGCCGGTCATCAACAAGATCGATCTGCCGAGTGCTCGCCCTGAAGAAGCGCGTGCCGAAATTGAAGATATTATCGGTATTGATGCTTCCGAGGCGCCGTTGGTTTCCGCCAAGCTGGGTACCAACATTGAACAGGTGCTGGAGGCGGTGGTGAAATTTATTCCGCCTCCCGAGGGCGACGAAAACGCGCCGTTGCAAGCATTGATCTTTGACAGCTATTATGACAGCTATCGCGGTGTAATCGTGTACATTCGCGTGAAAGAGGGCTGTGTGCACGTGGGGGATACCATTCGTATGATGGCCACCGGTGCCGAGTTTGACGTGGTGGAGGTTGGTATTCTTCGCCCCGGTGCACTGGAACCGAGCGCTGAGCTGCGTGCCGGTCAGGTGGGTTACATCGCTGCTTCCATTAAAACGGTGAGCGA
Source organism: Clostridia bacterium (assembly GCA_017503785.1). Lineage (GTDB taxonomy): Bacteria > Bacillota > Clostridia > Oscillospirales > Acutalibacteraceae > RGIG3009. The sequence goes on from JAFVSK010000004.1 coordinate 26,426, forward strand.
TGCCCGCGTGGGCGATACCGTTACCTTAGCCAAGCGCCCCGCCCCCGAGCCGTTACCCGGTTATCGCAAGGTGAATCCCATGGTGTTCTGTGGTGTGTTTCCGGCTGATGGTGCCCATTATCAAGACCTGCGTGAGGCGCTGGAACGGCTGCAGCTGAACGATGCTTCGCTCACCTTTGAACCCGAAACCTCGGTGGCGTTGGGCTTTGGTTTCCGTTGCGGCTTTTTGGGATTGCTGCACATGGAGATCATTCAGGAGCGATTGGAACGCGAGTACGATCTGGATCTGATCACCACGGCACCCAGCGTTATTTACCGCATTACGATGACCGACGGTTCGGTGCAGTACATTGATAATCCCACCAATTACCCCGACCCTGCCAACATTGCCATGGCGGAGGAGCCGATTGCTGAGGCGCACATTTTTACGCCGAAGGAATACGTGGGAAACATTATGGAGCTGTGTCAGCAGCGTCGCGGCGTGTTCCACGATATGAAATATCTGGATGAAAACCGTGTGGATCTGCTGTACGATCTACCCCTGAACGAGATCGTTTACGATTTCTTTGATGCACTCAAATCCCGCACACGCGGGTATGCCAGCTTTGACTACGAGCTGAAGGGCTACCAAAAGTCGGAATTGGTGAAGCTGGATATCTTGCTCAACGGCGAGATCGTGGATGCGTTGTCGTTTATTGTGTTTGCAGGCAGCGCGTATTCTCGCGGTAGGCGGTTGTGTGAAAAGCTGCAGGAAAATATTCCGCGGCAGCTGTTTGAGGTGCCGATCCAAGCGGCAATCGGCGGCAAGATCATTGCTCGTGAAACGGTGCGTGCCATGCGTAAGGACGTGCTCGCCAAGTGCTACGGCGGTGATATTACCCGTAAGAAGAAGCTGCTGGAAAAGCAAAAAGAAGGTAAGAAGCGCATGCGTCAGCTCGGCAGTGTCGAGGTGCCGCAGGAAGCGTTTATGGCTGTGCTCAAATTGGGTGACGATGAATAAGGAGGACAAGGAAATGGTCAACTTAAATGCAGGAGAAAAATTTTTAAAAGAGGGTTTGACGTTCGATGATGTGTTGCTGATCCCGGCAGAGTCGGACGTGCTGCCGGCAGATATTGATCTGCATACGCAGCTTACCAAAACCATTCGTTTGAACACGCCTGTGATGACGGCGGCGATGGATACCGTTACCGAAGCGCGTATGGCGATCGCCATTGCTCGTGAAGGCGGCATCGGTGTGATTCATAAGAATATGAGCATCGAGGCGCAGGCCGATCAGGTGGATCGGGTGAAGCGTTCCGAAAATGGTGTTATTGTCAATCCGTTCTTCCTGTCGCCCGATCATTTGGTGGCCGATGCTAACGAGTTGATGGGCAAGTATCGCATTTCCGGTGTGCCGATCTGCCGTGAAGGCAAGCTGGTGGGTATTCTCACCAACCGTGATATGCGGTTCCTCACCGATTTTTCACAGAAGATCGGCGAGGTCATGACCAAGGATAATCTGGTTACGGCACCCGTGGGTACCACGATGGAGCAGGCACAGGAGATCTTGCGCCGTCATCGCATTGAAAAGCTGCCTATCGTGGACGAACAGGGCTATTTAAAGGGCTTGGTTACCATTAAGGACATTGAAAAAGCGGTGAAATATCCCAACTCGGCGCGTGACGAGGGCGGTCGCTTGCTGTGTGCAGCAGCGATCGGCACCACGGCCGATGTGCTGGAGCGTGCGGCTGAATTGATCAAGGCCCAGGCTGACGTGCTGGTGCTGGATTCCGCTCACGGTCACAGCCACAATATTCTTAACTGCTTGCGCAAGGTGAAGGCCGCTTATCCGAACATGCCGGTGATCGCCGGCAACATTGCCACGGCGGCTGCGGCGGAAGCGTTGATTGATGCCGGTGCCGATGCAGTGAAGGTGGGTATCGGCCCGGGTTCCATTTGCACCACGCGTATCGTTGCCGGTATCGGCGTGCCGCAGATCTCGGCCATTTACGATGCGGCCTGCGCTGCGGCAAAGCACGGTATTCCCGTCATTGCTGACGGTGGCTTGAAGTATTCCGGTGATCTGGTGAAGGCACTTGCTGCCGGCGCCAGCACGGTGATGGTCGGTTCGCTGGTGGCCGGTTGTGAGGAGTCGCCCGGTGAGACCGAGTTGTATCAGGGCCGTCAATTTAAAGTGTATCGCGGCATGGGCTCGTTGGGCGCCATGGCCAAGGGTTCCAGTGACCGCTATTTCCAGGCCGGCAACAAAAAGCTGGTGCCGGAGGGTGTTGAGGGCCGCGTGCCGTACAAGGGGCCGCTGTCGGATACGGTGTTCCAGCTGATGGGTGGTTTGCGTGCCGGTATGGGCTACTGCGGTTGCCATAACATTGAAGAACTGCAGGCGAAGAGCCAGTTTGTGCGTATTACGGGTGCCGGCTTGCGCGAGAGCCATCCGCACGACATTGCTATCACCAAGGAAGCGCCGAACTATTCGACCAACGCGTAAGTACCCTTTTATACAAGGAAACCGTGCGCCCGGCACGGTTTGTACGTAAGGAAGTGTTTTCATGGAGCAGATGAATTTTGTTCCCGTGTTGTTGGGCAGCGATATCAACGTATACGGTATGGCCCGTTCGTTCCACGAGGCCTACGGATTACATTCCGTGGCCATTGGTAAAGGACGGCTGGGAGCTACCTCCAACAGCCGTATTGTAACGGTTGAGGTGGTGGAGCCGCGCATTGAAGAGGACGAGGTGTTTTGCCAGACCTTAATTGATTTTGCCGGCCGTTATGCCAAGGAAACACCGTTGCTGCTGGTTTCGTGCGGTGACAATTATACGAAGCTGTTGGCGCGTAACCAGGAAACGCTGAAGCCGTATTACAAATTTGCGTGTGTGGGCGAGGAGCTGCTGATGCGCTTGAGCATGAAGGAGTCGTTCTATGCTTTGTGCGATCAATACGGCTTTGCGTATCCCAAAACCACCACGGTAACGGTGAATAATTACGAGGGCTTTGAAGTGCCGTTCCCATTCCCGGTGGTGATTAAGCCGTCGAACAGCGTGGCGTATTGGAATTGTCATTTTCCGCACAAGAAAAAGGTGTTCGTGGCCGAAACCAAAGAGGAGTTTGAGGAGATCGTTAAGGCGATCTACGGGTCGTCGTATCAAGATCATCTGATCGTTCAAGAGTATATTCCGGGTGACGACAGCCACATGCGCGTGATGAACTGCTACTGCGGCAAGGACGGCAAGGTGCGTTTGATTGCGTTGGGGCAGGCGCTGCTGGAGGAGCATTCTCCCGAGGGGATCGGCAGCTATGCGGCGATCGTTCCCACGGAGGATCGCCAGCTGGCACGCCAAATGAAGGCGTTTTTGGAGGATATCGGCTACGTGGGCTTTGCCAACTTTGATTTTAAGCTGGATAGCCGCGACGGACAGTATAAGCTGTTTGAGATGAATCCTCGCCAAGGGCGCAGCAGCTTCTTTGTGACGGCCGCAGGGCACAATCTTGCTAAATATCTGGTGGAGGACGTGCTGCTGGATAAGCCGCAGGATTGCGTGATCGCCACCGGTGAAACGCTGTGGACGCTCATTCCCACGTATATCATTTTTGAGTACGTGAAGGACCCCGAGCTGCGTGAAAAGGCACGGCAGCTGATCCGTAAGCGGAAGCTGTGCAAATCGCTGTGGTACGTGAAGGATTGGAGCTTTAAACGGTGGGTCTATTTCCACAAGAATCAGGCAAGCTATTTTAAAAAGTACGCCCGCTATTTCGGGAATAAGAGTTTGAGGGATTAACTATGTGTGGCTTTGCCGGTTATTTTGTTAACGGCTACGGCGGCGATCGGCGTGCCGTCATTCAAGCGATGGCCGACCGCATTGTGCATCGCGGTCCGGATCAAGCCGATTATTACGTGGACGATGATATTGCCATGGGGTTTCGCCGCTTGTCCATTATCGACTTGGAGGGCGGCAGCCAGCCTATTGAAAACGAAGACGGCAGTCGTGTGCTGATGTTCAACGGTGAGATCTACAATTACCGTGAGCTGCGCGAGGAGCTGTTGGCAGACGGACATATCTTCCGCACCAAATCGGATTCTGAGGTGCTGCTGCACGGGTACGAGCAATGGGGTGTTGCCTTATTGGATCGCCTGCGCGGTATGTATGCCTTTGTGATTTGGAACAAGGATGAGAAAAAACTGTTCGGCGCGCGCGATATTTTCGGCATTAAACCGTTTTATTATTATAAAAACGGCAGTGATTTCTTTTTTGGTTCGGAGATCAAGTCGTTTTTGTCGCATCCCTCCTTTGTGAAGGAGCTGGATGAGTCGCGCTTGCCGGATTGGCTGTGCTATGAGTATTTGCCGATGCGGGAAACGTTCTTTAAGAACGTGTTTAAGCTGCTCAACGGGGAATATTTTGAGTATCAAAACGGCGAGTTATCCATTCATAAGTATTACGACGTGGCCGATCGGTTTAAGGCGGATACCACGCTGACCGCCGAGGACTGGGAACGCCGCATTACCGAGGAATTTGAAGAATCGGTAAAGGTGCACCAGATCAGCGACGTGGAGGTGGGCTGCTTCCTGTCGGGCGGTGTGGATTCCAGCTACGTGGTGAACGAGGTGTTGAAGGGCAACGATCGTGTGCGTACCTTCTCGGTGGGATATGCCGAGGAGAAGTACAGCGAGCTTGGCCATGCGCAGGAGTTTTCCCGCGTGATCGGGGTGGAGAACATTGCCAACAAGGTGTCGGCCGAGGAATATTTTGATTGGGCAGGCAAAATTCAGTATTATATGGACGAACCGTTGCCGAACCCCTCGGAGGTGCCGCTGTTTTTCTTGGCGCAAAACGCTGCCAAGTATGTGAAGGTGGTGCTCTCGGGCGAGGGCGCCGACGAGCTGTTTGGCGGCTACCCGATGTATTTGGAGGGCGGCCATTTTGCCAAGTACAGCCGTGTTCCGCGGCTTTTGCGCCGTGGTGTGGCGGCGATTGCCAAGCGGCTGCCCGACAAGGTGAAGGGCAAGCGCTTTGCTATTCGTGGGGCAATGAAGCCCTACGAGCGGTTTATGCGCGCCAATTACGTGTTTACCCGCGACGAGCGGATGAAGTATTTAAAGAACCCCGGCACGCCGTGTGATCCGGTGGAGCTTTCCCGCAAGCATTTCGATAAGGTGGCGGCGTTGGATGAGCCTACACAGCTGCAATACGTGGATATGCAAACGTGGATGCTGTACGATATTCTGCAAAAGGCCGACCGCATGAGCATGGCCAATTCGCTGGAATTGCGCGTGCCGTTTTTGGATCGCAAGATGCTGGAGCTGGCGGTAACGCTGCCCACGCAACACCGTATTCGCGGTAACGTGACCAAGGTGGCACTGCGCACGGCGGCGCTCAAGCAGTTGCCGGAGTGCACGGCCAACCGCCCGAAATGCGGGTTCCCGGTGCCGCTGAACGATTGGTTGCGGCAGGATCGCTATTACCAACGCGTGCGCGAGGCGTTTGAGGGCGAGATCGCGGATAAGTTCTTTAACCGCGAGGCAATTCTGGCACTGCTGGAGGAGCACAAGCAAGGGCGCGCCTTGAACATGAAAAAGATCTGGACGATCTATACCTTTATTCTTTGGTATGAGCAGTTCTTTGTGTTGAACTGACATATATATTCACACAGAGTAGACCGATGAGCGTTAAGTGCTGCACGGACGGGGAGTTGCCGTGCGGACGAAAAGGGAAACCTTGCGGTTTGTCGGTCGCATCCCGCTGTTGAAACAAGAAGTGAAAACGGCCTTCTTATTCAACAACAGGAGAGTAAGGAGGTAGTTTTTTTATGGCAAAACAAAGCAATTCCCAACAACTGCTGCGTTTGGTGATCTGCGGTATGCTGGTCGCTCTGGACGTGGTGCTCACACGGTTCGGCTCGGTTAATTTATGGGATCGGCGTATCGGGTTTTCTTTTGTGGCGGTGGCAGCGGCAGCGTTTTTGTATGGGCCGCTTGCCGGGGCGCTGGTTCACGGGCTGAGCGATTTTATCGGCGCTGTTTTATTCCCGATCGGAGCGTATTTTCCCGGCTATACGCTGACGGCGGCGTTGATCGGCTTAATTTACGGGTTGTGCTTTTACCGTTCCACGAAATGGTGGCGTGTCGCTGTGGGCGTAGTGGGTGCGCAGTTGGCGTGCAGCATTGCGCTGAACACGTTGTGGATCTCGGTAACAAACCACACGCCGTATTTAGCCCTGTTGCCGGGGCGATTGCTGCAGGCGGGTATTATGACGCCGGTGCAGCTGGTGGTGCTGCCGCTGGTGCTGGTGGCGCTTGATCGCAGTGTGGTGCGCACGATACTGAAATAACGAAAAGACACCCTCACTTTGGCGAGGGTGTCTTTTTTGAAAAACAAAGAAAATGAAAGAAAAACAGAGAAAATGATTGATTGCGAGAGATAAATCAATTTGGAAATTTGCGGGAATTTGCCAAATATTCAAATTGAGCCAAAACCGAATTTGAAAAAAGCAGACGAATATAGTATAGTATACTTACCGCGGGAAAAGTAAGAAACCGTAACTACATAAGGAGGAACTGGTTATGTTTAAGAAAAAAGGCAATACCGTTGTTATGGACGAAATGAAGGCCGGCAAGGCGAAGAAGATCGCCATGTGGTGCGGTATCGCATTGGTGGCTATCATCGTGCTGTCTTCGGCGTTTGTGGTGGTGCCCGCCGGCTCGAGCGGCGTGGTGGTTACCTTGGGTAAGGTGTCGAACACGCCGTTTGCCGAGGGCCTGCACCTGAAAGCGCCGTTCATTCAAACGGTGGAAATTATGTCCAACAAGATCCAAAAGATCGAAGTGGAGGCGCCTGCTGTATCGGAGGACCTGCAGTCCATCAGCAGTAGCATCGCTGTAAACTTCCGTGTGGGTAGCCAGTCGGCGGCATACATTTATCAGAACATCGGGCAGGATTATCAGAACATTATGCTGTTGCCCGCTGTGCAGGAAAGCATGAAGTCGGTAACGGCAAAGTACACGGCTGAAGAACTCATTACTGCCCGTGCGCAGGTTGGTCAGGAGGTTAAGACCACGCTGGAGGAAAAGGTGAGCAGCTACGGCATCGTCATTGAAAAGTTCAACATTGTGGACTTTGAGTTTTCGGCGGAATTCGATGCTGCTATTGAGGCCAAGCAGGTGGCCGAGCAGAACCTGATTAAAACCAAGACCGAGCAGGAGCAGGCAATTGTAATTGCCGAGGCTGAGGCGAAAAAGCAGGTGATTGCGGCCGAGGCCGAAGCAGAGGCTATTTTAAAGAAGGCGGAAGCACAAGCCGAAGCCAACCGTAAGGTGGCGGCGTCGCTGAACGATGAGCTCATTGAGTATTCCAAGGTGGAAAAATGGAACGGCGAGCTGCCGGTGGCCACGGGCGGCAACACGTTTATGGACATTTCCGGTGTGACCGGCGAATAAGCGGATACAGCAAAGCCGGGTGAACCAAACGGTTCACCCGGCTTTTTGCGTGCGTTATTTGTGTTCGTCGTTTCCGTAGAGATTAAGGCGGAACAAACGCGTTTCGTCTTCCTGCTCGGAGCAGATGACGGTGGCCTCGCCAACGTGGCCCCAATCGACCGCGCCCGAAAGCGCCAACAGCTGCGTCAAACGACTCTTGAGGTTGAGTACGTCGCCGTCGGCGGTTTTGAGGAAGACCTCTCCCTTTGCCGTGGAGGCAAATTCGATGAGCTTGTTGAAATCAAAATTGTGAATGATCAGGTCGGACATAACCAACACTCCTTTCTTGGGGAGTATTATACGCACACAGAGTTGGTTTGTCAAGGGGAAATGCGGCGACGGTGTCTTAAAAGAGACCGAAATTCATAAAAGGTTTACAAAATACATATTGACAACGGTGGCAGGGAATGGTAAAGTAAGAGAGGATTAGCACTCGAACACAAAGAGTGCTAACGGAACGTTAAACGGAAAGGACGGAGGACAGTGGAGCTTGGTGCACGAAAACAAAAAATCGTGGCAGCGGTGGTGGATGCGTATATCCGCACGGGTGAGCCGGTAGGCTCGAAGCTGCTGGCGGAAATGCTGGAGCACACGGTATCCTCCGCCACCATTCGCAACGATATGGCCGATCTGGCTGCTGCCGGCTATTTGGCGCAGCCGCACACCTCGGCGGGGCGTGTGCCTACGGCGGCAGCGTTTCGCTTGTACGTTGACGGGCTGCGTTGCTCGTTGGCCGAGGAAGACGGACGCGCTATTGAAGATGAGCTCAGCTCGGTTTCGGGAGATCCCGAACGGTTGCTCGGGCGTGCCTCGGAGCTGTTGGCCGATGCCACCGGTATGGCGGCCGCGGTAGCCACGCCCGATCGTAAGGAAGTGCGGATCCGCCGTGTGGAGCTGTTATCCACGGGTGCGCAATCTGCTGCCGTGCTGCTGATGACCGATAACGGCGCTCTGCGCAGTCGCGTGTGTCGGTTGGAGCTTGGCTGTGAGCCGGAAGAACTGCAGCATTTGGCAGAACGGCTGAATGCCGAATTTGGGGGAAAGCCCCTTTCCGAGATCGGTGTGGCACCGGTGCAGGCGTTGTTTGGTGAAAGCGGCCTGCGCTTTTTGCCGATCCTAACGGCGTTTTTGGAGCTGGTGCAGGAAACGGCCGCCGCCGAGGTGCGGTTGTCGGGTCAGTTGAATCTGCTCCAGCATCCCGATATTCCCATGGAGCGGGCTCGCTCGTTGCTGACGTTTTTATCACACCGCGAATTGCTTGCCGGTATGCTTACTGCTCACGCAGGCGGCTTGCGGGTGGTGTTGGGAAGTGAAAGTCCCCGGCGTGAGTTGGAGGGCTCCAGCATTATCGTAACGCGCTACGGTGCCGATAACAGCGGCGGAACGCTGTGCCTTATCGGGCCGATGCGCATGGATTATGCGCAGGTGATCCCACGCCTGCAACACGTGGCACATACGGTAAGTATGCTGCTGAACAAAGGAGGTTTCTGATATGGAAGAAACGAAAAAGGACGTTGTTTCCGAAGAAGAACAGGTAGCTCCCGAGGTTGCTGCCGAAGAGGTGGATCCGCAGGTGGCCGAGCTGCAAAAGCAGCTGGCGCAGGCACAGGATCAATATCAGCGCGTGTTGGCGGAGTATGCCAACTATAAGCGCCGCACCGATCAGGAAAAGGAACAGCTGGGTGCGTTCGTTAAGGGTGAAGCGTTAAAGGCGTTGCTGCCGGGTATTGATAATCTGGAACGCGCGATCACCTCTCCCGACGGTCCGGAATACCGCAAGGGTGTGGAAATGGTGATCCGTCAGTTTGTGGAAACACTTACCGCCTTAGGCCTGGAGGAGATTCCGGCGCAGGGTGAGGTTTTTGACCCCGAGCTGCACAACGCCGTTATGCGTGAGGATGCCGACGGCGTGGAGCCCGAAACCGTAACGGAGGTTTATCAAAAAGGGTATCGCTTGAGCGGCCGCGTGTTACGCCCCGCGATGGTAAAGGTAGCCAACTAAAATTTGTAAATTATAAGCTCACAGAGCATACAGGAGGAAATTGTTATGGCAAAAATCATTGGTATCGACCTGGGCACCACCAACTCGTGTGTGGCGGTTATCGAAGGCGGCGAAGCCGTTGTGATCCCCAACGCAGAGGGCGCGCGTACCACGCCTTCGGTCGTGAACTTTAAGAAGGACGGCGAGCGTATTGTCGGCCGTGTGGCAAAGCAGTCGGCGGTGTCGGCGCCCGAACGCACGATCTCGTCCATTAAGCGCGATATGGGTACTGCGAAAACGGTGTCTATCGACGGCAAGGATTACACGCCGCAAGAGGTTTCGGCAATGATCTTAGCAAAGCTGAAGCAGGATGCCGAAAGTTATCTGGGCGATACGGTGACGGAAGCGGTTATTACGGTACCCGCCTACTTTACCGATGCTCAGCGCCAGGCCACCAAGGATGCCGGTAAGATCGCCGGTTTGGAGGTAAAGCGTATCATCAACGAGCCCACGGCGGCAGCGTTGGCCTACGGTATTGACAAGGAAAGCGATCAGAAGATCATGGTGTACGACCTGGGCGGCGGTACGTTCGACGTGTCCATCATCGAAATGGGCGACGGTGTGCAGGAAGTGCTGGCAACGGCCGGTAACAACCGCTTGGGCGGTGACGACTTCGACCAGAAGATCGTGAACTGGATGGTGGATAGCTTTAAAAAGGAGACCGGCGTGGATCTGTCGGCCGATAAGATGGCGGTGCAGCGCCTGCGCGAGGCTGCTGAAAAGACCAAGATCGAATTGTCGGGCGGTATGACCTCCAACATCAACCTGCCCTTCATTACGGCAGATGCGACCGGCCCGAAGCATTTGGATATGACGCTCTCGCGTGCCGACTTTAACCGCTTGACTGCGGATTTGGTGGAGGCTACGATGGGCCCGGTGCGCCAGGCGTTGTCGGATAGCGGTTTGTCGGCTTCGCAGATCGACAAGGTGCTGCTGGTGGGTGGTTCCACCCGTATTCCTGCGGTGCAGGAGGCGGTGCAGAAGTTCATGGGCAAAGAGCCGTTTAAGGGCATCAATCCCGACGAGTGCGTGGCCATGGGTGCGGCGCTGCAGGCCGGTGTGCTGGGCGGCGAAGTGAAGGGCCTCTTGCTGCTCGACGTGACTCCGCTGTCGCTGGGTGTGGAAACCATGGGCGGTGTGATGACGCGCGTGATCGAGCGCAACACCACTATCCCCACCAAGAAGTCGCAGATCTTCTCCACGGCGGTGGATAATCAGCCGTCGGTTGAGGTGCACGTGCTGCAGGGTGAGCGTGAGTTTGCCCGCGACAATAAGACCTTGGGTATGTTCCATCTGGACGGCATTGCTCCTGCACGCCGCGGTGTGCCGCAGATCGAAGTTACGTTTGATATTGATGCCAACGGTATCGTTAACGTAAGCGCGAAGGATCTGGGTACCGGTAAGGAACAGAACATCACGATTACCGCCAGCACCAACATGTCCAAGGAGGACGTGGAGAAGGCTGTTCAGGAAGCTGAGCAGTATGCGGCTGAGGATAAGAAGCGCCGCGAGGAAGTGGAGCTGCGCAACGGTGCCGATCAGGCGGTGTACCAGTGCGAAAAGACCATGGAAGAACTTGGTGATAAGCTGGAGGAAGCCGACAAGACCGAGCTGCAGACGCGTATTGATGCGCTGAAGGAAGCACTCAAGGGTGAGGACATTGAAGCCATTAAGGCGGCGCAGGATGAGCTGATGAAGAAGTTCTACGAGGTGTCGGAGAAGATCTACAAGGCTGCAGCGCCCCAGGGCGAGCCGCCTGTTGGCGGTGACGGCGGCAACGAGCCGCCCGAGGCCGGTGAAGGATATTATAACGGCGAGGTTCATTAACGGTTGGGGCGAGCTTTGCTCGCCCTTTTCCGGGTAATAACGGTGATGGTATATGGCAGAAAAACGTGATTATTATGAGGTCCTCGGAGTGCAAAAGGGTGCTTCGGAGGATGAAATAAAAAAAGGCTATCGCCGCATGGCGAAGGAGTATCATCCCGATCTCCATCCCGGCGATGCCGAAGCCGAAGCGAAGTTTAAAGAGGTAAATGAAGCTTACGAGGTGCTGTCGGATTCGCAGAAAAAGGCACGGTACGATCAGTACGGTCACGCCGGCGTGGATCCGAACTTCGGTGCCGGCGGTGCCGGTGGCTGGGGCGGTGCCGGCGGCTGGGATATGGGCGATTTTGATATTGGAGATATTTTCTCGTCGTTCTTTAACGGCGGGGGAGGCCGTCGTTCCAATCCCAATGCGCCTCGTCGCGGCGGCGATGCATCGACCTCGGTGTTTATTTCGTTTGAAGAGGCAGCGGCCGGTTGTCGCAAGCAGGTGGACGTGAGTGTTGTTGAAACGTGCCGCACCTGCGGCGGCAGTGGTGCAGCCAAAGGTACTTCGCCTACGACGTGTCCGGTGTGTCGCGGTACGGGGCAGGAAACCCGTCAGCAGCGCACGCCGTTTGGTGTGATGCAAACGCAAACGGTGTGTTCACGCTGCCGCGGCAAGGGGAAAATTGTGGAAAAGCCGTGTTCGGATTGTAACGGTGGCGGCCAGGTGCGCGTGAAGGCGAAGGTGGGGATCAACATTCCTGCCGGTATTGACGATGGCCAGGTGATGACCGTTCCCGGCAAGGGCAACAGTGGCATTAACGGTGGTCCGGCGGGTGACCTGCAGGTGGAGATCCACGTGCGACCGCACGCGATCTTTGAACGCGACCGCTTTGATCTGTGGTGTGAGCTGCCGCTGACCTATGCGCAGCTGGCGCTGGGCGATGAGATCGAGATCCCCACGCTGAACGGTAAGGAGAAATACACCGTGCGAGAGGGTACGCAGCCGGGTGATGTGATCACGCTGAAGGGAAAAGGCATTCCGTTTTTACAGAGGCGCGGTCAGGGTGACCTGTATGCGCGCATCACTGTGGAGGTGCCGCGAGGCTTATCGTCTAAACAGCGGGAATTGTTGGAGGCGTTTGAAGCATCGCTCAACGACAAGAATTACGAAAAGCGAAAGAGTTTTTTTGATAAAGTAAAAGATCTTTTCAGTTGATTTTGCACCATACTCTTGGTATACTGAAAGAAAAGAGAGGTGAAAGCCGTGAAGGTCAATAAAAACGTAGGGCAATGGATCGGCTTGTTTTTACTGGGCACGTGTTTGATCATTGTGTATAAGACGTTCGATAATTTGGGCGCGATCGGGGATGTGCTGGGTAACTTTTTATCTATTCTTACGCCGTTTATTGTGGGTTTTGCCATTGCGTTTTTGCTGTACGCACCCGTAAAAAAACTGGATGGGCTGTTTTGTCGTTGTAAGTGGAAGTTTATGCAACGTATTGCGCGGCCACTGGCGGTGTTTATTGTGTACGTACTGGCGCTGGCGATCGTTGCGTTGGTGGTGTATGCCGCTATTCCGGCCTTGATTACCGCAATTAGCGATTTTGCCAAAAACCTGCCTGCCTATTACAATAAGGTGCTGACTTTGGTTTCAACCTACACGGCCGAAGGCGGTTTGCTGGAAGGATTGGATGTTGAAAGTAAGTTGCAGGAAATATACACGATGCTGCAGCAATACCTCACGGTTGACCGCGTGCTTTCGTATTTGGGCAGTGTTGTGCGATTTGCTACCTCACTTTTAGATGTAGTTATGGCGTTTATCGTGTCGGTGTATATGCTGCTCAGTAAGGAGGCTCTGGTGCGAGCGCTCAAATCGGTTTGTGCCTTGGTATTCAAGCCGAAAACGATGAATTTCTTTTCGGTGTATTTGAACAAGACTGCCACGATCTTTTACAATTACTTCTACAGTCAGGCCATTGATGCACTGGTGGTGGGTGTGTTGGCAACCATTGGTTTCTTGCTGGCACGGCTGCCGAATGCACCGGTGTTGGGCATGATGCTGGGCCTTATGAATATGATCCCGTATTTCGGGGCGCTGATCGGCGGCGTGGTGTGCGTGCTGGTGGCGCTGCTCGCGGGCAATTTCTATGGGGCTTTGTTTGTGGCTATCTACATTTTGGTGATGCAACAACTGGATGCGAATATTATCCAACCGCGTATTGTGGGACAAACGGTGGGGCTGCGGCCGATCTACGTGTTGTTAGGTATTACCATTGGCGGTGGCTTGTATGGCTTTTGGGGAATTTTCCTGGGCGTGCCGGTGATGGCCGTGATACAGATGCTGATTACGGATTACATTGCGGCGCGCAATGAAGCTGCTGTGCCGGAGACGGCGAAACAGTAGCCTATGCACGGATAGAGCAGAGCGAGAATCGCTCTGCTCTTTTTGTGTTAAGATGCAAAAAAACTGAAATAGAGGGTTGAAATGTGGAGGGGAATTTAGTATAATTAACAATGTATGTTATTCTAACAGGGAGAAAGGACGTTAGAGGATGGATATTTTACAGCATTTCAGTTTCTTGTGGGACAGCTTGGTGTTCTTCGTTACCGGTGACGGTTGGAAGAACCTGGTGATGATCGCCGTGGGAGGCTTGCTCATTTATTTGGCGTTGGCGAAGGATTTTGAGCCTTCGCTGCTGATGCCGATGGGCTTGGGTGCTATTTTGGTGAACCTGCCGTTCTCCGGTGCTATCGGTGAAGCGGCCGACGGTTCGCACGGTATTGTCGACTGGTTGTTTGAGGTGGGTATCGAAGCCTCCGAAGCCATGCCTCTGATTTTGTTTATCGGTATCGGTGCCATGATCGACTTTGGCCCGCTGCTCTCCAATCCGAAAATGTTCCTGTTCGGTGGCGCCGCACAGTTTGGTATTTTCTTGACGGTTGTTGTGGCTACGTTGCTGGGCTACGATTTCAAGGATGCCGCTGCTATCGGTGTTATCGGTGCGGCCGACGGCCCCACCGCCATTTTGGTGGCAAACGTGCTGCAAACGCCGCTGTTGCCTGCTATCATGGTGGCTGCCTATTCGTACATGGCGCTGGTGCCCATCATTCAGCCTGCTGCCATCAAATTGGTTACCACCAAAAAAGAGCGTATGATCCGCATGAGCTACAACCCGCAGTCGGTATCGCGCCTGACGCGTATTCTGTTCCCCATTGTGGTAACGGTGATTGCCGGCTTGATCGCGCCGAAATCGGTGTCGTTGGTTGGCTTCCTGATGTTCGGTAACCTGCTGCGTGAGTGCCTCAAGCTTGACAATCTGTCGCAAACGGCGCAGACCTCGCTGGCCAACCTGATTACCATTTTGTTGGGTCTGTCCATTTCGGCCAGTATGAAGGCCGAGGCGTTCGTACGCTGGGATACCATCGTGGTTATGGGCTTGGGCCTGGTGGCCTTTGTGTTCGACACCATTGCCGGTGTGCTGTTTGCAAAGTTCCTGAACATCTTCCTGCCGGAAGGCAAGAAGTTCAATCCGATGGTGGGTGGTGCCGGTATCTCGGCGTTCCCGATGTCGGCCCGCGTGATCCAAAAGATGGCGCTGAAGGAAGACAACCAGAACCACTTGTTGATGCACGCCGTGGGTGCCAACGTGGCCGGTCAGATCGGCTCGGTGGTTGCCGGTGGTATCATTCTGACGGTGGTTCCCAATCTGTTGGGCGCTTGATTGCGGTAAAAGGAGGATATAACAATGTCTGTTGCTACTACGAACGCTCTGCTGCTGATGCTGCTGGGTATGGTTGGTATTTTTGTGGTGATGCTGCTGATCATGGTAGCGGTAAACCTGCTGAATAAATTTGCCAAGGATAAGGACGGAAAGTAATGGCTGATAATAAAAAGATGGTGGAAGCCATCACATCAATGGAAGAAGATTTTGCGCAGTGGTACACCGATGTCGTGAAAAAGGCAGAGCTTGCCAGCTACTCCGGTGTGCGTGGCTGCATGATCGTGCGCCCTTACGGTACGGCGCTGTGGGAGAATATCCGCAACGATCTGGATGCCCGTTTTAAGGCACTGGGCCACGAGAACATTATGATGCCGCTGTTCATTCCCGAAAGCTTATTGCAGCGGGAAAAGGATCACGTGGAGGGCTTTGCTCCCGAAGTGGCGTGGGTGACCCACGGTGGCGACGAAAAGCTGCAGGAGCGCTTGTGCGTGCGTCCCACCTCGGAAACGGTGTTCTGCGAGCATTATGCCGATATTATTCAATCCTACCGCGACCTGCCGAAGTTGTACAATCAGTGGTGCTCGGTGGTGCGCTGGGAGAAAACGACGCGTCCGTTCCTGCGCACGATGGAGTTCTACTGGCAGGAAGGCCACACCATGCACGAAACTGCCGACGAAGCCTGGGCAGAAACCGAGCAGATGCTGGGTGTGTATGCCGATTTCTGTGAGCAGTCGTTGGCTATTCCGGTCATTAAGGGCCGCAAGACCGACAAGGAAAAGTTTGCCGGTGCCGAGGCTACCTACACCATCGAAGCGATGATGCACGACGGTAAGGCACTGCAGAGCGGTACCAGCCACTACTTCGGTGACGGTTTTGCCCGTGCGTTTGATATTCAGTTTACCGATCGCGAGAATAAGCTGCAGTATCCGCATCAGACCTCGTGGGGTATGTCCACCCGCATTATCGGTGCGATCATCATGACTCATGGTGATGATAACGGCTTGGTGCTGCCGCCCGCAGTGGCTCCCGTGCAGCTGGTGATCTTGCCGATTGCCCAGCATAAGCCCGGCGTGTTGGATAAGGCCAACGAATTGAAAGAGCGCTTGGCCAAGATCGCTCGCGTGAAGTTGGATGATTCCGATAACTCGCCCGGCTGGAAGTTTGCCGAGTACGAGATGAAGGGCGTGCCGCTGCGCTTGGAGATCGGTCCGCGCGATATTGAAAACGATCAGTGTGTGCTGGTACGCCGTGACAATCGCGAAAAGACGATTGTGAAGCTGTCGGAGCTGGAGGAGAAGATTTCCGAATTGCTGCAGGCTGTACACGACGGCTTGTATCAAAAAGCACTGGCGCGTCGCGAGAGCATGACGTATACCGCTACTACGATGGAAGAAATGATCGCCACGGCCGACGAAAAGCCCGGTTTGATCAAGGCCATGTGGTGCGGCGACGAAGCATGCGAGCTGGCGCTTAAGGAAAAGGCCGGCGTTACCAGCCGTTGTATGCCGTTTGAGCAGGAGGCTATTAGCGATACGTGCGTTTGCTGCGGTAAAAAGGCAGAAAAAATGGTGGTTTGGGGCAAGGCGTATTAAGTACCGAAAGGGGAGAGTGCTGTGAGAAAAAAGCTGTACGGCAACGCGGTGACACCGGCGTGCGGTATTTGCGGAAACGGTCGGCGCTCGTTCGACGGCAAGGTGATCTTATGCCTGCGTCGCGGCGTGGTCGATCCTTCGGCACGCTGCCGCAAGTTTGTGTATGACCCGCTGTTGCGCATCCCCTATACGCAGCCCACGCTGGGCACTTATTCGGAAGAAGAGTTTAAACTGGAATAACACTATCCCCGCCATTGGCGGGGATAGTTTCTTCAAAGGGAGTTTTTGGGCGTATGACCTATAAGATCGTCATAGGCGGTTGCCGCGCGTTTACCAATTACCGTTTGTTTTGCGAATACGTTGACCTGTGCTTGGCGCGCCTGGCGCGGCACGGGACGATTTGTATTGTATCGGGTCACTGCAGCGGAACCGACAAAATGGGCGAGCGATACGCGGCCGAGCGCGGCTACGAGGTGGAAATCCATCCCGCTGATTGGGAGCGCTTTGGGCGCTCGGCCGGCCCCATTCGCAATCGTGAAATGGTGGATGCTGCCGATTGTGTGATCGCTTTTTGGGACGGTGTTTCACCCGGCACAGCTTCCCTTATTGACTATGCCAAATCCCAAAACAAACCGTTGCGTGTAAAGAAAATTTAAAAATAAAAAGCCTAACGCTATAGCGTTAGGCTTTTTTGATTATAAGGTGAGGCTCGGGGCGGTGTATACACGGGCGGCGAGCTCTTGGTCGAGCAGATACAGGCTCTTGGGATCGTCGCCGAACAGGTTGTATTTGTTTACCAGCGTATCGGCGTTATCTTCCTCTTCCAGCTGTTCCTTCACAAACCAATCGAGGAACTGCATCGTGCGGAAATCCTTTACGTCGTAGGCTGCCTCATAGATGGTGTGGATCAGCGAGGTGACGTAGCGCTCGTGCTTGGCACCGGCCAGCAGGGGGTCGATGTGTTTTTCAAACACCTCAGCGGGCTTGTCGATGGCTTCCAGCGTGACTTTAACGCCGTTCTGTTGCAGGTAGCGAAGGAACAGCAACGCGTGGTCACGCTCCTCCTGCGCCTGAATGTTATACCAGTTGCCGAAGCCGTCGAGGTCGTTGTCGATATAGTAGTTGGCAATATCCAAATACAGATAGGCGCTGTAAAATTCTTTGTTGATCTGATCGTTCAGTAACGCGATCACCTTTTCGTTTAACATACATGTCCCTCCAGTCTTTTAAAAAAGAGGGGCGGTCGTACTGATCGCCCCTCGGGTGTAATTAGCCGAAGTAGCGCTTCAGCAGGCCTTCGAATGCGCGACCGTGTCTCGCTTCGTCCTTAGCCATTTCGTGTACGGTGTCGTGGATGGCATCGTAGCCCAGTTCCTTTGCTTTGCGGGCAAGGATCATCTTGCCGTCGGTAGCGCCGTGCTCGGCTTCTACGCGCATGGACAGGTTCTTTTTGGTGCTGTCGGTCAGCACTTCGCCAAGCAGCTCGGCAAACTTAGCGGCGTGCTCAGCCTCTTCGTAAGCAGCCTTTTCCCAGTACAGGCCGATTTCGGGATAGCCTTCACGATGAGCCACGCGAGCCATCGCCAGATACATACCCACCTCGGAGCACTCGCCGTTGAAGTTGGCGCGCAGCATTTCCACGACTTCTTCATCGACACCCTGAGCGATGCCAACGCGGTGCTCATCGGCCCACACTTTATCGGTGAGGGATTTGGCAGCACCGGCCTCGGGAGCGGGAGCGGCGGCAGTTTCCTTGAACTTCTCGGCGGGGGCGTTGCAGATGGGGCACTTTGCAGGAGCCTCATCACCGTTGTGGACATAACCGCAAACCAAGCATACGAACTTTTTCATCATTGTTTCCTCCTAAAAATTTATTTTTTAATTACTTTGACAATGGGGGCAAACCCCGGTGGCGTATACGTCGAATATCTCGGTGTGATATCCGTTCGGTGCCAGCCTTTGTGAGGCATTGGCGGGGAGTGTGAAGTCGAACAGCGAACCGCATTTCGTGCAACGGAAATGTCCGTGGTCGGCTGTGTCGGCATCGAAGTGCTGCTCTTCGGCATCGATGGTGACGATGCGCAAGAGCCCCGCTCCGAACAGGGCGCGCATGGTGTTGTACACCGTGGTGCGCGAGATGGTGGGATATTCGGCGACCAACGCTTGATACACCGTGTCGGCCGTGGGATGCGTGCGATGATCAAGCAGATATTGGTATACTGCCAAACGCTGTTGCGTGGGACTGATTCCACGTGACCGTAAGGTGTCGGCCAAGGTCTGATTGTTCATTCACTCGCCTCCTTGTAATCGTTATTGTTTTGTAATGATTACAATTTCATTATACAATACTTTTTGCAAATGTCAATAGGAAATTTCAAATTTTTTAAAAATTTTTTAGAAGTGGAAGCAACTTGACAAGAGTGCGTAAAAGAAGTATATATAAAGTTAGTACTTCATAATAAGGGGGACATTTTGATGAAGAGAATTCTCGCGGTTGTCTTGATAGCGGCACTGTTGTTCTGCATGGGTGGCTGTGCCAAGACAGAGGCTGAGCCGCTGAAGGTAATGTCGTTTAATATTCAGACGCACAGCAACGGCGAGATTTTTTACATTCGAGAGGAAATGATGACGGAATTTATCGCCGAGTGGCAGCCCGATTCCATTGGGATGCAGGAGGTTACCGGGACGTGGCGCAAGTCGCTGGATGCAACCTGCTTCGGCGAGCAGTACAGCAGTGTCGGTAACTCCACGATGAAAACCGGTGAGATGAACGCAATTTTTTATCGAAACGATAAGTTTACGTTGATCGACAGCGGTACGTTTTGGTTGTCCGACACGCCCGATGTCGTCGGTTCAAAGTTTGAAGGCAGCGGCGAGCCGCGCACCTGCACGTGGGCGCGACTGAAAAACCAAAAAACGGCAGAGGAATTTGTTCATTTGAACACGCACCTGGATATCGGGGGCAGCGAAGTGCGCCTGAAGCAGGGGAACGTGGTGCTGGAGTTTATTCAAGGCTTTGGGGACGTGCCGCTGATTTTAACGGGTGATTTTAATCAGGTACAAAAGAATTCAAGCGGTGAGGTGTATCCGTTGTATCAGCAGCTGACAGAGTCGCTTGCCGACGCGCGTATGACCGCGCCGGATACGGTGTCGCCTACTGAATGGTCGTCGATGGTCCAGTATCATCGGGAGGGGGAAAAATACAATCCCGCCCGACAGCCGATCGATTATATTTTTTATACGCCCGATCATTTTGAACCGACGGTGTATCGAAATATTTTATATATTAAGGATGAAATTTTTACGATCTCCGACCATTTGGCGCAGTATGCCGAGTTTACGCTGAAGTGAAATTGGTGTGTCAAAGAAGAAAATAAAAAAATTGTTTTGCGGCGAAAAAGTGCTTGACAAGCGCATACAAATATGGTAAAGTAGAGAACGTCGCAAGACATGGGGGTATAGCTCAGCTGGGAGAGCGCTTGAATGGCATTCAAGAGGTCAGCGGTTCGATCCCGCTTATCTCCACCAACGAAAAGGACACCTTTACGGTGTCCTTTTTTCGTTGGTGCAAAGCGGGATCGAAGCACCCCGTTAAGAAAACGCCACAGTGTGGCGTTTTTAGGGGTGAGGGATTGCACCGCCCGTGTTCGCTGTGCCGAAACTCAAAGACGAGAAGAAACGACCGCATTGTAGAAAACAGCTTATCTCCACCAAAAAGAAACAGTCCGTCCGATAGGATGGGCTGTTTTCTTTTTGCATTTGGAGCGGCGGGATCGAAGCGGTGCGTTAAGAAAACGCGCCGGGGTGCGCGTTTTTAGGGCCGAGGGATTGTAGCGCCCATGTTCGCTGTGCCGAAACTCAAAGACGAGAAGTGACTACCGTGCTGTACAAAAGAGCTTATCTCCACCATCTGGTTCGTCAAGTTTTATTTGCCCGCTCAAATCGAGTGGGTATTTTTTGCGTGTAGGGTCTTTATCTCTGTGACAAAATATGCTATAATACTTGCAAGAGGTGAGTTTTATGGGATTGTTTGATATTTTTAAGAAAAAACCCCAGTTGACCGAAGAACAACTAAAATGGAATAAAATGTGGGATTTGTGGGTGGAGAAAAAAGTCGATTCCCCCTACGCCGAACTTATGACCTATCAAAGTGAAGTCAACAATGGTGGACATGATCAGTATTTCACCAACGTTGAAAATATCAGCGATTTAGAAAAAGAAATGTCCGCATTGGAGCAAATCTTGTCTGCGAAACTCAAAGCCAATTTGAAAAAGGCATACAAGGCGTATCGTGTATTGGAAGAAAAAGAAGAGGATGAAAAATCTGTAGAAATTTTAGAACAATGCGACGATGTGTTTTGGGAGTACGAAGTAGAGATTAACCAAGCCCTTGAAGGATATGCTTCTAAAATTGAACTTTAATTTTGCGGTATTGCCGAGCAGAGCATTACGCTCTGCTCGGCTTTTGCATTGACATTTCGCACATTTAGCGGTATACTAATAAAAAATACGTCACCGGAGGCTGTGCGCCGTAGCGCCGAAAAGCCGGATTAGGTGTCCGAGTGAGCTCGGGTTATTGTGTACGCAATAGCCGGAGCCTTTTTCTTTTTTAGGAGGTACTTATGAAACACACAAAGGTTACCCTTGTTCCCTTAACCGCCGATGATCGCGAGCAGTTTATCCTCGATAATCAATGGTCGTTTAAGTACGGTGCGCTGGAAGAATTCGGCGAACGCGACGACCATATCGACGGCGATGGCGAGATCATTTCTCGCAAAACGATCGAGCGTTGCATCGATGATTCCCAAAATGAGACCTACCGCATTATGCTGGACGGCAGAAAGGTCGGCGGTGTGATCCTCAAAATCAATAACGAGACTCACCACAACGAACTGGAAATCCTGTTCGTTTCTCCCGAAGAGCATACCAAAGGCATCGGCTACGGTGCGTGGCAGGCAGTGGAAGCCCTCCACCCCGAAACGGAAGTGTGGGAAACCTGCACCCCATATTTTGAAAAACGAAATATCCATTTCTACGTCAACAAATGCGGTTTCCAAATCGACGAGTTTTGGTGCGAGCATTTTCAATCTTCGCACTCAATGCCGGACGACGAAGAACACGCCCCGAACGATGGCCCCGATGAAATGTTCCACTTTGTAAAGAGAATGAAATAAAGACAATTCGCCGAGCAGAGCGTGTTAACGCTCTGCTCGGCTTTTCTCATGTTATGCTGCGATGTCTAAGCCTTGCGTGAACTGCTCAAAGTCAAAGTTAAAATCAATCTTCACTTTATAATCTCTCGAAACCTCAATGCGATTGATGAGGGCATTCACCACCATCTTCTTTTTCTCCAAGCTCGCACTGTCGTACAGTTCCGCCCAAGAGATCAATTCATCAAAATTGTCACTAAGCTGACGGAGCAGATTTTCGGTGTCCTTCACGTCCCGCCTTGCATCGTCGCATTGTTCCTCCAAACGCGCACATTCGCTCTCCGCTTCGCGAATCAAATCTGACAGCATCTCGGTGGAAAAGGAACTCTCACCCCGAATGGATTTCACCACCTCAGATTTGAGTAAGGTGAGATTATCGCTTGCTTTGCCGTAATCGGCATTCAGCATAATCAGCCGCGCCTTGCGCAGTTCCAACTCGTTGGCATATTTCGCATTGACCACCTCACTTATTAACTGCCGAATTTTTTATGGAATCGGCGAATTTTTTTGCCCTCCACTAATCAATTGGGACAGATTTTTGAAAAAGGTCAAAATTATTTTTTTAAAAAACAAAAAAGTCGCCAAACAGCATCTAAAAAGATGTCGTATGACGACTTTCGTCTAACGAGATAATATTATTTTTTCTTTCCGCGTCGCTGATAGTCAGCATTGATTTCTTCGCTCCAATCCGCGCTGAGCGGTGCGCTTGCTCTGACATTGCAAACTGCTTTTGCAACCGACTCATACAAAATGTGGGTGCCTTTACCGTCCGCGTTGTAGTTTACTGCTCGATCCTTATCGATGCCATATCGAGCCGCCGTTTCAACCGCATCAATGTTCGCACCGATAAAGAGAAACTCCCAACCGTATTTTTCCTTTTGGCGCTCAATCATCTTTTTCACTTGCTCACTGTTGTAGCGATGACTGGCATTTTCCTGCCCGTCGGTTGTGATGACAAACATTGTATGCTCCGGCACGTCTTCGGGACGAGCATACTTGTGGATGTTGCCGATGTGATGAATCGCACCACCAATCGCATCAATCAGTGCCGTGCAACCACGAACTGTGTAATCGTTGTCGGTCATCTTCGGAATGTCACCAAGCCTCACGCGATCGTACAACACTTCACTCTCATCGTCAAAAAGCACAGTCGAAACATAGCACTCGCCGTCTTGTTTCTTCTGCTTTTCAATCATAGAATTGAATCCACCAATTGTGTCGCTCTCAAGCCCTGACATAGAACCACTTCTGTCCAAAATAAATACGAGTTCAGTAATGTTGTTTTTCATAATAGAAAACCTCTCTTTCATTTGATGTCACCATTGTACACCAACAAAAGAGAGGTTAGGTCGCTTCGCATGCGACAAATTACTTATTCATTTTTTCAAGCCATTCGGCTTCCTTAAGCCCTACGAGCACAAAATGATCGTCGATGAGCAACGGGCGCTTGACAAGCATACCATCAGTTGCAAGTAGCTGTAACATTTCGGACTCGCTCATTTTGGGAAGTTTATTTTTGAGGTCCAATGATTTATAGAGCAGACCGCTTGTATTAAAGAACTTCTTTATCGGTAATCCACTTTTGTTATACCATTCGGTCAATTCTTCGAGTGTAGGATTGTCGAGTTTGATATCTCTCAACTCATATTCGATGTTATTATCATCTAACCACTTCTTTGCTCTTTGGCAAGTGGTGCATTTGGGGTAACAGATAAATTTTAACATAGCAATCTCCTTATTCAATAACTTCAATTAAAAAACTTACAGGACGAAAACCGTCATTGCAGGAAATCATTGCAGATTTTGGGTTCTTCATCCATCCGTCATAGAAATTCTCGCCACCGTGAGCCAATGTCATTACAAACGGCGAAACACTCTCCCACGCACTATCACAAAATCCTTCAGGCTTTTGCTATCCGTCGCATATAAACACTTGTCCTTCTTGTAAGTCGCAAGCGTGTTCTATGGGGTTTTCATATTTTTCAATCAAATCATCATACCGTGCTTTTCGCATTACGGTTATTTTAATTTTATTCATATACTTTCCCTCTGTTTTTCAATATAAACATTCCATAAATTACCGCAATAACCGAGATAACGGCGGACGTGATAATTTGCTGTGTGTTCGTAATATCTACGGCAAATGCACTAAGCGAATTAATAACGGCATGGGCGATAATCGGGGCCCACAAGCTTTTAGTTTTATGGAACAAAGCCACAAACAGAAAGCCTATTGCAATAGCCGATGTGACCTGACAAATATTAGGAATTAGTTCTGCGCCGCTACCGTTTATAAGGTTTACAAAATGCCCGATACCAAAGGTAACGCTTGAAACGATAATTGCTGATTTCAAATTATTCTCCGCCACTGCCTTAAACAAGAAACCGCGGAAAATAATCTCCTCCAAAAACCCCACAAAGATCATACTGAGAATATAAAAAACGGTTATGTACCACTTATAATTCACCGTAACGCCGAACCACAGATTGCAGGAAGAAATAACGATAAGCGGAATATAGTATAGTAGTCTTTTAGGGCTGGTCTCTGCCTTGCAAAGACCAAATTCACAGAAAAGATCGTTCTTTTTCATCCAAAGAATAGCAACAGCCGTCATAATACCGAGAAAAATGACAGTTATGCTTTTCGCCATATTAACGAGTCTTGACAACTCATCGGTACAGCTTGCACCGATTACATAACTAATAATCCAAGTAAGAGCAAACCTGATTTTGCTTTTCTCATATAGATTTTTCACTCGAACCTACGCCTTTCTCACATCTCTTTATTAGCTTAATAATGCGCGGACGGTTATATCTCTGCATAATAACAAACATAAGGTCGAAGCCTGCGGATAAAACCGAAGTGATGATAAAAACAGGCAGTGAGCCAAACCAAACGGCTGAAACAATCGGCAAAAAGCTAAAAACAACTATTGTTTCGTGCACAATTTCCGACTGACACATCGCCTGTGCGATTTCATCCCACGAATGCTCGTTGCTATCAAAAAGCGATTTATCATAGGTTGGCATTTTACCTTTCCAGTTCTTAACTTTGAGTTTGTTGTATAAACTCAACTCGGTTTTGCCGACATAAAACCACTTTTTGCTATAATCCACTTTATTGTGCAATAATGCGTTCACAATCTCGCCCACAAGCAACCGCATACAAAAATGGTAGGTTATGGTGCCAAAGGTGATTGCCAACGTGAGCAGAATATCATTTTTGATTTTAATATGCAACAGAGTGCAAATTAGCGTTAACAACAACGATAGAATTGCTGTGATTTTCATTGTCTTTGCCATAAAATTATCCTTTATACATAAAACATTCTTCCTCGTGCGAGGAAATAACGCCGATTGCCTGCAGATAAGAATAAATTATGGTACTGCCCACAAATTTCATTCCGCGCTTTACAAGGTCTGCTGACAAAGCATCCGACAAAGGTGACGTGGTTTTGTCCACTTCTATAATCTGCTTTTCGTTAGTGAACCCTTTCAGATACTCACGGAAACTACCGCATTCTTTTTGAATTTCTAAAAAGATTTCCGCGTTAGTTACCGCCGCCCGAATTTTCAGTTTGTTGCGGATGATATCTTTATTGTTTTGAAGTTCAGTGATTTTATTATCGTCATAAACGGCAATCTTTCCAGCATCAAAGCCATCAAAGGCTTTGCGGAAAGCCTCACGTTTACCCAGCACACATTCCCAGGAAAGCCCTGCCTGAAAGGATTCGAGAATCAGCATTTCAAATAAATACTGCTCATTGAAATTTTGCACACCCCACTCTTCGTCGTGGTATTTTATGTATGTAGTGTTTTTAAGGTTGCACCATTTACAGCGTTTAAGTTCACTCATTTTACTGCTCCAAAACTATTTTTTGCACTTTTTATCGGTAAGTTCAAAACTTACATCAATCAAAAAAGACAATGTTTCTTCACTAACGGATCCATCAAGCAACACAGATATCCAACAGGTTTTTGACATATGATAGGCAGGAAAAATTCCTTTTTCCTGTAAAAACGAGCCAATCATAATCGGGTCGATTTTAAGATTGATAACGTCAACCTTTTCATCTCCCAAAAGCCCAAACACCCTTGGCGAAACATTCAGAATAATACCATACCACTTGCGGGTATCGCCGTGGCGCAGAACTGCGGAGTTATACTTATCGTTAAAGGGATAATCGGGTTCGGTGCCGTATCTTTCTTTACACAGACCCAAAACAAATTCACGGTTCATATTAAGCACCCAATAGGCTTTGGTCGAAGGCAAATAGTGCCTCGTTGATTTCAAAGATATTGTAATTACCCTTGCTAATAAAGTATTCGATTATAATATCGAATTTGTTGCTGTGAGAAAGCGCAAATCCTGCCTTTTTGAGCATATCTTCAGTTTCATCAAGCGAGAGTTCCAAGGATATTGCAAATGCAATTGCGGTTGGTTTGCTTGGTTTATAATGCACGTCACTGCGAATCTTCGAGAACAGTTTGCGGTCGATATTTGCTTTTTTGTAGCACTCGGCGTCGGTCATACCTTTTTCATCAATCTTGCGAAGAAGCATTTGTGAAAAACTCTCGTCAATCTGCTTGAGCTTGGCATCGAGATCCTCCTCCGGAATCATTGCCTTACATTCGCACAGATTCGCTTCAAACATACCGATAGATGCCTGCGTAGGCATATTCATCCGCATACTTTCACGGTGGTAATCGGTATGTTCGTCCACGTAATTATCGTCAATATATTCCGCAATATCGGAGAACAACTTCTCGCTGATTTTGTATGCCGCCTTATCAAATATGACGATATAGACCTTCATCTCATTTTCGAGAAGAAAGTCGCTGATAATATCAATCGCAACCTTTAACGCTTGATCTTTCGGATAACCATATACACCCGAAGAGATCAAAGGGAAGGCTACCGTTTCGCAGTTATGCGCTTTCGCCAGAGCCAACGATTCGCGGTAGCAGGATTCAAGCAAAGCCTTTTCACCTTGTTTGCCGTCCTTATAGATGGGGCCAACCGTATGTATAACATACTTCGCAGGCAGTTGATACCCGCCGGTTATCTTTGCCTTGCCGGTTTTACATCCACCGAGAGTTTTGCACTCGGCCAGCAACTCCAGCCCTGCGGCATAATGAATCGCACCGTCAACACCACCACCGCCCAAAAGCGATTCATTGGCAGCATTCACAATGGCATCTACTGTCATTTTCGTTATATCGTTTCTTACAATTTCTAATGGCATAGCGATCTTCCTTCGGTTATATTAATATCCCATTGCAATGATCAATTTCGTGTTGAATAATTTGTGCAGGCCAACCGGTAAAAGTTTTAATATGCGTTTGAAATTCGGCGGTTTGCCATTGAACTTTGATAGTTTGATAACGCTTGCAGGGGCGGGGACCTCCGAGTAGAGAAAAACAACCCTCCTCGGTATCATACGGTCCGGATTTTTTGATAATTTCAGGATTGAACATCGTCATATATGTACCCTCGTTATCAAATACAATAATCCGCTTGCGCACACCGATCATATTCGCCGCCATACCAACGCACCCATCTTTGTTGGCAATCAATGTATCCAACAAATTCTGTGCCACCTGCAGATCTTCTTTTGTCGCCGTCTCTGACTTAACGCTAAGAAAAATCGGATCGTGTATTACTTCTTTGATCATAACAACACCTATTTCACAAACGGCACAAAGGCTTTCCGCAGTGTTAAAACGATATCTATCGCTTTGTTCATCAATTCGGGATAGTTTTCTTGGCTTTCAAAATCAAGACCTTGAATATATGTACAAGCCAAGGAAGCCTTTTTGTTATCGAGTCTATCCCAAGTCAATTCAAAACCACAACAGGTTTCTATTTCGTTCTTGTGTTCATAAAAATAATCGTAAAGTTGCTTGTTGTCATTGATCCAAACGCCAACGCGAATTTTGTGTTCTTTATTTACTAAGTCCATAGAAATATAACATTCAGAAGACCCCATGGCAACACAATACCAATGGTCTGTTGTCGCTTTTCGCTTATTAAAAGGTTTGCCGCGCTCTTCAAGAATTTCGTTTAACTGAGTCCAAAATTCCAAGCGATTCTTTTCGGTTTCACTTATGTCTGAGCTTTTGGCGATAGATTTTACGCTTTTTGCAAAATCATTAGGCTGTTCAATAATCTTAAACTGCGGGGCAGGGTCAGAATCGCCGATTCTGTATGCATGAACCTCCACCAAGAAAAAGGAAAGGTCATCGTCAGTGTGCTTATTAAGCCATTCAATTGCACTGGCATGTTCTTGGCGTGCTGAAGCAACAATCCATACTACAACGGATGCGTCCAAACCTGACGCATAAGTAATTATTTTACCGAGGTGATCATGATTGGTAGACTCAAGTTGGTTCTCAATCAAAACAACTTTCCCTGTCAATTCATCTTTGCAAAGAATATCGCAACGATAATTGCCTACAAATTTTTCTGTTTCGACATCGGTTAGTGATAGATTCAATGTATCACCCAGTTCCCGAATGTTTTCTTCACCGGAAAGCCATTTTGAAAAATCATATTGTTCATGTTGCCACACTTTTCTAATATCAATCTCTTGTAGTTTACCTAACTTCATTTTTTCCTCCTTATAATAGTGCCGATATTACGCAGCTATAGCATTTGCATTAACCTGCTCAATCGCTTTGCGAATTCCCATCCAAACAGCAAGGTCGGTGAATACTTCCACAACACTGCCCTTATCGGTGAATGGCGATTCCTGCAATACGGACAGATCTTTCATCAAACCGTTATGAACGATATACTCAACGATTTGATTTACAAAATAGATCTGTCTTGAATCAAGATTAACATCATTCAAATACTGTGCAAAAGCCTCTTTTGCAGCGCTCATTTCAAGACCTACAATTTCGCGGACAAACTCGCCGAGCGGTTTCTCGCCAAACTCCGCTTCATAGTCCTCTTTGGTGCCAACTTCACTCCACAAAATTTGTTCCAATTCCTTAACATCACTACTGTTTAACGGAACATTAGACTTCAGTTTAGCGATAACTGCATTGTCTTGATGCTGACGAACATAAAACTCCGCCTTTGCTTTATAGTTTTTAAGGTCGTCGTTTTCAAGCTCGGATTCATTCCAATCGATTGAGAGGATTTCATCGTCAAAGTTGGTGTGATATATAGCGCCATTGTAAGGGATATATTTAATCAGATCTCTCAAACTTTTACGGATGTGCTCGAACTCATTAATGCCGGCAGTATCCACATAATCGGTATGCAGAATCTTATCGATCAGTTCCGATTGCACCATAATCTCAGGAATGTTAGCAACACCGGCGATACCCGCCACCTTTTTATACAGATCACTACGCGCCTTATTATACTTTTTACCGACAAGATACGCGAGCTCAATGCCATACATTAATGCATCAAAACGCATAGCTTTTGGTTCATCCTCATCTGGAGTAATAAGCGGTGCAAGTTCGTCTGCAATAATTAATGTATCCTCATAGGATAGGGCGGTATAATTGTCTGCATTTGCATATAATTCAACATATTTGAGGTGTTGACGAACTGCGAAATTTTCCTTGTTAAGTTCCTTAACTTTTCGCACCATATCGTCCACAAGCTCTTTGCGGAAAGCAATCAAATCCTTGGTTTGATATGCTAAGTCCTGAAGCTTGAACGCCATCTGCGCCTTAAGATTGAAGATTGCCCCCTGCAAAGCAATTTGGTTGGCAGATCTTCCTTTTCCACCCATTCGGAAAAATTCGAAGTTTCCGCAAAAATCAAAGATGTAGAACATTTTCTTGTCTTCGCCGTTAATAAGTCCGGGGCAAAGACGTGTTCCGCGACCAATCATCTGCCAGAACTTTGCCTTACTCATCACCTTTTTAAAGAATACGAGATTTAAGCATTCGGGCACGTCAATACCCGTATCCAGCATATCAACCGAGATTGCAATCTGCGGTAATTTTTTTGGATCGGAAAACTCATCAATAGCGCTTTGCGCATAGTTAATTTTGTTATCAATAACCTTTGCAAAGCCGTTTAGGTGCGGATATTCTTTGTTGAACACTTCGAATATTTTTTCAGCATGACGGTGATTTTTTGCAAAGATAATGGTTTTGCCTATTCTCTGACCATAATCAATTTTGATGCCGTTGGTCATCAGCACGTTCAGCACTTCTTTGATGGTATCTTCATTAAAAATCCAATCGTTAAGTGCTGACGATCCAATCTTATCCGGCAGTTCACCGTCGCGGGCAAAGGTTGCCTCATATTCTTCTTTATCCTCATCTGACAAATCATCGTAGACAATACCTTGCTCAATAAATTTAAGTTTGGTTTCTACAGACATAAAGTCAACGAGGAAGCCGTCTTTTACTGCATCGGCAAGTTCATAACCGTATGTAGGAACGCCGTTTTCAAGTTCAAACACTTCATAAGTGTTCTTGTCGATTTCATCTTTAGGCGTAGCAGTAAGACCCACCAAAGGTGCGTCAAAATAGTTGAATATATCACGATATTTGTTATAGATAGAGCGATGCGCTTCATCGCAAATAACCAAATCAAAATGGCCACAGGTGAACAGTTTTCCTTTTTCGTCCTTAACGGAATCAATACAATTCATCATCGTCTGATAGGTCGAGAAAACGCAATGAGCGGTATAGTTATCTTTTTCTTCGCAAAGGTTGGTTACCGATAAATCGGACAGAAGGTTAACAAAACTACGCTTTGCTTGTGTAACAAGAGAGTTACGATCGGCAAGAAATAAAATATTTTTAACCCAACCATGCTCAAGCAAAACTTTACAAAGAGCAATAACGGTTCTTGTTTTACCCGAACCGGTTGCCATAACCAACAACGCTTTTCTACGATTCTTCTTGCCAAAACTATCGCAAACTGCCTTGATGGCGCCTTCTTGATAATAACGACCCGCGATGTTTTTATCCACTACTACGTGGTTCAAGCTTGTCCGCATGGTTTGCAGATTGAACATTTTTTCAAGGTCGCGTTTGGAATAGATGGTTGCCACCTTGCGCTCGGGGTAGAGGTTATCTGTAATGCGAGTATCAAAACCGTTAGAAAGGAAAATAACGGGACGACGACCAAACTTTTTCTCCAAAAGGTCAGCATACAACTTGGCTTGCTGCCTGCCTTTTGATACGTCAACACAGGTGCGTTTTGCTTCAAGCACTGCAAGAGGTTTGCCATCGTCGCCAAAAAGAACGTAATCCGCAAAGCCAACCTCCGATTTGTTGGGCATGCCGGGGAGTTCATATTCATTGATCCAGTCTTTACCCTCTGTCCAACCGGCATCCTGAAGCATAAAATCAATATAGATTTTTCTTGTTTTATACTCCGAAATATCAAGTGGCTTCGGCACGTAAGTTTGTTGTTGTTCTTCACGGCGCGCGGTCAGCTCGGCTTTAAGTGCTGCATTCTCTGCCATCAAAGCTTCAAAATCAATATCGGGAACTTGAACGGCAGGAGGCGTTTCTGCAGGAGTATCTTTCAACAACTCGGGATTAAACGCAGCTTGCTCATATTCCGTAGCGTAGCAACAAGCAACGAAATCCATAAGGATATAGAGGTTTTCAAGACAGAGCATAGCCTGTTCTTCGGTGACCTTTTTACCCGTATGCGCCGCATTGTTACCGACGCGGCGAATAAAATCCATCCTTCGCCAAATGTCCGTGCCAACAATATCACGAAACTCCTCGGTGTTCATAAGACTCACCAAAGTGTCTTGCCAGGGCATGACGAGAGAGCTGTCAACGGAATACATCCATTTAACAGCCATTTCCATCGCCCTGCGGCAATTTATAATACAGGTAGACAAGTCAATATGTAACGTCTTTTCCGCTGCTACTGCAACGCCGGAAAAACTCTCAAATTGCTTGTCCTTTGTTAAAAAATCAAAGTTGGTCATTCAAGCACCTCCTGAGAACTTAGGTCAAATGATTTTATGTGTCGATTGATTTCTTCTCCATTTCCATAGCAGCAATTATTTTTTCCAACTTAGGGCTTTCTGTTACTTTATAAAGGATTTTTGCAAAAATCATCCTTTTATCTTCCTCACTTATGGATGTCATACGTTCAACAGCTTTTAATTCTTTTAATGCCGTTATCATCGTATACTCGATATTTTGCTTTTCCATAATATCTTTGCTTGATATTTGTGCGTCTTTTTCGAGTTGTTTCTTTTCCTGTTTTAAAGGCGAAATTATATCCGACAACAAGCAACCGATAGTATTAGTACAAAAATAGAAACTTGCAATCGCTAGGTTTTGGTTTAACAAATTAATTTCTACACCTTGTTCATTAATATACACAGTAGCTGTAGTAACAACTAGCAGCACTAAGTTGATTATAAAAAGCGACAATGAATTGAATTTAGTGCCGATCGTTTGATACTTCTCGATCTTTTCTTCAATTATTTTCCTTTTTATCATTAAACCGTGCATATCGTCGTTTTGCGGTTCTTTCTTCTTAAGGAACTCAACAACAACTACATTCCAAACAAGGAAAGCGGTTGTTGCTATTCCGAATATGGACCATTCTAATGAAATAAGATTTTGTAAATCGCCGAGTTCCCAAACAACCTTGGGTTTTAGCGAAATAAAAGTTATTAGGGAGATTATATAAAACAAAATAAGGCGAGAGCTGTTTATGGTAATCCAAATTAATATCTTGAACTTCTTTTTTCGAATGCGAGAAATTACCTCCAAGACACCAATCGCCAATAGCATACCTAAAGATATCCAAAACGAAAGTTGTAGCCACATTTTATCTGAAACATAGTTTAATTCATTTAAAATTTTCAATCCAGAAAAACAATAAAGAAAAGCCAGTGTGAACGATAACAGTACAACGAAAATACACGCAAACGCAATTTTGAGTTTAGTTTTCATTTTGCATTCCTCCAGTTTAATTAACTTGTTTGCTCACCAAGTTTTAGCACAAGTGGCAACAAGGTTAATCCAACATCGATACCTTTATCCGCAATCCACTTTATAATCTCTTTTGCTTTGTCCCACTTTTTGGTTTTGCGATCAGACGAAGCAACTATCTTTTCCAGTTCATCAATTTTACTATGTATTTCATCAATTTCTTCGTCTCTTAATGACGTCATCGCCTCGACCTGCTTTTTTGCTTCTGCAAATGAAATATTCAATGTGGCAGAAAACTGATTTGTGTTATTCACAGTTATTCCTGTGTTCTCATCTTTGGCATAACTGTTTTTATAATCCATCGCCTTAAACAAAAGTAGTTTTTCTTTCATTCTTTCAAGGTTTTCTTTGCGATATGTTCCGTCATTGTCATAAAATAAACTGTGTAAACCATCTTCAAAGCCATCAATAATGCTGCCATATTTTGATACTAAAATACCATGTAGTTTTCCGCGACTTTGTTTGTTCCCATTTATAATTTCATCTTCACACTTTTTGATGTCATCATCTATGATTATTTTGAACTCTTCGGTCATAAATGTCACCTCATCTGAAATATTTTTGCATCAGTGCTTTTTTGAGTGTTTCGAGTTTTTCAAGACTTTGCTGAATTGCCAATTTTGATTTGTCGGTCTGTTCGACGAAGGCAATAAACTCTCTTTGGAGTTCCACCGGAGGAATGATTTGTTTATAGGCTTTCATAATTGCCGTATTCAAATTGGGTTGTGTTCCAGCCGGAGCAATTCTTCTAAAATGATCAGTCATTTGATTTAGCGCTTGCAATAAAAAGACTTTGTCTAATCTTTCGTCAATGTCCTCCATTGCAAGCCACCCATCGTGTATGCATCCATCAAATGTAATGATACGTGCAAAACCAAGCGATACTCCGCAATTAGCGAATATTAAACTGCCAGCCTTTACCATACGGCTCTTTGACACACCAGCTTGAATAATATGCTCCTTTGTAGAATGAAGGTATATATTCTCTCCATCCGTAGCATCGCCGATCTTTATCCATGGAATATCACCGCCAAGATACTTTTCAATAGGTCGAGGTGAACCACCTCTTACTATCGTACATAGTTCACCCAACGGTTGGATGTCCCATCCTTTGTCGTTGACGTTTATGTCACCAAACAGTTCGATAAATCGGGATTTGACAAGTTCGTCAAGTTTTGAAAGTTGCTGTTTGCGGAGAACAATCAATTTACTCAAGGCGTCAAGTTGATTTACAATACTTTCTTGCTCTTTTTCCGAAACAATTATAATATCCAACTCATCAATATGTTCATTTCGAATATTATTTATATTCGCTCCACCAGATAATTCTGAAATGGTGCTTCTGTATTTTGGACTTTGAAAAAAGTAGCCTATATAACTTGGTATAAGTTTTTTTGGACGCACCACTTTGCAAAAAGCGCCAAAGGCAACAGGGAGATTTTCGCTTGCAATAGCAGCTTTTCCAACTAAACTCTTACTGCCGCTTGATGCACATACAATAATATCTCCCTTTTTGATATATTGCTTATCTGAGATTTTGCTCTTTTTTACATATACCAAGTCATCAAAGTTTAATCCGTCATCTTGTATGTTGTTTGCTCGCAAAATAGCAACAGCGTCATTATCGGTCGAGGTGCAAATATCTTCTGGTTTGTATGATACACCACGAATTTGCTCGATGTAATCGCCTAATCTTGCCATTATCCCACTCCTTTCAGCAAAGCTACCAATGCCACAACTAAAGCCGCTATTGCTACAATGTTAGAAAACAGTGATGCTACATAAGTTCTATCGTTTTCTTTATCAATTTCTTTTGCTGTAACAATTGAAAATACACAAAAACCAGTAGTAAAAAATGTTATTAAAAACTCAAATAAAAATGCTACGATTTCTGTCAATGTTCCGCTTTCAAAAACAGAAGTTATATTTTGGCATAACGATATAAACATAGCAATAGCCAATATTCCCGAAAGGATTGCAACACCCCAGAATATAGGTATAAGTATGTATTTCATCCATTCACGTGATGGTGAATATTGTTCCTGCTGTTTGGTATTAGCTTTTACAATCGCCTCTGCTAATTTATCATAATCTATTTCATTGTTAACAACAGTTATATTTCTTCTGCGGTTTCTCACAGCATTTCCTCCAGCTCTACAAGGCCTTTTTGGATTTCCATTTCCAGTTCGTGCAGGTCGGTCATAAGTTCGGCAGTAGAGGGATACTCTACTGGTACATACTCGGTCTTTTTGTACTTATTGATGGAGAGGTCATAATCGTTACCGGCGATTTCTTGCTTCGGTACAAAGAAGGATTTTTCCGTTCTTTCTCTGCTATCTTCGGCTTCGAGATTATGGAAGCGCGCGATGATATCGGGGATATCGTTTTCTTTGACTTCGCTACGTTTATCGTCAAGACTGAAACCATCGGCTTGCATATCGTAGAACCAAACCTTATCGGTGCCGCCGTGTCCTGTTTTGGTAAAAATAAGAATACCGGTGGATACACCTGCGTAAGGCTTGAAAACGCCGGAAGGCATAGAGATAACGGCTTCAAGACGATTATCTTCAATGATTGCCTTGCGAATCGCCTTATGTGCGGTAGAAGAACCAAATAAAACACCATCGGGAACGATGCAGGCACATCTGCCACCGGTGCGGAGCATACGCAAGAACAGAGCCAAGAAGAGCAGTTCTGTTTTCTTGGTTTTGCAGACTTTTAAAAGGTCGGTCGAGACGGTATCGTAATCCAAGCTGCCCTTGAACGGCGGATTGGCAAGGATAAGGGAATATTTGTCCTTATCGGGATTTTGGTCAGAAAGGCTGTCACGGTACTCAATAAATGGGTGCTCTACACCGTGGGTCATCATGTTCATGGCGCCGATACGGAGCATGGTTCGATCCATATCATAACCGAAGAACATATGGTTCATATAATGGTCTTTTTTCTGCCGATCAAAGAAGATCTCTTCTTTGAGATTTTCTTTCAGATATTCACCGGCGGTTACTAAAAATCCGCTTGTACCGCACGCAGGATCACAAATCACGTCGTCTGCTTTCGGCTGCATCATCTCCACCATCATTTTGATAATATGACGTGGGGTACGGAACTGACCGTTAAGACCTGATTGCGCAATTTTATTGAGAAGGTATTCGTATGTATCTCCGCGAACGTCCTTGTCCTGTTCTTTTGCCATAAGAGCATAGATTTCGTCTAAAGCATCAACCACTTTGGAAAGCAGGAGCGGTGTGGGCAACTTGAAGATGGCGTCATCCATATATTTGGAATAGGCGCTGTCTTTTTTGCCGTCAAGATTTTTAATAAACGGGAATACCCATTCCTGCATCGTGGAATACATTTTTCCTGCAGGAAAATCACGGAATACCGACCATTTGAGTTGGCTGCCATCCACTTTGCGCTCGCCGATGGTAACCTCGCCTGCAAAAATGCTTTTGTAAGGAAGGCCGAGCATGGCACTTTCTTTTGCACGAAGGTTATCCGAATCGTCAAGGTCACGAATAAACATCAGATACGTGATCTGCTCGATAACATCCAAAGGGTTAACAAGTCCGCCAGCGGCAAAAACATCCCACAGACTATCAATTTTATTTTTCAGTTCACCTGTAATCATAATCATTTCTCCTTATTCCAAACATAAGATGTGTAGCGGCCGCCACTGATTTTTACAATTTCACCGTTCTTAACAAGATCATTTAATGTTCTTTGAACGGTCACTTGACTAATATCCGGGCATTTTTGCATAATCTCTGTCTTTGTGATTTTACCAAGCGTATCTTTGATGATTTCTCGTATGCGGTCGGGTTTTGACATTCCGCTTGTTGCCAAAACTTTTACACGAGCAGAGAAATCGCGATAAGCAGAAAGAATAACGCCTAACATATACCTAACAAAGTGAGAGTAATCGTTTTCTTCTTCGTGCCAATCTTGTGAGCTGCTTTGTAATGCTTCATAATAAGTGTCTTTTGTGGTTTCAATTGCTTTTTCGATACTGATATATTTTCCGACGATATATCCGGAACGATAGAGAAGAAGCAGTGTAAGCAGTCGGCTCATTCTTCCGTTTCCGTCGTTAAACGGATGGATACAAAGAAAATCGAGAATGAACATCGGGATAATGAGCAGCGGATCGGCATCGCTGTGATGGATAGCATCGTCATACGCTGCGCAAATTGACTCCATGGCCTCCGGAGTTTCCCACGCTGCCAACGGGTGGAATCGCACGAAACGGTTGCCCTCTGCATCTTCTTCTGCAATGACGTTATCTGCATTCTTATAATTGCCGCCAATGGATTTGCCACTGAATTTGTACAGATTGCGATGCAACTGCAATATATAAGACGGGCGAACGAGAATATAATCATAATCCTCATGTATTGAGGCTAGTACATCTCGATAACCGGCTATCTCCTGCTCATCACGAGAGCGAGGTGTTGTTTTATTAGCCAAAAGTTTTTTTAAACGGTCATCTGAAGTGTAAATACCTTCAATATTATTAGAAGCTTCTGTGCTCTGTATCTTTGCAATTTCCACTAACTGAGTTAGAGTGTCGCTTTGCGCTTCAACATAAAGCTTTTGCTCGCCTTTAAATTCGTGTATTTGAGAAAGCATATTCACAATTTCTGGAGTTAAAAGTTGTTGCCATTTTTTGCTGTATTCGTAAGTTCTCATCAATATCTTCTCCAAAATTCAATTTGCTCATTTTTATTATTTTGATACAATTACATTATATACGTTAAAATACTCATTGTCAATATTTAATTTAATCATTTGCACAAAAATGATTAAATTGGAGCGTTGCTTTATAACTTTAAACTTATCATTTCCATATTAGCGGATATATTAGCGCACATAGAAATGTTGAAGCCTCCACTCGGACTTGAACCGCGTGGAGGCTGTGTTTCACGTTATTTTCTGCAGTAGGCGGTGATGGCTTGGCTGATGAATGCGGCGGTGCCAGTGGCGTGTTTGTCGATGTTGTTCTTGAAACGTTCGTCTGTGACGTACATTTGGCCGAGACCGGCGAGGATTTTGTTGGTGCAGGTGTAGTAGTTCTCGGTGATATAGTTTTGCAGTTCCTTTACTAAGGTCTGTGCTTCGGTCGAGTCAGCCGTGTGTCCGACTTTCATACACGCGGCGAATTTGGCGAGGACGGTCATCAGTCCGTCGGTGACGGCTTTCCATTTCTCTTTGCTGTAGTTTGCGGTCTTTTCTGAGTGTTCTTTGTAGGCCTTAGTATCGCCCCAGCGTTGTTTGACTTCTAAATCGTAATTGTTCATATTTCCGTCTCCTAACCGACACTATTCTTTTAGTGTTGGACCTTATAACTATATATCTGCTTTGCTATTTCACATAATTCTTTAATGGTTTCAAAGCAGAGCGGTATTTCCTTTTTATAATTTTCGAAAGGCTTTGCAAAATCTATTTCCGGGATTCTTTTTCTGATTGCGGCAGATTTGCCTGTTTTAACAACCGATATGCCTTTCGCCGTAAAATCGCCAAATATCTTTGCCAATTCTTTTTCCAAATCAACAATTTTATCTGCCGCACCCAAAATGGTCATATCGGCGTATCCGACCTCTGATTTGTGATAGATAAACATATCATCGAGAATTGTCTTAAAATGTGGCCATCTTGCATTTATCCCTTTGGGTCCGCGCTTGCTGACAAGCCATAAATCAGGATAGTGTTCTTCCTTATATGTAATATATTTATCCCAAAATTCTGTTACAGCCGCATTTACAATCACCTGATAACCATGCTTCTGTTTGTAAATAGCTTGTTCAATTTGCTGCGTTTTGAAAATTGACCGATTATCTTCTTTTGAGCGGAAATATTCAAGGCATTCTTCGTAAGTAATCTTGTTGGGATATTTTTGCGCTTCTTCATTTTCCTCAAGATATTTTTGGGGCGCAATGATAAAAACAAAAAAGTCTTTGTAATCACCGTTTTGCTTTCCTATTTCACCACGAGCGATGTATCTTCCTGACTGATTTGGCATGGCGATGGCATCGATTTTATCTTCGATTAAAAGACCATATTTATTACCACTTTTCTCGACGATAACCGTCATGTCGGATTCGCCATATTCGACATCGACTTTCGATTGCTCTACGGAGCAAACCGTTGCATCCGGCAAATTTATTTTTGAGAGAAAGATATTCAAAAATTCTTGCGAACTTACCATTTCTTCGAGAAATAATAAATCCATATCTCTTTCAGAAACATCACTAAATCTGCATTCGATCATATAAACCTCCACCTAAATGGCGCTCTTATTTCACAATCTCATACGGCCAGTCGATGATGCCGCCGAATTCTTTGACGTTGGTGTAACCGAGTTTAACCAGTTCTTCGGAGGCGATCTTACTCCGTCTGCCGCTGCGGCAATAGACGAGAATCAGCTGTTCCTTATTGGGTAGTTCCTTTTCGGCACGGTCGGCAACCTCGTATTCGGGGACGAGGATCGCATCCGCAATGTGCCCTTCGGCAAATTCTTCGTCGGTGCGGGCATCGATTATGATGTAATCCTTTTCGGTGTCCATAATCGCCTTTGCCTCTTGGGGCGTGATTTGCTCATAGGAATTGGCGCCACCATCGGAACAAGCGGTCATTCCAAAGAGAGAAAGCGAAATACAAAGCATAATGATCAATCCTTTAAGTTTTCTCATATTATACCACTTCCACCTGACACATTTGCATCGTTTTCAGGGCGGCCTCGTGGCTCTCGGGGGTAACACCGGCACAGCAAGCGGAATCGACCTTCACCTGCGCATCAGGGAAAGTTGCTTTGATGATGAGCGCATTGGAAACCACGCA
The DNA here is from genome assembly GCA_017503785.1 of Clostridia bacterium. Lineage (GTDB taxonomy): Bacteria > Bacillota > Clostridia > Oscillospirales > Acutalibacteraceae > RGIG3009. The sequence continues at coordinate 66,062 of JAFVSK010000004.1, forward strand.
GATATCGGTGCAAAGACCGATCAGTTCCACGTTTTCGAGGGTTTCCTTGTTCCAATGGGGCCAGCCGAAATTGGGTTTATCAATGATCTTCGCGCCCTCGACGTAAAGATCGTCGGCAATTTCCCAACCTTTTGTGCCCTTGATACAGTGCGGAACAGGAAGATGTTTGCCCTCTGTGGTATCGAGATAGTTTTCAAAATGGGTATCTCTTGTGAAAATGATCTCATCGCCGTTTTGGACATATTCCTCTATCTTCGCCTTAACCTTGGGGACGATGGCGACCGCCTCTTTGGTGCCGAGTGCCATATCAATAAAATCGTTTTGCATATCGACGACGATCAACGTTTTTTTCATCGTTAGACCTCCTAATGAAATGATGATTTATGCTCTGACTCTATCATTTTTGTAGACGGTTTTTAGACCGTTGTTTTCGGTGAACACATAGCAGAACCCGCGATAAATCAAGATAACACTATCGCCGTATTCCTGCTCTTTTTCTTCGATGATTCCTCGTTCGGATTTCATCAGTTGCAGCTTACTTTTGCCAAATTGGTAAGCTTCAAAAGCGAGTTCTTCCATTCTGTACGAATCGTTGATACCCATTCGCTCATACATACGCTCGCGTGCATGGTTGGTTAGGTAAAGAGGATTTTCTCGAATATCCAAAAATCCTTCTTCACTATACAAATCAGTTTTATAACATTTTACATTATAGTAGCGATTATATTTGCCTTGTCTGTTTCTGCCGACCTCATTATAACCTTGCCGGTTATAGCCCTCGCTATCATACTCAGATACTCTCGGTTTTTTAGGAGTGGATTTCGGCTTCCGTTTAAATAGCGGTATCAAACACAGGAATATCGCTATGAAAAGTAATAGGATCGGTAAGTATTCCACGTTGTTCACCTCTTGAATCGTTTCCGGAACTCCCATGCGTTTTTGTTTGATTTATTATATCACACGTCCATAAAATTTTCTACCGCTATATTAAAAGCGGCAGAGATTTCTCTCTGCCGCCTTGACTTTAAGCGTATATCAGTTCGTGGTTGATGATTTCGGTGGCGCGGTGGCGGATGTTGTTCATCCGGCGCACCCATTCGAGTTGGTTTTCTGCTTTGAGTTGTTCGGTGATGCCCTCATCGGTTTTCATTTGATTGACCAGCTCAGAAAACATTTCTTCTGCATGTTGGTTGATTTCAGCGAGGTGGTCGTAGAGGGTGCCGGTTACTATCAATTTGGTGTGTAGAAGTTTTTTGTGTTCGCGGATGTAGGCGAGATAGCGTTCGCCCCAGATACCGATGTTTTTTTCGGGGAGTTTTAGGCAAGGGATGTAATAATCGCCGTCGCGTTCGTACCATAAGCTGTTGGTTTCGTCGTAGATGTATTGTTCCATCGTTACGCCTCCTTTAACAGATCGGTGAATGGTGAGTCTTCGGACACGAAGGTGTCGTAGGTGAAGTTGGCGCCGAGGCGGAATCCCATAATGAAACTGTCGAGATTGGATTCGCCGTTGACCACACCCCACGCGTTGCAAAAGTCAAGGAACTTCTTTTTACTTTCGCCCGAGAGGTGCTCGGTTAAAAAGTCCTCGTTTAGCATCAACACCTCCATTTGTTTTTGCACCGTTTTGTTCTGCTTGGTGCTACGCGCCTGCGGATCGAGATTGCCGTAATAAAACTCTTCAATAAATTTAGCCATAAAATTACCTCCTTTGCCTATATTGTAGCAAAGGAGGTTTCCTTTTACGAATGTGCGAAATTGAAATCGGCACATGCCTCTAACATGTTCAGTTTGTGAATAGCGATTACACTTCTGAAGCAGTAATATCAATAAGCGTCAACTTTTCAATTTTCCCTTTTGCAGTTGCTATGATTTCGTATGCTCCATCGTGTAGTGTTCTGACACGAACTTTTAGTTTGCCGCCTCTTGTTCTTTCCAAACCAACAATTTGACACTGATCTCTATTAATATTAGTCATTTTTTGAAAGTTTACATAAAATCGTTTGGCTCGCAAATATAACGTTCGCCGCCGGCTACGAAAAATCTGAGGATCGCTTTTTTTGAATAGGATTTTCCACAATTTAGACAACAAGTACTTTCCAGTTTCAAAAATAGCGCTTCCTACTACTCCTGCCAAAATAGGGTCATTTTGTATTAAAGCGATTATCGCTCCAAAACTACTTGCACCGCGCTCGTATCGTGAAATTTTGTAAAAATAGCATTTGCGAATATCTGGGTAAAAAGCCGAATCGGTATTACCGGGATCATATTCTTGTATTCTCAAAATCGTAGGTTCTGCAGTTGTGACTACTTCTGTCTTTGCCAAAGGAATCATCCTGATTTTATCAATGAGCTCTTGTTCAAATTCTCCAAAGCAGAAAATATCCCAAAAAGCAAGATTTTGTCCAACCTCTAAATTCGACCAAAAAAGATCGTATATTTCCAGAAGATTATCGATTTCTGGAACAGTCATCTCCGTTTCTATAATATCCGAAAAAAGAAGTTGACGCATTTCCGTGTCTAAGTCTTCAGAGTAAACCGAAAATAATATTTTCATTATGATAACCTCATTTGAACATCTTTTAAAATTTGGGGAAACATCCCTTTGGATTGGTATTATACCATATTTTTACAATCTCTGCAACGCAAAACACCGCTCCTGTAGGAATTTCCTACGGGAGCGGTGTTTTGTCGGGGGTATAATTTTGCGTGGGTTGGGAGAGCGCTTGAATGGCATTCAAGAGGTCACGGTTTCGTTATTTTTGTTGACACATGGTAATCAGTTCGTCGAAGAGCGGATCGGTATTCGGGGCGATGGGCGGTGTGGGGAAATCACCGCGCATACGTTCGGGGTGGAACTGAAAACCGAACACGGGATAGGATTTGTGCTCAAAGGCTTCCACCACACCGTCGGGAGAGATGGCGGTGGGGATCAAATCAGGGGCCAGGGTGGTAACGCGCACGTTGTGCAGACTGTTAACCGTCATTTCGTTGCCGTACAATCGGTGCAACAGCGAACCATCTTTGAGGGCAACGGTGTGCACGGTGCAGTTATGCTCCACACCGAGTTTCAGACGGAAATCGCCTTCGATTTCTCCTCCGAGGGCGGTGTTGAACTGCTGAAATCCTTGGCAGATAGCGAAAATGGGTTTCCCGCTTTGCATAAACGCACGCATCATTTTGTGCTCACGCGTAATGCGCTCGACTTGCATCGGGTAGAGTGATAGCTTCGCATCGGGTGTAAATTCGTGTGTGCCCGTGAAAATGCAACCGTCGGCCAAGGCAATATAGTCTTCAAAGGCATCTTCGTACAGATCCATAACGGGGATACCACCCGCCGCCGTTACGGCGGCGGTGTAGGTCTTGTTGAGCATACGGCTTGGTTTGCGGAACAGGGGATCGTAGGCGGGACCGCCGGTGATCAGAATAACAGGTCGTTTCATCGCACACCCTCCTTACACAGCGACACGAAGTATGAAAAGAGCGCGTTACCGCTTTCTTCGTGTTGCGGGTGCCACTGTACGCCAAACGCGGGCAGCGTTTCGTGCGCGGCGGCTTCCACAACGTCACCTGCCGTTGCAATAGCAATAAGGCCGTTGCCAAGCTCTTTGATAGCTTGGTGGTGGCAACTGTTGACCTCGTTGGGCAGCAGAGTCGATAGCGCGCCCGTCGTGGTGATGGTGAGCGGGTGTTCTATGTAACCGAAAACACCGTTCTCATCGGTGCGGCGGTGATTATCGATGTGGTGGTGTAGGGTGCCGCCGAGCACGGCATTAAGCACCTGCAACCCACGGCCTATACCAAAAATGGGTTTGCCTGTTTGCAGAAACAAACGGCAGAGTTCAAATTCGAAAGCTTCGCGTGACAAACTGAGAGTGCTCGGCAGTGCTTCGCCCTTGGCATATACGTCACCGTATCGACCATAGTGAAGGTCGGTGCCGCCCGTAAGCAGAAGTCCGTCGCCCAAAGATTCGTACACGTGCGGATGCGTGGCGTCGAGCGCTACCAACGGCAGACCGCCTGCGTTACCCACGGCAGTGCCGTAGTCGCACGGAATCATAAAATGAGGAATGTTATTGGCGTACCCCTCTTCGCTGACAAGAATAATTTTAGGCTTCATATAATCACCTCGGGTTGAGTATAGCAGAGACCATAGAAAAAAGCAAGAATCTTTGATCTCACTTAAAAAGGACAGAAGCATAAGCGTTCGAGAGACGTTAAGTGCATGTAGACGGCAAAAGAAATCGACAACCTATAAAAAGCCGGACAGAGCGCAAACTGTGCGTAGTTGGGTCAATTGAATTGAAGAACAATTTGCAAAATAAAAGAGGACGGCAAAGCCGTCCTCTTTTACTGTTTTCCAAAAGTGAAAGGTGTTTATAAGCCGTTGCGCGGCTGATGTCACACAAGCGGGGGAACTCGGTGCAGACATCTTTACAGGATAACGGTCATAATAGCGTGGGGCTCCAGGGAGAGCTCGGTGCAGAGGTCTTCGTGGCGGACGATGACAGGCATCGCGCGGTCGGCGGTGTTCAGCACGACAAGCACCAGACTGCCGTCCGGGTTTTTGAACGCGATCGTATGCAAGTCCTCGGTATATTTTGTGGTTGCCGTGCGTACGGCACCGCGCTGAACGAATTTCGAGAAGTGTCCGATGGTGTAGTAGATCGGGGTGTAGACGAGTTCTTTCTTCTCGGTATCGTACAGGACGGGGGCATAGCACCCCGCGGACTTGTCCTCGAACACCACACCCGCGCAGGCGACGGTCTTGTCGCTGCGGTTGTGGAACGGGCCGCCTTTTTCGCTCAGCAGCAGATTCCAGTCACAGAACGCGGCGGTGAAGTTGTTGAAATCTTCGCAGATCTCGACCCCGTAACGTTCGGCAAGGGTGAGCAGGTCGGCGGTGATGTTGCCGCAGTTTTCTGTGCTGACCAGCGGTTTGTTGTACCGTTCGTGCACGAGGCGCAGTCCCTCGAAATGATCGCCCGAATACCAGTGATGCGCTACGCCCCACACGCGCTCCTCCACCGTTTGGGAGGCGAAGATGTGCTTTGTGCGGTCGTAGACACGTTCTTTGTTGTGATCCCAGATCATGATCTTGAGGTCGGAGAGCCCCTCTTCGTCGAGCGCGGGGATGAGGTGCTGCTCGATAAATTCGCGTTCCTCCTCCGACGTGTAACTGCAGCTTTCCCACGACTGACGCGCGTTCGGCTCGTTTTGGATGGTGATTGCCGAGATGGTGACACCCTCGGCTGCCATCGCTTTGACGTATTTCGCGTAGTAGTGCGCCCACACGCGCTTATATTCTTCTTTCAATTCACCGCCGCGGGTGACGTCCTCGCTTTGCTTCATGTACGCAGGCGGACTCCAGGGAGAGGCGAACAGGATGATCTCCTCGCCGCAGAAGTTGACAGCGTCCTTGATGAAGGGAATGACGTATTTCCGTTCACGGTCGATGGAGAAGGTGGACAGATCCTTGTCGCCGTTTTCGACGTAGGCGTAAATGTCGAGCGAGAAGTCGCAGGAATTGATGTGCGTTCTGCCAAAGTTGTAGGCGATACCGTGCTCGCGCGAGAAGTACTTTTCCAGAAAGTCCTGCTTCTGCGTAGGGGTGAGCAGGGAATAGTTGTATGCGGCGGACTCGGTGAACGCGCCGCCGAAGCCGATTACCGTTTGGTAATCGAACTCGTCGAACACGTTGACGATACCGTATTCGGCGGCGGGATCGTGGTTGCCGTTTTCGACAAATTCTTCCTCGAAATAGCGGTTTTGCGCGGGGATGGAACGAATAATTTTCATACGACACACTCCTTGTTTTTTGCACGAATGATCTCAAAGCGGGCTGCGGTGCTCGCTTGCCTCGTCATTTTCTATAGTACCAAATTTTTCCGGTGTATGACAAGGCGCTTTTCTTTCTTTTTTTGGACAATTTTTGCTGTGGTAAGCGTGTTTGTCGATGTTATTCTTGAAGCGCTCGCCGGCAACGCACATTTGACCGAGACCGGCGATGCAGGTGTAGTAGTTCTCGGTGATATAATTCTTGCGTTTGTTGGGTGAGCGCTTGAGTGGCATTCAAAGGCCAGAGGTTAGATCTCGCTTATTTCTGCCACCGGTTCGTCAAGTTTATTTTTTGTCTGTTCAATTTAAGTGGGTGTTTTTGTTTGGGTGGGTTATGGTGTGAGCCTTGACAGCTTTTGGAATGGTACGATATAATAAAAGAAAGGTTGCGTGAGCAATAGGCAGACGTGGGAGGAATGGTGAATGGATCAATGTGAGCATTGTGCGTATTTCGCGTACGATGACGTTGCCGAGGAATACGTGTGCGATGCGGTGGGTGCCTTGGATGAGGACGATATGGCGCGGTTTTCCGCAAACCGCAGCAGCACGTGCCCACTGTTTCGGTTTTATGACGAGTATAAATTGGTTCAAAAGCAAAACTAAAAGGACGCCACAAGGCGTCCTTTTTTATTGAATAAAAACGATTATTTCAGCTTTTGTCGATATTGGCGAGGGGAAACGCCCTGAATTCTGCGAAACAAACGGCTGAAATACAAAGGGTCGTCCAGCCCGAGCAGGTAGGAGATCTCTTGAATGGAGAGGTCGGTGGTTTCCAACAGGTTGCAGGCTCGGTGTATAAGCACCTTCCGACGGTGCTCCTGCGGCGTATCACCCGTGTACTGCTTGAACAGCGTGATAAAATAGTGCTCACTGATCCCGCACGTTTTTGCCAGTTCTGCATTGGAGATGGGCCGTTCGGGATAGCGTGCAATGCGGTAGACGATCTCTTTTAACTGCGCACGGTGGTGCCGATTGATATCGATGGGTGCTATTTGGCGTTGCAGGTGTGTGAGTAACAACTGCAGATGGGCATTAAGCTCATACTGCTGCATTACCCCATCCTCGGTTACGCGCAGCATCTCATCGATTCGTTGCGTGAGTGAGCGGGGATTGGCAAGTGGTGTGACACACGCCTCGGTTAAACCACATTCCCCAAACAACACGTCGGCATCGCTACCGTCAACGGTTAACCAATAATAAAGAGCCTCTGCGTGGGGGTGGCAGCAATAGTGATAGGTGCTGTACGGCGGGAAATACAGCAGGTTCCCCTTTTCGATAACGGTATCGCCGAGGGATACCGCGCCCGATTCCACGAGGAGCAGATGGTGTTGCGGTTTTGCTTCCAGCACGATATTTTCTACGGGCCGGGGATTACTGTCAATGTGCCCAAAGCTGACGGCGCGCAGTTCAATTGAAGGGGCGTAGACCGGCCGCGTGACCACCGAGGGGAGTTTCAGGCAATGGTTGTGGGGGTTGAGCGGATCTGTCACACGCGCAACACCGAAGGCTTTGCCTTTTTTACCGAAGATCTTTCGCCGCCAGTTTCGATCGTAGATGGGATCGGACAATTGGGACTCAAAATCGCCGCCGTCCACCAATTGCTGTTCAGGATCATCCGTTTTATATATGCGAAAGTTGTCCACGTAGGTGTCGGCAATCACAGCACCGTTGGCGTGCTCGGGCCATAACGTTTTATTAAAACTGATGCCGTAATTTTCAAACTGATCTAGCGAGCGCGGTTGGCTCCCAAGTTGAAAGGAAAAGGTGTGCGTTTTCCAAACAGGGGAGGGCGGAATGTGAACGAGGGCACCCTTTTCCAGTGCATATTCCGAAACGTGCAGTTCCAATTCGCCGCCCAGACAGTCCAGCGTGCAGCAGTAGGTGCAGTTGGGTTCCAGCCGCAGACCGGCGAAATAGAGATCCATCATGGTGTAATTGGCGGTAACGTATTTTGGGGGCACGGCAAGCACTCCTTTCGGTTTACTACATATAGAATAACTCAAATTCACAATCTTTGTCAATAAAATCGGAAAATTATCCATGTATTTGGTGCGAGGGCTCTGTTCAATTTTTACGGTCGTTGCTACAATTTAAGTGAAAACTATACTGTTACGTGTCAAGGAGGATCATGTATGAACAGAAACCGTATTGTATCGTGGGTGCTTGCACTGACCTTGTTGCTTTCCTGCGCCTTGTCCGGCTTGGCATTGCCGGTGGCGGCGGAAACGGGCGGCACGCTGGTCAAACTCGAGGATTTCGAGGGTGACACCACCTGGAGCGGCATTTCGGGGTGGACCGCCAAGGGTGAAGTGACCGCAGACCCCTTGAATGCCGATAATAAGGTGCTGAAGTTGACGACGGCGGCATCAAGCACCTATAACGGCACCAAAATCAGCTTGACCAAGGGTGTCGTTTATGCGCTGAGTATGGATTTTTATGGTGGCACGGGTATCAAACTGGTGTTTAACCAGTCGGATAAAAAGATTTATGGTGCTTCGACGATGTCGGTCAGCGCCGCGAGCGAGTGGAAAACGGTGACGTATTTCTTTGTGACTACCGCTTCTTCCGTGTTTGATAAGTATATGATGCATCTAACCGCGCCGGTCGGCACCTGCATCGACAACGTCACGCTGGTGAATCTGGGCAGTAAGGGCGATATTTACAACTTGGAAGACGGCCTACTGCCAGGCGGCGATTTTGAATGGCCCAATACCAGCCCGTGGAACAAGTTTACGAGCACCACACCTGTGGTGGACGATCCCACCGGAGCGGACAACCGCGTGCTGCAGATTCCGAGTACCTATACGTCTACCTCTGCCAAGTTTTATCAACAGATTTTAGGCTTGGAGGCAAACACCGCTTACGAGTTGTCGGTGGACGTGTACGGCGATAAGATCTGGGCGTATCTGAACAGTGCGAAGGGTATTTCCTCCGGTGCCGGCTGGATCAAACTGTCGGCAGGCGGCAATGCGTGGAAAACCGTAAAACACACATTTACCACCGGTGCCAGTGTTACCAATGACGCATCCATGTTTGGCCTGGGTTTACTATCCGGCAACAGCACAGCAGGTATCTACATTGATAACGTGCGAATTCAGGAAAAAGTTACGACTGCCGAGGCGATTATTTTAGATAAAACAAGCCTGACCATGGTGCTTGGTGACGAACCTGTCACGCTGACGGCGACACCGTCGCCCGCAGAGACACCGTTCCCCGAGGAGGTCGTGTGGAGTTCTGACGATGAAACGGTGGCCAAGGTGACAAACGGCGTGGTGACGGCGGTCGGCGTGGGTACGGCGACCATCACCGCGACGGCGGGAACGCTGACGGCCACCTGCCGCGTGACGGTGGAGGAACTGACGACGCTGACGGCCGACACGGTCGACGGCGGCAGTATCACGTTCGATGCCGCGCGGGTGAAGGCGGGCACGGTCGTGACGGTGACGGCACAGCCTGCGGACGGGTACGTGATGAAGCCCGGCTCGCTGAAATACGTAACGGAGGAGGGTGACGAGGTCACCATCCTCAACCAAAGTCTGACCGACACGACCTTCGGCGGCGGTACGGGGTATACCTTTGAGTTCACTGCCCCCGAAGAGGACGTGACGGTGACGGCGACGTTCCTGCCTGCCGAGGAGACCTCTTTTGCGGCGGACACCGTCGGTACCTCGCTGCACATTGCGGGAAGCGGTGAGTGCGACGGCATCCGTTTCCTCACGCGTCTGAATCTGGCGACGACATTCGACCCTAATGCTGCCGCGTTGATGGTTACGTATGACGGTGTGGAATATGAAATCGTAGAGCTTGGTTCCTTGCTGAAACGGTATGAGGAAGGCATTGAGCTGACGATGGACAACAAGAGGTGGCAGTCGAAGACCTACGTTAAGGGCGACGATATGCTGCTGGTTGACTATACCGATTCGTACATTGATTTTACCGTCGTCATGATGAAGGGTGAGGGCCTTTCGAACGATACATTTAAGGGCCGTCGGTATACCGCGCGCGGTTACGCCGTTTTGGAGGATGCGAACGGCGTGCAAAAGACGGTGCTGTGTGACACGCAGTTGACAAGCAGTGTGAACGACGTGCTGGCAGGGCCGATGGGTGATGCGTATTTCACGCCGATCATGCGCTTTGCCGTGACGGGCGACGTGCATCTGCGCACCACCACCAACGATCTGCAGAGCAAGGAGCGCTTGGCGCAGCTCTATGAAACCGCGTACGCGTACAGTGAATCGCAAACGACATACGATAAACTCGACGGTATTTTCTTCGTGGGCGATAACACGCAGAACGGCTCCGAAGCCGAGCAGACCTATTTCTTTGATTATCTGAAAAACAACACCAAAGAGGGTACGGTTGCCCAAACGGTGATGGGTAACCACGAATTCTATGCGACGGGATACTATACCGACGAATCCTTCGCGCAGGCGCCGCTGAACTTTATGCAGTACAGCGGCTATGAAGCGGTGGATAATCACCTGGTGATCGGTGGGTATCATTTCCTGTTCCTGTCGATGGACAGATACAATAAGTCGGGCTCGGATTTCTTTAGCCCCGACAAGATCGCGTGGCTGAAGCAGGAACTGGATATTGCCGTGGCGGACACGCCTGACAAGCCGATCTTCGTGTTCCAGCACGAAGCACCGCTGAATACGATGAAGCTGTCCGGTACCACTATGGGTGATGCCGATCTGAAAACGCTGCTGGACAATTATCCGCAGGTCATTGATTTCTCGGGTCATACCCACGGCACGATGAGTGACCCGCGCACCATTTGGCAGGACACGTTTACGGCGTTGCAAACCGGTTCTCTGTGCTATTTGAATGTTCCTCTGATGGGGAAATCCTCCTGGGCAAAAGAGATCGACGATGAAGGTAACTGGACAACGGGTGATATTGAAGATGCCGTGCGCAACGGTGGTATGTACTATATCGTCGAGGTGGACGCCAACGATACGGTGCGTATTTTAACCTACAATCTGTTCACGAACAGTCTGTGGGGCGAGCCGTATATCATTGATTCCTTTGATCCTGCAAATTTCAAGTATACCGATGCCCGCGCGCAGAAGGCAGTGACGCCGACCTTCCCGAAGGGTGCTTCGCTGACAGCGAAGTCGGTCTCCTCGAAAAACCTCGTGGTGACCATTCCGCAGGCGGAACAATGCAAGGACGTGGTGCAAAGCTACCGCGTTGAGGTGTACAAGGGCGACACGCTCGTGACGACGGATTATCGCACCTCGTTTGCACATTACGGTGATGCGGCACCCGAAACGGTGCTGTCGTATATCAGCGGGCTGGAGCCCGGTGCAGAGTACACGGTGAAGGTGTTTGCCACGACCTCGTGGAGTGTGGACAGCGAGCCGCTGACACTGACGGTGACGATTGCTGACGACAGCGGGGAGACCGCCGCAGACGTGCTGGACGTGGAGTTCCGTGAGGACGGAACGGCGGTCAATGCCGCCACGGGTCGAGAACTGGCAATCCACGGCGCGCCGACGGTAGTTTACGACGAAACGCTGGGGCGGTATATTGCCTCGTTTGACGGCGTGGATGACGGCTATTCGTTTGGCGGTATCACCAACTGGTACGATGAACTCGGCACGTCTTTCACACTGGAAACGTACGTGCAGTTGAAGAAACCGTCGAGTGGTTACGTGGATATTCTGTCCAACCAACAAGCAGGCGGATTTGGCTTTGAATACACGAGCGCCGGCAAACTCTTGTTCTATTGCAACGTGAATTCTGCCTATGCCAAACCCTCCACCACGATCGCCGATGGGCAATGGGTACACTTGACCGGCACGTTCGACGGCAGTACGGTAAAACTCTACGTCAACGGCACGCTGGTTGCATCAGAAACCAAAGCCGGCACGTTAACGGCGCCGCCGTATTCGGCGCAGTTTGTGTGCGTCGGCGCGGATTCGGGCGAGCAACAGTTGGCATCCTTCTTCGGCGGCAAGATCGCGACCGCCAAGCTCTACTCGGAGGCGTTGACCGCCGACGAGGTCGCGGCAGCGTATGCTGAAATAGCACAATAACGAAGCGAGGTTGTGACGAAATGAAACGATATACAAAACCATTTTTGGAAGTGCTGGAGCTGACGGCTGACGAAGCGCTTGCCGCTGTTGTTCAAAGCGAACCTACCGTGGAGGATGACGACCTGAGCGTGTGAGCGGGTTTTGATTGATTTTTCGAGGAATTATACAAATTAGCAAAGAAAATGCGGCGGACACCTTTAAAACAAGGTGCCCGCCGCAATTATTTTTGTGAAATCACCAAAAAGGTTTGACCTTTTTACGATTGTTTGATACAATAACAAAGAGTCAAAAAAGAGGTGTTTTATTATGAGTGAGAACAGAAGCAGTTTTACCGGTAAAATCGGTTTTGTGCTGGCGGCAGCGGGTTCGGCTGTCGGTTTGGGTAATATTTGGCGGTTTCCGTATTTAGCGGCCAAGTACGGCGGCGGTATTTTCCTGCTGGTTTATGTGATTTTGGCCGTCACGTTGGGCTTTGCGCTCATGTGTGCCGAGATCGCTATCGGCCGCAAAACGGGGAAGAGCGCCATTGGTGCGTTCAGCTCCCTAAACAAGAAATATGGATTTATTGGTTGGCTGGCAGCGGTTGTTCCGGTAATCATTCTGCCGTATTATTCGGTGATCGGCGGTTGGGTTACCAAGTATTTTGCTGTGTTCATTTCCGGTGGTGCTTCTGCCAGCGCGGCCGAAGGCTATTTTGAAAGTTTTATCGGAAGTACGTTCGAGCCACTAGGCTGGTTTTTGCTGTTCCTCGGACTGACGGCGCTGGTCGTGCTGTTCGGCGTGGAAAAGGGTATTGAAAAGGTCAGCAAGGTTATGATGCCGCTGCTGGTGGTCCTTACCTTATTTATAGCGATCTACGTTATGTGTATGCCGGGTGCTTTGAGCGGTGTAGCGTATTACCTGACCCCCGATTTCTCGAAATTCTCGGCGACAACGGTTTTGGCGGCAATGGGACAGCTGTTCTATTCCATGTCGATCGCGATGGGTATTATGATCACCTACGGTTCCTACATGAAGAAGGATATTCGCTTGGAATCCTCGGTGCATCAAATTGAGATCTTTGATACCGGTATTGCGTTTCTTGCCGGTTTGATGATCGTGCCCGCCGTGTTTTCTTTCTCCGGCGGTGATGAAGCGGCGCTCGGTAAAGGCCCCGGCTTAATGTTTGTGACTCTGCCGAAGGTGTTTGAATCCATGCCCGGCGGCACCATTATCGGCGCCGTGTTTTTCCTGCTGGTATTCTTTGCGGCACTCACATCGTCGATCTCCTTGATGGAGACCATCGTATCGCTGCTGCAGGATAAGCTGGGGTTGAGCCGCCGCAAGGCTTGCCTTGTTGTATTTGCGGGCAGCTTGCTGCTGGGCTTGCCCTCCTCGTTGGGCTTTGGTGTGTTGAGCAACATTACCGTTGCAGGGCTTACCTTCCTCGATATGTTCGATTTTATCAGCAACAGCGTGCTGATGCCGATCGTGGCATTGCTCACTTGCATTTTTGTCGGTTATGTGCTCAAACCGAAGGCGCTTATCGACGAAATGGAGATCGGCGGTAAGTTCTCAAGCAAGCGGTTGTTTACCGTTGTTATTAAATACATCGCACCGATCTGCATTGTGTTGATTTTGATCTCGTCCGTGTTGGATGGACTGGGCATTGTGAAGATCTAAAATGAAATCCCTCGTCTTGTGACGGGGGATTTTTTGCGCGAGGTTGCAAAACAGGGGCGAGTATGCTATGATACGATAATGGCAAAGGATCGAGGGCTGTTTTGGAGGGATAATGATGGCAGATGCAAGGACGAAAGCGGTGCTTGCCGGTGCACTGGGCAATGTGATTTGGGGCTTTAGCTTTTTATTTATTAAGATCGCGTTACGAGCGGTGCCCGATCCGAATGTGTTGCTTGCGCATCGGTTCACACTATCTACGTTGCTGATGCTGGGCATGATGCTGGCGGGCAAGGGGCGTTTGTCGTTCAAGGGCAAGAATTGGCGTCCTGTTGTGCTGCTTCTCACAATGCAGCTTACCTATTACTTGTTTGAAAGCTATGGTATTCTCTATACCAACTCCCTTGTTGCGGGCTTGGTGCTGGCCTTGGTTCCCATTGTGACGATCGGCACGGGCGCATTGCTCCTCAAGGAATATCCCACGCGCCGCCAAGCATTATTTTGCATTATGCCCGTTATCGGTGTTATTTTGATGACCATCTCCGGCAAAGAGCTGGGCGCGATCACGTGGATCGGTATGCTGTTCTTAGTATTAACACTGTTGTCGTCGGCGTTGTATAAAACGGCCAGCCGCAAAGCAGCAGCGGAGTTTGATCCGTTTGAACGCACGTTTATGGTGCTTGCCATTTCGGCGGTGTTTTTCTCCTGTATGGGTATCGGTGCCGTAAAAGGCGATATGGTTGCCTTTTTCGCACCGTTTACCGACTGGACATACGTACTTGCCGTGTTGGCACTTAGTGTTTTTTGCTCGATCGTTGCCGGCATTTTGGTGAATTATGCCACCAGCCACATGTCGGTGTTTAAGGTGTCCTCGTTTGGCTCGTTATCCACCCTGTGTTCAACGTTTGCAGGGGTGTTCATTTTGCACGAGCCGGCAAACTGGATGTTGTTCCTAGGCGGCGCGTTGATCATCGTGGGCATTTGGCAAGTAACACGAAGCGGTAAAAAAGACTAAACGAAACACCCCCGACAACCGTCGGGGGTGTTGTTGGTTAGGGTAGTGCTTTTCCGTTAAGTATGGCACTGACCAGGGTTTCGTTGGCATCGTATTCCAGTTTAAGCGAGAAAAAGGGAAGGTCTTGCTGCAAAAGCTCTAAAAAGATGCGGTCGCCCTCCCACGTGGGCAGGGTGGGAACCACGGCGTTGTCCACCCATTCGAGGGTGCCCTCGTCGCAGTCCTTGAGCGTGCCGATAAAGCCGTCTGCTGTGAACAGGTGCATCAGCTCGGTCTCCCACACGGCAGACACAAAGGTGACGATGCCGCGATAGCGGTAGGAGGTGAGCGTGAGGCCCGTTTCCTCCCGTACCTCTCGCAGCAGGCATTCCTCGGGGCTTTCCTTATCCTCGAATTTGCCGCCGACGCCGATCCATTTGTCGTGGTTGAGGTCGTTTTCTTTTTTTACCCGATGCAGCAGCAGTGTTTGCCCGCGGCTGTTTTGAATGTAGCACAACGTGGTGTTTTTCATTGAAATCCTCTTTTCAGCGGCAGGCAAAAAACTCCTTTTTAAATGCCTCAATAGTCGCTTCGGTTTCACGCAGAGCAATGGCATCCTTCGCTGCCATTGCCGCGGCGTGCTTTTCGGTAAGCTTGGTGTAGGTGGGGAAGTATTCGGCCATTAAAAAGCGTGCGTATTTCGCGTAGCGATACCGCCCTACCGCGTGGAAGATCACGTCGTCGGTGCGATTGATCGCCACACCGCGCTCATCTTTGATGGCGGCGGGGATCTCCTCGGGTGATTCGGCGAACACCAGCGTGAACTGAATACCGAACAACCCATTGGTTTTACGGCTTAACGCATAGTGTGCATCCGACGAACCTACCACCGGCACCTTGATGCCGTCGGCGATCATCTCCACGCGCAACAATTCTTGCAGATTGCTGCCGTTGTTCTGATAATCGCATGCCGCCAACACTTCCAGTGCATCGTAATCGCCATGACGGAAATGATAAATTACCTCTTCCGTTTGCGTGTTATATTCGCCGATATGCCAGAACGGATGGGGAAGAATGGCCACACCGCCGCCCTTGCGAATTTCGTTTGCCACAAAGATGCGGAACGCCGCGCTGCGCGGATCGGAAAGACCTGTGAAATCGCGCTCGGTAAGGATCTTGTCCACCTGTTCTTGAACGTAAGCATCGTTGGTTTCGATGATCTCATTAACACTGGTAGTTCCCGCCATATTGATGATATGGAAATAGCCCATATCCATATTGTGAATTTCTTCACCGCGGATGACGGTGAAGGCATCGGTAACAGCGTTTACTTCTTCCTGCCCCTGCACCGATGGCCAATATTTGTGATGGTCGGTAATTACGATGAAATCACAGCCGATCTCGCGGTAGGCACATGCGACCTCGAAGGGCGTTCCCTCGCCGTCAGAGCAGTTGGTGTGCAGGTGCGTATCGCCTTTATAGCAGTTGAGCTTGGCCAGATCGTCGGCAACGGAATACACGTGCAAACGGCCGATGAGTTTGTCGTCGTAATAGACACGCACGTTGTGTCGCTGTTCGCCGTTAAAGGTGTGATCCACCGCAAAGACACCGTTTTTCTCTTGGCGAAGTTCTTCGAACGGGTACCGATAGATCTCGTTAATATGATAATCGGTATGCTGAATGTCGTACTTCTCCATCGGAATGACCTTGACTTTAAGTAAGGATGCATCGATCCTTTTGTCGGATAATTCAAAACGCAGAGTTTGTGCCCGATCGGCGCGAACAACTTGGGGATACAGGTGAGTAACGGTGAGTTCCATAAAACACGCTCCTTTGATATAGCCGAAGAGAGTTGAACCCTAATCGGTCAAAACAACAATTTTTCACAGCAACAGCGTTATACTCACTTGAAATACATACAGTATTTCTGCGTTCGCATGCCTTGTTGCCGTACAAAAATTGTTCGTTTTGACTTGTA
>JAFVSK010000023.1 GCA_017503785.1 Clostridia bacterium
GGATCAGCATCAATTCTTAGAGCGTCTTAGCTCTCTCTTACGCTTGCGCGCTTTGCGATTCTTCATCGCCGGATTCTTCATCCGTGTAAATTAACGGGTAGTTAATTCTGTTCTTTGCATTGTTTAATTTTCAAGGTCCCTTGCTGTCCCCTTTTTAGGGGGCAGTGTTAATAGGATATCACCAGACGTCGCATTTGTCAACACTTTTTTTGAAAAAAATCAAAGTTTTTTTAAAAAATTATCGACGCAACAGTCGGCGTATACTCTCGACCATTCCTTTGCCGCAAAGCAGCAGCACAACAGCGAATAACACCGTTTCCCAAAGCAGCCACAGCGGCACCTCACATAGCAGCAATACCGTTTGCACAAGCAGGATAACCGTGCATAGCACAAGGCGGGCATAATTCCACCGAATACGGATATATTTGCGCGTATCACACAAGCGGATCACAAAAACCACCAAATAGCACACCAGTGTGGCTGCCGCAGCACCGTTGACACCGTAGAGCGGAATCCACCAAATATTCAACACCACATTAATAACGGCACTGATCAAGGCGGTGATCAACGACCGTGCGCTTTTCTTTTCTAACATATAAATACTGCCAAGGAAATTGACCATGCACGTAAACACCATGGCCACAACCAGCAGCGGAATGTAGCGCCATGCTTCGTAATAGCTTTCGGCAAACAACAGATGCGGCACAAAGCGCGTGCACAGGATCACACCCGAGGCCATGACGAACAGCAGTGAGCTGTAGGTGGACATCACCTTGGAGTAGAAACGGTCTCTCCCCTCTTTTTCGGTGAACGCTGAGATCTGCCAAGCATCCATAAAAATACCGGAAGCCAACATAATAAGCGAGGGGATCTTATACGCTGCAGCATACATACCGTTAGCCGACTCACCGCACACAGCCGCAACGATATATCGGTCGGACACGTTGGTGATCCACCACAATATAGTATTTGGTATTAAGGGAATGGAATACCGCAGCATCGCTTTGGACTGTGTAAAATCTAATGCGCGCGGTTTGATATAGCGATGCAGTTTAGCGACAACGAACAAGAAAATAACCGACAGCGCATCGGAGCAGACGATCGAGAAGATATAGCCAAACACGCCCCAGCGGAACACTACCAAATATAATAAGTTAAAAAGAATGGTCGTAGCGGTGCTGAGAATACCGTCGATCGCGAATAGCTTAACGCGGCTTTGCGCACGGACAAACTGAGCACAAAGCGAACGCAGCGACGACATAAACACAAACAAACATAATAACCAAATATGTTCCGTAAGCAGCTCGATCATGCCGAGCAACGGGCTGATCAGCAGCAACAGCACCATGCCACCCAGCAACGAAAGCAGGCCGGTGGTGAATACGTCTTGTTTACGCACGCCGCTATCCAAGCCGAAACGCACGACCGCATTGGTGATTCCCAAGGTCACGAGCGGCAAGAGCAGATTGCCGCTTTGCTGAATAAGATCGGTTACACCGTATTGGGCTTTATCAAGCACCTCAGTGTACAAACGCGTAAGGAAGAAGGATAACAGCTTGGAACTAAACGTACCGATTGCAAAAATCAAGGTGTTAGATGCTAGTCGCTTATACTTATCCATGGTTTTCTTCCTCCTTTTACCAATCTTTTTCATTGCCTTATAGTTACCTTATATAGAATAACGAGATTTTCTTCTGCTGTCAAGTGGTGGCATACTTGCTTTTCTTGCAACATTATGGTACACTAGGTCAATCTTCAAAGAATCGAGTGATAGTATGTCGAAGAATCTGCGCGCCTCGGTGTGCGCTTTGTTGGCTGCCTTTTTTTGGGGCTCCACGTTTGTGGCGCAGGATATGGCTGCCGAAGCGATCGGTCCGTTCACCTACAGCGCCTCACGTTCCTGGGTGGGGGCCTTTCTGCTGTTGTTCCTTTCACTGCTGCTGCGCAAAAGAACCGTTATAGCTAAAGAACACAAAGCCCACTATCGGCGCGATTTGCTGCTGGGCGGCTTAGCCTGCGGCGCGGCGATGACCATTGCCGCCAATCTGCAGCAGGCCGGCATCGGCAACACCGACCCCGGCAAAGCCGGCTTTATCACCTCGCTGTACGTGGTTCTGGTTCCGATTTTCGGATTGTTCTGCCGCCGACGCGCCTCGGTGGTGGTTTGGATCAGTACCGCCATTGCACTGGCCGGCTTGTATTTATTGTGCGTCACCGAGTCGCTCACCATCCAATTTAGCGATCTTCTCATTTTACTGTGCGCCGTATTCTTCGCCATCCAGATCCTCTTGATCGACCGTCTTCCCCACATTCACGGCATGCACCTGTGCTGCGTACAGTTGTTTGTGGTAGCTGTTGTCAGCACGATGCTGGCGTTGATCGTTGAAAAGCCGACGATGGCGCAGATCTTCAGCGTGTGGGGACCCATTCTGTACAGCGCCGTATTTTCCAGCGCGATCGCCTACACCTTGCAGATCGTAGCACAAAAAGATTCCAATCCCACGGTGATCACGCTGTTGCTTTGTTTGGAATCGGTTTTCGCGGTGCTGTGCGACTTGGTGATCCTCGGCAACGTCCCCACGCTGCGTGAAGGCATTGGCTGCGTGCTGATGTTCGCGGCAGTCATTTTAGCCAATCTTCCCTTTTCTCCCAAGAAAAAAGCTTGAATAAAAGCGGCTGCACGGCCGCTTTTATTATTTTTTTGAAAAAATTTTAAAAAAATTCAATTTTCCACTTTACTTTGCTAATGTGGTAGTGTATAATAGCCTCATCACCCACACCAGGGTAGAAAAAGGAGGCAATTCTTATGAAACGTTTTATTGCATTACTGTTGGCTGTTTTGATGATCGTCACCTGCTTCGCGGGTTGCGGCAAGGCCAAAACCGAATCCGACAAGGCTTACGTTAAGGAAAACGGCAAGCTGATCGTCGGTATCACCGATTTCGCACCGATGGACTACAAAGAAACCGAAGAAAGCACCGAGTGGATCGGCTTTGACGCCGACATGGCCAAGAAGTTTGCCGAGTATCTGGGTGTTGAAGTTGAGTTCCTGGTTCTGGCCGACTGGGGCAAGAAAGCCATGGAGCTGGAAACCAAGAGCATTGACGTTGTGTGGAACGGCATGACCATCACCGATGAAGTTAAGGGCTTGATGGGCGTTAGCGAGCCGTACTGCAAGAATGCACAGGTCGTGGTTGTTAAGTCGGATATCGCCGCTCAGTACACCACCAAAGAAAGCCTGAGCGCTCTCACCTTTGCCGTGGAATCCGGTTCCGCCGGTGCCGAGGCGCTGGACGAGCTGAAGATCAGCTACACCGCTGTTGACGATCAGGCTCGCGCTCTGATGGAAGTTCAGTCCGGCAGTGTGCAGGCTTGCGTGATCGACCTGCTGATGGCCGGTGCGATGATCGGCGAAGGCACCAGCTATCCCGAACTGACCACCACCGTTGAACTGACCAGCGAGGATTACGGCGTTGGCTTCCGTAAGGAAAGCGATCTGATTGCCGAATTCAACACGTTCTGGAAAAAGGCCTACGACGACGGCACGGTGAAGGCCACCGCCGAGAAGTACGGTATTGCACAGAACATCATCGCTAAATAATCAGTTTTGTACGATAAAACCGGTAAGGCAGAGGGGTGACCCTCTGCCTTACTGCAGTCTTTAAATGAGGTTATCTTATGTCGTTTTGGAGTGTAACAAGAACCCTGCTGGAAGGGCTTATCACCACAGGAGAACTGTTTGCGCTGACTCTTCTGTTTGCTCTGCCGCTGGGATTGCTGATCTGCTTGGCTTCCATGAGCCGCATCGCCCCGCTGCGTTGGCTGGTGCAAACGATCGTGTGGATCGTACGCGGTTCTCCCTTGATGCTGCAGATCCTGATCGTCTATTACGGGCCGGGCTTGCTGTTTGATTGGCCGCTTCTCCCCCGATTCACCGCGGCGCTCATTACGTTCAGCATCAACTACGCCTGCTATTTCTCCGAGATCTATCGCGGTGGTATTCAATCCATTCCCCGCGGTCAAAGTGAAGCCGGCCAAGTGCTGGGCATGACACGCAGCCAAGTGTTTTTTAAGGTAACGCTGCTGCAGCTGATCAAGCGCATCGTTCCGCCGATGGGCAACGAGTGCATCACGTTGGTTAAGGACACCGCCTTGGCTCGTGTTATCGCGGTGTATGAGATCATTTGGGCGGGTGAAACCTTTATTAAAAAAGGCTTTATTTGGCCGCTCTTTTACACGGCTGTGTTCTACTTGATCTTTAACGGCGTTTTGACGATCTTGCTGAGTAAGATCGAGAAAAAGTTGGATTATTTCAAAGCGTAAGGAGGTGCCGTGATGCCTATTTTAGAAGTACGTAACATTCGTAAATCGTTTGGAAAAACCGTTGTTCTTAAAGGGCTGGACTTTTCGTTGGAAAAGGGTCAGGTCTTATCCATCATCGGCTCCTCCGGCAGCGGCAAGACCACCCTGCTGCGGTGCCTCACCTTTTTGGAACGCGCCGATGAGGGCACGGTAACGGTGGCAGGCAAAACCATTTTTGATGCTGCCGACACACGCCGCTTATCGCCTGCCGAGCAACGCGAACGTCAATTGCATTTCGGCTTGGTGTTCCAGAACTTCAACCTGTTCCCGCAGTATACCGCACTGGAAAACGTGTGTCTTGCCCCGCGCCTGCAGGCGCAGGAACGCCCCGATTATAAGGCGAACAGCAAGGCCATTCTTGCCGAAATTGAAGCACGCGGCCGTAATCTGCTCGACCGTGTGGGTCTGTCGGCCAAGTATAATTCTTATCCGTGCGAATTGTCGGGTGGGCAACAGCAACGCGTGGCCATTGCCCGCGCGTTGGCATTGGAGCCGGAGATCTTGTTCTTCGACGAGCCGACCTCGGCACTGGATCCGGAGCTGACCGGTGAAATCCTGCGCGTTATTCGCCAGTTGGCCGACGGCAATATGACAATGGTGATCGTCACGCACGAAATGCAGTTTGCCCGCGAGGTATCCGATCACGTGTTGTTTATGGACGACGGCCTGATTGTGGAAGAAGGCACGCCTGAAGAAGTGATCGACAACCCCAAAAACGAACGCACCAAAGCGTTCCTGGCGCGTATTACCAATCCGTAACACAAAAAAACCACCTGCTGTGCAGGTGGTTTTTTATTGTGTGAATTACACGTTTTTGGCATCGCGGAAATCCATAACCAAATGCCAGTCGATCGCGCGAATACTGTGCGGACCCGTCTTAACGTGATAACCGATCGTGCCCTCGTGATAGCCCGTGTTCAGTTCGATCTCGCTTTCCTCGGGCAAAACAGCACCTTTAACACCATAGATCTTTTCATACACGTCGCTGGCCCAACGGCAAGACAACCGCTCGTGCTCGGGGTCGGCCCACAGATCCTGCGAACTACTCGCCACGTATACCGGGCGGGGTGCCATGGCAGCTACCAGCATGTGCTGATCGACCGGCAGGGCATCTTCGTTATCGCTATACTGCGAGAAGTTGCCGCAGAACCAGTCGGTTACCAAAATATTCTTGATATGCTCACCTTGCTTACCGCGCAGCACGGCCGCACCCATACAACCCGAATCGTTGGAATAGGCCATCGAAAAACGCTCGTCCATAGCGCCTGCCCACAACGCGGTTTTGCCGCCGCGGGAATGGCCCGTGGGGCACACCCGCTTGCTGTCGATCATCGGGTCGGTTTCAATGTAATCCATTACGCGCGACATAGCCCACGACCACGCAGCGATGGAGGCCCAATCGTCGCCCTTACGTTCGGACGGCTTGGGACCGAGATTGGCAAAAATGCCGCAATCGTATTCACCTTGTGCTTCCAAGTCGGGATAGATCTCGCTGTTGTAGATAACAAACAATGCATAGCCGCGACCAACGATATCCAGCACAGGAATGTTGAGATCGTCCATAGCATCAACAATGCAAGAAGATTCCATGTGCCAGTCGTGCATGTTGTGAATAAAGGCCGGTACGGGCTTGTCGGAATACGGAATAAAGGCATTGACACGGAAGGTGTAGCCGGGGAACTTTACCCACAGCTGCTTATACATCAACCGATGACCTTTATAATTCTCGCGTTTGTAACCCAGTACGAAGCGGAGTCCTTCCGGCTTTTCCACCGGGCGGCGACCGTACACGTGTTCTTGGAATAACTCTAAGATCTCTTCGCGGCGCTCACGCCACTTTTCTTTTGTGGTGACTGCGTCACCGTTTACCATTTTTAAAAGTTCGGGATACTGTGCCATGGTATACTCCCCTTTCCGTTTTGCAACGACACATTGTTTTCTTAATTGTACCGATATCCGCTCGTGCTGTCAATAACCTTTTGTACAAAAAACATTGCAATTTGTTGCATAAAAAGGCCGATGGGAATTCCCATCGGCCTTTTTGTGTTTCAAATTACGCCGTGCGCTCGTCGCCCCAGAAGAACAGTGCCACCGTGCCCGGGCCGGTGTGGCTGCCAATGGTGGTGCCGATATCGTTGATCTCCACCTTGCCCTTCAGCTGCGGGAACTTCTCTTCCACCAGATCGGCCACCGCACGAGCATCCTCGTAGCAAGCCGAATTGCACATATAGCACTTGCCGTCGTAGTTCACACCCTTATCGACGTGCTCGACCATTTGATCGACAATGGCGCGGATCACCTGGCGTTTGCCGCGGATCTTGCTGCGCGGAACCAACTGGCCCTTGTCGTTCACGTTCAGCAGCGGGCAAATACCCAGCAAACCGCCAAACAAACCGGCCGCCTTGGAAATGCGGCCGCCCTTCACAAAGAACGTAAGGTCGGTGGCAAAGAACCAGTGATGCAGCTTATTCTTGTTCGCCTCTGCCCAATCACGCACCTCTTCAATAGTGGCGCCGGCATCGCGCAGGTCGGCCAGCTTATCCATTAACAAGCCAAAGCCCGACGAAGCGGCCAGCGAATCGACAATGTAGATCTTGCGATCGGGATACCGCTCGGCAGCGATGGCCGCTGCATTGCGCGCCGAGTTGACCGAACCAGAAATACCGGAAGACAGCGCCACGTGGAGAATGTCCTTTCCCTCTTCCAAGATGGAGCAGAAATACTCCAGATATTCCGACACATTGACCTGCGAGGTGGCCGTGTCGGCGCCCTCGGCCATCATGCGATAGAACTCTGCAAACGGAATGGTCTGGCCCAGATCATCGGGATACTCCGTACCGTTCAAGCGATAGTGAAAGCAAATATAGTGCAGATCACGCGACTCAAAATGCTCTTTGGTTAAGTCGGCGGTGGAGCAGCAGCTCAAAACGTAGGAACTCATAACATTATCCTCCAAAAATCTGCCCGCAGGCAGTTATTGATTACTCGGCCAGTATAACACACACGCGCGCTTTTTGCACTCTATTCAATTTTAGTATATCCTCTACAAAATAAAAACCCGCAGTAGAGTGGCTTTTCTCCACTCTACTGCGGCGAGAATTGCTTAAAACCCCTTGATTTATTAAGGGCTTACAGCGCTGTCAGCTTGCCGTTTTCCAAGCGCAGCACGCGGTCACTTCCGGCCACCGTGGTATCCTTATGCGAGATCAGCAGCACGGCCTTATCGTTTAAGCTACGCAAATTTTTAAGCAGCCGTTCTTCGGTTTCGGCATCCAGCGCCGAGGTACATTCATCCAAAAGCAAAATGGGAGCATCATGCAGCAGTGCGCGCGCCACGGCAATACGCTGCGCCTGCCCCTCGGAAACGCCCAAGCCATGCTCACCGAGCACGGTATCAAGTCCCTCGGGCAGCGATCCAACAAATTCATCCAAGCAAGCAAGGCGCACCGCCGCTTCGACAGCTTCGGTCGACACCTCGCGGAAAAAGGTGATATTGTCCCGAATCGTACCGGAGATCAAGGCGTTGCCCTGCGGCACGTAGGCCATTATGCAGCGAGTGGCGGCACTCACAGGAACGGACACCTCGCCCTCCAGCGAAATGCTGCCCGCGTCGCACGAGTGGATCGCCAGCAGCAGCTTCATCAGCGTGCTCTTACCGATACCCGAAGCACCGACCAGGGCGACACACTCGCCGCGGTTCACCGTCAGGTCTACCTGCTGAAGCACCGGTGTGTCTTCGTCGTAAGCAAAAGAGACCCCCGCCATCACCAGCGAACGGAACCCATCCACCACCGTGCGGCGCGAAGCCGGCAACGTGTTGTCGGTTTCCGGCGGCATCGTATCGGCCTGCTGCAGCCGCTCTGCCGAGGCCATCATCGCATAATACTGCGGCATGATACCGGAAGCGCTGCGCAACGGTGACTGCAACTGCTCAAACACCTGCAGCAACGCTGTTAAGGTGCCCACCGTCATGGTACCGATCGCCAAGCAAAACACGCACCACAGAAGCATTGCGTAATATGCTGCTGTCATCAGTAAATACATACCGGTGCTGCCAACGATCTGCACGGTGTTGCGCCGCAGCTTGAAACGAAAATGCTCGTTTTGGCAAGCGTTCATCTCGTTCTCAACAGCGGTTTCATCGGCAAACGCCTTAACCGACAACAGCTGGGTAAACGCCTCTTGAATGAAGGAGCGTGTTTTGCCATAGGCCTCTTGGCAACGCTTGTGCAGCTTCTTCAGCTTTGAGCCATAAAAACGGCTGCCGATCACCGCCAGCACTCCGATTGCGGCGATCACTACCGCCAGTTCGGGAGCCAGCACCGCAAGCACCGCCATGCTGCCCACAAGCTTGGTGAGAAGCGAGATCGCCGTTGGTGCCAGGCCGGTAACACCTTGAGCCACCACCGTAACGTCACTGGTCAAGCGTGTGATGAGCTCACCCGAATGGAACGCGTTGATCGCCGTATATTCGGTGTGCAGCAGCGAGGAAAACACCTGCTCACGCAAGCGCATTTCCAGTTTTCCGGAAACGTGTACTCGCAATCGGCTGGTGAGCATGTGCAGTATCACCTGCCCCAGCACCACGGCAACCGCCGTAGCGGCAGGTATGTACAACGCGGGATCGGCCAAGCAATTCCACAAGGTAAGCGACTTGCCGCTTTCCAGCAGCTGCTGTGCGGCTTCAATCAACTCTTTGGACAACAAGGCCAACCATAAATACGCCGCCGATGTCAGTGCCGAAAGCACCGATAGCAGGATCACACTCGGCAATTGGCGCCGTGTATGCTGCATCAACCATTTTCCGGCGGTTTTATTTACCTTCACGTTTCCACCACCTCCACATGCGGGAGCCTACTCGAATCAAAAAGGGACGTATGGGACGAACCAACATCCACAAAGCACTGTACAAACGGTACCACACGTTACGGCAGCTTACCGTTTTCCCCTTGCGAACGAAACCGGTCATTACCGCCAACACACAATTTTTGGGAAGTCCGCGCTCCAGCTCCTGCTGCGCATCGCCTGCCAAGGTGTAGGTATCTTTTTTTACCCACAGAATACGGTGCAGAATAAACCGACCGTCAGGGCGGCGATATAACGGCACGTCTCCTCGGCGCAACGCCGTAGGATCGCATGCCGATAGGATCACGCTGTCACGCCCATGGCGAAACAACGGCAACATACTGTTGCCGGTAACGCCCAACGTAACCGTCATGCCTTGGCGAAAGGACTCCTCGATCATCGGCAGCAGTTCGGCCATCGCTACCTGCGATTGTACGGTTTTCATACCAGCAGTTCCGCCTCTTTCAGCGAAGCAAGGAACGCCGCAACATCGGCTTTGGCAACCGATTCCTCCACGGCATACTCTGCCAGCAGTGCGGCCAGCAACGTTTCTTCGGTGCAGTCATTTTTTAACTGCTCCCACAAAAATGCGCCGCTCTCGTTCAGCTTGATAAGACCTTTGAAATCCAGCGTTTGACGACCCACGGCCACCACGATATATTCGCCGCACACGTTGCGCAGAACAAATCCGTCTTTGATCTTCATAATCGTTTCTCCTTATAATCCCAACGTTTTATGCACCAGCATCACCGCTTCGGCGCTGGCGGTGCATCCCAGTAAAAGCACCGGCACCGATTGCACTAACCGCGTTGCCGTATCCCACAGCGTTTCACACAGCGCATCGTCGTGATACGGGAGCGCCAATTCGCGCCCCATATACAAAAGCGCCTCGGTGGCCGACAAGCGCCGTATTTCGTTGTGAGGCTTCCGCTCCAAAAAGACAATGGCCCTCAGCGGTGCCACCGTATTGGTGTTCAGTTCGGTTTTGCCGCTCCACGGCGTACCGTACACCAGAGGCTGCCCTGCCTCGGTAAAGCGAATGGCGGGCTTATCGTCGTTAACGGTTACCACGTCATCGCCATACACCTCACGCCATAAACCTGCGTGAGTGGATTTTCCCGTACCGGAAGGTGCCGAAAACACCAAGCCGTTGCCCTTGTAGGCAATTGACGAGCCGTGCAGTACCATACCGCCCAGATAGGTCAACCGATCGGAAAACGTAAGACCGGTAAACATATACTCAAAATCCGTGAGCGTTAGCGTGGGGTGCTGCCGGTCCAGCGGAACGCAGATCTCTGCTTCGCGGTAATCGGGCGTACAAGTGATGGTTTGCAGCAACCGACCGCTTTTCGGGCCGTACAAGCCACGGAGGCGGCGGCCGTCGCTCAGTTCTGTCACCCGCAGTCGTTCGTTACATTCTCGCGTGGGCCCCTCGGGGTACGGAATGGTTGCGGGGGTTGAAAAGGTGATCTTCAAATCGGGTGGGCACTCACTCTCCTCGCGATAGGCCTGCAGACGGTGCTCAAAAAAGTCGGTATCGGTATTGTTCATGTCAATGACCAAGTCGGCAATGCGAACACGCTGCACAGGAGCCCCCCCTTTCGTTTCTTACTTATGCTCCAGCAAATACGATAACGTCATCAGGCTATCGCCCAAATGCACGTTTTCCACCACGACCTCGGGATGTGCTACCGCGATGTCGTAATGGCTGAAATTCCAAAATGCTTGAATGCCGGCGGCAATTAATCGTTCAGACAACTGCTTGGCAGCCTCTTTGGGAATACACAACGCTGCCACCGACGGCTGATGCTCGGCACAAAAGGCTTCCAGCTCGCTTGTGGAACGCACGGTGATTCCATTCACCTGTGTGCCCACCAAGGCGGGAGCATCGTCAAAAATACCGACGAGCGGCAAGCCCTTGCCCGCAAAATCCATGTGGTTAACCACGGCACGGCCCAAATTGCCCAAACCGATAAGAACGGTGCCGTGTGTTGTGTTAAACCCTAAGATCTGGCGAAGCTCCTCGCACAACCGCTCCACCGGGTAGCCGTAGCCCTGCTGGCCGAATTCACCGAAGCAATTCAAGTCTTGGCGAATCTGCGAAGCCGTTACGCCCATACGTTCGGCCAAATTGCGCGACGATATCCGCGCTACGCCACTGTCGCGCAGCTCGCAGAAAAACCGATAGTAGCGCGGCAAGCGGCGCACCACCGACATTGATATGACTGTATCTTTTTCGTTCATATCCAATTCCTCTCAAATCTATTCTACTTATTATAAAATATTTTATAGCCTCTTGTCAATAATTTATCAAATTTGGTAATCTGTTACATTTCCTCTTGATTATCCGAGAAAAATGCGCTATAATAATGTTGATTGTTCAAAAGCAACCAATCAAATCGCAACGTGATAGATTGCACAGAAAGGTGTGTTAACTGTATGATCCGTATTGAAAACCATCTGGGAACCATCGAGATCTCGCAGAGCTATTTTGCTTACCTGGTGGGTAACGCTGCGTCTTCCTGCTTTGGTGTTGCCGGTATGGTCAAGAGCGGTACGCGGCAAGGCCTGCGTTCCATTTTCACCCGCCGCTCCTACGCCGACGAAGGCGTTCGCGTGCGCAGCGAAAACGGTAAGCTGGTTGTCGATCTGCATATCTGTGTTATTTACGGTATGAACATTGCCGAAATTTCCAAGAGCATCGTTAACAAGGTGCGCTACACCGTGGAGGAAGCCACCGGCTTAACGGTAAAGCGCGTGAACGTATATATCGACGGAATGAAATCCGAATAACGTCTGCGGCTAACGGGCCGGTGTGCCCGTCCGTTCCGAAAAGGAGTGCTACGCTTGATACAAGGTAAACAGTTACGCGATGCCATGATCTCGGCATCCAACGCGCTTTCCCTGCAAAAGCAGCAGGTCGATGAACTGAACATTTTCCCCGTTCCCGACGGCGATACCGGCACCAACATGTC
Source organism: Clostridia bacterium (assembly GCA_017503785.1). Lineage (GTDB taxonomy): Bacteria > Bacillota > Clostridia > Oscillospirales > Acutalibacteraceae > RGIG3009. The sequence continues at coordinate 12,183 of JAFVSK010000023.1, forward strand.
GATGACGATCTCCGCTGCCGCACGGGAACTGGCTCGTTTGCAGGAGCCCACTGTCAGCGAAACTGCCGACACCGCCTCCGCTGCGCTGCTGCGCGGTGCACGCGGTAACTCCGGCGTTATTCTGTCGCTGCTGTTCCGTGGTTTTTCCAAAGGTCTTAAAGGCAAAACCGAAGCCAACGGCGCCGATTTGGCCGCCGCATTGAAACTGGGTGTCGAAGCTGCCTACAAGGCCGTCATGAAGCCCACCGAGGGCACCATTCTCACCGTGGCTCGCGAGGCCGCCGAAAAAGGCATTGCCGCCGGCGAAGCCGATCCTTCGGTGGAACACGTGTGGGAAGCCATCTGCGCCGAGGCCGATGCTTCGCTGCAGCGCACCCCCGATCTGCTGCCCGTGCTGAAAAAGGCCGGTGTGGTGGATGCCGGTGGTCAGGGCTTGTATATCATTCTCCGCGCCATGCAAGCTGTGTTCCGCGGCGAGCCCATCGTGGAGGGCGACACCGCTGCCGCCGCGCCTGTAGCGCGCAAGGCCAGTGCTGCCGGTTCCTTTGAAACCGACATCACCTTCACCTACTGCACCGAGTTTATCGTCGCACGCGATAAGGCCTGCACCAAGGATCCGCTCCAACTGCGTGCCTACTTGGAAACCATCGGCGATTGTGTGGTGGTAGTTGATGATGAAGAGATCATCAAAGTCCACGTGCACACGAACGACCCCGGCAAGGCCTTGTCTAAGGGTGTGGAATACGGTCAGTTTGAAACCGTTAAGGTAGAAAATATGCGTATCCAACACGAAAATGCCGGCTGGGTCGACGATGACGATGCCGCTCAACCCGTGGTTCCCGCTCGCGCCGAGCCCGAAGAAGAGTTTGGCTTTGTGGCTGTGGCTGCCGGCGAGGGCCTTACCGCTCTGTTTGCCGATCTGGGCTGCCAGCAGGTAGTGTCGGGCGGTCAGACGATGAACCCCTCAACTGACGACATTCTGAACGCCATCGAAGCCACCCCCGCCAAGGTGGTATACGTGCTGCCGAACAACAAAAATATTATTCTCGCTGCTGAGCAAGCCATCCCGCTGGCCGACCGCGAGGTGCACGTACTCCCCACCCGCACCATCCCGCAGGGTATTGCCGCCATGCTCGGCTTCGATCCCGATGCCGAGGTTGAGCAAAACCTCACCGCGATGATGAAAGCAGCCGACAACGTGTCGACCGGTTCGGTCACCTTTGCCGCACGCGACAGTGATTTTGAAAATCGCGCCATTCACGAGGGCGACATTTTGGCACTGGATAACGGCAAGCTCACCTTTACCGACACCGATGTCAGCCACGCAACGATCAAGCTTACCCGCAACATGATCACCGCTCGCCGCTTATCCGGTAAGGACGTTTCGTTCATCACCCTTCTGTTCGGTGAGGGCGTCACCGAGGAAGAAGCCGAAGGCGTGCGCGCCGCTTTGGCTGCCAAGCTGGGCGACGAGATCGAGATCACCGTTTTGGGCGGTGGTCAACCGGTCTACTACTATTTCATTTCCATCGAATAATTTGCGGTTTAAAGCCGATAACGCCCCGCGTTATCGGCTTTTGCTTTTGAAAGGAGGAGAATCATGCTGACACTCGCTACCTCGGTACAATATTTAAAAGGCGTGGGCGAAAAACGCGCCGAATTACTGGCAAAACTGGGTATTCGCACCGTGGGCGATCTGCTGTCGCATTTTCCGCGCCAGTACGAAGACTGGTCGGCCGTTCTCCCCATTGCCTCTGCGCCGCGCGGCGAAAGCATCTGTGTACGTGGCACGGCACTTGCCGCTCCTGTGGAACGACGCATTCGCAAAGGCCTCACACTGTACACGTTTTCCGTGTCCGATGCCTCGGCGCTGATGCGCGTTACCCTGTTCAACAATCCCTACGCTGCACAAAAAATCAAGCCCGGCGAAGCCTATTTGTTTTTCGGCACGCTCACAGGCGGCACCGTGCCCGAAATGTCCTCGCCGCTCATTGAATCGGCCGAAACAGGGGCACGTATTCGCCCCATTTATCCGCTCACGGCAGGGCTGAATTCCAAGTACATTGAAAAGCTGGTCTCCACCGCCATGCTGGCCTTGGGCGAACAGCTTGATCGCGACCTTCTCCCCGATTCGCTGCGCCGTGAACAGCATCTCTGCACACGGCGCTATGCGCTGGAAAACATTCACTTCCCCGCCGACCGCGAAGCGCTGGAAACCGCTCGCCGCCGTTTGGTGTTCGAGGAGTTGCTCCTGCTGCAGCTGGGGCTTCTCGGTATCAAGGGGCGCAGCCTGGCCGAAACCGCGGTGAAAGTTCACCGTGATTACACCGAAGAATTCTGTTCTTCCCTCCCCTTCACACTCACAGGCGCGCAAAGTCGCGCCGTAAAGGATTGTGTAGAGGATATGCGCCGCTCTACGCCGATGAACCGCCTGCTGCAGGGCGACGTGGGCAGCGGCAAGACGGCGGTGGCCGCCTGCGTGGCCTACACGGCCATTCGCAACGGTTGGCAATGCGTTATGATGGCGCCCACCGAAATTTTAGCGCGCCAGCATCAGGAATCACTGAAAAAGTTGTTTGCCGATAAACCCAACGTTCGCGTGGGGTTACTCACCGGCTCGCTTACCAAAGCACAAAAACGCGCGGTACTGGAGCAGGTGGAAAGCGGCGAATGTCAATTGCTGGTAGGCACACACGCCGTACTGTCCGAAGCGGTGCAGTTTGCCGCATTGGGGCTTGTAATCACCGACGAACAACACCGCTTTGGCGTGCGTCAACGCGCGGCTCTTGCTGCCAAGGGCATGCATCCGCACCTGTTGGTCATGTCGGCCACGCCAATCCCCCGCACGCTGGCACTGATGGTGTACGGCGACTTGGACGTGTCGGTGCTCAACGAGCTCCCGCCGGGCAGAACCCCCATTGAAACCTACGCCATCGACACGGCCAAGCGCGAGCGCGCCTACGGCTATATCCGCAAATTCTTAAACGAAGGCCGTCAGGCGTACATTGTCTGCCCGCTGGTGGAGGAAGGCGAAACCGATTTAGTGGCCGCCGAGGCCTATGCCAAGCAATTGGCCGCCGGCCCGTTCCAAGGCTACACCGTGGGGCTGCTGCACGGCAAAATGAAGGCCAAGGATAAAGAGCAAACCATGCGCGATTTTGCCGAAAACCGTCTGTCGTTGCTGGTTTCCACCACCGTGGTCGAGGTGGGTATGGACGTTCCCAACGCCGTACTGATGGTGGTGGAAAACGCCGAACGCTTCGGCTTGGCACAGCTGCATCAGCTGCGCGGGCGCGTGGGGCGCGGCAAGTATGCCTCTACCTGTATTCTCATTTCGGATGCACAAAACGCCGAGGCCGTGCGCCGCTTAAAGGTAATGTGTGAAACCACCGACGGCTTCAAGATCGCCGATGCCGATCTGCAGCTGCGCGGCCCGGGTGATTTCTTCGGTGATCGCCAGCACGGCTTGCCGGAACTCAAAATTGCCGATTTACTGAACGATATGTCCGTGCTCCACGAAGCACAAGCTGCCGCTCGCGCTTTGCATGACGGTGATCCCTCACTGGAGCGCCCGGAAAACGCGCTGCTCCGCGATGCCGTGGCAACGCTGTTTACCCGCACCGGCGAGCAAGGCTTAAACTAAAAAACTCCCTCACAAAGTGAGGGAGCTTTTTTACAGTTCATCCAAGGTTTTTTCGTAGGCGGGAAGAAATTCTTCCAGAAAGCAATCGGCCGCAGGCAGCTTCATTTCACGAATGGATGCCTCCACCGACGTTCGGGCGGTTTCAAACTCACGGTTGCCCTGCTTTAATTCCTCAATGCATTTGATAAGGGCTGCCAAGCGGTCGGCCGCCTTTAATAAGCGATACTCCTCGCCGCTTTCGGGCAGCAGCAACGGACGATAATCGGGCTGCAGATCGGCCGGAAGCTTCGACAACAGCTTGTTCGCCGCCACTGTTTCCAGCTGCTTGTAAGCAGCCTGCAGCTCGGGGTTGTTGTACTTTACCGGCGTGGGCATATCCCCCGTGAGCGTTTCGGTGGCATCGTGATACAGCGCCAGTAACACGCATTTTTCCACGTTGGCCGCACCGCCGAAGCGCTTGTTGTGCAACAGCGCCAGCGCGTGCACCAGCACCGCTACGTCGTGCGAGTGCTCACAAATATTTTCGGTTTTTGTATTGCGCATCAGCGGCCAGCGGTTCACGTTTTTCATCCGCGACAGCATCGCAAAAAACGAACTCATCCCCATCAACTCCTGCAACACTTACACCTGCACAAAGCCGAGCTTTTTCATGGCTTTGCCCAGCGTGCGGCCGGCAACGCGCGAGGCGTTTTCGGCGCCCTGCTTCATCAGCGCATCCAGCTGTGCCTTATCCTTCATCAGCTCGGCAAAGCGCGCCTGAATGGGCGCAAGCTCTGCGGCAACCGCTTCACCCACGGCAGTTTTGAAATCGCCGTAGCCGCGGCCGTCGAACTCCTGCTCGATCTCGTCCATGGTTTTTTCGGTGATGGCACCGTAGATCTCCATCAGGTTATTAATGCCATCCTTGCCCTCGGCATAGCGCACCTTGGCCTCGCTGTCGGTCACGGCGCGGCGGAACTTGCGCAGGATGGTGTCGGTATCGTCCTTCAGCGAAATAAACGCGTTTTGGTTTTCATCGGACTTAGACATTTTCTTCAGCGGCTCCTGCAGCGAACGCACGCGGGCACCTGTTTTCATAATATACGGCTCGGGCACCACGAAGGTGTTGGCATACAGATTGTTAAAGCGCTGCGCGAGGTCACGCGTGAGCTCGCAATGCTGCTTTTGATCCTCACCCACCGGCACGTATTGCGGCTGGTACAGCAAAATATCTGCCGCCATTAAGGCCGGATAGGTGAATAAGCCGGCGTTGATATTGTCGGCGTGCTTGGCCGATTTATCTTTAAACTGCGTCATGCGCGACAACTCGCCAAACTGCGTGTGGCAGGACAAGATCCACGACAGCTGCGCATGCTCCGGCACCTGCGACTGCACGAACAGCAGCGATTTTTCGGGATCGAGACCAATAGCCATTAACAGAGCAAACATTTCGCGAGTCTGCTGGCGCAGCTTGGCCGGCTCCTGACGAACGGTGATGGCGTGCAGGTCGGCCACCGCGAAAAAGCATTCGAACGAATCCTGCATGGCTACCCAGTTGCGCAGTGCACCCAAATAGTTACCCAGCGTGGGCGTTCCGGTGGGCTGAATACAGCTGAGCGCGCGCGGCAAACGCGTAATTTCTGCCGTGTTGGTTGTTTCTTGCATTTACAATCATCCTCAGTACAAAATCTTTTTCTTATAATACCACACTTTGATTGACTTTTTCAACCAAAAAATGTAATATATAATATATATGTTTCAATTTAGGAGGATCCCTATGAGTGCCTTGCAAGAATTAGCCGATTTGTTGTTCCCCAACGTCACCGAAACCCCCGACGATCTGGAACAACGCTACCCCGCACGCCAGCTTCCCGAAGGAGCACGCGTGGTGCGCATTGCGCCTTCGCCCACGGGCTATCTGCATTTGGGTGTGCTGTTCACGGCAACTGTCAACTTCCTTACGGCACAGGCCTCCAAGGGTGTCTTTTTCTTCCGCTTGGAGGATACCGATAAAAAGCGCGAGGTAGACGGCGGCGCCGCTGATATTTTGGCAGGCTTGCGCCAATACGGCTTGGTGATCGACGAAGGCTACGAGGCTCCCGGCAAAGAAACCGGCAGCTACGGCCCCTACCGCCAAAGCGACCGCGCACCGCTGTACCACGTGTACGCCAAATCGCTGCTGCTGCAAGGCTTGGCCTATCCGTGCTTCTGCACCGCCGAAGAATTGGATGCCGTGCGTACCGGTCAAGAAGTCAAAAAGCAACGCACCGGCTACTACGGCGAATACGCCTCCTGCCGTGCACTCACACCCGAGCAGGCTATTGAAAAAATCAAAGCCGGCCAGCCCTACGTGCTGCGCCTGCGCTCCCCCGGCGACGAATCGCGCCGCGTAAAATTTGACGACGTGATCAAGGGCACCATCGAAATGCCGGAAAACGATCAGGATATCGTGCTGCTGAAGTCCGATGGTATTCCTACCTATCACTTCGCCCATGCAGTTGACGATCACTTAATGCGCACCACCCATGTCATCCGCGGCGACGAATGGATCGCCTCGGTGCCGATCCACCTGCAGTTGTTCCGTGTGCTGGGCGTTAAGCCTCCCAAATACGCACACGTGAGCCCCATCATGAAGGAAGATAACGGCGGCAAGCGCAAGCTTTCGAAGCGCAAGGATCCCGAAGCGGCCGTGCATTTCTACGCCGAGCAGGGCTACCCTGCCGACAGTGTGCAGGAATACCTGCTCACCATCGCCAACAGCGATTATGAGGAATGGCGCCGCTGCAACGCCGACAAGCCGCGCAGCGCATTCCCCTTTAATCTCAAGAAAATGAGCGTTTCGGGTGCCTTGTTCGACTTAAACAAGCTCAACGACGTCAGCAAAAACGTCATTGCCGGCATGGATGCCGACACCGTACTGGAAGCCGTTCTGGCGTGGGCCAAAGAACAAAACCCCGCGTTTTATGAGCAATTAACGGCAGATCTCGCCTTTGCTCGCGGCATCTTCGCCATCGACCGCGGCGGCCCGAAACCGCGCAAAGATCTGTCTCGCTGGAGTGAGGTTCCGGAATACACCGCGTATTTCTTCAACCGTCCCACCGAGTATCCGTGGCCCGAGCAGCTGGCTACGGAGGACATTCGCGCCATTCTGGAAGCCTATCCCGCCGTGTACGATCCCGCGCAGGACAAGCAGGCGTGGTTCGATACCATCAAGGCGCTGTGCCCCTCGCTGGGCTTCTGCCCCGAAATTAAGGAGTACAAAAAAGATCCCGGCAGCTATAAAGGGCACGCCGGCGATGTGAGCACCGTCATTCGCGTTGCGGTTACCGGGCGGCGGAACACCCCCGATCTATGCGGCATTATGGCGTTGCTCGGCAACGATGAGATCGCGGCGCGTTTGGCCGCTGCCGCAAAAGCGCTGTAAGGAGGAACTACCATGGCTGAAGAACGTACCATTGCCACCGAAATGGGCGGCAACTTTATTCACGATATTATCGACGAGGAATTAAAACCCGGCGGTCGCTGTGAGGGGAAGCAGATTCACACCCGTTTTCCGCCCGAGCCGAACGGCTATCTTCACATCGGACACGCCAAAGCGATCTGCATCGACTTCGGCACTGCCGTGAAATACGGTGGCATCTGCAATCTGCGTATGGACGATACCAACCCCACGAAAGAAGACGAAGAATACGTGGATGCCATTCAAGAGGACATTCATTGGCTCGGCTACGATTGGGATGATCGTTTCTATTTCGCATCGGATTATTTTGAAACGATGTACGATATTGCGGTATCGCTCATCAAGCGCGGCCTTGCCTATGTGTGCGAGCTGTCACCCGACGAAATGCGGGCCAACCGCGGCGATCTTACTCATCCGGCTGTCAGCCCCTATCGCGACCGCCCCGTGGAGGAAAGCCTGGATCTGTTTGCCCGCATGCGCGCCGGTGAATTCGCCGACGGTGCCATGACCCTGCGCGCCAAGATCGACCTGGCAAGCGGCAACTTCAACATGCGCGACCCGGTTATTTACCGTATTAACCATGCACCGCATCACCGCCAAGGCGACCGCTGGTGTATCTATCCCATGTACGATTTCGCGCATCCTCTGGAGGATGCGATCGAGGGCATCACCCACTCACTGTGCTCGCTGGAATTTGAGGATCACCGCCCGTTGTACAACTGGGTGGTGGAAAACGCCGATCTGCCCGGTCAGCCGCGCCAGATCGAGTTTGCTCGCTTGAACATCAATTACACCGTCATGTCCAAGAGAAAGCTTCGTCAACTGGTAGAGGAGGGCTTTGTTTCCGGCTGGGACGATCCGCGTATGCCCACGCTGCGCGGCTTGCGCCGCCGCGGCTACACGCCTGCTTCCATCCGCAATTTCATTGAGCGCGTTGGCGTTGCCAAGGTGCCCAGCACCGTGGAGGTGGCACTTCTGGAGCATTGCCTGCGTGAAGACCTGAACGAAAATGCCACTCGCGCCATGGCGGTGCTGCATCCCGTAAAGCTCACCATCACCAACTATCCCGAGGGTGAAAGCGAAACCTTTGCTATGGAAAATCATCCCTCCTACCCCGAGCGCGGCACGCACCCCGTAACGTTCTCACGTTCGCTGTGGGTGGAGCAGGATGACTTTATGGAAGAGCCGGTTAAGGGTTATTTCCGCTTGTTCCCCGGCAACGAGGTGCGCTTGAAATCCGCCTACGTGGTGCGTTGCACCGGCTGTGTGAAGGACGAGCAGGGCAACGTGGTGGAAATCCTTGCCACCTACGATCCCGAAACCCGCGGCGGCAACACACCCGACGGTCGCAAGGTGCGCGGCACCATTCATTGGGTGGATGCCCAAACCGCCAAGGATGCCGAGGTGCGCCTGTACAGCTCGCTGTTCAACGATGCTGAGCCCGAAGGCGGCGACAAGAGCTTCCTCGATTGCCTCAACGAGGCTTCACTGGAAACGCTGACGAACTGCAAGGTGGAGGCATCCATTCTCCCCGCCGAAGCGCCTGCTTCGTTCCAGTTCCTGCGATTGGGCTACTTCTGCATCGACAGCGTAAACAGCACCGCCGAGCATCCGGTATTTAACCGCTCGGTATCGCTGAAAGACAGCTTCAACAAAAAATAAACCACACAAAAACAACCGCCCAAGCACAGCCGTGCTTGGGCGGTTTCTTTATTGCTTTTAAATTGTGCCATCCTCGTCGGCGTTGCTTTTGCCGTGCAGCTTCTTGCTGCGGCGCAGCTCGTCGGCACCGTACTGTTTCGGGATCACCGGCGTTTCACGCTCACGCTGCGGAGCGTCGGTGAAAATGGGTTCCTCCTGCGCGGCTGCAGTCGGCTCCTCCGCCTCCAGATTTAGGTCGCGGCGCTTTTCAATATCCTCATCGGGATGCTCCTCGTAATACGGATCAATGATCGCCTTTTTTACCAGCGGGAACACCGTGAACTGGATCATGAACGAACGGAACGCCGGATATACCAGTACGTACAGCGGAATCAAAATACCCAGCGCAATGTGATCGAAAAACCAAAACGCCAGCACGGCAATCACGGTGAAGGCCACCTGTACCAGCGTAAGAAGAAGGTTCTGTTTTACGCCGCCGGCAGCAAACAGCACGCTGTTTTTCAAGATCTGTTTGAACGACATTTTAAACGTGATGATCTGCAAATACACGTAATAGAACGTAAAGGTAACCATGGCGGTAACAAACAGCGCAACTGCCAACGGAATGATAGTACCAAACGACATTTCGGCACTGGTCCACACGCCCATAAAGTAGAAGTACAGGCTGTAGCCGCAAGCGATCGACACGATCAGCTCCAACAAACCAAATGCCAAGCCCTGCTTCCAATTTTTCTTGATGGTATCAAAGAAATCCGACGGCAGGAACACGTGCTTCTCACGTGAGTATTGGCGAGTAACGTAGGTTAAACCCACCTGCGCCAAACCGCGCGTTACGATCGGAAGCGAGATCAACACGTACAGCAGGTTCGCCACCATCAGCTTCCAAAATTTTCGAAAATACAGCTCGAAAAACTTAAAAAACGCTTTCTTTTCGGGCTCGTTTTTAGACACGCCCGGTCCGGGATTGTTGTAACCGCCAAACAGACCCATAATCATACTCCTTTTTACATCAGCGTAACCAATTTGAACATACCAAACGCATTCCCACGTCCAGTGCACCTGCACCAAGCAGAATAAGCAGCAGCACCGCAAACCGCAGCGCATACAACCGAAACTCTTGCCACAATCCTCCGCAATGTGCCGATCGCGGCAACAAGGAGGTTGCAAATCGCAACGACATGCGCAGCCCCTCCGAGGCACCCATCAGCAACGCCACCGCTTCCATTACCGAATGAGGCAACAACACGACCGCCGCCACCGCTGCACCAAACCAACCGTCGGCGTAACAACAGGCTTGTGTGAGCCCAAAACCGATTCCCCAAAACACGGGAACCGCCAAAACAATGGGTGCACCGCAGGCGGAAAGCCCTGCCGTGAATAAAATTGCCAACAACACAAGCGGTTGGAAGCACGAACTGAAAAATTGCGAAAACACCGGCCCCACTCCTGCAGGGATGGGGCGAATGGGCAACCACGCGGCCCACGCGCTCGTGCGCACACCGACATAGAGCAGTAGCCCGCAAACGCACCCCAGCGTGGGTAGCAGCAAAAATAGCAACAATCGGCGATTATCGCCGATAAATCGTTTGAGGGCGGTTGTCCGTTTTCGCTTCATGGTACATTCCTCCGTTTCGCTTACCGCATTGTATGCGAAACAAGAGAAAACTATGACAAACCAAAACGGGGCGGATCGCTCCGCCCCGGTCGAATTTACCTCCGCCCTACATTGACACCCAAAATGCCGCCGAGGGCACCGCCGCCAACCGTTAAGGCGAGCTTTAAAAACAATGTGGTTCCGCGGATCTCCCGCATAACCGCAAGGCCGATAACGGCTACCACCAAAAACAAAAGCAACCCACAAGCGGCACCGTAAAGCAAGCCACGCTCACGCGAAAGGCGTGCAGTAACGAAACCGCCCACCAGCGCCGCCACGGCTAAAACACCCATAGCCATCGGCGTTACCACCGCCGCGGGCACTTGCACAAGCGCCATCACAGCAGCTGTCGCCAGCATGAGCAGCAGCCCCACGCCAACACCCGCGCCGACACCGACTAACAAGGGGCGTATGCGGCTTCCTACCGTGCTTCGTTCTTTGTTTTTGTTCATTGCCATCCCTCCGCATCCAGATCAGATCACATCATCACTGTATGTGGCGGATGCCAAAAATAGTACCGTTACGGACGATTAGATATCGTCATCGTCGTCATCGTCGTCGGCGGGAGCATCGTGCACGGTGTCGCAGCTCTGCAGCGCCCACTTTTTAATGGTCATCTTGCTGCGATCGGCACCGGTTTCGATAACCAGCGTATCCTCTTTAATGCTAAGAACGCGGCCGCAAATACCGCCGATGGTGGTGATCTCATCGCCAACGCGAAGATTCTCACGCATCTGCTGTTCTTCCTTCTGCTTCTTTTTCTGCGGACGGATCATCATGAAATACATCAGCACAAAAATGAGAATGAGCGGCAAAAACGAACCGATGGTACCCAACAGGTTACCACCTGCGGCGCCGTTGGCTGCCGTGGTTGCTGCAGCCGTGGTATCGGCTGCCAAAGCGACAAAATTGAACATAGTGAAACACCTCCAAAGTAATCTTTAATATTATACCGAACTTTGCACCGCTGTGCAAGTCCTAATACCGAAAAAATATAAAAAGTTTACAATTAAATGCGCCGATCCAGTACCCCGCGGTAGGTTTGATAGAATTCCTCAAAGGTCCCCTCCTCCAGCGCTGCACGAATGCGCTCGGTAAGAGTGTTGTAAAAATACAGATTGTGCATCACGCACAGGCGCATGGCCAGCATCTCGTTCGCCTTGAATAAGTGGCGAATATATGCCCGTGAATGGCGGCGACAGGTGGGACAATCGCATTGCTCATCTAACGGACGGTCGTCGCGTTCGTACTTTTGGTTGAGCATGTTGCGATGCCCTTCCCACGTGAACACGTGCGCGTGCCGCGCATTACGCGCAGGCATTACACAGTCGAATAAGTCAATACCGCGGTGAACGCCCTCTAAAATGTTTTCGGGTGTGCCCACGCCCATTAAATAGCGCGGCTTATCCTTCGGCATATACGGCACCACCGCATCGAGAATACGATACATATCCTCGGTGGGCTCGCCCACTGCCAAGCCGCCCACGGCAAAGCCGTCCAGATCCAGCTCGGCGATCTCCTGCATGTGTTGTATGCGCAGATCCTCAAACGTGCAGCCTTGATTGATACCAAACAACATCTGGTACGGATTAACGGTATCGGGCAGCTCACGCAGGCGGTTCATTTCGGTAATACAGCGCTTCAGCCAACGCGTAGTACGCTCACAGGAGCGAGCTGAATACTCGTATTGTGCCGGGTTTTCCACGCACTCGTCAAACGCCATGGCAATGGTGGAGCCCAGCTTTGACTGGATCTGCATGCTTTCCTCGGGGCCGATAAACAAGCGGCGCCCGTCAATGTGCGACGAGAAGGTAACCCCCTCTTCGCGGATCTTACGCAGCTTAGCCAGCGAAAACACCTGAAAACCGCCGCTATCGGTCAGAATGGGGCCGTCCCAGCCGGTAAACTTGTGCAATCCACCCATATCGCGCACCAGCTGCTCGCCGGGGCGCAGGTGCAAATGATAGGTGTTGCACAGCTGCACCTGGCATTTGATATCCTTCAAATCGTAAGCCGACACCGCACCTTTAATAGCACCACAGGTAGCCACGTTCATAAACGCCGGCGTTTGCACGGTGCCGTGCGGTGTTTCAAATACGCCGCGGCGAGCATTGCCGCAGGTGGTGATAATTTCCATAGCCATCTTTGTTACTCCGTTAAATAATCATCATCGCATCGCCAAAGCTGAAGAAGCGATACCGCTGCTCCACGGCGTAACGATAGGTCTCCATGGTCAATTCATAACCGGCGAGTGCCGATACCAGCATGATCAGCGTGCTTTCCGGCAGGTGAAAGTTGGTGATGAGGCCATCCAACACTTGGAACTTGTAGCCGGGATAAATAAAAATGTCCGTCCATCCCTCGGCAGGCTCCACCTTGCCGTTTTGCAAGCCCACGCTTTCCAGCGTGCGGCAGCTGGTGGTACCCACCGCGAACACGCGGCCGCCCTCGGCGCGGGTACGGTTGATAAGCTCGGCCGTTTCAGCCGACAGCTCGTAATGCTCGGAATGCATTTTGTGATTCAGAATATTTTCTTCCTTTACAGGGCGAAACGTTCCCAACCCCACGTGCAGCGTTACAAACCCAATGCGCACACCCTTTTGCTTTAGACGCTCCAGTAATTCGGGCGTAAAATGCAAGCCGGCAGTCGGTGCCGCTGCCGAACCGAGTTCACGGGAATAAACCGTTTGATAGCGTTCTTTCTCTTTCAGCTCGTGCGTAATATAATGTGGAAGCGGCATTTGCCCGATCTGCTCCAGCAGTGCATAGAAATTTCCTTCGTAGCGAAATTTCACCAAGCGGTTGCCGCCCTCCAAGATCTCCAGCACCTCGGCCTCCAGCAACCCATCACCAAAGGAGAGCACGTTACCCGGGCGCGCTTTTCGTCCGGGGCCTGCCAGCACCTCCCACACGTCCAGGCCGTGCGGATTCAGCAAAAGCAGCTCCACCGCGGCGCCGGTCTCCTTACGCTTGCCATACAACCGCGCAGGAAGCACGCGACTATCGTTCAAGATCAGACAATCGCCCTCGTTCAGCAGTTCCTCAATATCGTAAAAATGACGATCCGCACGGGTTCTCGCTTGGCGATCAAGCACCAGCAAACGAGAATGATCGCGCGGCTCCAGCGGCTCCTGCGCAATCAGCTCCTGAGGAAGGTCGTAATAAAAATCCGTTCGTTTCATTTCCATTAAAAATCGTACTCCGTTGCAGGCTTTCCCTGCCTTGAATTATTGACAACTCTATCTCTTAATGCTACAATAGGAACAGAGAAAAGTCAAGTAAATCTCACTTCTCACACCAAATTTCCCCGAAAGGAATGCTTTACTATGAAAACCTATAACGTCGGTATTATCGGCTGTACCGGTATGGTCGGTCAGCGGTTTGCCACCCTGCTTGCGGAGCATCCGTGGTTCAAGGTCAGCGTGCTGGCCGCCAGCCCCCGCTCGGCAGGAAAAACCTACGAAGAGGCTGTAGGCAACCGTTGGGCAATGACTGTTCCCATGCCCGAATCCCTCAAAGCCATGACGGTGTACGACGCTTCTAACGTTGAGGAAGTTGCCGCAAAAGCCGACTTTGTCTTCTGTGCCGTGGATATGAAAAAAGATGAGATCCGCGCACTGGAAGAAACCTACGCCAAGGCCGAGTGCCCTGTGGTGTCCAACAACAGCGCCCACCGCGGCACGCCCGATGTTCCGATGATCATTCCGGAACTCAACGCCGATCACGTGGAGGTTATTCCCTACCAGCGCAAGCGCTTGGGCACCAAGCGCGGCTTTGTGGCCGTTAAGTCCAATTGCTCGCTGCAGAGCTACGTGCCGGCCCTGTATCCGTTGTCGAAATTCGGCATCACCAAGTCGCTCGTGTGCACCTATCAGGCCATCTCGGGCGCCGGCAAAACGTTTGAGCGTTGGCCCGAAATGGTCGACAACCTCATCCCCTACATCGGCGGCGAGGAAGAAAAATCCGAGCAAGAACCGCTGAAGATCTGGGGTCGCGTGGAAAACGGCGTGATCGTACCGGCCAAGGCTCCCGCCTTCACGGCGCAGTGCCTGCGCGTACCGGTAACCGACGGCCACTTTGCCGCCGTATTCTGCTCGTTCGAAAAGAAGCCCACCAAGGAAGAAATTTTGGAAACCTGGGCTTCCTTCCGCGGCCGTGCGCAGGAGCTTGATCTCCCCAGTGCTCCCAAGCAGTTCCTGCATTATTTTGAAGAAGATAACATGCCCCAAACCCGCCTGCATCGCGGCTTAGAGGGCGGCATGGCCATTTCTCTGGGCCGTCTGCGTGAGGATACGCAGTACGATTATAAGTTTGTCGGTCTGTCGCACAACACGCTGCGCGGCGCTGCGGGCGGTGCCGTTCTGCTGGCCGAGCTGCTGTGCGCCGAAGGGTATATGGACTGATAACACATTTCCAAGGAGGTCAACGTATGAGTAAACCGGCAATCTTTACCGGCGCGGGCGTGGCGCTCGTCACCCCTATGCATCCGGACGGAAGTATCAATTTTGAAAAATACCGCGAACTCATTGATTTCCAAATTGAAAACGGCACCGACGCGATCATCGCCGTCGGCACCACGGGCGAAGCCTCCACGCTGGATAACGACGAGCATCTGGAAGCCATCCGCGTGGCGGTCGAGCACACCAAGGGCCGTGTTCCCGTCATTGCCGGCACCGGTTCCAACAACACGCGGCAGGCGATTTACATGTCCACCCGCTCAAAAGAACTGGGCGCCGACGGCTTGCTGCTCGTCACCCCCTACTACAACAAAACCTCGCAGCGCGGCTTGATTGCGCACTACACTGCCATCGCCAAGGCGGTCGATCTGCCCATGATCTTATACAACGTGCCCACGCGCACCGGGTTGAACTTAAAACCCGAAACGGTGGCCGAGCTGTATAAGCTGCCCCAGATCAACGCCGTTAAGCAGGCCAGCAGCAATTTCTCCGAAACCACCATTTTGGCCTCGCTGTGCGATATTCCCATCTATTCCGGCAACGACGATCTCATCGTTCCCACGCTGGCGCTGGGCGGCAAGGGCGTTATTTCGGTGCTGTCCAACGTGGCTCCCCGCGCCGTACACGATCTGTGTGCTTCGTGGTTTGCCGGCAACACCGAAGAAAGCCTGAAGCTGCAGCTGCAGTATTTAGATCTTGCTAACGCCCTGTTCACCGACGTGAACCCCATCCCCGTCAAGGAAGCACTGAATATGATGGGCTTCGAGGTCGGCCAATGCCGACTCCCCCTGTACGATATGGAGCCTGCTGCTAAAGAAAAGCTGCGCGCCGTGCTGCAGCGGTATGATCTTATCAAGTAAAGGATTGTTTGTATGACCAAGCTGATCGTTTGCGGTTGTAACGGTAAAATGGGCCGTGCCATCACGGCATGTGTAAAAGAACGGCCCGATTGCGAAATCGTGGCCGGGTTCGACCGTAACACCGATTCTCCCGCCGGATTTCCTGTGTATGCCAATCCGCAAAACTGCAACGTTTCCGCCGACGTTGTGATTGATTTTTCGCACCCCTCTGCCCTGCCCGACGTACTGCGTTACGCCGAGCAGCACGGTATGGGCGCCGTGATCGCCACCACCGGCTTGTCCGAAGAAGATCGCGCCTTAATTCGCGACACCGCCAAGCGTATTCCCGTGTTTTTCAGCGCCAACATGTCGCTGGGTGTGAGCCTGCTGGCCGAGCTTGCCAAAAAGGCTGCCGCCATTCTCGGCGGTTCGTTTGACGTGGAGATCATTGAAAAGCATCACAATCAGAAGATCGATGCCCCCTCCGGCACCGCGTTGATGCTGGGTGAGGCTGTTGCGGAGGGGCTGCCCTACGCTCCCAAATCTGTGTACGATCGCCACGCCGTGCGTGAAAAGCGCGACCCTCACGAGATCGGTTACAGCTCGGTGCGCGGCGGCACCATTGTGGGTGAACACGAAATTCTGTTTGCCGGGCACGATGAATGTATCAGCTTAACGCATACGGCTATGTCAAAAGAAATTTTTGCCGCCGGCGCGGTCAGCGCCGCCGCTTTCCTGGTCGGCAAGCCCGCCGGGCTGTACACCATGAAAGACCTGATGGCGTAATTCCTAAAACACAAAAAAGCGGAGAAAGACGGTTGTCTTTCTCCGCTTTTTTTACAGTTTTGTAATAACTATTGACGACCATTTTTTCCTTGCTATATAATGGAAACAGGAGCTACAAGGGAGGCGCTTTTATGAAACGGATCGGCTTGATTCTTCTCGGTTTGACGGTGCTTTTGGCATCTCTTTGCGGCTGCGATGCGAAAGAGACACAAAAAACATCAGAGACGACAACGACGACAACGATAACCGCGCCATCGGATACGCAGTGGCGATTGCGCTCCGTCAGCATCGAAGCGGATGATATTTTCTATTCGCAAGGCACACCGAACTATCAATTTTGTGTTATCCAAAAAGGTGAAAAATACGGTATTGTTGATTTTGGAGGTACTGTCATCGTTCCCATCGAATATCCGGCCATTAGTCTCAGAGAAATCGCCCCACACAGCCCGATTACCGTACTGACGGCTCTAGACTACCCCAATGCCTGGCATTTTGAAGCCGACGGCACCGTCTCTCCCGTCGAATACGACGCCTGGGGATACACGGATGGATACGATGTGTACTGGCATAACGACGCGCCCGTTCTCTCCTGCCACGATGAATTTATAAAGCCCTTCACATATAAGGATTATGTGGAACTGACCGATCCGCGCGGCTCACTCGGCTCATACGTTGTCGACGCGACGCCCGTGCTCGCTATACGGGAGATCGTCGCTCTCAACGAAAACCCCGAGCATCCCGAACTCATGGTTGAAAAGCTTTCCGACAACTATGCCCTTTTTGATGCAAAAAAGCAAACCTTGATTACGGATTTCATCTATGAGGATTACGCCTATATCGGATTCGTCGACGGATTGGCGGCGGTTAAAAAGAACGGTAAATGGGGTTACATCCGCGAGGATGGCACTGCTGTGACCGAGTTTATCTACGATGCCGTGTACGAAGACCCTTGGATGGGTGCTGATCTGTATTCTGTCACCAACGGCTACATCGTTGTCCGTCGCGGCGATAAGTACGGTTTAATTGATAAAAGAGGAAAAACCATCATCGAACCTGTCTATGAGAATATCACCGCCGTGACCGACAAGGGGCTTTTCTGGCTCAAGAAGGACGGCGTGTGGCACGTAGGCGAGATCCTGTAAGTAGCACAACACAAAAGCGGAGAAAGACGGTTGTCTTTCTCCGCTTTTTTCAGCTTATTTGCACTCGAACGACTGGCAGTCCGTGCACTGGCAATCGGTGGGGTTCATTTCGTGCGTACCCACCTGGATCGAGTTCAGCGAGCAGTAGTTGCCCTGCGAGCAATGATAACGACACTGCTGCACGGTGCACTGGATCGCCTTGTTTTCCTTACAAGTGTTGGTTTCCATACCGGTACCTCCTTCAGCTGATTCGACGGACACAACAATGCCGCCACAACTAGTTTACCCGGCTGTAACCAAAATACACGATTGGAAAATTTTAAAAATCACACCCACGGTGTCCAAACGCCGCTTTGCGTTTGTGCGTAGGTCTGCGGCTCATCGCCATCGTCCACGCTGAGCGAAGCCAGCTGCTCCGGCATAGTCAGGGTTAACAGCTCCATTTCAGGTGATACATAGGTCTTCTTTTGCGATGCCATACGTCTTCATCCTTTCATTCTTCTGTAACTTCTGCCAAAATTGCACGAAGCTCGTCCACGCCTTCGCCGTTTAACGAGGAAAACGGAATGTATTGCAATCCCTCGTAGTCGGCAAAGGCTTCGGCGAATACCGCCATCTGTGCTTCGCGTTGCGATTTGTTCAGCTTATCCGATTTGGTAAGCACCACCACGAACGGCAAGCCGCTTTCCGCCAAGGCTTCCAGCATTTGCTTGTCATCGGCTGTGGGCGGATGACGCATATCAATGAGCTGCAACACTAGGCGCAAGTCACGGTCGTCACCTAAATACCCACCGATCGCCTCGGAAAATCGTTGCTTTTCCGAGCGTGACAGCTTGGCATAGCCGTAGCCCGGCAGATCGACCAAGCGCATCGTATCCAACCGATAAAAGTTCACGGTGATAGTCTTACCGGGAGTGGCGCTGGTGCGCGCCAACGATTTGCGGTTAAGCACCCGATTGATGAGTGAGGACTTACCCACGTTGGAACGCCCCGATACGGCCACCTCCGGCAACTCCGACGGCGGCAGCTGGCTGCCGATTCCTACCGATAATTCAAATTGCGCGGATTCGATTTTCATAACTGCCGCCTCCTTCTTACATGCGCAACGCCGTTTTCAGCACAGTGTCCATACTGCGTGCGGTAACAAAGTTCAGTTTACCTCGCACCGCCTCATCCAACTCTGCCAGATCGGGCTCGTTGGCCTGCGGTATCACCACCGTCGTTAAATTGTGACGGTAGGCCGCCATGGTTTTTTCTTTTAAGCCGCCAATGGGCAGCACGCGGCCGCGCAGCGAGATCTCGCCCGTCATAGCCACGTCGTGACGAACGGGAATTCCCGTAAGCGCCGACACCATTGCCGTTGCCATCGTAACACCGGCCGAAGGACCGTCCTTAGGCACAGCGCCCTCCGGTACGTGAATGTGAATATCCTTCGTCTTGTAGAAATCGCCGTCGATCTTCCAGTCGTCGGCGCGGGAACGCACGTAACTGATCGCCGCACGCGCCGATTCCTTCATCACGTCACCCAACGAGCCGGTCAGCTCCACCTTGCCGGTGCCGTCCATAACGGCCACCTCAACCGGCATGGTTTCACCGCCCACGGCCGTCCACGCCAGGCCGTTCACCACACCCACCTCGTCGGTTTTGGCGGTTTCATCGTCCTTGAAACGGCGCGGGCCAAGATACTCTTCCACACTATCGGGACGGATAGACAAACTCGTCACTTCGCCGGAAACGATTTTCTGCGCGCTCTTGCGGCACAGCGTTCCCAACGCACGCTCTAAATTACGCACACCGCCTTCGCGGGTGTAGCCGTCGATCAACAGACGAAGCGTGGCATCGGTAATGCGCAGCTGGCGACTGCTTAACCCGTTTTGCTTCAGCTGCTTTTTCACCAAATGCTTGCGGGCGATATGAAACTTTTCCTCGGCCGTGTAGCTGGACAGGGTAATCACGTCCATGCGGTCATACAGCGGTGCGGGAATATCCTCGGCCGTGTTCGCGGTGGTAATGAACAACACCTGCGACAGGTCGTAAGGCATTTCTAAGTAATGGTCACGGAACGCCACATTCTGCTCGGTATCCAGCACCTCCAGCAGCGCCGACGACGGATCGCCGTTCGGCGACGAGGCCAGCTTGTCGATCTCATCCAGCAATATCAGCGGATTGGAGGTTTTTGCCTGCACAAGAGCCTCAACAATACGGCCGGCTTTGGAACCGATATACGTGCGGCGGTGACCGCGGATCTCGGCCTCGTCACGCACGCCGCCGAGCGACACGCGCACGTAGGTGCGGCCCAATGCCTCGGCAATGGATTTGGCAATGGAGGTCTTACCCACGCCGGGAGGGCCCACAAGGCAAATTACCTGCCCTTTGGTGCCGCCCGTGAGGCAACGCACTGCCAGTAATTCCAGAATACGTTCTTTCACTTTTTTTAAGCCGTAGTGATCGCGCTCCAGCACGGCGCTTGCAGCCTCTAAATCCAACCGTTCCTCGGAATACACACCCCACGGCAGGCTAAGGCAGGTATCCAAATACAAGCGGATCACCGTGGCCTCGTGTGAACCAAACGGCATTTTTGCCAATTTGTCACATTCCTTCAGCAGCTTTTGCTCCACGTCCTCCGGCAAGTGACGTTCGCGGATGGTGCGGCGCAATTCCTCCGACTCACCCAGCGGATCATCCTCCTCGCCCAGCTCCGAGGCGATCACCTTCATTTGCTCGTGGAGATAATAGTCGCGCTGATTTTTATCAATAGACGCTTGTACGCGCTGCTCAATGCCGCGCTCCAGTTCCAAAATCTCATTTTCACTCACCAGAAGCCGCAGCACTGCTTGCAGGCGTTCCTCCAGCGTGAGAGCATCCAGCACCGGCTGTTTTTCCTCGGCAGGTGCCGGCAGCGCATCGGCAATAAGATCGGGCAACAGCCCAATATCACGGCACAAGGCCACGCGGTTGCGCACGTCCTCGGTGATCTCGCCGGACAAGGTAGCATAGCGAATAAACTGTGCATGACATTCCCGACGGTAAGCCGCTGCTGCAGACGGGTCACGCAGGCTACGCGTTAAGCACTCTTTCACTTCGACCATGCACACCGGATCGTTTTGGATCACGGTGCGAATCCGTGCGCGGTACTGTGCTTCCACCGTTACACGCAAGGTGTCCGACGGCATACGCAGTACCTGACGAACACGCACCACCACACCGGTCTGACACAGTTGATCGAGGGTGGGATCGTCGTCCTCTACGTTGGTTTGCGAAACTAAAAACAGGCATTGATCGGCTGCCATAGCCTCCTGCAGGGCGGCTATGGATTTTTCGCGCCCCACGTCGAAATGAACCGAGGTTTGCGGAAACACCACCAATCCGCGCAGTGCCAACAGCGGCAACGTGGCAATGCGCGATACCCTTCTTTGTAACGAATTCATAGCTTTTGTCACTCCTGTTTGTCGGTACCGTACCGACGTAGCGAAAAGTCAGCAATCGACAGCCATTAGCGCCGATTGCTGACTTGATATACCATAATGCGCGTTATGCTGTCACCTTACGGCGGGCAGGCTTTTTGCCCGGGGCCTTAATGCGCGTGGGCTTTTTGTCGGGGTTTTTCACAAGCTCCGGCATAGCGCCATCTTCCACGCAAGCACGGGTGATGATCACCTTTTCCACCGTGTATTCGGTGGGCAGCACAAACATCAATTCGGTGAGTAATTCTTCCATAACCGAACGCAAACCGCGAGCACCGGTGTTACGTTTCAGCGTTTTTTCAGCCACAGCCGTTAACGCATCGGGTTCGAACACCAGTTCCACACCGTCCATCTTCAAAAGACTGACGTACTGCTTCAGCAACGCGTTTTTGGGGCAGCTCAAGATCTGTACCAGTGCGTCTGCATCCAACGGCTGCAGCGCGGTAATCACCGGCATGCGACCCACCAGTTCGGGGATCAAGCCGTATTTGATAAGATCCTGCGGCACGACCTGACGGTAAATTTCGCCCTGGTCCATATCCTTTTTGGATTTCACCTCGTTGCCGAAGCCCATGGCACCGGACGAAATGCGCTTTTCGACGATCTTTTCGATACCATCGAAGGCACCACCCAAAATGAACAGAATGTTGCTGGTATCAATTTGAATAAATTCCTGCTGCGGATGCTTGCGGCCGCCACCGGGAGGCACGTTGGAAACCGTGCCCTCCAGGATCTTCAAAAGCGCCTGCTGCACGCCCTCACCGCTGACATCGCGGGTGATAGACGGGTTTTCGCTGCGGCGAGCGATCTTGTCGATCTCATCCACGTAGATGATGCCGCGCTGTGCGCGTTCCACGTTGCCCTCGGCCGCTTGAATAAGACGAAGCAGGATATTCTCCACGTCTTCGCCCACGTAGCCGGCTTCGGTTAACGTGGTGGCATCGGCAATGGCGAACGGCACGTTTAAGGTTTTTGCCAAGGTTTGCGCCAGTGCAGTCTTACCCACACCAGTGGGACCCAGCAGCAGCACGTTGCTTTTGCCGATCTCCACGTCGCTCTCCTTTTGCATGAAGATACGCTTATAGTGATTGTACACCGCCACCGACAAGGCTACCTTTGCGGCATCCTGCCCCACAACGTATTCGTCCAACAATTTTTTGATTTCCTTCGGAGTGGGCAGCGTGAACGAAGAATCGGAATCCATGGCGCGCTTACTGAAATGTGTGCCATCCTCCAAAATTTCGGTGCACAGCTCGATACACTCGTTGCAAATATACACTCCGGGGCCGGCGATCAGGCGATATACCTCATCCTGTGCTTTCCCGCAAAAGGAGCAGCAAATCGGTCGGTTTTCGTCGCTCTTCGGCATGTGTCGTACCTCTCTGTTTCTGTGTTTGGTCGGCTTACGGACGCTTTTCTACGATCTTATCAATGATACCGTATTTCACAGCGTCCTCGGCAGTCATCCAATTATCGCGATCGGTATCGCGCTCAACGGTTTCCAGCGGCTGGCCGGTCATTTGCGCAAGCAGGGTGTTCATACGGTTGCGGATGAACAAAATGTGCTCGGCCTGGATCTTAATATCGCTGGCCTGACCCTGCGCACCGCCAAGCGGCTGATGGATCATGATCTCGCTGTTCGGCAGTGCCAAGCGTTTGCCCGGTGCACCGGCAGCCAGCAGAAACGCGCCCATGCTTGCTGCCAAGCCAACACAGATAGTGGATACGTCGCACTTGATAAACTGCATCGTATCGTAAATGGCCATACCCGCGGAAATGGAACCGCCGGGCGAGTTGATATACAAGTGGATATCCTTATCCGGGTCCTGCCCCTCCAAGAACAGAAGCTGGGCAACCACCAACGAGGCCGTCGTATCGTTCACTTGATCCGACAACAAAATAATACGATCGTTAAGCAGACGGGAAAAAATATCGTAGCTGCGTTCGCCGCGGCTGGTCTGCTCCACAACATAGGGAATGAAACTCATAAATGCTCATCCTTTCTTCTGTAATACTATGGGACGGGAATGAAAGGCTTATTCAGCCTTTTCTGCCTTCTTGGCTTTGGTAGCCTTGGCGGGAGCCACAGCGTTGGCCTTCACCAGTTCCATGGCCTTGCTCACGGCCAGATCGCCGCGGATGCTGGCTTCGGGAATGAGCGACTTGATCTTCTCCACTTCCATGGAATACTGATCGGCATACTTTTTGAACTCGGCTTCCACGTCCTCATCGGAGGGGGCGATGTTCTCAAGCTGTGCCACCTTTTCCAGAGCCAGGCGAATCTTAACCGATTTCTCGGCCTGCTCGCGGAAGCCGCCGCGGAAAGCAGCCATATCCATGCCCGTGTACTTCAAGTAGGTGTCGAGATCCAGGCCCTGCATCTGCAGACGGTAGCCGAAATCCTGCACGCTTTCGTTTACACGGTTTTCAAACATTGCTTCGGGAATTTCGCCCTGCACAGCGGCGCACAGCTGCTCCATCAGTTCGGTTTCGAACGCTTCGTCAGCGGCACGCTCTTTCTGCTGCTTCAGCTTGGCCTTGGTGTCGGCCTTCAGCTCGTCCAGCGTATCGAACTCGCTGCAATCCTTGGCGAACTCATCGTTCAGTTCGGGAAGCTCCTTCACCTTGATCTCGTGCAGCAGGCACTTGAACACGGCAGGCTTGCCGGCGAGCTCGGCTGCATGATACTCTTCGGGGAAGGTAACCTCAACGTCGAACGCCTCTTCGGGCTTCTTGCCGACGATCTGATCTTCAAAGCCGGGGATGAACTGGCCGGAGCCCAGCACCAGCGTGTGGTTCTCTGCCTTGCCGCCCTCGAAAGCCACGCCGTCAACGTAACCGTCGAAGTCGAACACCACGGTGTCGCCCTCGGCGGCAGCGCGGTCTTCCACCGTTACCAAACGGGAGTTACGATCCTGCAGCTTCTCCAGCTCGGCCTTGATCTCGTCTTCCTTCACGGAAACGGCCTTTTTCTTAGCCTTCAGGCCCTTGTACTCAGTCAGCTCGATCTCGGGCTTCACGGTGATGACCGCCTTGAAGCACAAGCCCTCGGCGCCAACCGAAACAACGTCGAGATCGACCTTGTCTTCCACGTACTCATAGCCCGACTCGCGGATCGCTTCGTCCAGCGCGGTGGGATATAGATCGTTGATCGCATCCTCATAGAACACGCCGGTGCCGTACATCTTTTCCACGATAGCACGGGGAGCCTTGCCCTTACGGAAACCGGGAACGTTGATCTTGCCAACGTTCTTGCGATAGGCAGCGGAAACCGCTGCTTCAAACGCCTCGGCGCCGACCTCGATCTCGAGCTCCACGCGATTGGTTTCTACTTTGTTTGCCTGCTTTAATGCCATGATAGTTGCCTCCTACGATTTATAAATCCTTGAATACAAGTGACTTGTATCATAAATACAAGTTATTGTATCATATTCTTTGGAAAATTTCTACTGTATTTTCTCATTTTTTAAGGTTTTTCTTAACTTTTTAATCAGAAATCAGCATAGGACAGAAGCTTAACGCATCACACGAAGTAAGTTTGAACTGAATCCCCTGCCATTCGCCCTGAAACGCTTGGCGAATACCGGCGCCGTGTAGGTGGCCATAGTAGCACCGCTTCACCGCAAAACCGCGCAGCACCTCTAAAAGTTCCGTGCACTCTTTTCCGTCGAACAGCGGCGGGTAGTGTAAGAACACCACAGGCTCCAGCCCGGTTTTGGTTGCCGCCTCCAGTGAGGCTTGCAGCCGTGCCGCTTCGCGGCGCAGGATCTTGCCGTTATCCTCCTCGGTATCGTCATAAAACCAGCCGCGGGTGCCGCACACGGCAAAGCGACCGTCGACCTCCACCGCATCATTATGGACGATGGTAAGCGAATCTAAACCGTGCTCGCTGAAAAAGGTGTCCATTTTGCGGCGCGTACACCACCAATAATCGTGATTGCCCTTAAACAGCAGTTTACGTCCCGGTAACGATTGCAAAAACGTGAAATCCTGCAGGGTCTCCTCTAAGGTCATGGCCCACGATACGTCACCGGCGATCACCACCGTATCCTCCGGACGGACGAGGGCGCGCCAATTCTTTTCCAACCGCTCCACATAGTCGTCCCAGCCACGAAACACGGTCATCGACTTGTTCGTACTAAGCGACAAATGGGTGTCGGACAACACGAACAATGCCACACGTTCACCCCGTTCTTATTTCACTGCTAAGAGTGCCCGTACCGTTTGCTCCATGGTGTCGCGGTCGCACACCTGCGTGAAGCGCGGCTGCTTGCCCTTGAGCACCGCCAACGACGGCGGAACAGGCGCACCCGTGAGTGCGTGCAAGCGATCGACCTTGTCGAACTCATCCTCGTCGTCGCGCTCGGCACCCAAGGCGCGGAGCACGCTGGCAGAGAACTTGTACGGATCGGCTGTGGATGCCAATACGATGGGCGTGTTGTCGCCCGTTTCGGCACGGTATTGCTCGCACACCGATACCGCTACGGCGGTGTGGGTGTCGCACAAATAGCCCTGCTGCTCGTAGGTGGTGCGAATGGCCTGCATGGTCTGCTCGTCGTCGCACCAGCCGGCAGCAAACAACGAACGCAGCTTTTCCATTAAGGCAGCCGGCACGGTGTAGCTGCCGGTTTCGTTCAATTCCTTCATTAAGCCGGCCACCAGTTCGGCATCGCAGCCGGAGAGGTGATATAACAGCCGCTCAAGGTTGGACGAAATGAGAATGTCCATTGAGGGCGAGATGGTGGTATGGAACGCACGGCGGCGGTCGTAGGTGCCGGTACGCAGGAAATCCGTGAGAACGTTGTTGCAATTGGAGGCGCAGATCAGCCGTGCCACGGGCAGACCCATTTCACGGGCATAGTAGGCCGCCAAGATGTTACCGAAGTTACCGGTGGGAACCGCCACATTAACGGGATCACCCATGGCAATGGAGCCCGCGGCAACCAAGTCGCAATAGGCCGAGAAATAGTACACGATCTGCGGCACCAAACGACCCCAGTTGATGGAGTTGGCCGACGAGAACATCATGCCCTGCTCGGCCAAGACCGTGCGCA
The DNA here is from genome assembly GCA_017503785.1 of Clostridia bacterium. Classification (GTDB taxonomy): domain Bacteria; phylum Bacillota; class Clostridia; order Oscillospirales; family Acutalibacteraceae; genus RGIG3009. The sequence continues at coordinate 38,323 of JAFVSK010000023.1, forward strand.
TTGTCGGATCGGTGAAGATGGTCTTAACACCGCTCTGCGCATCGTCAAAATTGCCGCGGATGGCGCAAACACCGACGTTGCCGCCCTCTTGCGTGGTCATTTGCAGCTTCTGCATGGGGCTGACACCGTTTTCGGGATAGAACACCAGAATGCGTGTATGCGGCGCATCGCGGAAGCCCTCGAGCGCCGCCTTGCCGGTGTCGCCGGAGGTGGCAACCAGAATGACGATCTCCTTACCGTCGGAGGTTTTGGAGGCCGACACGCGCATGAGATGCGGCAGGATCTGCAGTGCCATATCCTTGAAAGCGCAGGTAGGGCCGTGCCACAGCTCCAGCACGTGCACGCCGTCCTTAAGCGAATGGACAGGTGCCACCTCGGGCGCCAGAAAACGGCCGCTGCCGTAGGCCGACTGTGCACAGTCGCGTACTTCGTCGGCGGTGAAATCCGTTAAGAAGCGGGACAGCACCGTAACGGCACGGTCAATATAGCTTTGCGACACCATAGCCGCCAATTCGTCTTTGGTAAACTGAGGCAGCTGTTCAGGGACGAACAGACCTCCCTCGTTGGAAATGCCTTGGGTGATCGCCTGCGCCGCCGATGCGGTTACCGAACGGTCACGTGTGCTGGTATACATCATTTGTTACCGACCTCGCCTTATTTTAGATTACTCTTTATTGTACTTCATTTTCTGCCGATTGTAAAGTGTTCGTGAAGAAATCAAACGCATTTTTAAAAAACACTTGCTCAATTACCGCTTCTGAAAGGCCTTTTTGGAGAAAATATTCCCCCAGCCGCTCATAGATCGCTATTCCCTGCCACGCTTCAGGCAAGACAGTACCATCAAGGTCGCCGCCAAAAGCAACCGTGTTGACACCGTCCAATTCCAGATAGTGCGACAAATGACGATACACCGCCTCCGGCTCGGCTGCCCCCAGCTGCGCTTCGTCGAAGCTGAGACCTACCAAGCCGCCGCGGCGGCGCAGCTCTTTGAACTGTGCATCGGTGAGATTGCGTGGATGCTCACACACCGCGCGTGACAAAGAGTGACTGGCAATAAGTGGGGCTTCGGTGAGCGTGGCTACGTCCCAAAAGCCCGACTCATTGAGATGTGACACATCGGGAACGATGCCGAAGCGCACCATTTCCCGCACGGCTGCGCGGCCGAATGCCGTAAGGCCCTCGTTGCCCTCCGTCAAGCAGCCGCACCCCAGCTCATTGCGGCCGTTCCAAGTGAGGGTGATAACACGCACGCCTTGTTCGGCAAAGCGCTGCACGTTACGCAGCTTGCCGTTCAGCGCCGCCCCGCCTTCAATGGCTAAGATCCCCACACAGCGTTCCCCTTTTGTCGCTTGCTCCAGCATTTCGCGATGGGCAACGAAGGTTATCTGTTGGGGATAGGCTTTTTCCTGCTCGCGGGCAAAGGTGAGCACACGGCGGGCGTAGCGCGTGGCGGCTGCGCCGCGCAGCGTGTCGGGGATGAACACCGCAAACACCTGACACCACGGACCGTATTGCCTCCCTCGCTTTAGATCAAGATCGCCGCTATTACGGCAGAGCGAACCACCGTTTTGATAACAAGCCGTTAGGGTGTCGCAATGCAGGTCGAACAAGCGCATAAAGTTCCTCCTTTTGGTCAGCCTCCATGCGCGTTCTTTAAGTGGTTCAGCTCAATCAGCTGCATCGGTTGCCCCACTGCGGTAACGACCTCGATCACGTCGAACCGCGGCTGCAGCTTGGTGGGATGCTTCGATAAAAACAACAGCGCCGTTTTTACGATACGCCGCTGCTTTGCCACCGTTACCGCCTCACGCGGGGCATAATAGGAATTTTGCGCACGGGCCTTGACCTCTACGAACACAATATACGTGCCGTCGGTGGCGATTATGTCGATCTCGCCGAAGCGCGTGCGGTAGTTTGCTCCCAAAATACGGTAGCCTTGATCGCGTAAATAACGGGCAGCCAGTACTTCACCGGCTGCCCCCTTAGACACGTTTGCCATACGTTTCCCTCAATGCAGTTTTTTTAAAAAGCTGGGACGGTGCGCGGGGCACATCCCATATTCTGCCAGTTTTTCATAATGCAACGCCGTGCCGTAGCCCTTGTGTTTGGCGAAAGCATACTGCGGGTATTCCCGATCCAGCTCCATCAACAAGCGGTCACGGCTGACCTTGGCCAAAATGGAGGCCGCGCCCACCGAGGCAGACAGTGCATCGCCCTTGATGAGCGTGCGCGACGGCACGGTGAGTCCGGGCGGCGTGCGATTGCCGTCGATCAACAGCAGCTCGGGCGTGACCGACAAGCTTTCCACCGCGCGGCGCATGGCCAAAAAGGTGGCCTGCAAAATGTTATATTCCTCGATCTCCTCCACCGAGGCCGAGGCAATGCCGTAGGCCAGTGCCTCGCGGCAAATATCTTCAAACAACGCTTCGCGTTTTTTCTCCGACAGCTTCTTGGAGTCGTTCAAGCCCTCCGGTACGGCATCGGGGCGAAGAATGACCGCCGCTGCGAACACCGGCCCCGCTAACGGACCGCGACCTGCCTCGTCGACACCGCACAGCAGCGAAACGCCTTCGGCACGAATGGCTTCGTCAAATTCTGCGTTAGTCATCATAGATTCCTCCCATCCGATCAAACGGCATGAGGCGATACACTGCCTTGCCCACCACGTCTTCCACGGGGACGCAGCCGAAACTGCGGCTGTCGTACGAATGGTTGGGGGCGCGGTTATCGCCCATAATGAACACCTGGCCGCTCGGCACGGTGACGGGGCCCGTCATGCGTTCGACGGCGGTGGGAAAATCAATATACGGTTCCACAAGCAACTCGTTGTTGCGATACACCTCACCGCTCTCGGCATCGACGTAGATCGTATCGCCCGGCAGGCCGATCACACGCTTGATAAGCGGTTCTTGTGCCATGCCGCGGCTGACGACGACGATATCCTCATACGCAGGCGTGTAGGGTGCACTGGAAAGTATCAGCTGTTCGCCGTTGGACAGGGTGGTTTCCATGGAGGAGCCGCTGACGTTGACCATGCGGAACAAAAACGTATATACCACGGCCATCAGCACGATAACGCCGCAGATGATCTCGGCCCATTCGTAAAAGCCGTTTTTCTTTTTCGGTTCCATAGCCAACCTCCCTTTCCGATCAATCGGGCAGTTCCAACGTGATGCGGCCCAATTTTCCGCCGCGAAATTCATCGAGCAGCATAATGGAGGCGCGCTCGGTGTTGACCTCGCCGCCCGAAACCAGCATGCCGCGTTTGCGACCGATCAGCTGCAGCAGCTCGTAGCTGTCGTCCGGCAGTTCGCCCGTGAGCTTATACCGTTCGCGCAGCATCGGCTCGTATTGTTTGTGTAAGATCTCCAACAAGCCGCAGGCCAGTTCTTCACTATCCAGCACTTCGTCGCGAATGGCGCCGGTATAAGCTAAGCGCTGTGCCACGGTTTGATCTTCAAATTTGGGCCATAGCACGCCCGGGGTGTCCAACAGCTGGGCGCCGCCCTCCACTACGAACCATTGTTGATCCCGCGTGACACCGGGACGGTCTTCGGCCTTGGCCTTGCCGCCTTTAGTCATGCGATTGATGAACGAGGATTTCCCGCAATTGGGGATCCCCACCACCATAACGCGGAGCGCACGGTTCATCATGCCGCGTTGCTCCCAAGCGACGATCTTGTCCTGCAGAAGCTCGCGCAAAAGCGGCACAAAACGCTGCACGCCACGACCGCTCTTGCAATCGACCGCCAGTGCCGGCACGCCGTTTGCGGCAAAGTGCGCCAGCCACGCCTTTGTGGCGGATTCGTCGGCAATGTCGGTTTTGTTCATAACCACCAAGCGGGGCTTGTTGCCAATGATGCTGTCAAGCTCCGGATTGCGGCTGCTGACAGGAATGCGCGCATCAATAATCTCGACCACCAGATCGACCAACGGAAGCTTATCGACAATGCGGCGGCGCGTGCGGGTCATGTGCCCGGGGAACCATTGGATCGTTTGTTGTTCCATACTTACACGCCCCCTATCCTTGAAAACGGATAAAAACGGAATACCGCCGTACCGATCATATCCTCCACCGCAACGAAGCCGATATCGTTATACCGACTATCGTGCGAAACAACGCGGTTATCACCCATCACGAACAACATTCCTGCAGGTACGGTAACCTCGCCCAAAAGTTCCTTTTGAGGCGTGCTGCTTTTAATGTACGGCTCCTCCAACAATTTGCCGTTTAGGTACACCTCGCCGGAGAATTCGTCGATACGCAGCGTGTCGCCCTCAACGGCAATGACACGCTTGATAAGCGGTGTTTTTCCCTCACGGCGTACCGCGATGATATCGCCGTATTGCGGCTCGGTGTTGCCGCAGGAAAGCAGCAAGCGGTCGCCGCTTTGCAGCGTGGGAACCATGGAATCGCCTTGTACGGCACACGGACGATAAAACGCCGTGAGCAACGCCAGCACAGCAGTGAACACGCACAGGCAGGAAACCACGTAATACACGCTCGGCAGCGTGCGGCGCACCGCCTTCAGCCGACGTTTCAGCGTGTTGAGCCACGGAATATCTTTAAACCGATTCACGGTGCACCTCCTTCAGCTTGTATGTATTTCAAGTGAGTATAACGCTGTTGCTGTGAAAAATTGTTGTTTTGACCGATTAGGGTTCAACTCTCTTCGGCTATAAAGAAAAGGGAGAAAACGCAGTGTTTTCTCCCCTCTTTTTGCCTTATTTAATGAGCTCTTTGACCTTGGCAGCCTTACCCACACGGTCGCGCAGGTAGTACAGCTTGCTTCTGCGAACCTTACCGTGACGCACGATGGTAACAGCCGCAACATTGGGAGAATGCAGCGGGAACACGCGCTCCACACCAACGCCGTAGGATACACGACGTACCGTGAAGGTTTCGGCAACGCCGGAGCCCTTCTTGGCAATAACGGTGCCCTCGAACGCCTGAATACGCTCGCGGTCGCCTTCGCGGATCTTAACATCGACACGAACGGTATCACCGATCGCAAACTGGGGGGCTGCCTCTTTCAGACTACCAGAGGCAATGAGTTTCAACGCATCCATTAGAAAATCCTCCTTAATTTTTCAGACATTCTTGCCCAGACCGGCCGCAGCCGCCGACAGAGGAATGCCCGCTTTCATGCTAGCTTTCGCTCGGCATTCATCCCCATCCCACCCGGATGATGGCGGGACGGACATTCATACTGATACAGTATACTACGCCTTTTCGGAAAATGCAAGCACTTTTTTCAGAAATTATGCAAATTCATTTCCGTCACGCGATAATACGCGCAAACGGAGCACCGAACACGGAATTTCGGCGCCTTGTGCTTCGCGCAATGCCGCCACCACCAACGACGGATTGATAGATTGCTCACTGCTGCACGGCAGCGTTATTTCCCAGCGCGTACCGCCCTCACACGAGGTGATTACGCTGTTTGCCGCTTCCAGTGCGGGCTTCAGCTCCACGGGGACCAATTGCTTTTTCTTGGTGCGCTTGATGGCCGTGATCGACTCTTGCGCCAGCAAGGCTTCAATGGCCTGCACCGAGCAGCCCAGCGTGAGCCGATAGACGGCACACGCTACCTCCCCTGCTTTTTTGACGGCCGGGGCCGCGCTTAAAATATGTAGACCTTCCGGCATGACCGCATCCAACCGCTGCACCAGCTCGTCCAACGGCAGTTCCCCTGCCAGGCGCAGATCCATGGTTTCACGTTCACCCTCGTATCCCAGCGACAACGGCGAGGCAAAGGTGAGGTACGGATGCTTGTTAAAGCCCTCGGTATACCAAATGGGAAGGCCTGCCCGACGCACGGCGCGGGTCATGGTGCGATTGAGATCCAAATGAGAAATGTAGCGTGCGCGCCCCGTTTTTGAGAAGAAAATGCGCACGGTGGTAAAGTCCTTAACGTCGTTCAACGCAGATCCCTCCCTTGAAGCAGGTCGCACCGCAATGCGAGCACTCTTGGCGGCAGTTCGGCGTGGTTACTGCCTCGTGTGCACGCTGATTTTCCGACCACAGGAACGCCTTGCTGACACCAACGTCGATATGATCCCACGGAAACACCTCGTCGGCTTCACGGCGGCGCGAGGCGTAGAAATCGGGATCGAGGCCCTGGCTGCGGAAAATATCCATCCACGCATCGAAATCGAAATGCTCCGACCAGGCATCCAGATTGAAGCCGCGGCGGAACGCCTCCTCCAGCACGGTGCCCAAGCGACGGTCGCCGCGGGCAAGCACCGCCTCCAGATAGCTGGTTTTGGCATCGTGCCAGCTAAGCGATATCTTTTTGGTGGTGACCGATTCGCGCAACAGCTTTTGTTTTTCTTCCAGCTGCGCCAAGCTGTCCTGCGGTTCCCATTGGAACGGCGTGAACGGCTTGGGCACAAAGCACGAAACGCTTACCGACACCGTGACCCCCTTGCCTTTGGGCTTGTCCGGATTTTGGTAAAAACAGTTGACAATTTTTTGACCGAGTGTGTTAATGCCCACGATGTCCTCGTTGGTTTCGGTGGGAAGACCCATCATAAAATACAGCTTCACCGAGGTCCAGCCGCCGGCAAACGCACGATGTGCGGTTTCCAAAATTTCGTCTTCGGTGAGGTTTTTGTTAATGGCGTCGCGCAGGCGCTGCGTGCCCGCTTCGGGTGCAAAGGTGAGACCGTTGCGGCGAAGCACGTTTAAGCGGTTGGCCAGCTCCTCGGAAAACCCGTCGACGCGCAGAGAGGGCACCGAAATGTTGGTGTGCTGCTCCTCGGCCCACGATAAAAGCGTTGTGAGCAGTTCTTCCAGCTTGGTGTAATCGCTGGTGGACAGCGACGACAGCGAAAACTCCTCGTATCCGCTGGTTTCGCACAGCGCGCGGCTTTGACGGTCGATGGTATCGACCGATTTTTCACGCACGGGACGGTAGATAAACCCCGCCTGACAGAAGCGGCAGCCGCGGATGCAGCCGCGGAAGATCTCGCTCATGGCACGGTCGTGCACAATGTCGATGAACGGCACCACAAAGGCTTCCGGATAGTAGGCGGTGTCCATATCCTTGATAATGCGCTTGCGCACGGTAGCAGGAGCACCTTGGCAGGCAGTGACGGAGCACACGCGACCATCGTCACAATAGGCTACCTCGTACAAGGCGGGAACGTAGACGCCTTCGATTTGGGAAGCGGCACGTAAAAATTCTTGCTTGTGATAGCCGCGCTGCTTGTGCTCACGGTAGAGCGACATCAGCTCCAGATTGACCTCTTCGCCCTCGCCCATGATAAAGATATCAAAAAAATCGGCCAGCGGCTCGGGGTTGCACGCGCAGGGGCCGCCGCCCACCACCAGAGGCATATCGTCGCCACGGTCGGCGGCGCGCAGCGGCATGCCCGCAAGGTCGAGCATGTTGAGCACAGTGGTGTAGCACATTTCGTATTGCAGGGTGAAGCCCACAAAATCAAAGTCGCGCACAGGATCGCGGCTTTCCAGTGCAAACAGCGGAATACCGTTTTCGCGCATCAGCGTTTCCATATCGGTATCGGGGGCAAACACGCGCTCGCACCAAAAATCCTCCACGGCGTTTTTGGCACCGTACAGAATTTTCATGCCCAAATGCGACATGCCCACCTCGTATAAATCAGGAAAACAAAACGCAAAGCGCACGGCGACCTTGCTTTTATCTTTCACAATACTGTTCAACTCACCGCCGGTGTAGCGGGCAGGCTTTTGAACCTTTTCGAACAGCTGCTCCAATGTAAGCGCCATATCGTACCTCCTCAAGATACTGTAAAGTTAAGTATACGATATTTTTCGGCGTTTTTCAATGCCCACGGCGCAAAAACATGCGCAAAATCAGATAAATCGCCAGCATCAGCAGCGTATAATTGTAGCCACCGCCAAACAGCAGATACACGCCCGCGACAGTGAGCGGCACGATCACGGTCACCGAACAGATGAGCAACACCCGCTCGGCTCGTTCCTCCGACAAGCGGCAACACAGTAAGGCGTATAGCGCTTCCCCACCGTCCAGCGAGGTGACGGGAAGCAGGTGCAACACCGCCAGCACCGTGTGCACTGTCGCGGCCTCGCCCGACAGCACGACTGCGCATACCACGTTGGCAAGCGGCCCTGCCAGTGACACGGCACATAAGCTCCGATAACTTAACCGCTGCGTGGGGCGACGCTCAATGCGCATACCGAAAACGCCCAGCGTTACACACGCCGGGCGGTCGCGCAGACAAAGCATTGCCGTTAAATGCCCCAGTTCATGAATAAGCGAGGCCAGCAAACACAACACGGTGGTGCCGACGGGATCGAACCACAACAGCACGATCACCGTAGCGGGAAACAAAAAACTAAGCCGGCACCGCACGTCATACAAGCAGCATTCAAGCATACCACACCTCCGCAATCAGCGGTGACGGATCGTAGCAGATGCCCTCGCAACGCAGTTCAATATGCACATGGTTGCCGGTGGAGTCGCCCGTGCTGCCCACCTTGGCCACGCTCTCCCCTGCCAGCGCGAGATCGCCCGCGCTACACAGCAGCACCGAGCAATGGGCATAGAGAATTTCCAGCGCAGCGGTGCGCACGGTCACGTAATAGCCGTAGCTGGTATCCCACCCTGCCGCCGTGACGGTGCCGCTGTATACGGCGCGCAGCGGTGTTCCTGCCGGAGCGGCAACGTCGATGCCGGTGTGAAAGCCTGTCCCGCCGCTTAGAGGATCGGTGCGGTAGCCAAAGGGTGAGGTCACACGCCCCTCCTCCAACGGCAGCACCGTGACCTGCGGTACGGCAAGCGGCGAAAAGGAGGCTCCGTCGGGCGGTGCCGTGACCGACACCGCCTCGCCCAACGGAATATCTTTACCCCCAACAGCTTCCTCTTCTTGAACCAGCAGCGTTGCTAAGCCGTCATCCAGCATCCATTGCCGCAGCACGGTGCGCAACTGCTCCCAGCTTTGGCCACCGATCAAGCGAAACAGCAGCGCCAACAGCAAAATCACACCGCACACGATGCTTTGTACCGCCAACAGAGAAAACCGCCCGGGTGTGCGGCGCGATTCTGCCATAGTGAGTCCTCCTTAAACGATAATGCAGATCAGTCCATTACAGCCCTCGTTGATGATACGCTCCACCGTATCCTTGAGCTTCAAGCGAGCATCGCCCGGCATACGGTACAATTTATTATGCAAGCCTTCGTTGACAAGGCCGTACAACGACGTACCGAAAATGTTGGAATCCCAAATCTTGGCCGGGTCGGCCTCAAACTCACGCAGCAAGTAGTTGACCAGTTCCTCTGACTGCTTTTCCGAGCCCACGATGGGGGCTACCTCGGTGGTAATATTGGCCTTCATTAAGTGGATGGACGGCGCCGTAGCACGCAAGCGCACACCGTAGCGGCCGCTCTGCTTGATGATCTCGGGCTCATCCAGCGACATTTCATCCAAAGCCGGCATAACGATCCCATAGCCGGTGGCCTCCACCTGCTCCAGTGCACCGCGAATCTTTTCGTATTGGCGGCGAATGGCGGCCAGCTCGTTCATGCGCGTCATCAGCTCGCCCTCATCGGCCACCGCAATACCCGTGGTTTCACTGAGCACTTGATAAAACAGTTCCGGCAACACCGACAGCTCAACGACGCCACTGCCGCTGCCGAGATCGACCGTATCCAGACCCACGTGGCTTACGTATTCGTGATCGGCCAATAAGCGGCCAATACCTTCCAGTTCGCGGATCTTGGACACACCGCCCACCGATTCACGCACGGCATTCACAATGCTGCGACGAACCGGATGCTCACGGTCGAGCGCCATCACCCACGGCGGCATTTTGAAGCCGATGCGGTTCACAGGAAATTCGAACAGCACGGTTTCCAAAATTTCGCGGATCTTCTCCTCGCTGATCTCCAAGCAGTTCACCGGGCAAACCGGCACGCCGTAGACTTCGCTCATTTCGGCACACAGCGCCGCCGTGGCAGCGCTGCTCGGATCGGTGGTGTTGAGCAGCACAGCAAACGGCTTGCCGAGCGCCTGCAGCTCTCCGATCACACGCGCCTCGGCCTCGGCGTATTCGGCGCGCGGAATTTCGGTAATGCTACCATCGGTGGTGATGACCAGCCCAATGGTGGAATGCTCGGCAATGACCTTTTGCGTACCGACCTCGGCTGCCATATTAAACGGCACCTCTTCATCGAACCACGGCGTTTTCACCATGCGCGGGGCGTTTTCTTCAATATACCCCAGCGCCGACGGCACCACGTAGCCCACGCAATCGATCATGCGCACCTTCATTTCCGCCGCACCGCTTACCGTGATTCCCACCGCCTGTTCGGGAATGAACTTGGGCTCGGTAGTCATAATGGTGCGCCCTGCCGACGACTGCGGCAGCTCATCCACGGCCCGCTCGCGGCTGTATTCGCTGTCGATGTTGGGCAGCACCAACGTATCCATAAACTGCTTAATAAACGTAGACTTGCCCGTGCGCACCGGACCGACTACCCCAATATAAATATCTCCGCCGGTCCGTGTGGCGATATCCTGATATATGCTGTTGCTCGTTGTCATGATCCTTCCTCCGCTCACATCGTTGTTTGTACATTCCTATGAACGTGGGACAGCGTTTATGACAAGCCACAAAAGAAAACCGCATCGCAAGCCGTTGCTTGCGATGCGGTTTGGTTTATTCTACGCCGCGCTTATACAGACCGCGGGTGAAGGCGGCAGGCGGTGTGCCGCCGCTGCGGTATTCCTTTAGCACCGCGGACACCCTGTCGGGGTCTTCGTCGGTGAAATGCAAATACTGAAAGGCCAGCTTCGGAAGCTCGTGCAGCCGATCGGCTAAATACAGCGGCACCGCATTCAGCAGCTCGCTGCAGCCACCGTTACAACGCACCGGGAAGCGAGCGCCCATACGGTCGACAAGCTCGCTGCCGCCGTTACACGAAGCACAGCCCTTGGCAGCAGAAGCCGGACAATTGCGCAGCAGCATCAACGGTTGGCGGCCATAGGCAAACAAGCCGACACAGCCCCCGTTTTCGGCAAAGCGCAGCTGCGGAAACGTAAGCTCGAACGAGGCAATGGCTGCGACGGCACCGTCTTCGGCGGCAGCAGCCAACGATTCGGTGTTGGTAACGTTCCAAAACGCGCCTGCCACCGGGGCTAACCCTGCTTCGCGCGCCAGCGGTACGGCGCCCACGTTGTTGCACAGTGCAAACGCGGCACCGGCTTTGGCTGCTTCGTGCAAGGCACGGCGCGTGGCCTCTTCCCTGCCAAACAGTCCGCGCGGGATCTCTACACCCCACCGCGGCACCGACGGCGTGCAGCCCAGCGGCACGATCCAGCTATCGGCATCGCCCGTGATCTGTTCGGCGCGTTCCACACGTGCCACCAAGCCATGGAGCAGCCCCGAGGGCAACACAGCTTTGGGTGGCAGGGTTGCCGTATATTCCACGGTGCGCGGCTTACCGCGGCGCAGGGACAATTCTTCCAACGCCGTGCGGCGCAGCGCATTGAGTGCCGAGAGCGGCACCGACGGTTCAGCCTCAACCGTTACCGTGGCCGTGAACGGCGTGCCGCCCGTTTTTCCCAACTGGGCTTTGACACGGTCGGCTTCCAGAGCGCGCTCGGTAACAGGCGTATCTGCAGGCGCCGTAACCGCAACGACGTTGCCCTCATTATCGGCAGCCGTTAAGGTGAGCGGCGACTCGGTTAACGTGAAATGTACGGGAACACGCGGCACCTCGCGGTCGTACAGGCGGGACAGTCGCGACAGCACCGCCGACGAGGCTACATCCTCTTGACGGCGGCTTCCGAACATGGCCGCGGTGCGCTTGCCGGTGAAATAACCATCGGTAAAGCCGGAACGCGAAAACACCGCCGCCAAATCCTCGGTTAGCACGGCATCGGGCGTTTCGCCGTCCAATAAACGGCGAAGCACCGCCGTGGCGGCGGCCACGTATTCAGGGCGCTTCATGCGCCCTTCGATCTTCAGCGAGGAAACACCCAACTCACGCAGGGCATCCAAATGGGCGTACAGCGATTGATCTTTTAAGCTGAGCGCCGCCTCGCCCTCTCGCGGAGCACGGCCCACAGCCCACGGCAAACGGCAAGGCTGTGCACACAAGCCACGGTTGCCGCTGCGCCCACCAAGCAGTGCCGACAATTCACATTGTCCCGACACGCTCATGCACAGCGCCCCGTGCACAAACACCTCTAATTCGCAGCCCAGATCGCGGCAGGCGGCAATTTCGTCACATGTCATTTCGCGGGCAAGCACCACGCGAGAAAAGCCTGCATCACGCAGGGTCGCAACGCCTGCCGGCGTGTGGCAGGACAGTTGTGTGGAGGCGTGCAACGGCATTGCAGGAGCGGCGGCGTGCAGCAAGCGAGCCAAGCCGCGATCCTGCACGATAAGGGCATCCACACCCGCGGCGCAGGCAGCCTCGGCAATACGCAGGGCTTCGGGAAGCTCACGGTCGCGCACCAGCGTGTTCAGCGCCAAGTGCACCTTGACGCCGCGCGTATGACAAAACGACACCGCCTCCTCCAAGGAGCAGGCCGCATCATCGGTGGGATCTATGGAAAAATTGCGGGCGTTGCGGCGGGCGTTAAACATGCCCACCCCGAGATACACCGCATCCGCGCCCGCGCGAACAGCGGCAACCAGCGACTCATAGGAGCCTGCCGGTGATAACAGCTCCGGCTTCATCACGGCGCATCTGCTCCTTTACTTATGGTATTTACCGCCCGAGGCAATGTGAAACGCACGGTACAACTGCTCCAGCGTTAAAATGCGGGCCAGCTGGTGCGGAAAGGTCATGGGGGAAAACGACAGCCTCAGCCGCGCTTCACGCTTGACCGCCTCCGACAAGCCGAACGAGCCGCCGATGACCAGCGCCACGTGGCTGACACCATCGACCGTCCAGGAGGACAGCTGCTTAGACAATGCCTCCGAGGGCATTTCCTTGCCCTCAATACACAGCGCAATCAGCGAGGCACCTGCAGGAATGTGCGACAGCAACCGCCGACCCTCGGCCTCGATGGCAGCCGTGATCTGTGCCGGCGAGGGAGCATCGGGCAGGCGTTCTTCGGCAACCTCGATAATCTGCAAGCGGCAGAAAGCCCCCAGGCGTTTTTCATATTCGGCGCAGGCTTCGCGCCAATAACGTTCCTTTAACTTGCCGACGCAAGCGAGTGTGACTGTAAGCACGCTCTTCCTCCTTTAAAACACCAAGTACGATTGTTCGTTTTCGGGCGGGGCCACCTTTAACACGTAATCAATATTTTCGGTGAGACCGCAGGCACAAAGCTCGGCCTGTGCCGTGGCATAAGCGAGCTCGGGTATGTTGTTTTCACGACTGACGTGACCCAAGAAAATGCGCGTGGTACCCTCGCGCACCAGGCTTGGCAATTCGCGCGAGCAGGCCACGTTGGACAGATGGCCGCGATCGGATAGGATGCGCCGCTTGAGCGGATACGGATAGGGGCCGTTTTCCAGCATGCGAACGTCGTGATTGGATTCGATATGTATGAGATCACAGCCACGCAAATGATCGCGCACGGTTTGGGTGACCACGCCAAGGTCGGTGGCAATACCGACACAGCGATCGTCCGGCAAAACGATGCGGTAGCCGTAGCTTTCACGGCAATCGTGCGAGGTGGCAAACGGAATGACCGTAAATTCACCGATCTGCTGATCTTCGGTTAAGGGGATGCACAGCGTTTGCGGATCCAGTGCGCCTGCGGCGCGCAGCGCAGCACAGGTGCCTTCACTGGCATAGACAGGCACCCGAAAGCGTTTGCAAAACACGCGCAGGCCGCTGATATGATCGACGTGCTCATGCGTGACCAGCACTGCACGAATGGAGCCGGGATCAATTTCGCGTGCCCACAAAGCGCGCTCGATGCGGCGAGCGCTGACACCGGCATCGACCAGCAAGCCTGCTTCGCCGGTGCCGACATAGAGGCAGTTGCCGCTGCTGCCGCTGAATAAAGGACAAAACCGTGCCATAACCGTTCCTTTCTTAAAAAACGGCGCACACTACTGCAAGTGTGCGCCGCTGACCGTTTGTTTATTGTGCTGTTTGCAACGCCGGTTCGTCTTCGGAAACACGGCGGATATCGGCGCCGAGACCACGAAGCTTTTCTACCAGATCTTCATAGCCGCGTTCGATATATTGGATATCTTCAATTTCGGTAACACCGTGGGCAGCCATTGCTGCAATGACCATGGCTGCGCCGGCGCGCAGGTCCATGGCTTTCACGGGTGCGGCCGTTAAGTGAGGAACGCCCTGAATGACGGCAAGCTTGCCATCGACTTGAATTTCTGCGCCCATGCGGCGAAGCTCATCCACATAGCGATAGCGATTTTCCCACACGCCCTCGTTGATGATGCTTGTCCCTTCCGCCATGGACAGCAGCACCGCAATTTGGGGCTGCATATCGGTGGGAAAACCGGGATGCGGCATGGTTTTTACATTGCAATGGCGCAAGAAATTACCGGCAGAAACGCGGATCTCTTCGTCAAACTCCTCGATTTCGGCGCCCATTTCCTGCAGTTTGGCGGTAATGGATTCCAAATGCTTGGGAATGACGTTGCGTACCGTAACATCGCCACCTGTGGCCACCGCTGCCGCCATGTAGGTGCCGGCTTCGATTTGGTCGGGAATAATGGAATAGGTGGTGCCGTACAAGCGGTTCACGCCGCGCACCTTAATAACGTCGGTACCGGCGCCGCGAATATCGGCACCCATGGAGTTTAAGAAGTTGGCCAAGTCCACAATGTGGGGTTCCTTGGCGGCGTTTTCAATCACGGTGATACCCTCGGCGTACACGGCCGCCAGCATGATGTTGACGGTGGCACCGACGGAAACCATATCGAGGTAGACCGAATTGCCCACCAGCGAATCGGCGCAAGCGCTGATCATGCCGTTTTTCATGGGCAGCACCTGTGCACCCAACGCGGTGAAGCCTTTTAAGTGTTGGTCGATGGGGCGCACGCCGAAATAGCAGCCGCCCGGCATGGGAACACTGGCTTTACCGAACCGGCCCAGCAGTGCGCCGATGAAGTAGTACGAGGCGCGCATTTTCTTGGCCAGATCGTGCGGCACCGTTTGCGTGACGATGGTGCGCGAATCAATTTCGACGGTGTGCTTATCAATACGCGACACCGTGGCACCCAGAGAATTTAAAATCTCCAATGCGGTATCGACGTCGGCAATGTTCGGAATGTTTTCTATGCGGCACACGCCGTTGGCAAGCACCGTAGCCGGCAAAATTGCCACCACGGCGTTCTTGGCGCCGCTGATATCTACCGTGCCGGTTAAGCGCCGTTCACCGCAGATGATATACTTGTCCAAAATACCCACTCCCTGCAAGCTTGATGGTAATGTTCGCTATGTAGGATGGCTGTTTATCAAGGGAAAGTATGCCCCTTGCTATACTCCACCAAACAGTATACCATAGTTTTTAGAAAAATCAAACATTTTCTGTAAAAATCCTGATTTTTTTCTTGAAAACCACTACATATAGTATGGGCATTACTTTAGCAGCTTAACCGCGAAAGGTTTTTCCACCGACAAAGTACACCATTTTTTGACAATTAAAAGCCCAGCGGCTCGTCCACCAAAATGACCTTGATGCGGCCGGCCGTGCGCTGCTTGCCCAGTGTGAGATACGAACAGCAAATGCGCGCCGGACTGCTGCAGCCGTCGGCGGCGTTGGGACTATCTGCTGCCACGCAGATACCGGTGGTAGCGCACGGTGTGGCGCAGCCCAAACGGGCGGTGTTTTTCGGCGCGGCGATCGTTTTTACACGGCGCTGTGCGGCGGCGATATCCTCCACCAGCTTATTGCGGCCGACAACAAGCACGACGGTGCGCGGACCGTAGCACAAGGCTGCAATGCGGTTGGCGTTACCGTCGACACAATAGATCTCGCCCTGTGCGGTAACGGCGTTGGCCGAGCACAGATACACATCGGCGCCCAAACTGGCAACGAAAATTTCGCGAATTTGCTCCGGTGTAAGGCCGGGGACGTAGCGATCATAAAAGCGGTAGTCACCGTTTCGCAGCAACGGCAGGACGTTGGTCTCCTCCAAGGTACGTGAGCCGCCTACGGCCACGGTATCACCCGGTTTCAAGAGAGTACGCAATGTCGGTACCACCTCGGCGGCGGTACCGACACACAGGACATCCATATTGTTGCGGCGCAGTGCCTCCGCTACGCTTTGAAGCGTAACAGACGTGCTGCTCATATTACAGCACCTCGCCGTTTTCCAGTGCGGTGATGAGATCGACACGGCGCTGATGGCGGCCGCCCTCGAACTCGGTGGTTAAAAACACGCGCACGATCTCCTTAGCCAGTTCGGGACCGGTGACGCGGGCGCCGATGGCAAGCACGTTGGCGTCGTTATGCTGACGCGTGAGCGAAGCCGACAGCGGCTCGCTGCACAGCGCGCAGCGCACGCCCTTGACCTTGTTGGCGGAAATGCTGATGCCGATGCCGGTGCCGCAAATGACGATGCCCTTTTCACATTCGCCCGAGGCTACGGCATAGGCGGCGCGGGAACCGTACACGGGGTAATCGACACTGGCAGCGGTGTCGGTGCCGAAGTCCTTATACGTATAGCCCATTTCGGTGAGCAGCGCTTTGATCTCTTCTTTTAACGCCGGACCGGCGTGGTCGCATGCAATAGCAATCATAATAAACTCTCCTCAACTTGCAAAAATTTCAAAAAAAGGAAACGGGAGACCCGTTTCCTTTTTTGGTTTTTGATTACTCCGCAGTTTCTTCAGCGGCTTCGGGAGCAGCTTCCTCGGCGGCAGCTTCGGGAGCGGCTTCCTCGGCGGCAGCTTCGGGAGCGGCTTCCTCGACAGCAGGAGCGTCCTCCAGCAGAGCACGGATGGACAGGCTGATGCGCTTGTTCTCCACGTCGATGCCGGTGATCTTGACCTGCACTTCTTCGCCGACCTTCAGGGCATCCTGCGGCTTCTCGATGCGGCGGTTGGCGATCTGAGAAATGTGGATCAGGCCGTCAACGCCGGGCAGGATCTGAGCGAAGGCACCGAACGTGGTCATGCCCACGATCTTGGCGGCGACAACGTCGCCCTCGGCATACTTGCTCTTGAAGATCTCGAACGGATTGTCTTCCGCACGGCGATAGCCCAGCGAGATCTTGCGCTTTTCGGTATCCAGGTCGCGGATGTACACTTCGACGACGTCGCCGACATTGACGACCTCGGAGGGATGCTTAATGCGCTTCCAGGACAACTCGGACACGTGGATCATGCCATCGACACCGCCGAGGTCCACGAACGCACCGTAGCTGGTGAGCGAGCGAACCGTACCGGTGTACTTCTGGCCGACCTCTGCCTGAGCGAAGAAGGCTTCTTCCTTCTCTTTGCGCTCGGCACGAGCGATATCACGCACGGAACCCACCGCACGGCGGCGAGCCTGGTTGGTTTCCAGAACCTTGAAGCGAACGGTAGTCTTCAGCAGGGGGCTCAGGTCTTCCATACGGGAAGCCGAAGCGTGCGAAGCGGGAACGAACACCTTAACACCGTGCGATACGACCAGCATACCGCCCTTGATGATATCGGTGACAGTACCCTCGAGGATCTCGCCGCTTTCGCCGGCGGCCACGATGGTGTCCCAGCCCTTCTTGGCATCGATGCGCTTTTTGGAGAGCATGATGGTGCCTTCTTGGTCGTTCGTGCGCATGATGAGCAGCTCGAGCTCATCGCCGATGTTGACCAGCTTGGACGGATCGGTGCCCTCGGCGGACAGTTCGTCAGCCGGGATGTAGCCCGTCTGCTTACGGCCGATAACCTCTACCTGCACCTCGTTGGGAGCAATGGCGATGACGATGCCGCGCACTCTTTCATCTGTAGTTAAACTTTGAAGAGAAGCTTCAAGCGCCTCCTCAAAACTCATTTCGTCAAAGGATTTGACAGTTTCGGCAGCCTCCGCTACCTCGGTTTCTTTGACTTCGCTGTTGTTGACGATCTCGGACATGGTTGAAAGTACCTCCTTTATAATATCGGCGGGCGTAGACGCTCCGGCGGTTATCCCCACCGTGTGGACTCCGACAAATTGTTCGGCCTTGAGCTCGGCAGCCGTTTCGATTAAGATCGTTCGGCAGCCGGGATGGCAAACATCTCGGAGTTTGGCGGTGTTGGAGCTCTGGCGTCCACCGACAATAACCATTATATCACTTTCCCGTGACAGGGCAACCGCTTCTTCCTGGCGGCGTGCAGTTGCGTTACATATTGTATCAAAGATTTGAAGATTTGTATAGTGTTTTTTTGAGATTTCCGAACATTTTTTCCAGATATCGGTGTGAAACGTGGTTTGTGCCACCAAAATCAACCGTTCATCGACGTCTAAAACGCCTTGTTTGATGAGTTCGTTGAGTTCTTGCTCGGTGGAAAATACGTAGGACCTGCCCTTCAGGTGGCCGCGAATACCGATCACCTCGGGATGATTGGCATCGCCGGCGATGAGCACGGTGGCCCCCGCTGCCGACTGCTCGGCTACGATGCGGTGGATCTTGGCAACGAACGGACAGGTGGCATCGTGATAGGTGACTCCTGCCGCCTCCAGTGCTTGATACACACTTTCGGGAACGCCGTGTGAACGGATCACCAGCGTGGCTCCCTGCGGCACCTGCGACGGATCCTCGGCGATGGTGACACCGCGTTCGGCCAGCTTTTCCACCATTTGCGGATTATGAATGATGGGACCGAGCGTGCACACGGTCTTGCCGCTGTCGAGCAGTTCGTATACCGCATCGACTGCACGCTTTACGCCAAAGCAAAAGCCGGCGGATTTGGCTACACGGATAACGGCCATTACTCCACCTCCGCGCGATGCTGCTCGATCAAGTCGCCGATGACCTCCATCAAGCGACGGGAAGCATAGCGAATATCGGGCTTTTCGCCGTCGAGGTGCAGGTCGGCCGGTGAGAGCGGTTTGCCGTAGACCACCAACGTGCGGCGGAACGGACACATCCGTTGCTTGCGGGCCACCACGGCCACCGGCTGCACGGTGGCACCGGTTTGTACCACAATGAGCGAGGTGCCGGATTTGGCGCGCAGCAGCTTACCGTCTTTAGAACGGGTGCCTTCGGGGAAGATTCCCATGATCTTCCCCTCCTCGACCAGCTTTTTCGCAACGGCAAGGGCATCGGTATCGCCCGTGCCGCGATGCACGGCAAAGGCACCGAATTGCTTGCCCAGCAGCCAAGCAAACAGCGGATTTTTAAACAGCTCCGCTTTGGCCATGAAATAAATATGTCGTTTTGGTTGCGCCACAATGAGTACAATGGGATCCCAGTTGGAAATGTGATTGCTGCACAGCACCAGCTTTTCACCCTCGGGAGGCAGGTTTTCCTGACCGATGACCTTAACACGCATCAGTGCACGGATCAACGGTGCAAGAAGCCACACCAGAAAACGTCCCAACCACATTGACGATGTCATCCTTTCAAGCGCTCCTCGACCAACGATTTCAAGAGTGCCACCGATTCCTCCAAGGTATTGCCGTCGGTGTTTACAAACACCGCATCCTCGGCCGGGCGCAGCGGCGCGGCAGCACGGTGAGAGTCGTTATAGTCGCGCTCCTTCATATCACTCAGCACCTCGTCGTACGTGGTGGCAATGCCCTTTTCCTGCAATTCCGCAAAGCGGCGGCGGGCACGCTCCTCGGCCGAGGCGGTGAGGAAAATTTTGACCTGTGCAAACGGCAACACAACGGTGCCGATATCGCGGCCGTCCATAATTACGTTTTGACGGCGCGCGGTATCCTGCTGAAGATCGAACAGGAAACGGCGTACCGGCGGCAGTGCCGACACAGCCGAAGCGGCCATGGACACCTCGGGTGTGCGGATATGGTCGCTCACGTCCTCGCCGTTGAGAAACACACGCTGGGTACCGTCAACATAGCCGAGCGATACCTGCAGCTCGGGAAGCACGGCCACGATCTGCTCCTCGTTATGAGGGTCGATGCCGCGACGGAGCATGGCCAAGCCAACCGTGCGATACAGCGCTCCCGTATCGACGTAAACGAAGCCCATGTCCGCTGCCAAAGCGCGCGCGATGGTGCTTTTACCGGCACCGGAAGGGCCGTCAATTGCGATTGCAACCGTGGTGTTTGCCATACAATTCATCATCCTTTAAATATGATTACCGGCCGCCATGCCGGTGGAAAAAGCAATTTGAAGATTGAAGCCGCCGGTATAGGCATCGACATCGATGACTTCGCCGGCAAACGACAGCCCACTCACAAGGCGTGAGGCCATCGTTTTACTGTTGATCTCCTTGGTGCTGACACCGCCCGCCGTAACGATGGCTTCCGCTAACGGACGAAACTCCTGTACCGTTAAGGAGAACCCCTTGAGCACCTCACCCAAACGGCGGCGCATCTCTCGCGAGACCGAGTGGCACTTGGTTTCCCCCGGGATCGCGGCGGCATTCAGCACGGGAACGATCAAGGAACGCGGCAGCAGCGCTGCCAGCATGTTGCCCAGACAAGCGTTGGGCTTTTGCTCGGCCTCACGCACCAAGCGAGCATCGACCTGTTCGGGTGTGAGGGCGGGCTTTAAATCAATGGTCAACCGATAACGGTTCGGCTGCATATCGCGAATGTGGGCGCTGGCACTGAGCACCAACGGCCCCGAGACTCCAAAATGGGTAAACAGCAGTTCGCCGAAATCCTCAAACAAGGTTTTGCCGGTGGCAGTATCCGTTACCGAAAGCGAGCAATTTCGCAGGGACAAGCCCTGCATATCGGCACAATCGGGGGTGCTGACCACCAACGGCACCAAGGACGGTCGCGGCGGGACAACGGTGTGACCCGCCTGCCCGGCAAGCGCGTAGCCATCACCGGTGGAGCCGGTGCCCGGATACGAGCAACCGCCGGTGCACACGATAACGCCATAGGCTTCGATGGTGCTGCCGTTTTCCAGCTCGACACCGCAGCACACGCCGTCTTCCACCAGCAGGCGCGTGACGCGGCCGGTGACAAACTGTGTGCCGCCGAAGCGGGCGTAGCGAACCAATGCATCGACAATATCGACCGCTTTATCCGACACGGGAAATACGCGGCGGCCGCGTTCGGTCTTTAAAGGAACCCCGAGTTCTTCGAACAGCTGCATGGTATCCTGCGGCGTGAACGACGAAAAGGCGCTGTACAAAAACCGCCCATTGCCGGGGACGTTGGCCACGCAATCGGCCACCGTGCTATCGTTCGTTACGTTGCAGCGGCCTTTACCGGTAATCATCACCTTGCGCGCAGGACGCGGGTTACGTTCGATCACGGTGACACGATAGCCCCGACGTGCGGCACAACCGGCAGCGATCAGCCCTGCGGCACCGCCGCCAACCACAACGACGTGTAACGCTTCATTCATCATGGGTGTTCTCCGACGGTTGTTTTTCAGCGGGCTGGTAGACGTGATAGGTTTCCCACAACGATTCCAGCTCGGTAAGGGTGGCGCGATTGGCCTCCATGCGCTTCAGCGAGATCGCCACCGTTAAGGCGTTGATGATGCTGAGCGGCGCTACCAACGAGTCCACAATGGTGGCCATATCGCTGTGTGCCAGCAACAGATATGTGGCAAAATCCGCAATGGGTGAACGCTGCGTATCGGTTACGGCAATGACCTGTGCCCCGCGGGAATGGGCAAAGTGCAGCGCCTTGACAGCGCGCGACGAATAGCGCGGGAAGCTGAGGCCGATGATGGCATCGTCTTGATTGATGGGGAACATTTCCTCCAAGATCTCGGTTTCGCCTACGGCAGCAATGAGACGCACGTCCGGCAACAACAATTTGAGATAATATGCCAAGAAATTGGCCAGTGCGCGGCAACTGCCTGCGCCGAAAATATACACGCGGCGAGCCTGCACCAGCGCTTCTACCGCCGCATCAAATACCGCAGGGTCTAATTCGGCCAAGGTTTTGCGGATGTTAGCCATGTCGTACGACATGACGTTTTCCAGCACCTCATCGTCTCGCATGCGGGCACGAGTGACCTCCACACGCTGTACGCTGGTGAGCTTGCTGCGCACCAATTCCTGCATGGCCTCCTGCAAGCGGGGATAGCCCGAAAAGCCAAGCTCGGTGGCAAAGCGCACCACGGTGGATTCGCTGACACCCACGGCTTCGCCCAAGGCATAGGCCGTCATGTAGGCGGCGGTATCGTAATGTTCTAAAATGTAAGAAGCGATCAATCGCTGGCCCTTGGAAAACTTCGGCATTTGCCGTGTGATATGAGCGATGAGATCGATTTTCAACGTCATCTACCCCTTCTTGCGGTAATTGATTAAGTGTACCGCATTTTTGGGAAAATTGCAAGTAAATCTTATTTAAACAAGCGGCGCCAAAGTGGCTGAAGCCGCGAAAAGTACAACGGAAGCATGCGGGAAAGCCCGATATCGTACATGATAAAAATGAGGTTACCCGCCAGTAAAAAGAGAAGCAGCATCACTGCGAGTGATACGGCGAGGCCGGGAATCATGAACACCGAAAGCGAAAAGCCCACGGCAGAGAGCAGCGCATAGGCCGCCACCACGGCGATGTTAAAAACGCCAAGCTTGCAAGCCCATTCCACGGGGCGCGGCCGCCCCTCGGCCCACGATTTGAACACGGGATAGTAGCCGAAGAAAAAGACAAACAGCAAGCGGGCTTCCAAATCGGGAACCACCAGCAGTGCCAGCAAGCTCACGGCAACGTACAAGGCCAAGGCCCAGCGTTTTCCGCATTCAATAACAACAGGCATGAAAAACACCGAGGCCAACGCCGGCAGTGCATAGGTGGCAAAGGGAAACACCGTAAGCAGCAAGCACACCAAGGACAGTGCTCCCATAACGCCGCAAACGGTAAGTTTGGCGGTGCGTTTCATTGAAAACGTCCTTTCTATCAGCAGCAACGGATCAAGTCGCCGCCCATACATTCGCAGCAGCAATCGGCGCAGATCAGGCTTTGACAGACATCACAGCCCGAGCAGCCCGGAGCCCCGTGCACGGGCGCACGATACGCACCGGTTTGGCGCTGGCGCTCCAGCTGATGATACGCTGCGCGGTATTCGGCGTTGCTCGGATCCATGCGCGTGGCAGTGGAAAAATGCGTGAACGCATCGTCGAGCCAGCCCTTTTTATACAGCACACTGCCCTTTAGAAAATACCATTCGGCATCGCGGGCCGGTGCAGGAATGCCATCGAGCAGCGTTTCGGCATCAACCACGCGGCCGGTGCGGATGAGATTGCGAATGTCGGTGTACTGCGTGCTGCCCGAGGACGTGCTGCCACTCCCCTGCTTGCGACCCGAACGACGTTCACGAACGATCGCATCGTACGCCTCGTTGATCTCCTGCATTTTTTCTTTGGCCAGATCGGACAGCGGATTATCGCCGTAATTATCGGGATGGTATTTGCGCGCCAACGCACGATAGGCATCTTTTACCTCATCGTCGGTGGCATCGCGAGTGATACCGAGAATTTGATAGGGATCTTTCATGATTTGACCTCCTGCGGTTCGGTGCCGCCGCTCAACACGGAGCGCTGTGCAGCTGCCATACCGTATTCAAGAATGTTGCGCAGGATCCCGTCGTACCGACGGATCTCCAGCAGCTCGTAGGCCGCTTTACATTCGGCCAAGGAAGCGTTGAGGGAAAAGCGCACCCGCTCGCGGCAGTCTGCCAGCAAGGCGGGGGTTATGGGTTCGCCGCGGTGCGGCTCCAGCAAGGGGTTATAATTGCCTGTGCGACTGTCTTGCTCCACGTCGTCGGCTGCATCCATTAAATAGATCCACCGGCCGAGGCAATATCCCAAGCGGTCGAGCACGCGACGCTCATTCTCAGTTTTAGCAGGCAAAGCACACAAAAACGAAAGCAGCTTTGCCGTGGGTTCGGCCGCAGCATCAACGGAAGCGCTGTGTGCCTGTTCCACCGCTGCCTGCGCCGCGGTGTAGGCGGCCATGGCCTTGTCCATCTCCGGCTCGTAGCGCAGGGCTCGGCGGCGTTGACGGCGGGCCGCAATCAAGGCGGCCTTGGCGGCCGTGCGTTTTACAAACGCGCTGTCGGCCACGTTGTCGAGTGTTTTGTAATAGACCAGCAGCACCGAGGCATCGGCGCAACGGTCGAGCTGCGGCGAATCGCCGCAGCACAAACGCTTTTTGAAGGGATTGTACGGGCAGCGGCCTTTATGAAAGCCGGTGCAATCGTCGGACAGGGCTAAATACAGCAGCAGCAAAAACGTCATATCGTAGCTGAGAGTCATTTGCGCAGTGCAGCCGTAGCGTTTTCCCAAACGACGGCACAACGAGCAATACAAGCCACGGTATTGCTCGAATTCGCCCATTTTCAGTTCCGGTTGATACGGCTTTATATACCCGAACATAGCTTCACCCTTATAGTATGATACAACATTCCGCCGAAAGTGTATGAAAGATTTGTAAATATTTTGCGCAAATGCTGCGCATAATTTTGCTGAAATCGCCCACACTACTGGTGCGAAAGCAAATAAATCGGCGCATTCGCAAGCAAGGAGGGACAACTCAATGGATACGATCGCTTTGATCTTGGTGATCATCGGCGCACTCAACTGGGGTGGAATTGGTTTGTTCCAGTTCGATCTGGTAGCGTGGCTTTGCGGTGGGCAGGACGGCCCGATCAGCCGTGTGATCTACACACTGGTGGCCTTGGCGGGCATTTGGTGCATTACACTGCTGTTCCGCCGCCGTGATTCGTTGCCGGCCAATCGCGAATAATATGATTGCACAAAAGCAGGGTCGCCCACGGGCGGCCCTGCTTTTGTTAAACGGTTAAATAAGGGCTTTGGTATCGCGAGCGATAACGAGCTCTTCGTTGGTGGGAATGACGAATGCGCGCACAGCCGAATCGGGCGTGGTGATCTCTTGGATCTGGCCGCGCACCTTATTGGCTTCGGCATCCAGCTTAACGCCCAGATAGGACAAGCCTTCCAGCAGCTCGGCACGCAGGCGATCTTGGTTTTCGCCGATACCGGCGGTGAACACGATGGCATCCAGGCCGCCCAGTGCAGCAACGTAGCCGCCGATGTACTTGAGGATCTGGTAGCTGCGCATATCCCAAGCCAGTTTGGCGCGGGGGTTGCCCTCATCCATAGCGGCCGTGATGTCGCGATCGTCGCTCGACACGCCGGAAATGCCCAGCATGCCGGACTTCTTGTTCATAACGTCATCCATCTGCTTGGGCGTGAGGCCTTCTTTTTCCATTAAGAACGTAACGACCGACGGGTCGATAGCGCCGCTGCGAGTGCCCATGAGGAAACCGTCGAGCGGGGTCATGCCCATGGTGGTGTCGATAACCTTGCCGTCCTTCAAAGCAGCCAGCGACGAGCCGTTGCCCAGGTGGCAGGTGATGATGCGAGTGCCCTTACCGTCGGGCTTGCCCAACAATTCGCAGCAGATGGCCGACACAAAGCGGTGCGACGAGCCGTGGTAGCCGTAGCGGCGGATGCCGTAATCGGTGTAGTACTCATACGGCAGACCCCACAGATAAGCAACCTCGGGCATGGTCTGATGGAAGGCGGTGTCGAACACGGCGACCTGCGGAATCTCGGTGCCGAAGGTTTCGGTAGCGGCCTCAATGCCCTTCAGGCAGGCCGGATTGTGCAGCGGTGCCAGCACTTCGTATTCACGAACAGCCTTGAGCACCTCTTCGTCGATGCGAACGGAACGGTCGTACTTGGAGCCGCCCTGCACCACACGATGGCCGATGGCGGTGATTTCGGACAAGTCGTTGATGACCTTACCCTCGCCCGTGGTGAGTGCCTTCTTTACCTGCGCGAACGCGGTGGTGTGATCGGGCATATCGACTTCAAGCTCTTTGCAAACGACGGTGCCGTCGCCCAGCTTGTGCGTGAACTTACCGTCGATACCGACGCGCTCACACAAGCCCTTGGCTACGACCTGCTCGCCGTCCATGTCGATGAGCTGGTACTTCAAAGAAGAACTGCCTGCGTTGATAACCAGAATTTTCATTTTTTTGCGCCCCTATTCCTTGAGTATTGATTTTTGGAATACTTTACCGTATACTATAATAGTACGAAACACAAAATTTTTCAAGGCTTATTTTCAAAAAAGACACGGAGGTGCTGCAAATGCGTATTGCAGGTGTCGTAGCCGAATACAATCCCTTTCACAACGGGCACGCCCGCCATTTGGAAAAAACACGTGTCAAGGGCGGCGGTTGCGAGGCGACGCATATCGTTGCCGTGATGAGCGGCAGCTTCGTGCAGCGCGGCGAGCCTGCCGTTTTGCCGAAATTCGACCGTGCTCGTGCGGCATTGGCCGGCGGTGCCGATCTGGTGATCGAGCTTCCCGCTCCGTGGTGCTTATCCTCGGCAGAGGGGTTTGCCTTCGGTGCCGTTTCGCTGCTGGAAGCGCTGGGCTGCGTTGATGCGCTCTCCTTTGGCAGCGAGGCCGGCGAATTGAAGCCCCTGCAAAAAGTGGTGGATATCATGGAATCGTCACGCTACGGTTCGCTACTGCGCTGCTTTACGGGTATGGGCATCGCCTACCCCGAGGCGCAGCAAAAGGCGGTGGCAGAGATCGGCGGCGAAAAGACGGCCTCGGTGTTATCCACTCCCAACAACACGTTGGGTATTGAATATTTGAAGGCGCTGCGCCGTTTGGGCAGCCGCATGGAGCCCTACACCGTGCTGCGGCAGGGCAGCGAACACGACAGCATGGCACCGCTGGGCGATATTGCTTCGGCCTCGTATATTCGTTCGTTACTTGCCTCCAATCGGCTGATCAACAGCTTTGCCTATATGCCCTCCGCGTGTGCTCACGCACTTTCGGAGGCGGCGCAAAAAGAACGCTTGCCCGCCGACCCCGTTTTGGCCGAGCGTGCCGTATTGGCTAAGCTGCGGTTGATGACCGCGGAGGAGTTCAAGGCGGTGCCCGGCATTTCCGAGGGCTTGGAAAACCGTGTATTCAACGCCGTTCGCAAGGCCAAAACGCTGGCCGAGCTGGAAAACGCCATTAAGACCAAGCGGTATCCCCTCACCCGCGTGCGGCGGTTGATCTGGTCGGCGTTTTTGGGGATCCCTGCGGGCTACGCTGCAAAGCGACCTCCCTATTTGCGCGTTTTGGCCGCCAACGAACGCGGCAAGGAAATTTTATCGGCCGCTCAACCCACCGTACCGCTGCTGTACCGCGCGGCGCAGGTGCCGAAGCTGGACGAGGAGTGTCAAGCTCTGTGGGCGCTGGAAAACCGCGTGACCGATCTGTACGGCCTGACGTTGGCAAGCCCGCTCCCCTGCGGCGAGGATTGCACCGTTGGTTTAATACGAGAATAAAAAGAACCGCTGCTCGGCAGCGGTTCTTTTTATCTTCTCTATTTTTGGGGGGACAAAAGCTCGACGTCTGAGCCGGCGCCAAAGGCATATTTTACGGCTTTGTCTTTGGTGACGGACAAAATATCGAAGCAGCTTTCGCTATCGGTACCAAAGGCCCGATAGGTTTCACTGCCTTTCTTGTTGTTGGTGAGCTGGGCAATGTTTGCCGAGCCGGTGGCCACGCGCCACAAGCCGAGGGCCGTATCCTCCGTGATACGCTCAACGTGGACGTGACCGTATTGATACAGCATTACGCTGCCGGTAGCTGCGGTGAAATCCACCGTGCCGAGCTCGTCGCTTACATACGTGGTGCGATTTTGGAAGGCGGCTATCAGTTCACGCAGCTCGGTACCGTAGCGTTGGCTCTCCTGTGCGTTCATGTGTGAAAAGAATATATAGTTCCAGCCCTCGGCAGCGGTGAGCGCCTCGTTTGCCAACCAACGCAGCTGGCGAGCACTGTAACCGTAGCAGCTGCGTCCGACGTTGGTGTTCCCTTCGGCGTTTTTGGTTAACGACTCCACAAGGATATCGCCGTTTTCATCGGTCTGCTGCTCGTAGTCGATGGCATCCAAGCAGATAAGCCGTGTCTTTTTCTCGGCAAGATCGTAATAGTAATACGCGGAATTCGCGTTTTGCGAATCATGTACGATGGTGGCAGGCGAATACGTGGTTAAAATTTCTTTGTTCCAATTCACTTTGCTGACAAGGTTGGCAGCCATGGCCGCGTTATAGGGCTGAATGGCGTATTTATACGAGTTGTCATCGTGGTTGCCCATCAGCATCAGCACAGGCTTTTTGCAGGATTTCAGCGGTTCAAACAGTGCATGTGTATACTGCAGTGTAGTAGCTTTATCGCCGTATTGGCCGCTGGTGTTATCGCCGCCGATCACGATAAAATCAATCGCATTGCTTTCGTTGGCCAGTTTCACCGCGGCTTCCACCTGCTGTTTGAGCGAAGCATCCTGCGCATCGGAATTGCTGCTGAGATCGTTATGAACGTCGGTGAGGAAAATGTAGTTTACCGCCCCGCCTTCAGCGCGGTTGATGAGCGGTAAAATGCGATCGTAGTCCTTGCCGTAGGCCTCGTACACGGGGTCGTAAACAGTGACCTCGGCTTGCCGCTCGGCAGGATAGGTAACGCTTACATCGGTTAAGCTGCCCCGCACAGAAAGACGGATATACGCATCC
Organism: Clostridia bacterium; assembly: GCA_017503785.1. GTDB lineage: Bacteria > Bacillota > Clostridia > Oscillospirales > Acutalibacteraceae > RGIG3009. Next base: position 66,876 of record JAFVSK010000023.1, read on the forward strand.
TCCGTGATGGTAAGCGTGCCGGGGGCCATCACGACCACATACGTGGCGATAACGTTTTGACCGACGGAGGCAAGCAGCTTTGTGTTTAAGGTGTTGTATTCATCGTACGTGTACACCGCCATCGCTTGCTCACAGGAGATGACCGTGCCCGCCGGCACAAACAGGGCGTTCTGTGTACTGACAACGCCCTCGGTGTCGGCATACATATAGTTTGAGGCGGAGGTGTGAGAGATCATGCCCTCCACCACGCCGCAATCGGCCGGCGTGGGAACCGGCTTGGTGCTGCCGCATCCGAAAAGCAGCGACAACAGCAATGCTGCTGCAAGTACCCACGATAAACGACGAATGTTCATAAAACCACTCTCCCGTTAAAACAACGCACGATAAAAGCCGCAGAACGATCGGTGTTCTGCGGGCTTTGATCACTCTTTTTCCGCATTTTCGAGCGGACGCAAAAACTGCGTTTCATACAGCTCACGATAGCGGTCATTTTCTTCCACCAAGCGGTGGTGCGGGCCGCGGCCGACAATGACACCGTTTTCAATAACCAAGATCTCGTCCGCCGACAAAATGGTGGACAGGCGATGTGCGACCACCAGCGAGGTACGGTTACGCAGCAGCGGCTGAATGGCATCCTGAATGTGGCTTTCGGAAATGGAATCCAGCGAGGAGGTAGCCTCATCCAGCAGCAGAATAGGCGGATCTTTAAGAATCACACGGGCCAACGAGATGCGCTGCTTTTCGCCACCGGACAGTTTTAGGCCGCGGTTGCCCACCACGGTATCGTAACCATCGGGCAGGGCGGCGATAAACTCATGGATATTTGCCTTGCGGCAGGCATCCTCCAGTTCCTCCTGTGTTGCATCGGGCTTGGCATACAGCAGATTTTCGCGAATGGTATCGTTGAACAAATACGTATCCTGCGTGACCATGCCGATGTTGCGACGCAGCACGTCAAGCTTAATATCGCGCAGGTCGAGTCCATCCACCGTGATGCGGCCGCCGATAACGTCGTACAAGCGAGGAATGAGGCTGATGAGCGTGGTTTTCCCCGCGCCGGAGGTGCCCACGACCGCCACGTTTTTGCCGCAGTCCACCGAAAAATCAATGTCGCGCAGGATCGGTTTATCGGGATGGTAGGAAAAGGCCACGTGCTCAAAGCGCAGGTTACCTTGAATAACTTCGGGCGCTTGGGCGTTGGGACGGTCTTCAATTTCGGGCGGAATATCCAAATACTCGAAAATGCGGGAGAACAGCGCCAGCGAGCGCGTGATATCCACGCTGATGCTGAGCAGCTGATCCACCGGACGGAACATACGGTGAAGCAGGGTGACCATGATGGTGATATCACCCACCGACACCGTGGGACCGATAGGCCATTGGAGCATGAGCAGGCCGCCCACCAAATACATTAGTAACGGACCGATGCCGATGAACGTGTCGATCGCCATGCGGAACCAGCCGCCGGCCACGGTTTCACGGATGCTGAGCCGCCGCGTTTCACCGTTGACGGTGCGGAACTTTTGATATTCCGTATCCTCTTTATTAAACAGCTTGACCAGCATTTGGCCGCTGACACTCATGGTTTCGTTGAGGATCTGGTTCATATCGTCCCATTTTTCCTGCGTGCGAGAGGCGATCTTCCAGCGATAGCGCGCCACAATACGCGCCGGCAGTACAAAAAACGGCAGCAACAGCACGCCCACCGTCGCCAGCATCCAATGGATCTGATACATGGCCACCAGCGATGTGACCAACACGGCCACGTTGGAGAGCATGCCCGTCATCGTATTGGCGATGACGGATTGCACGCCGCTGATATCGCTCGTCATACGCGTGATAAGTTCGCCTTGCGGACGGTTGGTGTAAAACCGATGCGACATGCGTTGCAGATGCGCGTACATTTCGTTTTTCATATCGTAGCTGATATTCTGCGCAATGGTGGCATTTAAGTAGCTTTGCAGAATGTGCACCAGATTGGAAACCAAGGTGACCAGCAGTGACAGCAAGATCAGCTGCACCAACACGTTCCATTGGCCGGCGATGAGGCCGTCGTCGATCATGCGGCCGGTGAGGACGGAGGGCAGCAGCCCCAGCCCTGCCGACAGCAAAATGATGAGAACGACCCACAGCAGCCGCTTCCAATACGGCTTTAGGTAGGAAAAAATACGTTTGAGTAACGCGGCGCTAAGCTTGGGGGCTTGGCGCTTTTCTTCCTCGGTGAGAGGGCGGTGATGGCCGGGGCCGCGCATGGGCGGCATGCCGGGGGGCACCCGCTTACGCCTCCACGGAGGTCACCTGAAAACCAAGTGCCTCCACCGTTTTGCGCAGCTCCTCCGCCGAAACGGCACCGCTGACGGTGGCGGTGGCGGCTTCGAGGTCGACCGCAGCCGTAATGCCGGGCAGCGCGTTTAATGCTTTTTCCACACGGCCGCTGCAATGTTTGCAGGCCATGCCCTGAATGTGTAATACCATACGACTCTTCCTTTCTTATTCGGCGGGAGCGATGAGGCAAACGGCGTGTGCCGCCATTCCCTCGCCGCTGCCGGTAAATCCTAACTTTTCTTCCGTTGTGGCTTTTACGCTGATATCGGCCACCGCCATACCGCACGCCGCCGCCAGCTTTTCACGCATGGCGGGAATGTGCGGTTTCAGCTTGGGAGCCTGCGCCAGCACAGTGGCATCCACATTTACAGGAGCATACCCCGCCTCGCGCAGCACGCGCACCACCTCGGCAAGCAGCTTTAAGCTATCGGCCCCTTTATATTGCGGGTCGGTGTCGGGGAACAGACCGCCGATATCGTCCAGTGCAGCGGCACCGAGCAGGGCATCTGCTATGGCGTGGGCCAGCACATCGGCATCCGAATGGCCGAGCAGGCCCTTTTCCCAAGGGATCGTAACACCGCCCAAAATCAGCGGGCGGCCTTCAACCAGACGGTGCACGTCATACCCATGACCGATACGCAGTTTCATCATAACCATCCCTCCGCAATGCGAATATCTTCCGGTGTGGTGATCTTGAGATTGGCATAGCTACCCTCGACCAGCAAGACCGGATAGCCTGCCGCTTCGGCTAAACGGCAATCGTCGGTGACACTGAGGCCGTTTACACGAGCCGATTCCAAAGCCGTGATATACAATGACCGCTCGAACACCTGCGGTGTTTGCACGTTCCACAGGGTGGCACGGTCGGGCGTGTCGACAATAAAGCCGTTTTTATCGGCGACCTTTACGGTATCTTTCACGCGTACGGCCGCAGCCGCTGCACCATGTTGGATAGCCGCATCAATTACGGCGGTGATCAGTTCGGGAGTGGCCAGCGGGCGAGCACCGTCGTGAATGGCAAAATAGGCCGCTGTGTTGCTGCACGCGGCCACGCCGTTTGCCACCGAATCCTGCCGCTCGACACCGCCGGCAACCACAGCTGTTACCTTACTGATGCCGTATTGCACAGCAAGAGCGCGCAACGCTTCGATATCCTCGGCGCGGGTGACGAGCACGATCTCGCTGACGGCGGGCGTGTTCTGAAACGCCGTTAAGGTGTGGGCAATGACCGGGCGGTCGCCCAGCATGAGCAGTTGTTTGTTGGTTCCCATACGGGTGGAGTTGCCTGCCGCGACAACAATGGCGGCAACCGACGGACGTTCCATACATTCCCCTCCTTTACGTACATAGGAATATTGTAGCAGAAAATCAAGCCAAGTGCAAGTGCACAAAAAAGAAAAACCGCCGTTTGGGCGGTTAATCCTTGCGCAAGCGAGCAGCCAAGCGTTGGTCGGGCGTGACGTAGACGGTGTGGTTGGTTTCATAGATCACCATACCGGGCTTGGCGCCCGCCGGCTTTTTGACATGGCGGATCTGCGTGTAATCCACCGGCACCTGCGCCGATTGTGCCGCCTTGGAATGTGTGGCAGCCAGCACGGCGGCTTGCCGCAGCGTGCTCTCCGGCGGTTCGACACCGTCGGTGAGCACCACCGTGTGTGAGCCGGGAATGTTTTTGGTGTGGAACCACCAGTCGCTTCCCTTGGCGGTGCGGGTGGTGAGGCGGTCGTTCTGCACGTTATTGCGCCCCACCAAAATGGTAAACCCATCGTCGGAAACAAAGGTGAGCGGCTTGGTGGGTTGAGGAGCCGTGCGGCGTTTATCCTTTTTGGCTCGCAAATAACCGCTTTGCTCCAGCTCCTGCCGCAGTTCTTCAAGTTCGCGCGTGTCGGCAGCGCGCGTCAGGGCATCGGCTACCGAGTCGAGGTACTGCAATTCCTCCTCGCCGCGCGCGATCTGTTGCTGCAAGATCTCCTCGGCGGTCTTGGCTTTACGGTATTCTTTATAGTATTTTTGCGCATTGCGGCCGGCCGACAGCGACGGATCGAGCGGCACGGTGAGCATAGCACAGTTTTCATCGTAATAATTCATCAGCTCCACCGAAGCAGCACCTTTGGGAATGGCGTGCAGGTTGGCATTGATGAGATCGGCGTACAGGCGCTTGCGGTCGCGATCGACCGAAGCGGCCAGCTCGCGGCGCTGATTATCCAGCTTGCGCACCAACCGTTCGGTGGCGGTGCTCACGGTGCGGGTGATATCGTGCGCATAGCGGCGCATCCGCTCGGCAGTGTCCTTTTCGGCGTAAAAATCGGTAAGTAATTCCGAAAACGAAGAAGCCTCGCGGCCGACGGCGTTTAAGCCGTATTGCGTGATGGGCATAAAGCTGAATTCCAGCGGTGTGCCGTCGGGGCGGTAGACCAAATACGGCACGCGTCGTCCGTCGGGCTGCAGTGCCGCGCGGAATTTTTCAATAACCGCTTCCAAGCGTGCGCGGTCGCCCTCCCCTGCCAGCTGAGCAATTTCGCGGCAGATAAGCGGCGAGAAGCCCTGCACCTTGCTTTGCAACGCTTTGTCGAGCGGCAGACCGCTGGACAGTGCGGCATCGGCCAGCTGTGCGGCGGTGTGAAGCAGCGCATCGCGGCGATCGGCATCGGCCGGGGGCGGCAGATACGGTGCACCCGGCAGCACGGGGCGTGTGGGCGACATGGACAGATCGACGCGCTTAACAGCATCGACAATGCGATCCTGCTCACCGATCAAAATGAGATTGCTGTGCCGCCCCATCAGCTCGGCCGCCAGCGTTAAACGCACGGTATCACCCAGCTCGTTGACGGCATCGAAATCAAAATACAGCACACGCTCGAGGCCCGGTTGGCGGATATCGCGCAGCCATGCACCGGTGAGCCGCTTGCGCAGCAGCATACAAAGCGACGGCGGTGTGGCCGGATTTTCGAGCGAGTTGGCTATGAGTTGCACGCGCGGCGAATTGACACGCGCCGACAGATACAGCTTTTCGGAGCCGTTTCGTCCGCGCATGGCAAACACCAGCTCCTCGCGGGAGGGCTGGTGGATCTTATCAACGCGCGTGTCCTGCAGGCGCTGCCACAGTTCATCGCGCAGGCAATGAATAAAGGCGCCATCGAGTGCCATAGTGTCAATCCTTCACAGTAAAATAGGGAGCCTCACCGCGGTGCAGCACCACGGAAAGCTGCGGAAATGCGGCATGCAGCCACGAAACCAAGCGGTCGGTCACAGGGACCTCGGTGGCGTAATGGCCACCGTCGGCCATGGTTTTTTCGGGCGGAACGGCCAACCACACGTGGTGCTTTACCTCGCCGGTGAGCGCGGCATCCGCTTCGCAAAGCAAGGGCAGCACGCGATCACCCGCACCGCCGCCGCACAGCGCAACGGTGCGCACGGTATCACTGCCCGCCTTCAGACGCACGGGGGTGTTCAGCACCTGTGCCACCAAGCGGCCGAATTCTTCGGCGGAAAGTGCCTGCGGCAGTTCGCCGATGCGGCACATTTCATCGGGGCCGAGATGCACGTTTTTGAGGCCCAGCAGCTCGCACAGGCAATCGTTCACGCCGCCTGCGGCGCGGTCGAGGTTGGTGTGGGCACAAATGGCCGTGATGCCGTGCTGCGCCAAACGGTACGGTACGCTGCCCGCCTCCAGCACGTGCAACGGTTCGAAAATAACAGGATGATGGCTGACGATCAGCTCGGCCCCCGCCTTTACCGCGGCATCCACCGCAGCGTGCGTGATATCCAGCGTGACGAGCACGGTGGTTACCTCGCTGCTGCCGCTGCCGACCAGCAAGCCGACATTATCGTACGGCTCGGCGGTTTCAAACGGGGCTTTGGTTTGCAAAAAATCATAAATTTCAGAAACGCGCATACAATTATTCCTCCCACGGCCGCCACGCACCGCTGCGGTAACGGCGAATTTGGTTGAGGCAGTGTTCGCCCTCGGGAGTGGGGCGGGACTGCTGTTGTTTTACAAGGCGGTTTTCTACCACCTGCAGGTAGCCGTCGCCCTCGGGCAACGGAATACGACCAACGTGACACAGGGCTTCATCGGCCGACAGCACGGTGCCTGTGTAGGTGGCGCACAGCACGGTATACCAGTGCCGTCCCACCTGCGTGACACGTTCCTCGCACACGGCAAAGCCGTTTTCGAATAAGTAAGCACGCAGCTTTTCGGCACGCGTCATGGGCTGCAGTATCAGCCGATAGTGGGGTGATCTCACCCACGGGGCTTCTTCTAAAATCATCGCCACCGTTTCGCCGCCCATGCCGGCGATGACGATATCGTCTGCTTCGGTTGGCTGAACCGTATGTAGGCCGTTGCCCAAACGAACGGAGATGGCCTCGCTTAAACCTGCCGCTTCCACGTGGTAGCGGGCATTGGCCACGGGGCCCTCGCGCACGTCGGAGGCGATGGCCGCGGGGCAAACACCCTCGCTGACCAAGGCGATGGGCAGATAGGCGTGGTCGGTGCCGATATCGGCAACACGGCTGCCGTGCCGCACAAATTGGGCGGCCAGCCGCAAGCGGGAATCCAGCATAGTATCACCTACAAGAAAGCGGCTCGCCGAGCGAGCCGCCGCCTTTCATTACTTGCTCAGATGCTTGTTGATCTTTTCAACCAGCTCATCGGCACTGACACCGTGAACGGCACAGGCCTGCTCCAGCGTTTCGCCGCGAGCCGACGGGCAACCCAGGCAGTGCATGCCCATTTCCAAAAAGAAGGGCGCGGTGGTGCGATCCATATCGAGGATATCGCCGATGATCATATCTTTTGTGACCTGCATAATGAAAACTCCTTTTATATAGATTACTTTTATTGTACCATAGTTTTTTCGGTTTGCAACGGTTAATTCATATTTTCCGTTAATTGCATAATCACCGACAGCGCCACCAGCGGAGCGGTTTCGCAACGCAAAATGCGCGGCCCCAACGTGGCAATGCGGGCGCCCGCTTCGCGCAGGCGCTCAATTTCTTCCTTGTCAAAGCCGCCTTCCGGCCCGATGACCATGGACAACTGACGGGTATCCTTCGTCACCAATACCGCCAGCGGCGCACCGCCGCCCTCGTAGAACGTGACGGTGTTTTCGTTTGCAACGGCACCGAGCAGCTGCTTAAAGGAAATGGGCTCCCCCACCTCGGGCACGATGCCGCGGCCGCTTTGTTCGGCGGCAGAGGCGGCGATCTTTTGCCAGCGGTCGCGCTTTTTGGCACCTTCGGCGGCATTGAGCTTGACAATGCTGCGCGCCATCGCCACGGGGACGATGCGTGTGATGCCGATCTCAACACACTTTTGCACGATGAGATCCATCTTTTCGCTTTTGGGCAAGCCCTGATACAGCGTAACCGCGGTGGTGGGCTCACTTTCGGTGGGACGGCGATACAGCACCTGTGCCGTTACCTCGCCGTCGGCTACCGAGAGAATGCGGCAGGCGTAATCGGTGCCGACACCGTCACACAGCATCAGCTCCTCCCCCACACGCATACGCAGCACGCGGGCAACGTGGTGCGCCTCCTGCCCGGTGAGCACGGCGGTGTCGCCGCTGAACGGCGCAACGAAAAAGCGTGACATACGTTAATCCTTTCCGCACACAAAGCAGCACCAGCCGCCGTGCGTTAAGCGTTCTTTGATGGTAAAGCCGCAAGCGAGGAGACCTGCTTCGACCTCGGCGCCGCGTTCTTCAATGATGCCCGATACGATATACACACCGCCCGACAGCAAAAACTGCGGAATGACGGGTGACAGCTTTAAAATGGCATCGGCCACGATATTGGCAAGAATGATGCGATACCGGCCGCTGATCTTATCGACCAGATCGCCCTGTAAAATGCGGTAGCGCGGCTCGGCAAAGCCGTTGATGGCACCGTTTTCCACCGCCATTTTCACCGCCAGCGCGTCAATATCGACACCCACCGCCGAGCGAGCACCCAACAGTAAGGAGGCCACCGACAAAATGCCGCTGCCGCAGCCGACGTCCAGCACGTCGGACTCGGGCGTGATATACCGCTCGACGGCTTCCAGCACCATGCGGGTGGTGTCGTGCCCGCCCGTGCCGAAGGCCATGCCCGGGTCGATGGAAAGCTTTACGCGGTTTTCGGTGTTCTCCACCGTTTCCCACGTGGGGCAAATGAGCAAGCGACTGCCCACGGACAGAGGCTTGAAATACTGTTTCCAGTTGTTCGCCCAATCCTGTTCGCTGATGGTTTTGGTGTCGACCTCGCTGGCAATGCCGCAGGCCGACAACCGCTCACGCAAAAACGCCACGGTTTCGGTGGGATTTTCCTGCGGTTCCAAATACAAGTGGATGATGCTGTGCGTGCGGTCACGCTTGAGCAGCTCTTCGTCGATAAGATCAATGCGCGCAATCTCACGCGCGCCTTGCTCCAGATCGCTGTAGTCTTCCACGTAAATGCCGTACGGCACCGCCATGTTCGCCACGGCCGAGGCCTGCTCGGTGTCGGCGGTCGCCACGCGAATTTGTACTTCTGTCCAATCCATTGACATAGGGTTACCTCCGTAAGCCGTGCTGCTGCTCGATGAACGGCAGCAGGCACTGCAAAATTTCTTCGCAACCGCCCACGGTGTTGCTTTCGACATTGAGCGGCATCACAGGGTCGTGCACGCTTAAACGCAGCAAAAACCACCCGTCGCACAGCGACACACGCACGCCCTCGCGGCTATCGTCGGCAACGCGCCAGCCCTGTGTGCGGGAATAGGCCTCCAAATCGGCCAACACACGCTCACCGTAGGAGCGGAAATCGGGTTCGGTGATGGTAAAGCGCACCTCGCAGCCCTCGGCTGGCTCGGGCAGGGCGGCAATGAGATCGTCGAGCGTTTTGCCCTGTGCACGCAGCTGCACGGCCTTGATGATGATGCGCGTGACCAAATAGGCTCCGTCATCCAAAAAATAGTTATCACGCAGAGCGGCGTGGCCCGAGGTTTCGATGGCCAGCGGCGAATTGACACCCTCGCGGTTGAGGCGGATCGACTCGTTAATGACGTTCTTATACCCACGCTTGAAGCGGCAATGCACGCCGCCCAGTGTTTGTTCGATAAACTGCTTCAGTCCGTCGGACGTGACGGAATCGGTGACGATGGTACCGCCTGCGTTACCCTCCAGCGCAATGGCGGCCGCCAGTGCCACCAAGCGGTTGCGGTTGATCTCGCGGCCGTCGGCCCCGACACAGCCGGCGCGGTCGACGTCGGTATCGAAAATGATGCCGAGATCGGCCCCGACACGCTGTACCGCCCCACACACCGAGGCCATGGCTTCGGCATTTTCGGGGTTGGGAATGTGGTTGGGGAAGCGGCCGTCGGGCTCTAAGAACTGGCTGCCGGTAACGGTGGCACCCAGCGGTTGCAGTACCTCGGTGGCGTAAAAGCCGCCGACACCGTTGCCGGCATCGACCACGATGTGCAGACCGTTAAGCGGTTGCTCGCCCAAGTCGGCGCCCTCGATGATGAGGCGGCGCAGACGAGCAGCATACTGCTGCATATAGTCGCTTTGTTCGACGGTGCCCTTTGCCGACGGCGCTTTACCGTCTTCGGCAGCCAGCGCCAAAATTTCGCTGAGATCACTGCCCTCAATACCGCCGGTGGGCAAAAAGAATTTTAATCCGTTGCGGTTCCACGGATGGTGGCTGGCCGTGATCTGCACGGCAGCATCACAGCCGAGATCGACGGTGGTCATAAACATGGCGGGCGTGGAGGCCAAGCCGCAATCCAGCACACGAACGCCTGCCGCTTGCAGGGCGGCAACCACGGCATCGCGGATGCGGGGACCGGAGAGGCGACTGTCGCGTCCGACGGCAACGGTGAGGGCATCGGCAGCCTTTTGTGCCTTGCGGGATACCCACAGAGCAAACGCGGCAACGATGCCGTTTACCACCTCATCGGTTAATTGACAGGGCTCGCCCGGGACACCATCCAGCGCAACGGCGCGGACATCGGTGCCGCTTTTAAATTTCTTCCATTCGATCTGCGACATAGCAACGGTTCCTTTCAAACGCATTTTTTTCATTGTATCATATATTTCTGCAAAAGAAAAGATAAAAAAAGCGAAAACACCCCTTGAAAAATGGTTTTAATTTTGGTATGCTATAGGACAAGGTGGTGAAAATGATGGCTAAGGGGTTCGACAACGCGCTGTATATGGCGAAGCAAAAGGAGCATATCCTCGAGCGTATTTCAAAATTTAACGGCAAGTTGTACCTGGAATTCGGCGGTAAGCTGTTCGACGATTATCACGCCGCACGCGTGCTGCCCGGCTTTGAACCCGATGCCAAGATCCGCCTCCTGTACGAGCTGCGCGACAAGGTGGAAGTAGTGTTCTGCATCAGTGCCGCCAACATTGAAAAAACCAAGATCCGTGCCGACCTCGGCATCAGCTACGAAATGGATCTGTTGCGCCAGATCGACGTAATTACCGATTTGGGTATTGAAGTGAACAGCGTGGTCATCACCCAGTATTCCGGCCAGCCTGCTGCCGATGCGTTCGTGCGCAAGCTGGATGCCCGCGGTGTTACCAATTACATTCATCGCCCCATTGCAGGGTATCCCTCCAACGTTGACCATATTGTCAGCGACGAGGGCTACGGTGCTAACCCCTATATCGTTACCACCAAACCGCTTGTGGTGGTAACCGCTCCCGGTCCGGGCAGCGGCAAGCTGGCCACCTGCCTGTCGCAGGTGTATCACGAGCATCGCCGCGGCATCATGGCCGGCTACGGCAAATACGAGACCTTCCCCATTTGGAACCTGCCGCTCAAGCATCCTGTTAACCTCGCCTACGAGGCGGCCACCGCCGATCTGCAGGACGTGAATATGATCGACCCGTTCCATCTGGAAGCCTACGGTGTAGCGACCGTTAACTACAACCGCGACATCGAAGCATTCCCCATCGTGCGCACGATCTTATCGCGCATTACCGGCAACGATCGGTTTTATTGCAGCCCCACCGATATGGGCGTTAACATGGCGGGCTACGCCATTGTGGACGACGAGGTGTGCCGCGAAGCCGGCCGTCAAGAGGTGATTCGCCGTTACTACAAGGGCTTGTGCGACTTAAAGCAAGGCAAAGAACAGCAGGAAACGGTGGATAAGCTGCAAACCATTATGCAGCAGATGGATCTCAAAAAAGAGGACCGCCCCGTGGTGTTGCCTGCCTTGGCTAAAAAGCAAGCCTGTAACGATGCACCGGCGGCAGCGATCCGCTTGCCCGACGGGCGCATCATCACCGGCAAGGCCACCCGCCTGCTCAGCGCTTGCAGCGGTGCGGTGCTCAACGCCATTAAAGTGATGGCCGATATTCCCAAAGAGGTTTTGCTGATGAGCCCGCAGGTGCTGGAGCCTGTGCTTAAACTGAAGCTGGAGCTTTTGAAAAGTCAGAGCAGTGTGCTGAAAACAGACGACACGCTGACGGCGCTGTATATCTGCGCCGCTTCCGATAAAACGGCTGCTGCCGCCGTGGCACAACTACCCAAGCTGCGCGGCTGTGAGCTGCATTCGACACAGCTGTTACACTCGGGCGACGAATCGACCTTGCGGAAAATGGGCCTGAACATCACCTGCGAACCGCAATTCCCCGATAAAAATCTGTATTTCGGCAATTAACTCACAAACAACGGGGGCTTCCCCGTTTATACGCCGCTGTGGTGGAATAGGCAGACACAAGGGACTTAAAATCCCTCGGTAGCAATACCGTACCGGTTCGACCCCGGTCAGCGGCACCAAAAACGCCTCGTTTTTTCAACGAGGCGTTTTTATTGTTTTGCGCGAAATTGGCGGCTGCAAAAAATGCAACAAATTCCTACGAATACCGCGCTTTTATTCACGCTCTCCTCTTTACATTTTAGCGATTTAATGTTATAATTTTAATTAATTATGTATAATTAGTATTTAAGTGTGTTTTAATAACAAGAATTTTACAAGGAGGCTGTGCTATGCCCTCGCCTATTGTGAGTATTATCGCACCGGTATACGGTGTTGAACGGTATTTGGAAACCTGCATCAACAGCGTACTGAATCAGACGTATCCTCATTTTGAATTGCTGCTGGTGGACGACCGCTCGCCGGATAACTCCCCTGCTATTTGCGACCGCTATGCCGCGATCGACGATCGCATCCGCGTGATCCACAAGCCGGAAAATCAAGGCTTGGGCTTTGCACGAAATACCGGCTTGGAAAACGTTACCGGTGAATACGTGCTGTTCATTGATTCCGACGATTATATTGAAAGCAACCTGCTGGAAAAGGCGTTGGCCGCGTTTGAGGAGAACACACAATTTGTGGTATTCGGCTTTAATCGCGTGCACCAGGATGAACAGGGCGAGGTCACGCACGTTGAAAAGCTATCGCCCGAAACCGCAGCGGCTACCACACCGCGCGATACTGCCGATGTGTTTGCCATGCTCAACCGCGCAAAGGTATTCCCGTTCGCGTGGAACAAACTGTATAAGCGCAGTTTTCTTGAGCAATGCGGCACGCTGTTTGAAAAAACCAAGCTGATCGAGGATTTCTTGTTTAATATCGACTTGTTTGCCAAGGCGTCGTTTATTAACACCATTCCCGATAATTTGTACAATTACCGCAAGCCCGCACACGAAACGCTGGTGAGCGCCTATGCGCCCGAGTTTTTCGACTTGTGCAAACGCAAGTATTCTTTGGAGCGGGCCTACCTGCAAACAGTAGAAGCTGAAACACCTGAGTATTGCCAGCTGTTGTATTTTTCCTACGTAAAGCACCTGGTTTCGGTGTTTTTGAAAAACCGCTCGCCGAAGGCGGCGTTATCGGCAAAACAGCAACGGCAAAAAATTCGCGAGGTACTAAACGACGAGATGACCAAAGAGGTGCTGACGCAGTATCAGCCGCAGGGCCTTGTGATGAAGCTTGTGAGCTTTTTGTTTAAGAAGAAAATGGTAGCCCTCTCCTATTGGATGGTGGCTGTGGGTGCGAAATATATTTGAGCGTTTGGGGAGTATATATTATGTCGAAAAAATTTAACCTGCTTTCCCTGGGTGTCGTGTATATTTGTTTCATGACGGTATACATGACTGTACGCGAGGTACTGCCGCTGAATTTCCTCATTGACAGCACACTCGTTTCTGCGGCCGTGTTTGTCCCCGGATTTGTGCTGATCGTGTGGGATCTTCTCACCAAAAAGAACTGTCTGAACGGCACGGCACAGGATCTGCTGATCTTGTTCTTGATCGTTTGCTGTGTTTCCAGTGTGATCAATCTGCGCTTCGGTATCTTCGGTAACGTGAAGTTTTTGGCCACACTGGTGATCGAATACTTTATATTCTTCTCGCTCACCAAAAACGCATCTTCAGACCAAGTAACCAAAATTTTAAACGTGGTTTCCGCAACGCTGATCGTTACTTGGTTTATCCCCGTACTCGTTTCGCTGCTCACCTATTTCTTCGGCATTGATATCAGCGTTAACAACTACGGTGCCTACGCTATCACCAGTCAAGGATTCAGCTACGAATACGTGCGACTGTGGGGTATTTTCCAGGATCCCAATTACGCCAGTATCATCTCACTGGTTTCGGTGATGGCCTCCGTTCGACTGATCGCACAGAAAAAGCACTGGCTTGTGACGATTCTTTTGGCATTCAATATGCTTTGTCAGCTGTGCTACATTGTGCTCGGCGGCTCGCGCACGGCGTTGATCCTTTCGGTCGTTGCCGGCTTTTTGTTCGCTGTGTACCGCTTTGTATTTAACGACAAAAAGAAAAGCTTGGCCCAAAGTTTTAAAGGCTTGGGCGCTGCTTTGTTGAGTTTCGTTGTGTTTACCGCCGTGCTTTTCGGCACGAAGATAGCACTTCCTTACGCCAAGACGGCACTGTTCCCCGGCAAAACGCCGATGGCAGCCGGTGTGGCCTCGCTGTACGATGGATTGTATTCCCTGTCGGGTATCGACTTTGAACTGACACAACGCACTCCCGAGGGAGATCTTATGTTCACCGAAGAACCCGAAACGCCGGAGGACCCCACCACCCCGCCGTCTACCGGCACGACCACGCCGATCGACAGAACCGACCTCGGCAAGAACGATATATCCAATGGGCGCTTTATCCGCTGGACACAAACGCTGGATATCTTTATGAAAGCACCGCTGTTTGGCACTTCACCGCGCAATCTCTCGGCATTTGCCAAGGTGCACAATCCCGAAACGCTGATGGCCAAATACGGCATTGCACCGCACAACGGCTATCTGGACGTGCTGGTAGAGACCGGTATCGTGGGCTTCGGCGTGTTGGCGATCGCCGTGGTGTGGATGCTGTTCTCGGCCATAAAACGCTTCCTCAAGCGTGGATTCTCGTACGATCGTGCGTTCCTGCTCGTTTCGGTGCTGTGCTTTGCCGGACTGGCCGTATTTGTATCGGACGTGTATATGACCTTTACGATCAATTCGATGTTTTTCTGGCTACTTCTCGGTATGGCACACAATCTGGATACCGAACCAAAGGAAAACGGTGTGGTATTTACCGTGTACTCCAAAACGGTGGGAAAACTTATTCGTAAACTGTTCAACAAGAAGGGATCCGTATGACACGCATCTTAATAACCGGATTAAAGGAGCCTGCCGGCGGTGTGGAAAACGCCGTACTGGCCTATACCGACAACTTCGACACCAACGAGATCACCGCCGATTTTGCGTTTGTTTGCGGCGAGGTGTCGTTTGCCGACCGTATTCACGGTGAATCCTTTTACCTGCCTAATCGCGTTCGCCATCCGTTGGCCTACCGCCAAGCGTTGAAGGCGATCTTTAAAAACAAGCAATACGATGCACTGTGGTGCAACTACTCCGGGCTTACCAACATTGATTTTTTGAAGGAAGCCAAAAAGTGCGGCGTGCCCACACGTATCGTACATTCCCACGCGGCGCGGCATTCTTGGGGCAATCCGTTAATGAAATATCTGGTGCCGTTCTTTCACAACAAAAATCAAAAGGTGATCGACAAGTATACCACCGATTTTTGGGCGTGTTCGAAAAAAGCCGCCGTGTTTATGTTTGGTGAAAAGCTTGCCGAGCGCAGTACGGTGATCCCCAACACGGTAAACACCGAGAAATTCCGAAAGGATCCTGCTTTGAAGCAGGCGGTGCTCAAAGAGTTCGGCATTCCCGAGGATGCAGTGATCGTTGGCCACGTGGGCCGTATGTGTGTGGATAAAAACCAACAGTTTCTGTTGGATATTATGAAAGAGGTTGCGGCGCTGAATGACAAGGCCGTCCTCTTGTTTGTGGGCGACGGCGAGCTGAAAGACAGCGTTACCGCCTATGCCGACTCTATCGGCATTACCGATAAGGTGATCTTCACCGGCTCCCGCACCGACGTTGACGTGCTGCTGCAGGCAATGGATGTGTTCTTACTCCCCTCGCTCAGCGAAGGCTTCCCCGTAACGGTGGTGGAAGCGCAGGCAGCCGATACGCCCTGCGTGGTAAGCAGCGAGGCTGTGGTGCGTGAAGCCGATATTGCCGGTTTTACCACGTTTATGTCGCTGAGTGAATCTCCTGCCCTGTGGGCAAACGCCGTGCTGGAGGCGGCAAGCACCACCGTGAGCGGCGGTGCGCAAAAACTGATTGCTGCCGGTTACGACAGCAAGGCTGCAGCGGCAGCACTGCAATCTTTCTTCAAAGGAGAGTCTGAAGGCGTATGAAGATTGGGATTTTAACCTTCCCCACTGCCATCAACTACGGTACCGCTTTACAGGCTGCAGCGCTGGGCAAGGTGCTGGCTGACAAGGGCAATGAGGTGCGCTTTTTGGATCACCGCTGCCCGCTGATCGACAGCACGAACAGCATTTTTGATATTAAAAACGTTTTCGACGTAAAATACACGCTGGCGCACCTGTATAATATGCCTGTGGCACTAAAGCGCAAGAAAAATTTTTCGGCGTTCCAGGAACGCTTTATTCCGCTTGCCGAGGACAAGCCTGCGGCGTTTGATGCTGTGGTGGCGGGCAGTGACCAAATTTGGAATTATCGGTTGACCGACAGTGATTTTTATTATTTCCTGGACTACCCCAAGTGCGGCCGCAAGATCGCCTACGCGGGCAGCTTCGGTCTTTCTGAAATCGACGAGCCCTACAAAGAGAAGATCGCTTCTCTGCTGGCCGACTTCGACCACGTGTCGGTGCGCGAAAAGCAAGCAGCCAAGATCATTCACGAGATCTCGGGCAACGACGTGCCCGTGGTGTGCGATCCCACGCTGCTCCTTTCTAAGAGCGAGTGGAAAGCACTGATCGGCGATAAAAAGCCGGACGGTGGGTATATTTTTGTGTACACCGTGTTTAACAGCGACCGTATTTGGGAGACCGCTCAACAGCTTTCCCAAAAGGCGGGGCTTCCCATTAAGACCATCAGTTATTCCAAGCTGCATCGCCGCGAGGCTGTGTATGACTTCACTGCCGGTCCCGACGATTGGGTAAACTATATGATGAACGCCGATTACGTGGTGACCAACTCGTTTCACGGTGTGGCGTTCTCCATTAATTTCCGTAAAAATTTCTTTTTTGATATGCCGCCTCAAAAGGCGGGCGTGGGTTCGCGTATTTCGGATATCACCGCGCGGTACGGCGTAGCCGACCGCAACATTTCGGCAGACGGCTTTACGCTGTCAACAACCGCGCCCGATTTCAGCCAAGCCGATGCTCTGCTGGATGAAGATAAACGGTTTTCCGTGGAGTTTATTGATGGATTTCTTAAATGATGCGAACGCCAAGGAGGGACAGTCTTGAGTAACCGCAATGAAAAACTGGTAAAAAACGTGTTGCTGTTTGCCATTGGTAACATCGGCTCGAAGCTGTTGCAGATCATACTGGTTCCTCTGTATACCCGTGTGATGTCCAGCGCCGAATACGGCACGGTGGATATTATGCAGGCCGTCGTTTCGCTGCTGATCCCCATTTTCTCCTTTACCATTTACGAAGCGGTGTTCCGCTATGCCATGGAACAGGATTACGACAAGCGCGCCGTGTTTTCTACCGGCATCGTTATGTCACTGCTCGGAGCGGTGATCTTATCACTTGGCAGCGGCGTTGCTTCACTGTTCATTGACAAGACCTTCGTGTGGCTGGTGGCGGCCAACTCGGTTGTGGGCTTCTTCCGCAGCCTGCTTTCGCAATACGCACGTGCCGTGGAAAAGACTGTGCTGTTCACGGTGGACAGCGTGCTGCTGACCGTGTTTGTGCTGATCCTAAACGTCTTGTTCATCGTGCATTGGAAAATGGGCATTACCGGCTACATGCTGGGCTATATTTTGGCCAACCTGCTTTCGTGCATTTTCCTATATGCCTTTTTGGGGCCGTACCGCAAATTCTCGCTCAAATCGGTTACCAAGCCGCTCGCCAAGGAGATGATGCGGTTTTCGCTGCCGCTCATTCCCAACGCCGTGTGCTGGTGGGTGTCGAGCTTTATCGACCGTATCATCATCACCGCCGTGGTTGGCGAAGCCGCCAACGGCATTTATGCCGCCGGTCATAAAATTCCCAGTATGCTGACGGTGATCGTCACCATCTTCTTCCAAGCGTGGCAAATGTCGGCCAACCAAGAATTTAAGAAAAAGGACGTTTCCGATTTTTACACGGCGATACATGACCAGATCTTTTCAGTGATCACGCTGGTGTCGTCGTTCTTGATCTTATTCTGCAAGCCCATTACTTCGGTGTTTTTGGGGGCAGAATATTACAGTGCTTGGCAGGTGATGCCCCTGCTGTTGGTGGCCATCAGCTTCTTCTCGTTTGCGCAATTCCTCGGTTCGATTTACTCGGCTAATAAAAAGACCACCATGGCGCTGGTAACCAACCTGATCGGCGTGGGGGTCAGCCTTACCGTAAACCTACTGCTCGTGGCAGTATTTAAGATCGGCATCCTCGGCTCGGCCATTGCCACCGTGTGCAGTTATTTGGTGCTGTGGTGTGTGCGTATCGTCAGCACGGGTAAGATCGTCCCCCTCTACTACAAAAAGAAAAAGATGGTGCTGGCCACGGTGATCCTCACCGCGCAGGCCATTGTGGTTACGTTGGACTTAAACAGTGCAGCAACCTACGCGGTATCGACGTTGGCATTGGCAGCACTGATCGTGATTTTTGTCAAGGATATTATCGGCCTTGTGAATTTCGCGTTGGGCTTTGTGAAAAAGATCGTTAAGCGAGGTGCGTAAATGGATACGGTATATCGCGACCTGACCGATTGCTGCGGCTGCGCGTTGTGCGCTTCGGTATGCCCGAAAAACGCCATTACAATGCAGCGGAGCAATGGCTTTTTGTACCCCGTGATAGACCAGTCATTGTGTGTGGATTGCGGCTTGTGTGCCAAAAAATGCCCGTTCGGGCGTGAAAAGCAGGAAGACAGTAATTGTCTGGATGCCTACGCTGTGAAGCACACCGACGAGCAAGTAGTGCAAAACAGCTCGTCGGGCGGTATTTTCACCGCGGTATCCGATTACGTTCTCTCGCAAGGCGGCGCCGTGATCGGTGCGGATTTTGACGAAGATATGAACGTGGTGCACGTGGTGGCAAACACACCCGAAAAGCGTGACCGCTTGCGTGGCTCTAAATACATTCAAAGCGACACTACCGGTGTGTATGACGCCATTCGGCACCTGCTTAACGACGGTGTGCCGGTGCTGTTTACGGGAGTTCCCTGCCAAGCGGCCGGCGTGCGCGAAGCGTTTCCGAACGAAGAAAAGCTGTATATTATGGATATTATTTGTCACGGTGTTCCCAATCCGCTGGTATGGAAGCAGTACGTGGCGTTTATTGAAAAGAAGTACGGTAAAAAACTTACGTACTATTCCTTCCGCGATAAGGCGATATCCGGTTGGCGCAAGTACAGTGCCAAGCTCACCTTTGAGGACGGCTCGCAAGTGGCTCACAACGACGTTACGGGCAGCTTTATCGAGTTGTTTCGCTACGACGTGTGCCTGCGCCCTTCTTGCACGCGCTGCCGGTTTACCTCGAAGCAACGCGTGGGTGATATGACTATCGGCGATTTTTGGGGCATTGAGAACGTGATGCCCGAAATCAGCGATAACAAGGGCATTTCGGCTGTGATGGTAAACACCGAAAAGGGTCGCGCCTTATTTGAGGCCATTAAGCCGCACCTTACCGCCTACCCTTGCTCGCAGGACGACATTGCCGCGCGCCAGCCCAATTTGTCGCGGCCGTCGCAGTATTCCAACAAGGCTGCAGCGTTTCAGGCCGATCTGGCTGCGCTCCCCTTTGAGGCGGTGTTGAAAAAGTACACGCGTGTGGGACTGAAGCGACGGTTGATCGACCTTGTGAAATCCGTATTAAAACGATAAAAAATCCCCTCTCGCTGGAGAGGGGATTTTTTGTGGTATTAGCGGCCGGCCTTGAGCTTGGTGAACAGCTTTGTGAAGCGGCGCTTTACAAAGGTGATAACCTTGCTTTCCAAATAGACCAAGCCGGTGGAGTTCATCTTATAGGGAACCAGCATCAGCTTCATGTAGACCGATTTGGACTTAGCGTATTTGAGGCTTTCCTTAACGCTGGGGTTCTGCAGCATCTTTTTGATCTCGGCTTTCTTTTCCTTGGCGGAAAGGGTGCAGCCGGGGTTGGTGATGTTTTCTACGCAGCCGATGAAGCGCTCAATGTAGCGACGAGCCAGAAACTCGCGGCTGTTTTCATCGTTGACACCCCAATATTGATACAGGTCGGTCATCCAGCCATGTTCTTCCTCGCGCTTATCGTACATTTCGGGACGATACTTGGCGGTTTCACTTTCGGCGCGGGCACGCATGAAATGGTAGTACTTGTTGGAGGACACGACTACCTTTTCTACGTCGCGGATGACGCTGAGGTTGAACGGAAAATCATCCCAGAAGGTGTTCGGGAACAAGAGACCCTTTTCGCGAATATAGTCGCCGAGATAGAGCTTGTTCCACGGGGTATACAGCAGGTTGGAATCGAACAGCTTGTAGGCGTTCTCACGGAACTCCTGCTGCGAATACACGGCATCGGGCTGATACAACTCCTGCGTGACGTATTCGGTGTCGCTGTGATACGTGTCAATGAAATAGCCGGTTACCACGTACTGTGCGCCGTGCTCCTCGGCCAGATTGTACATATCCTCCAGCATGGTGGGTTCGGCCCAGTCATCGGAATCCATGAAATACATGTACTTGCCCTTCGCCTGCGGAATGGCCACGTTGCGCGCCGAGGGGGCGCCGCCGTTTTCTTTGTGAATGACCTTGATGCGGGCATCCTTTTCGGCGTATTCGTCGCAGATGATGCCGCTGCGGTCTTTGGTGCCATCGTCAACGGCAAAGAGTTCCCACTCCTGCAAGGTTTGCTTCTGGATGCTTTCGATGGCCTTACCGACAAACTTTTCTACGCCGTATACCGGCATGATGACAGAAATTTTAATTTCGTTTCCCATAATTTACACCCACTCTTCCTCTTTTTTTAGCCGAAGATCTCATCGACCTTGTTCAGTGCCGATTCGATGACCTTGTCCATGTCGTAATACTTATACTCGGCAAGACGGCCGCCGAAGATAACCTTCTCCTCTTTATCGGCCAACTCCTTGTACCGGCGGAACAAATCTTGGTTGCGGTCGTCGTTCACGGGGTAGTAGGCTTCCATGCCCTCTTGCCACGTGGCAGGATACTCCTTGGTGATGACCGTTTTTTCCTGCGTGCCGAATTCGAAATGCTTGTGCTCGATAATGCGCGTGTAGGGAGTTTCGCGGTCGGTGTAGTTGACCACGGCAACACCCTGATAATTATCGGTGTCGAGCACTTCGGTTTCAAACTGCAGGCTGCGATATTCCAGCTTGCCGAATTTGTAATCGTAGAACGTGTCGAGCGTACCGGTGTACAGCACGGTTTCCGCCATGGCGTTGTACTTCTCACGTTCGCTGTTATAATCGACTCCGCAGATGACCTCGGTGCCTTCGAGCAGCTTGTCGATGAGAATGTTGTAGCCACCGACGGGAATGCCTTGGTAAGGATCGTTGAAATAGTTGTTATCGTACGTGTAGCGCACGGGCAGGCGGCGGATGATGAACGCCGGCAGATCCTTACAATCGCGGCCCCACTGCTTTTCGGTGTAGCCCTTGACCAGCTTTTTGTAAATATCCTCGCCTACCAGGCTGATGGCCTGTTCTTCCAGGTTTTGAGGCTCGCCTTGAATCTTGCTGCTTTGCTCTTTGATCTTGGCCCGCGCTTCGTCGGGAGTGAACACGCCCCAAAGCTTGGAAAAGGTGTTCATGTTGAAGGGCAGGTTGTAGATCTCGCCGTAGTAATTGGCGATGGGCGAATTGGTGAAGCGATTGAACTCGCACAAGGCGTTGACATACTCCCACACGCGCTTGTTGGCCGTGTGGAAAATGTGAGCGCCGTACTTGTGAACGGTGACACCCTCGATGGTTTCACAATAAATGTTACCGCCGACGTGGTTGCGCTTTTCGAGCACCAAACACTTCTTACCGTGCTTTTTGGCCTCGTAGGCAAACACCGCACCAAACAGACCGCTTCCGACAATAAGATAATCATACTGCTTCATACGTTTTCCATCTCCTCAATTTCAGATTATGGATATGCCAAGGATCGAGATTTTACCCTTTCATCTTACTACAAAACCCAATTATTGTCAATAGACGGCGGGGCTTAAGGCGCTTTTTAAGGGGCTTTTCACGTGGGTGCATTATATTTTCCATCTTTTTGTTGCAATTATCAAATTTTTCTGTTAAAATGAAATATATTTTATTTTGGGAGGGATATTATGGGAATCGATACCATACAGATTCTGGTTGCAATGGTCGTGTATATGTCTGTTGTTATTTTGATCGGTGCCCTGTACGCAAAGCGTGCTAACAAAAACTCGGAGGAATACTTCCTGGGCGGTCGCTCGCTCGGCCCGTGGGTCACGGCCATGAGCGCCGAAGCCTCGGATATGAGCGGCTGGCTGCTGATGGGCCTGCCCGGTGTGGCCTATTGGTGCGGCTTGGCCGATGCTGCCTGGACGGCCATCGGCTTGGCGATCGGTACCTACTTGAACTGGCTGATCGTGTCGAAGCGGTTGCGCCGCTACAGCGTGCGCGCCAACAATGCCATCACCCTGCCGGAGTTTTTCTCCAATCGCTTCCGTGAAAAGAGCAAAACCATTATGTTCCTGGCGGCAGCGTTCATTCTGGTGTTCTTCACCGTGTATGCTTCCAGCTGCTTCGTTACCTGCGGTAAGCTCTTCTCCACCCTGTTTGGCTTGGATTATAAACTGATGATGCTCGTCGGTGCCCTGTTCGTGCTGCTGTACACCCTGTTGGGCGGCTTCTTGGCGGAAAGCGTTTCCGACTTCATGCAAGCCATTGTGATGATCATCGCCTTGACGGTGATCGTTATCGTCAGCACCGTCAAAGCCGGCGGTATCGGCGCCGTGCTGGAAAATGCGAACAGTATTCCCGGATTCTTGGAGTTCTTCGGCTTGGCTACCCCCACCACGCAAGACGTTGCCGGCGTGGCAACCCAAGTGGTAGAAAACGGCAAGCCGGTGTTTGGTGCCGCTTCGGAATACGGTGTGCTCACCATCTGCTCGATGATGGCGTGGGGCCTTGGCTACTTCGGTATGCCGCAGGTGCTGCTGCGCTTTATGGCCATCCGCAAAGAAAGCGAACTGAAGCGTTCGCGCCGCATTGCGATGGTGTGGGTCGTGATCTCGTTGGCGGTTGCCGTGTTCATTGGTATTGTCGGCCGTCAGCTGTTCCCCGTTGAGCACCTGACCAAGGCCTCGGCGGAAAATATCTTCATCACGCTGGCTACCACCTCGCTGCCGGCCATCCTTGCCGGTTTCGTTATGGCGGGTATTTTGGCGGCAACAATCAGTTCGTCTGACTCGTACTTGCTCATTGCCGCTTCGGCGTTTGCCAAGAACATTTATCAGGGCGTTGCCAAGCGTAACGCCACCGACAAGCAGGTTATGTGGGTGACCCGCATTACGCTGCTGGCGCTGGCATTGATCGGTATTGTGATCGCTCTGGATGAAAACAGCGTGATCTTCTCGATCGTGTCGTTTGCTTGGGCCGGCTTTGGTGCTACCTTTGGCCCGCTGATGCTCTTCTCGCTGTTCTGGAAGCGCATCAACAAGGCCGGTGCGATTGCCGGTATGGTGAGCGGCGCCGGTATGGTGTTCCTGTGGAAGCTGGTCATCAGCAAGCTGGGCGGTGTGTTCGGTATTTACGAGCTGCTGCCGGCCTTCCTCTTCTCCTGCCTGTGCATCGTGGTGGTTTCGTTGCTGACAAAGGCTCCCTCGAAAGAGATCGAAGAAGACTTTGAGGCAGTACGCATCGGCAACATGGAAGAAGCGTAATCGTCTATATAAAAAACGCCGTTGGAATAATCCAACGGCGTTTTTTTGTTATACCTATTTCAAACGGTGAAACAAGCTTTGTGCCGAAAAGCCGCCCTATGGGCGGTTAGGAGTTCGACTCCCTTCGGCTATACCAAATTCAAAATGGGGCGGAAGCCCATGAGTGCTAACGCGAGCAGGCCCAAATACACCAGTGTGCCGGGCAGACCGCGGAACGCCATGGGAGTGTCGGGGTTATCCAGCCGTTCCAGTGCTTCGGCGCTCATGGAGGAAACGAGCGAAAAACCGAGTGCCGAGCCGATGGCCATGCCGATAGCCGGCAGGAAGGACACCGAGAATTGATAGTTGGTAACCAACGCCACGCCGATGACGATATTGTTGAACGCTGCCAGCGGCACAAAGCGCCGCACACGGCGATACCAATCGGGGAAACGGCGGTTGGCGATCAACACGGTGGCCACGTACAGCAGCGACGTGAGCACAACGATGATGAGCGGCCGCAGCATACGCAGATACCACGTAGCAGGCAGCAGCTTATCGATCGGCCAAAAGAGCGCGGTTGTGGCCACGGTGAAACCCAACAACAAACGGGAAAACGTGTGGCGCTGACGGGGGCGGCGCAGCATGCGCGCCAGCGACGAGGAACCGAAGCCCGTGGTAAGCACCAGGTTTTGCATGGTGGCCGTGATCAACAGATAGGAGATCATATCACCGATGGTTTTCATAGCGAATCCCCCTTCCGTCGATTTATAAAGCGATGCCACAGCTTACGCAGCCACTGCAACGCAGCTGCCATAAAGCCGAGCAGCACATAGCCGATGAACGGATGCTCGGCTTCGGGGAAGCGGGCCTCGAAGCCCAGCGGAATATCCCAAATGGTGCCGTAGATGGCGGCTTCGCGCGCGGCACACGCTACGCACAATACCACACCGAAGCCCAAGGCGATACCCAAGGAATCGGCCAACGAAACAAGCGGGTGCACGGCTGCTGCTTGTTTTCCGGCAGCGCGCACCGTGAACAACGCATTTACCGCCATGAGGGGCAAGAACAGATACAAGGCGGCGTACACGTCGGCCGAAATGAACTGGCGCAACACCAAGGCGGCAGCCAACAGCAGCGCCGTGGTGAACACCGCGTACAGCGGAGGACGAAGCCATTGCGGCACTCGCTTACCAAACAAGGAAATGAGCAGATTGGCCGGCAGCATGACCACCGCCGTGCACACGGCCAGCGCCACGCCGTATTTCAGATCGTAGCCGACGGCCAGAATGGGGCACAGACCCATTGCCTGCACCAATACCACATTTTCGCGCAGAAACGTTTCCCAAAATGCCGAAAACAACGTGCGGAACGAGGGCAGCTTTTTCATGTCCTCCCCTCCTTCCGGCGCTTCACACGGCGCACCAGTGACCAACAGGTGCGGTCGAGGAACGGTGAGAACGAATTCACGAGCAGTACCGCAAAAAATTCGCAGCACTCAAAACGACCGTACCAGCGCAAGGCAATGACCAACGCACCGGCAGCAACACCATAAATTACACGAGCCAGCCAAAAGCGCGGGCCGGTTACGGGGTCGCACAGCAAAAACACACCGGCGAACAACAACAGGCCGGTACACAGCTCCAGCTGAACACTGACACCTGCCCCCACGGCGGCACGCGGAAACAACGCTGCGCCAAGCGCGCACGATGCCAAATATGAGCTGAAAATGATGGGCGATGCGGCACGAATACAGAAAAGATAGATGGCCGATGCCAGCAAAATAAGTACACCTGCCGAGCCGATAGGGCCGGCAAAATCACCGCTGAGCAAGGAAAGCCAGTCCACCGTGGTGGTACCGCCGCTCGCCAGTTGCTCGGTGGGCGTGATAACGGTGATTACGTTGGACGTATCCCACAGCGGCAATGCCGCGCTTTGCGCGGGATCGGGATACAGGAACAACCGCGTGGGGAAGCAAATAGCACAAAACGCCATGCCGGCCGCAGCGGGGTTGAAAATGTTACGACCAATGCCGCCGAACGGCATTTTGGCAACGCCGATGGCAAAGGTCGAACCCATAATCGGTACCCAGAACGGCGTGATGGGCGACATCATGGCGCCGATCAGTGCGCCGGTGACAGCGGCGCTGCCATCGCTCAAGGTGGGACGGCGCCCTGCTACCGCACAGCACAGCAGCTCGGTAAGCATGGCACTGACCATGCCGATGAGCACCAACAGCAGTGGGCGAACACCGTAATACAAGCAGGAAAACGCCACCAACGGCAGCATGCACAGCAGCACTCCGCCGGTGTGATAAAACGGGCGACGCGTATCACGCAGATACGGAGCCACAGACGGTTTAAGCATCGGGATCATCCTCCATTTCCAGTAGGATGGTACTATCGGTACTGCGGGCCTCGGCAACGATGCTTGTGAGGTCGATGCCGCACGGACACACGTAGGAGCAGGCACCGCAGCTGTCGCACGAGGCGGCCTCTAACTGCCCCAGGCGTTCGTAGTGCATATTGCCGAAGCGACGCGCGATCTCGAACGGGAGAAGCCCTTGATGGCACACCTGTGCGCACCGACCGCAGCCGATGCAATTGCGCGGCTGGACGCTGCGAATGGCCGTTTCGGTGAAGGCCAGCACGCAAGTCATGCCCGGTAAAATGGGGATATCCTGCGTGGGGGCGGTGGTGCCGGTCATCATTTCGCCGAGGATCAGATACGACGGGTCTTGTTTAAGACCGCAACGCGACAGTACCTCCTGCACGGTGGTGCCGAAGGGAACCATGACGTTTTGCGGGTCGCGCACGGCATCGCCTGCAACGGTGAGCACGCAACGGTCGTGCGGTTCGTGATAATACAAAGCGCGGTACAGCGCCCAGCAGGCTTGCGGACCGATACGGCCGACCGTTTCCTTAGGGGAAACCGTGTGTTTGCCGCCCTTGTGCGAAACTCGCACAAGCTCTGCGGTGGGATAATAGGAGTCGGTTTGGTACAAGCCGTCTTTCCCTACGCGCAGGGCAAGTGACCGACGGCGCTGACCCGACAGACACACTGCAATGTGGTGCCGCTTGGCACCCGCCGCCAAAGCCGCCAAGGACAAGCCCTCAGTCACCTGCTCGGCGTAATCACGCAGAATAGCCCACGCACTGGATTCATACGGTTGCACCTGCACGGCATCGGCCACCAGATAGTGGCAGCCGTGCTGCTGCCAGTCGCGCAGCTTATTGGCCAAGGGCACACCGTCGAGCTCGTCGATGATATGTGCCCATTCGGCGGCTTCGCAGATCTCTTCGGCCGTGAACGGATCGGCCTGTGGTGCAGGCAGTTCGGGATCGGGTTCGGCGGGCAAGCAGTCGATAACGGCGCAGCGCAGCTCACCGTACAGCGGATGCGCCACAACGCGCTCGCTGCTGACGGCACCCGTTACGCTGGACAGCACCGGACCTGACGGATCCTCCGATACGGCCAGCGGCGTGCCGCGGCGCACCGTATCGTACAGCGATACGGCGGAGGTGACCTCAACGTCTGAAAAATACGTGTAGGGTAACACGACCTGTGCGATATCCGTCCACACCGCGGTGGGACGGTCGATTGCGGGGGATTTCTGAAACAGTAAACGAACGCCCTTTTCGGTACGCACAAGCAGCACCACCTTTCCGGTCGAATTTTTGCCAAAAATTGTTCCTTGCCAAGGGCTTGGCCTCATAATAAGATAACTAGTGAGGGGTTGATACAATGAAAATGGAACCGCTTAAAGGCGGTAGCCTTAGAATATGGATGACTCACACCGATATGCAGCATTGGGGATTACAATTTGAACGCTTGGATGCCCGCGATGCGTGCACCCGCCGCGCGTTATTGCGACTGATCTCCGTGGCGCAGGAACGACTGGCGTTTCGCGCTGATGGCGAGCTGACGGTGGAGGCGCTGCCCATTGACGGCGGCTGCCTGCTCTTGCTTGCACCGCTGACGCCGTTGCTGATCTGTCCGACGGAGCCGACGGTGTATACGGTACATACCGCCGACGATCTGCTGCGCTTAGGAAGCGGCCTATGCCGCTTCCCACAAGATACCCTGCCCACCGCTTCGTTGTTTGCGTGGGACGAGGAATACCGTTTGATCGTGTACGCCGACAAGGCGCCCACCACGGCGCTTCGGCGATTGCTTGGCGAATTTGCCGACCGCACCGCCAAGGGCTACACGGCAGCCGCCTTTACGGAAGAGCACGGGCGTGCCGTAGCAGTCGGTAACGCGTTGCAGCAATTGCGGCATTAAAGGGCGTGGATCTCTTCCACCAGTGCGCGCGGATCTTCGGCGTTAAACAAGGCGCTGCCGACCACGGCGATATCGGCACCGGCGGCCGCACAAGCGGGAGCGGTGGCCGAAGCCACGCCGCCGTCTACCTGAATTTTGACCGACAGACCGCGGCGGTCGATCTCTTTACGCAGAGCCTCTACCTTGGGCATTTGATCGGCCATGAATTTCTGACCGCCAAAGCCGGGCTCCACCGTCATGACCAAGACCATATCCAGCTCATCGAGGTACGGGAACACCGCCTCGGCCGGCGTTTTGGGCTTGAGCGTTAAAGCAACCTGCTTACCGAGCGCCTTGATGGCGGCGATGGTTTCTGCCACGGGCGAAGCGCTTTCTACGTGGAAATTGATGAGATCGGCCCCCGCATCGGTAAACGCTTTTACCAAACGATCGGGGTATTCCATCATGAGATGCACGTCGAAAAACATGGTGGTGAGGGGGCGCATCCGTGCAATAACGGGAGGCCCGAAGCTGAGGTTGGGGACAAATACACCGTCCATCACGTCCAGATGCACCATGTCGGCGCCGGTGGATTCGACAAACGCCAGCTCTTTGGCGAGATGGGCAAAGTCACATGTGAGAATCGACGGTGAAATAAGCATAGGTATCCCCTTTTCTTTTAATAATATACATACATAAGAATATTGTACTGCATTTTCCCAAAAAAGTCAATAAAACGCCGCCTTTCTGCGTTGGCAGCAAGGCGGCGTTTGTGGGTTTGCTGTTTATTTCGTACCGAAAATACGGTCGCCGGCATCACCGAGGCCGGGAACGATGTAGCACTTTTCGTTGAGATGATCGTCCAACGCGGCGCAGTAGATCTGCACGTCGGGATGGGTTTCGCTGAGCACCTTCAGACCTTCGGGAGCGGCAATGATGCACATAAACTTAATGCTCTTCGGGCCACGCTGTTTGATCTGACCAATGGCATCCACGGCGGAGCCGCCGGTGGCCAGCATGGGATCGAGCACGATGACCTCGCGTTCGTGAATATCGCCGGGGAGCTTGCAATAATACTCCACAGGCTTCATGGTTTCTTCGTCGCGGTACAGACCGATATGGCCTACACGCGCCGAGGGAACCAGTTCCACCGCACCGTCGACCATGCCCAAGCCGGCACGCAGGATCGGTACGAACGCCAGCTTGCGGCCGGCGATCTGTTTGCCGGTCATGACAGCCATGGGCGTTTCGACCTGAACGTCGCAAAGCGGCAGATCGCGGGTGGCTTCGTACACCATCAGCTGCGTGATCTCACGAATGAGCTCGCGGAACTGCTTGGAGCTGGTGTTTTTATCGCGCAGGATCGAGACCTTGTGCTGGATCAACGGATGATCCGCAATGAACGGTTTGCAAGACATACTATCGACCTCCGATTATTTTACTATCCGCAATGCGGAAAATTGCCTACGTAATTTCTTGCCCTTGACGGCGGCGCAGCTCACGTTCGGCCTGCGGCAAACGCAGGTAGACCGGAAGCAGCGTATCGCCCGACACGGCCTTCCCTGCTTGGAGCAGCGGTACGGCGGCACGGGCAACGCCCACGGCGTTTTGGTCGCACAAGCCGACCGGCGCCAATTGGAGAAGCGGCACGGTAGCTGACAGTTCGGCGTGGCACAGGGCAGCACCGTCGCCCACCACCAAGATAGGCCGCGTGCGAGCCGCCAAGCGCGGAGCCAGTTCGTCGAGCGTGATGGCTTCGTCGGGTGTTTCGCGCGTGAGGACACCGTTGTTCAGCGAAAACAGCGCGGTATAGACCTGACGGCAGCGGGCATCCATGGCGGTAACGATATCGCACTCCATGGGCAGCCCTGCGAAACGATAGGCCATGCCCTCCAGTGTGGATACCGAAATACAGGGTAAGTCTTCGGGAAAGGCCAAGCCCTTGACAGCAGCCACGCCGATGCGTACACCGGTGAACGAGCCGGGGCCGGCCGCGACTGCCAGTGCATGCACGTCGGCCGCGGTGAGGCCGGCGTTGCGCAGCATATCGTCGATCATGGGCATGAGGGTTTGGCTATGGGTAAGACGCGTGTTCACGGATGCGGTGCACAGCACCGTTTGGCGTTCGCCCTCCACACGCAACAGCGCGCAAGAAGCGGGACCTGCCGACGATTCCACCGCCAAGATATGATAAACTTCGGGTAAGGCTTTCACAGTTCTATTCCCTCCACGGTGATCTCGCGTTCGGTTTCGGATAACCGCGTTATGGTAACGCGCACCGCCTGCGGCGGCAATGCGGCTTCGATGTTTTCGCTCCATTCCACAGCCAACACGGCACCGGCATCCTGATAATCAAAATACCCGGTGGTGTCGAGATCTTCCCAGCCGGTAACACGGTACATATCGAAATGCACCAGCGGCGGATCGCCGCCGTAGTCGTTCACCAGGGCGAAGGTGGGACTGGATACCTCGGCCGAGGGAGAAAGTACCTGCGCCATGCCGCGCACGAACGCGGTTTTTCCCATGCCCAGACCGCCGAAGAAGGCCACGACCGTGCCGGCCGTGCAACGCGCTGCCAAGCGGCTGCCCACGGCTTCGGTTTCGGCAGCACTGTGTGTGACAGTACGAAACATGAACCTTCCTCCCTATACTTACTCATTGCTTCTATTTTACCACAAAAAATGCAAAGTGCAACGGGTTTTCACCGATATCCGTCAAAAAACCTTATTGCTTGGCATCGTACCACGTTTTTCCGCTGTGTACGTCGGCGCGCAGGCGCACCGACAGCGACGCTGCGGCTTCCATTTCTTCCTGCAGGATCTGCGCGGCGCGAGCGGCATCGCGTTCTTCGGCTTCGACGATGAGTTCATCGTGCACCTGCAAAATGAGCTGTGCCGCCAAATTTTCACGCTGCAGGCGGGCGTGCACACGAATCATGGCCAGCTTGATAATATCGGCCGCGGTGCCTTGGATGGGCATATTACGCGCCACACGCTCGCCGAACGAGCGTGTTACGTGATTGCTCACCTTCAGCTCCGGCAACGGACGGCGACGGCCGAACAGGGTTTCGGCATAGCCGGTTTCGCGGGCCTTTTCGATGAGGCCGTCCATATACCCTGCAACGGCTCCGTAATGCGCCAAATAGGTTTCAATGAACCGCTTGGCCTCGCCGTAGGTAACGTGAATGTCCTCGGACAATGAGTGCGCTCCAATACCGTACACGATACCGAAATTGACCGCTTTGGCTTGTGAACGCATGAGCGGTGTGACCATGCTTTCGGGAACGCCGAACACCTGCGCCGCCGTGATGCGGTGAATGTCTTCTTCGTTATTAAAGGCGCGCACCATCGTTTCATCACCTGACAAGGCGGCCAGCACGCGCAGCTCGATTTGAGAATAGTCGGCATCGCACAGCACTGCGCCCTCACGGGCGTGAAAGAAACGGCGCAGTTCACGCCCCAGTTCCTGCCGAACGGGAATGTTTTGCAGGTTCGGCTCGGTAGACGAGATGCGGCCCGTGCGCGTTTCGGTTTGATTAAAGCTGGTGTGGATACGGCCGTCATCGGCGATCTCCTTTTCCAAGCCGTCACAGTAGGTGGATTTCAGCTTGGCCAGCGTGCGGTAATCCAAGATCATCCCTACCACAGGATGCGCGTGGCGCAGGCTTTCCAACACCTCGGCATTGGTGGAGTAGCCGGATTTGGTCTTCTTTTTCGCGGGGAGTCCCAGATCCTCAAACAGGGCCTTGGCCAGCTGTTTGGGGGAATTGAGATTAAACTCATAGCCTACCGCTTCGGCGATGCCGGC
The DNA here is from genome assembly GCA_017503785.1 of Clostridia bacterium. Lineage (GTDB taxonomy): Bacteria > Bacillota > Clostridia > Oscillospirales > Acutalibacteraceae > RGIG3009. Next base: position 98,611 of record JAFVSK010000023.1, read on the forward strand.
AGTGAGGCGGTCGATACGCTCGCTAAGCTCCGTGCCAAACCGCTGCAGACCATCGCGGTCGACGGCGAAGCCCACCGCTTCCATATCGGCCAGCACGATCGCCAGCGGGATCTCCATTTCACGCAGCAGGGTCTCCTGCCCTGCGGCGGCAATTTCCTGTTCCAACACGTCGGCCAACGGCACCAGCACGCGCAGCTCTTCGGGTGCCTCTCCCTCAGCAGGGGGCACACCATACTGCTGCGCCAAGCGCAGCAGCTCGTAGCCGGAGGCTAACGGATCGATCAAGTAGGCAGCGAGCAGAATGTCCATGGTAACGCCCGAAAGCTGTACGCCGTATTCCCGTGCCAGCTTGGCCAGCGCTTTGGTATCGACAACGCGCTTTTTCTTGGTATCATCGGCCAACCACGCCAAAAAATTAAAATCCGACACGGCGAGTTCGGCCACGTTGCCGTTCGCGGCGAGGTAGGCGATATCGTCGTTTACCCAGATATCCACGCACGCGGCCGACAGCACCTCGTCGGGCTCGGTGGCGGTGAGGGTGACGGCTGCGACGGTGCCCACGGCAGAAGCTTCGGTTTCGGGCGATACGCCCATGCGCTCCATCAGCTTAAACAGCTCCAGTCGCGTCATGAGCACCGCCAAGGCGTGCTGCTGCGGCTCTTGCAGAGCATAGGCAGCCAGCGTAGGCTCGTCCAGCGGCATCGTGCGGCATATCTCGCCAAGTTGGCGGCTGAGATAGGCACTCTCGCGCCCATCGGTCAATTTGCGGCGCAGGCTGTCGCGAATGGCGGGGTCGTCTACGTTTGCATACACGCCGTCCAGCGTTTCATAGCGATGAAGCAGGTCGAGCGCCGTTTTTTCACCCACACCCGGGACACCGGGAATGTTGTCGCTGGAGTCGCCCATTAAGGCTTTTAAGTCGATCAGTTGTTCGGGGGTGAGGCCGTACTTTTCATGAATGGCGGCACGGTCGTACGGGACGGTTTCGGTTTGGCCCATGCGGGTGGTGGTGAGCAGCACGGTAACGCCCTCGCCCACCAATTGAAGCGAGTCGCGGTCGCCGGTGGCGATGTAGCACGGCTCGCCCTCGCGTGCGGCCAGCGCCGACAGCGTGCCCAAAATATCGTCGGCCTCGAAGCCGTCTTTTTCCAGCACCGTAACACCCATGGCAACGAGCAATTCTTTCATCAGCGGCAGCTGTACCGCCAGCTCCTCCGGCATGCCCCGGCGCCCTGCCTTGTACTCGCTGTACATGGTGTGGCGGAAGGTGGGCGCCTTGCGGTCGAACGCAACGGCTACCTTATCGGCGTGTGTTTGCTCCAGCAAGCGGAGATAAATATTCAAAAAACCAACCAACGCGTTGGTGGGCGTTCCGTCGTGCGTGGTGAGCACCTTGATGCCATAGAAGGCACGGTTGAGGATGCTGTTACCGTCAATTACCAGCAGGGACATGGTTGCTTCGTCCTTTCATGACCGAGGTTTTTAAAAAAGACTCCGCCAACCGAGATCAGCGGAGTCTTTGCTATGCTTGAGGGGATTTAGGCTTTGTCGGCGCTGCCCAGCACGTTCTGGATCTTGTGCTTGACCACTTCGGTGATGCAGTCGCGGCCTTCGCCGAGATACTGACGGGGATCGAAGTGGGTGGGATTTTCGGCCAGGTGACGGCGAACACCGGCAGTCATGGCCAAGCGGAGGTCGGAGTCGACGTTGATCTTGCACACGGCAAGCGAAGCGGCCTCACGCAGCATATCCTCGGGGATGCCGATGGCATCGGCCATTTGGCCGCCGTACTGGTTTACCGTGGCCACGTACTCCGGCATAACGGAAGAAGCGCCGTGCAGCACGATGGGGAAACCGGGCAGGCGATCCATTACCTCGCGCAGGATATCGAAGCGCAGCTGCGGCTTCTGACCGGGCTTAAACTTGAACGCGCCGTGGCTGGTGCCGATGGCGATGGCCAGCGAATCGACACCGGTGCGGGTGACGAAATCCTGCACCTGGTCGGGATCGGTGTAGTTGGCTTTGTCGGCCTCGACGCTGACTTCGTCTTCCACGCCGGCCAGCTGACCGAGCTCGCCCTCAACGGTGACACCGCGGGCGTGAGCATACTCCACGACCTTGCGGGTGACTTCGACGTTTTCCTCATACGGGAGGTGCGAGCCGTCGATCATGACGGAGGTGAAGCCACCGTCGATCACGTCTTTGCACAGCTCGAAGCTGGAGCCATGGTCGAGATGCAGAGCGATGGGCAGGCCGGTTTCTTCCACGGCAGCCTGCACCATGTGATACAGATACGGATGGCGGGCATACTTGCGTGCCGAGCCCGACACCTGCAGAATGACAGGAGAATTGAGCTGCTTGCAAGCATCGACGATGCCCTGCATGATCTCCATATCATTGACGTTGAAAGCACCGATGGCGTAGCCGCCTTCGTAGGCTTTTTGGAACATTTCTTTCGTATTTACCAAAGGCATAGAATAACCCCCTAAATCATTATGGTATTATTATACACCACTTTTTTACATTTTGAAAGAGGTTTGTCAAAAAAATAACGCAGTTTTTGACAAAAAACTTGTCTAATACGTTGTGAATTGGTATACTGTTTAGGAAAAGGAGTGACTTTCATGCGTGAGGATATTACCAGTATTCCCGTAAGCGAGGTGTTTGAGCCCAAAGACGGCTGCCCGATCTGCCGCATGCGCGATCTGTTGGAAAAACGCGTGGCAGAATACATTACCGGCGCGGCGATGATGGAGCCGGACGTGCGCATCGAAACCAATCGTTTGGGCTTTTGCTTTGACCATTACCGTTTGATCTTAAAGCAACGCAATCGCCTGGGCGTGGCGCTGATGCTGGAAAGCCATTTGGCGGAAATGGAAACGGAAGTGTTTAAGGGAGCGCCGCTGATCGGCAAAAGCGGTCGCAAGCAGGCGAAAAGTGCCTCGACACGAACCCAGACCTGCTTCCTTTGCCAACAGATCGACTGGGCCATGGAGCGCATGCTGGCCACCGTGTGCCGCTTGTGGGAGAACGAAGAAGATTTTCGTAAGTTGTTCTCGGAGCAGCCAAGCTTGTGCCTCCCCCACTTCACGGCGTTGGTATCGGCCGCTGAGACGAATATGAGCAAAAAACGCGTGCCGGACTTCGCCAAAGCGGCCTCGGCGATCTCACGCAGGACCTTGAATGAATTGCACGGTGACGTGGCCCATTTTTGCAAGATGTTCGACTACCGCAGCAGCAGCGAAGGGGCCGATTGGGGCAATTCTCGCGATGCCGTGGAGCGTGCTGTGCAATATTTAACAACACGGCTGCCGTGACGGATTTTTATGCGCGCCAAAATTCAACAATCTGTATCTAAAAAAACTTCAAAAATTTGAAAATGGGGGAATTTTCGACGGCAAGCGCATGGAAAAACCCCTTTTAAACCGTGATTTGTCCACATTTTCCACAGAGTTTTCCACAAAACTTGTGGAAAACTAAATATTACAAAGAGTTATATTCCCTTGTCCGACAACCGATTTCGCCATGATTTTTGATGCAATATCCTGAATAAGCGGGCGCCGATTACCCATACTTACACCAAAGGGAGGGGCGTCATGTGATCAAAGGTGTGAGCCGTCAAATCTTGGAGGTTACGCATACGGGAAATCCCTGTTTTGAGCGGGCTTTTTTGGTGGTCAGTCCATCATTTGCAGACCGACCGCCGGAACGATTGCAGCACGAGGCCCAACGCGTGCTGCAGGCTCAAAAAGGCTATTCGGGGCTGCTGCGTGCACGGCGGTGGCGGCGATGTAAATTGATCGCCCTGGTGCTGTTAAGCGGCATGCTGGGTGTGATCGTTGAAAGAATACTGCTCACCTTGCTATAGCAAGGTGAGCAGTATTTTTGTTATAGTTGAACCCTAATCGGTCAAAGCAACCATTTTTCGCAGCAACGGTGTTATAATACGTATTCCGTTAAAAAGCGGTAGAACTGGAACGCCGCCGAGGAACGTGACGCCGTTTTATTGAAATACGCATACGTGACACGGGTGTATTTAAAATCCTCTACCTCCAAAAACTGAATGCGGCTGCTCAGTTCCCCTGCCCACGATCGTTCGGGAATGAGGGCGATGCCGAGATCCAGTTCAATATACTTGCGAAGGTAGTACGGGTCGTCGCTTTCGATAACCACGTGCGGGCGGAAGCCCGCCTTTCGACAAACCTCCTCCACCAGTAGTTTAAGCGAGCTGCCGCCGCCCATGGTAACGAATGGCTGATCGCGCAGGTCGCACAACCGCAGACGACGACCGCACAGCGGATTATCGCAAAACGCCGCGAAACGCAGTTCTTCGCTGAGCATCGGCTGACGTTCGAAATCGGGGTAGCGTTCGGTGGAAGCGTCGATGATAATATCGTACCGATCAACATCATCAGAGGAAAACTCGTGCGACAGATGAAATACCACCCGTGGGTGTTGCTGCTTAAACTCCAGCAGGCGTTCGCCGACAATACGCCGTTCGGAGCGAATGAGCAAGGAAACGGTGCCGGAATCTTGGTCGCGAATATCGGCAATGTCGGCTACCGCGGTATCCAACGTGTCCAGTGCCTGACGCACCGCACGACGTAGCACGCGACCGCGTTCGTTCAGCTGCACCTTATTATTGTGCCGTGTAAACAGCGTGCACCCCAGCTCGGTCTCCAGCCTTTTTACGGCAATGGACACACTGGACGGCGGCACCCGGTATTTTTCGGCGGTTTTAGAAAAATTTTCGTTGTCGGCGCTATCTAAAAAATAACGCAGCTGCAGCAGTTCCATGCGCTCACCTCGCCAACAGTATAGCATATATTTTAATATATAGCAACCATAACTTATTATATACTTTACGAAATAGGTTTAATTTGCTATACTGATAGCAAATTAAAGGAGGTTTTAATGATGATCTTTGGCATGCCTGTTTACGAGCTGTTTGACATTATCATGGTGGTCAGCTTCGGGGCTTCGTGGCCGCTGAACGTGATGAAATCGTATCGCGCCCGTACCACCAAGGGAAAGAGCCTGGGCTTCTTGCTGCTCATCTTCTTCGGTTACATTGTGGGAATTATCGGCAAAATGATGACCCCCAATTTCGACTGGGCAAATAAGTGGTACACCGTGGTGTTCTACATTCTCAACCTGATCATGGTGGGTGCCGATCTGGTGCTGTACTATCGCAACTATCGTTTGGACAAGAAAGCGGGGATCCTGTAATGCATGAATTGTTAGATCTTCCCTACGTGCTTCCCGCCAACGAGGCACAAATGCTGGATATCACCCTACCCGACAACGACGGCTTTGACACCGTGCTGTGGTTCCACGGTGGCGGCATTGAAAACGGCCATCGCCGCGGTGATGAAACGCCGATCGGTTTGGTAAAAAAAGGCTATGCCGTGGCTACTGCCGATTACCGCATGTATCCCAACGCCAAATTCCCCGAATTCATTGAGGATGCGGCGGCGGCCGTGGCGTTCACGTTAAAGCGTGCGCACGAGCTGGGCGGTAATGGCCGTTTGTTTGTAGGCGGCTCCTCTGCCGGTGCGTATTTGACGATGATGCTGTGCATGAACCCCTCCTTTTTGAAAAACGTGGGTGTGATGCCTGAAGATATTGCCGGATTTATTTCGGATGCTTCGCAGATGTTTACACATTTTAACGTGCTGCGCGAAATGGGCATGGATACTCGCTTGCAGTATATTGACGATAAGGCACCGATGCATTACATTAACGCCGATCTCAAGCTGCGGCCGCTGCTGCTCATCTACTACACGCGCGATATTCCCTGCCGCCCCGAAGAGAACGAGCTGTTCTACGTGTCGGTGAAGCGGTTCCTGCCGGATGCCGATATCACCAAAGTGCAGCTGGAGGGCGAGCATTGCTCGGGCAAGGAGCATGAGCCCGACGGCGAATCGCGTACCGAAAAACTGATTGAAGCCTTTACCAAAGCACACTAAACAAAAAAGAACCGCTTTCCGTTGGGAAAGCGGTTCTTTTTTACGTTCTTATTTCGTCATAAACAAGACGCCCAAGGTGTTGGGGCCGCAATGCGACGAGATGGTGCAACCGGCGCGGGTGATGAGGATCTCATCGAACTTCTGATATTCCTCTACCGCCGCCTTGACCAGAGCAATGCGTTCTTCGGAAATGCCGGAATGGGTGATGAAAATGCGGTTGGTGCAGATATCGGTGCGGTCTTTCAATTGATCCTGCACGTACTGCTGCAGCGCCTTATCCAGCGAGCCGCGGTATTTTTTACCTACGCCCATTTTACCCGAGGTGTTATCGACCTCGATACAGGGCTTGAGCTGCAGAAGGTTGGCGCCCATCATGGCCAGCGCCGAGCAACGGCCGCCCTTATGCAAGAATTCCAATGTGTCAAGCACAAAGCTGGCTTGCACCTTTTCGGCCAAGGCCTGCACCTCTTCGGCGACCTGCTTGGCAGACATGCCGGCGGCGATGCGGTCGGCGGCTTCGAGAACGAGCAGACCCATGCCGGTGGAGAGGTTGCAGCTGTTGACAACGTACACACCCTCCAGCTCCTCGGCGGCCAGACGGCAGTTGTTGTGCGATGCCGACAGCGCTGCACCCAAATTCAGGTGCACCACCTCGTAGCCTTTCTCAAGGAAGGGGCGGAAGAAGTCGATGTATTCGGCCACATTGATGGCTGCCGTTTTGGGCAGAATGTGTTTTTCGTTATAGATGCGATAAATGTCGTCGGGGACGAGATCGACACCGTCGCGGTAATTCTCTTCACCAAGACTTACGTGAAACGGATAGGTGTGCACACCGTAGCGCTCTTTCAACTCGGCGCTGAGGTCGCAGGTGCTATCGGCGCACAGGATCACTTTTTTGCTCACGAATATCCCTCCGAAAATTCAAACTACTGCATAGTATACCACACAGATGTTGAAAATGCAAGTTTTTTCGCCACAATGCCTTCTTGCATAAAAAAACCGCGCAGGTGCAAGACCTGCGCGGCGGAGTGAGTCGGTAAGCCGAGTTCTGTCGCGGACGATCATCTATCTCGACTGCTTGTTGCCAAGCAGCTCCAGCCGCCCGTTGAAGCACATCGGGCCAATGTATTGCTTCGATCGGCGTTGCATCGGATAGGGTTTGCAGGGCAACACAGTCTCCTGTGCGCCGGTGAGCTCTTACCTCGCCTTTCCACCCTTACCGCAGACAGACTGCGGCGGTATATCTCTGTTGCACTTTCCCTAAGGTCACCCTCGGCGGCCGTTAGCCGTTATCCTGCCCTGTGATGCTCGGACTTTCCTCATACGCACAGCGCACGCGATCGTCTAACTCACTCGCAGGGTTTATTGTACTCAAATCGGGGGCGTTTGTCAAGGCTCGGTCTTTTCAAACGTCAGCCGTCCGTCGGTAAGAACTACGTTCACGCAGTCGCCGGCACGGAATTCGCCCTCGAGCAGCTTTTCGGCCAGCGGATCCTCGATGCGGGATTGGATGGCACGGCGCAGCGGGCGGGCACCGTAAACGGGGTCGAAGCCGACACGCGCCAGTTCGGCCACTGCTTCGTCGCTGACGGTGAGCGTGATCTCCAGATCGCGAACGCGGCGATCGAGCGAGCCGAGCATACGACGGGCGATACTGCGAATATCCTCCTCGGTGAGCTGACGGAAGACGATGGTATCGTCGACACGGTTGAGAAATTCGGGACGGAAGGTCTTTTTCAGCTCGCCCATAACATTTTCGCGGATGCGGCGGCTGCTTTCTTCATCCCCCACGGTTTCGTTGCCGCCGAAGCCGAAGCTGCGCTTTTCGGTGATGAGGCGCGCGCCCACGTTGGAGGTCATGATGATGACGGTGTTTTTAAAATCGACGCGGCGACCCTGCGAGTCGGTGAGAATACCGTCCTCCAAAATCTGCAGCAGCATGTTAAACACGTCGGGATGCGCTTTTTCGATCTCATCGAACAGCACCACGGTGTATGGCTTGCGGCGGATCTTTTCGGTGAGCTGGCCACCCTCGTCGTAGCCGACGTATCCGGGGGGCGAACCGACCAAACGCGATACCGTGTGTTTTTCCATGTATTCCGACATATCCAGACGGATCATGGCGTTTTCATCGCCGAACATGGCCTCGGCCAAGGCCTTGCACAGTTCGGTCTTACCCACGCCCGTGGGACCGAGGAAGATGAACGAGCCGATGGGACGGCGCGGGTCTTTAAGGCCTACCCGGCCGCGGCGAATGGCCTTGGCTACGGCGGTGACCGCTTCATCCTGACCGACAATGCGCTCGTGTAAAATATCTTCCATTTTGAGCAAGCGTTGGCTTTCTGCTTCGGTGAGCTGAGAAACGGGAACCCCCGTCCAGCCGGAAACGATCTCGGCAATATCCTCGGCCGTGACCTCGCCGCTGACGGCGGCGTTCTTTTCCTGCCAGCTGGCGCGTTCTTTTTCCAACTGCTCCACCACGCGCTTTTCTTCGTCACGCAGAGTGGCGGCGCGTTCGAAATCCTGCTCGTTAATGGCCGATTGCTTTTCGGCCGACAGGCGCTTAACTTCTTCCTCCAATTGACGAACGTCGGTGGGAGCCGTGAAGGCGCGCAGACGAACGCGGGAGGCGGCTTCGTCGATGAGGTCGATGGCTTTATCCGGAAGGAAACGGTCGGCAATGTAGCGCGTGGACAGCTGTACCGCCGCACGCAACGCCGCATCGGTGATCTTGACCTTGTGGTGCGCTTCGTATTTATCGCGCAGGCCGCGCAAGATCTCTTCGGTCTCCTCGGTGGTGGGCTCGCCCACCGTGATGGGCTGGAAGCGGCGCTCCAGTGCAGCATCCTTTTCGATGTGCTTGCGGTATTCCTCCAGCGTGGTGGCGCCGATGACCTGAATCTCGCCGCGAGCCAGCGACGGCTTTAAAATGTTGGCGGCATCCACCGCGCCCTCGGCGGCACCGGCACCGATCAAGGTGTGGATCTCGTCGATGAACAGAATGACGTTGCCGGATTTGGCAACCTCCTCCAGTGCGTTTTTGATGCGTTCTTCAAAGTCGCCGCGATATTTGGTGCCGGCAACCATGCCGGTGAGATCCAGCGTGACAACGCGCTTACCGCGCAGGGTATCGGGAACCTCTTCGGCGATGATCTTCTGTGCCAGGCCCTCGGCCACGGCCGTTTTGCCTACACCGGGTTCACCGATAAGGCAGGGGTTATTCTTGGTACGGCGCGACAAGATCTGCACCACGCGCTGAATTTCCTGCGCACGGCCGATAACGGGATCCAGCTTGCCGTTTTTCGCCATTTCGGTGAGGTCACGGCCAAACTGATCCAGCACCGGCGTTTTACCGCCTTTAGGAGTGGGGCTGCTGCCGGCACCCATGGGAGCACCCTCGGTCGGCGTGGAGCCGACTGCGCGGATGATCTCTTCAACAAGCTCTGACGGACGAAGGCTGAACGCCGAAAGCAGGCGCACGGCAACGCCGGTTTCATCACGCAGAATAGCGAGCAAAATGTGCTCGGTGCCCACAAAGCCTTGCTGGCCGACGCGGGCTTCCATGACGGCCGTTTCCATGGCACGCTTGGTGCGCGGAGTGAAATCCTCGGGCGCCAAGCGCGTGGGCTGGCCGCCGCCCTCGCCCTCGGTGATCTTTTGCTCGTACAGTTCGGCGGTAACGCCGTGGGCGGTGAGTACCGTAGCGGCAACGCCGGTACCCTCCTTCAGCAGGCCGAGCACAACGTGCTCGGTGCCAATATAGGTGTGGCCCATGTCTTGCGCTGATGTGATGGCAAGATTGAGCGCGGTATTGGCTTTTTCGGTAAAGCCTTTAAAGACATATTTCATCGTCTTGTCCTCCTTATCGTAAGCGTTCACGCACCAGCTGTGCGCGACGGAGATCGCGTTGAGCGGGGTCGAGATCCTCGCCCGCGGCTTCCATGATGGCACCGGCACCCGCGTCGATGAGCAGAGCATCGACGGTGTCGGGGGTGATGCCTTCAAGCATATTCAGCGCCGCACCCATACGCACCTGCGAGGCGAGCGACATAAACTCGCTGCTCGTCAGCAAGCGCGCATTTTGCAGCAGGCCCAGTGCGCGGAACACACGGTCTTCAAAGGCCACGCTGCCACGCAGCGCTTCGCGGCAGGTGCGCTCTTCGCGCACGATCTGTGACACGATGCCGCGCAAATTATCAATGGCTTCCTGCTCGGTGATGCCCAGCGTTACTTGATTGGAAATCTGATACAAAGCCCCCTCGGGCTTGCTGCCCTCACCGTACAGACCGCGGATGGTGAGCCCCAGTTTGGACACGGTGACAGCCAGCTGCTGTACGATACCCTTTTCCTGCAAGGCGGGCAGGTGCAGCATTACCGAAGCACGCATTCCCGTGCCCAGATTGGTGGGGCACTGAGTAAGGTAGCCCAGCCGCTCGTCGAAGGCGAAGTGCAGGCGGGTGTCCAGATAATCGTCCCAGCAGGTGGCTTCTTGCCACGCGCTGTCCAGATCGAAACCGGGGCGCATGACTTGGATGCGCAGGTGGTCTTCCTCGCCTACCATGATGCTCACGCCCTCGTCGGCCGTAACCAACAGCGCCTCGCCCGACGGATCGCGGGCAAATTCACGGCTGATAAGATGCCGCTCGACCATGGACAATATGGCGCGAGGGGAAAATTCACTCATGCGATGGCGCTCAAAGGCGCAGGGCTGCGCCTCGGGGAACGCACCGAACACGCGGTTGATGATCTCTTCGCGCTGCTCGGCGGTCATGCGGGCCGGGAACGGCAGATGCGCCAAGTCACGTGCTAAACGAATGCGGGTACTAATGACAACATCGCCGTCGGCGCCGCTGTTTTGATACCATTTCTTATTCTTATCAGCCATTACGCATCACCCTCCTGTTCCAGTGCGCGGATCTGATCGCGCAGTTTGGCGCAGGTTTCATAGTCCTGCTCGGCAATGCACGTGTTGAGCTGATCGCGAAGTGTTTGCAGCTCGCGTTCTTTCTTGACCGTGCCGTCGGCCTGCGCCGCCACCTTGCCGGTATGCTGCGTTTTGCCGTGAATACGTTGAATGGACGGCAACAGCCGTTCATAAAACGTGAGATAGCACGTGGGGCAGCCCGGACGGCCGGCATCGGCAATCTCGCGGAAGCCGGTGCCGCAATCGGGGCAACGCACCGTGTCGGCTTGAGCACGCTGTGACGGCTCGGCAAACAGCGAGCCCCAAAAGTCGCCCAAGCCAAGGCTGAATGCCGAATGAATGCCCTGCTGCGCCGCGCATTGAGCGCACAGATGCAGTTCGGTGGTGGCGCCGTTGACAGTCTTCTTTACATGAGTTGTAGCGGCTTGCTTGCCGCAATGATCACAATACATAGCGTACCCTCCTTACATGGTATATGCCGTGAGCATTTGTTTGAGAAGCGAGGCGCGTAAGCGGTCGCGCAGCTCGGGTGGGATCTCGCGATAGCAACGGTCGGACAAGGCTGCCGCCATGACACCGGCGGCTCGCTGACTGACAAAGCCTTGATACACCATACTTTGCAAAATGGCTTCGGCAGCTGCAGGAACCAGTTCGTCGCCAATGGAATTGACCACGTGCATCAGCGGCGGCATTTGCTCACGCGGAGTAACACGGCGGATGCGAATGTACCCTCCTCCGCCGCGACGGCTTTCAACCAAGTAGCCGTGTGCCGGTGTAAATCGCGAGGACAGCACGTAGGTGATCTGACTGGGAACGCAGCCCAGCTCCTCGGCCAACACGTTTCGCTGCAGCTCGGCGGTACCGTTTTCGGCCTGCTCCATAATATGAAGAATATAGGCGGTTATCTCGTCGCTTATGCGCATACTATCACTTCCTTGGCTTTAGCATACAACGAAAGTCAAAAAAGGTCAAAGTCAAATAAAGTCAAAATAGGTTTTTGACAATTGATTTTTTGAAAATATCTCTCATATTCTCTTGTTTCCTCTTTTTTTCACAATTTTTTAAATTTCTTTCACCAACCGTCTATCCTGACATAGTATGAAAATGAAAGCACGGCAACGGCTTTCGGAAAGGAGGCTACACGGTATGTGTCTGCGTAATTTGTTTGGTGGTAACGTCAACTGCACCTGGCTTCTGTTCATCATCGCGATCATTCTGATCCTCGATCAGTGTGACACCTGCGACGGCGGGTATACCACCAACAACAACTGCGGTTGCGGCTGCGGCTGCTAATCATCCATCAATTTGAAGAAGGAGCGTATCGATATGTGCTTGCGTAATTTGTTCTGTGGCGAAGCCAACTGCAGCTGGCTGCTGTTCATCATTGTGATCCTGCTGCTTATCTGCAACGACGATTGCGGTAACGGCTGCGATTGCGGCTGCTAAACCTCCCTATCGGCGCGGCCCGACACGGTTTGTGTCGGGCCGCGTTTTTGATGCCTGCAGACGAAATTTGACAAATCAACGAAAATGCGCTATACTAGGTTAGTTGAATTCTGCCAAAGTGCAGCAACAGGAGGAAACGGTATGTCAATATCCGGATTTGCGGTTCCGGATACGACGCTGTCGGAACGGCAGCGGTGGTTGCTTGTCGGGCTCCCGTTCACACGAGTAAAGTATACCTTAAACGAGGAGCGCCTTGAGCGATCGCACGGTATCCTGTCCCCGATAAAAACAACGGTAAAGCTTTCCCAGATCCGCAGTATTGCGGTGACGCAAACACGCTTGCAAAAGCGGTTTGCCCTTTGCACCATTCAGGTCGCCACGGATGACCCCGTGGTGTCGGAGATGGTTATTCACAACATACGCAACGGTGCGCTGTTTGAGGAGCGGTTGCGCCGCTGTGTGGAGGAATCTCAAATCGCACAGCCACATACAGTTTAAAGAGGGGATGTACACTATGGAACAAAGAAAACGCCGCTTCGGCGACCGAAAAGACGGTTGGCGCCTGCGCCACACGCAATCGGTTTTTGCCGTTATGCCCCATATTATGAAAAAACGCTCCGATTCGCAGGTGTTCTTTGACGAGGTCATTGAAATTGACGAGTTGGAAAAATACGTGCGCAAGCTGCGCCGTGAATACGATATGCCGTATTTTTCGATGTATCACGTATTCATTGCCGCTACGATGCGTATGTTCGTTATGCGCCCGCGTCTGAACCGCTTCGTTATGAACGGTAAGACTTTTGCGCGCAATCGTTTAACGTCGTCGATGACGGTAAAGCGTGAAATGTCGCAAAACGGCTTGGAGGCTACCATTAAGCCGCATTTTGAAAAGACCGACACGGTTTTCGACGTGTACCGTCGCGTTGACGAAGCGATGGAGCACGAGGTGCGCGATGACAAAGGCGAAAACAGCACCGATATTGCCGCCAACATTCTCAACAGGCTGCCTGCTTGGTTGGTGCGCGCGTTTGTGAACTTTATTATCTTTATGGATCACCGCGGCTGGATGAATAATTTCATTAACGATATCAGCCCGTTCCATACCTCGTTCTACATTACGGACGTGGGCTCCATCGGTATTGATCCCATTTATCATCATTTGTACGATTTCGGTACCACCTCGGTGTTTGTGGCACTGGGTAAAAAGCAGCGCATCCCCGTGGTGGAACTGGACGGCACCGTGACCGTGAAAAAGGTGGTTCGCGTTAAGTTCGTTCTGGACGAGCGAATTTGCGACGGTCAGTATTATGCGGAATCCTTCCGCATTTTCCGCCGTTTGCTGAAAAAGCCGGAAATATTGGAAACCCCTCCCACGGAGTTTCCCGAGGATACTTGGATCTAATAGGCACCTACTCGACCGTCCGGTCGCGCAAGGCGACGGACGGTCTTTTTTTGCGGAGGCATGGCAATGTTGGGGTATACTTTCAGAAAAGGTTTGCTTGACGGTATTCCGATCGGTATCGGGTATCTGTCGGTGGCGTTTGCTTTTGGTATTTTTACCGTGGCCAACGGCCTGCGCGTTACCGACGCACTGCTTATTTCGATGACGAACGTTACTTCGGCGGGGCAGCTGGCTGCCGTTCCCATTATTGCGGGCGGAGGGATGCTGTCGGAGCTGGCGGTCTCGCAATTGGTCATTAACCTGCGATATGCCCTTATGTCGGTAACGTTATCGCAAAAATTCGATAAAACGGTGCGTCTGCTCGACCGTTTTCTTATTGCCTTCGTGAATACCGATGAGGTGTTTGCCGTAGCCATGATGCAAAAGGAGCCGGTGGGACGGCACTATCTGTACGGACTGATGCTCACCCCTTACGTTGGGTGGAGTGTGGGTACGGTTTTAGGAGCTGTTGCCGGTGACGTGCTGCCCGATATAATTACCTCGGCGTTGGGCATCGCCATTTACGGCATGTTCGTGGCCATTGTGGTGCCGGCAGCACGAGCCAGCCGCGCCACTGCTGTGTGTGTACTGTTGGCAGCAGCGCTCAGTTGCACGTTCTATTACGTGCCGGTGCTGAAAACGGTGCCGAGTGGCTTTGTGATCATCATTTGCGCCGTGATCACCGCAGGAATTATGGCGCTCGTCGCTCCCCTGCCTCAAGAAAGCGAGGTGGCTGAGCGTGCGTGAATACTCGTTTTACGTGTACTTAGCGGTGGGTGCAGGTGTGACGTATTTGATACGTATGCTGCCGCTGGTGTTGATAAAGAAAAAGATCACCAACCGCTTTGTGCTCTCGTTTCTGCATTACGTTCCCTACGCAGTGCTGACAATTATGACAGTGCCCGCTATTTTTTACGCCACCGGCCATTGGCTCCCTGCCACGGTGGGCTTTGTGGCTGCGCTTATTCCGGCATGGTTTAACAAGAGTCTGCCCGTGGTAGCAGCCTTGGCGTGCTGCGGTGCGCTGCTGGCCGACGTGCTGATGCAGTACGTGTTTTGATCGGTGCGAAAGCTTGCCTCTGCTATGAGAAAGCTCTCTCAAAGAGGGAACCTAAAAAAAGAAAGAACCGGATGCCTTGACGGCATCCGGTTTGTTTTTATGTTGTTTCAACGTAGGCTTGAATGGCGCGGAAGGTTTCGTCGCTGATGGCATGTTCCATACGACAGGCATCGGCTGCGGCAATCTCCTTATCGACACCCAGCCGCGTAAGCAGCTTTGTCAGTACAGTGTGACGTGCGTAAATGGTTTCGGCAATACGGCGGCCTTCGGGGGTTAAGGAGATATGGCCGTCGGCATCCACCACAATGAGCTGTTCTTTTTTTAACAGGCCGAGCGCACGACTGACACTGGGCTTGGAAAATCCCATGTGCTCGCTGACATCGACAGCGTGTACGCCGGGTTTTTCGTTTGTTAACACCAGGATGGTTTCCAGATACATTTCTCCGGACTCCTGAATACTCACGGCAAAAGCCTCCTTATCGGATCTCCCGCAGGTCGTACGGGGTGGTTTGATACACAAAGTAGTTTAACCAGTTGGAGAATAACAAATGCGCGTGACCGCGCCACGTGACCAGCGGTTCCTTGGTGGGATCGTCGTCGGGAAAATAGTTTTGAGGAACCTCGATGGGCAGATTGGCCGCTACGTCGCGCTCGTATTCCTCGCGCAGGGTGCCGGCATCGTACTCGGCGTGGCCCGTGAGAAAGATCTGACGGCCGCGATCGGTGGCAATGGCATAGACGCCCGCTTCCTCGGAGGAGGCTAGAATCTTCAGTTCCGAAACGGCCTCGATCTCGGCGCGGTCGATGGTGGTGTGCCGCGAATGCGGGATCATGAACACATCGTCGAAGCCACGGAACAAAATGGAGGTTTTGCGCTCCACCGTGTGCGGAAACACACCGAACAGCTTACCGTCGAGCAGCCGCTTACCGATGCCGTAGTGATAGTACAGGCCCGCTTGCGCACCCCAACAAATGTGCAACGTACTGGTAACATTCGTTTTGCTCCACTCGAAGATCTCGCACAGTTCTTCCCAGTATTCCACTTCTTCAAATTCCAGCTTTTCCACCGGTGCGCCGGTGATGATGAGGCCATCGTACTTCTGGTCTTTGATATCATCGAAGGTTTTGTAGAAGTTGAGCAGATGATCGGCCGGCGTGTTGCGCGATTCGTGTGTGCGGGTGTGAATTAGCTCCAGCTCCACCTGCAGCGGACTGTTACCCAGCAAGCGTGCCAGCTGGGTTTCGGTGACGATCTTCTTGGGCATCAGGTTGAGCAGCAGAATCTTCAGAGGACGAATATCCTGCGTAAGAGCCCGCGTTTCGGTGATGACAAAGATATTCTCATTCGTCAGTGTTTGGGTCGCCGGCAGTTGGTTGGGGATCTTAATAGGCATGGTGTACTACTCTCCTCAAACGTTTGCTAAAGCCTGTTCAATATCGGCCAAAATGTCGTCTACGTTTTCGATACCGACCGACAGACGGATGAGGTCGGGCGTGATGCCGCCTGCGACCAGCTGTTCATCGGTGAGCTGACGATGGGTGGTGCTGGCCGGATGCAGCACGCAGGTGCGCGCATCGGCCACGTGAACGACCACCGCTGCCAGCTTGAGCGAATTCATGAAGCGCACCGCGGCTTCGCGACCACCGCGGATGCCGAACGAAATAACGCCGCAGCAGCCGTTGGGCAGGTATTTTTTGGCCAGCTCGTGTTGGTCAGACGATTCCAGTGCCGGGCAGTTTACCCAGGTGATCTTTTCGTTCTTCTCGAGATATTCGGCCACCGTTTTGGCGTTGGCGCAATGGCGCTCCATACGCAGCGCCAGCGTTTCCAGACCGAGGTTCAAAATGAACGCGGCCAACGGCTGCGGCGTGGAGCCCAAGTCACGCATTAATTGCACGCGGGCTTTGGTGATGTAGGCTGCTTTGCCGAATTGCTCGGTGTAAACAACACCGTGATACGATTCATCGGGCGTGGTGAGCTCGGGATAGTTGCCCGAGGCGGCCCAATCGAAATTACCGCTGTCGACCACAACGCCGCCCACAACGGTGGCGTGACCATCCATGTACTTGGTGGTGGAATGGGTGACGATATCGGCGCCGAACTCAAACGGACGGCACAGCACGGGCGTGGCAAACGTGTTATCCACCACCAGCGGAACACCGTGGCGATGAGCCAGCGCGGCGTAACGCTCGATATCCAGCACCTGCAGGGCGGGGTTCGCAATGGTTTCGCCGAACACCAGACGGGTGTTTTCATCGAACAAGGCATCGACCTCTTCGTCGGTCATGTCGGGGGTGGCAAAGCGCACTTCAATGCCCATACGCTTCATGGTGACGGCAAACAGGTTGGTGGTGCCGCCGTAAATGGTGGCAAGGCTGATGAAGTTCTGCCCTGCCGAGGTGATGTTGAGCACCGCCATTAAGCTGGCTGCCTGCCCCGACGAGGTGCACATGGCGCCCACACCGCCCTCAAGCGATGCGATCTTTTGCTCGACCGCATCGACCGTGGGGTTGGAAATGCGGGTGTACATGTGACCGGGGGCTTTTAAATCGAACAGATCGCCGAGATGCTCGGCGGAATCATATTTGTACGTGGTGCTTTGGTAGATGGGCAGCACGCGGGGATCGCCGTTTTCCGGCTGCCAGCCGCCCTGAATGCATTGGGTATCAATACGATAGCTCATAAGTAACGCTTCCTTTCCGATATTAAAAAAAGAGTACCATAAAATCAAACTATTGTCAATTTTTTATTGCCACTTTTCATTTCCTATGCTATAATCGTTAGCGGTGATGAATATGGAACTCAATTTTTCAAACAAAATGAAATCGATGAAGCCCTCGGCGATCCGTGAGATTTTTAAAAGTTTGGGTATGCCGGGTGCTATCTCCTTTGCGGCAGGAAATCCGGCGCCCGAGTCGTTCCCGGTGGAGCGCCTGGAAAAACTGGCTGCCGAGATCTTTCAAAGCGAGGCCTCGACCGCACTGCAATACGGCGTGACAGAGGGGTATCCCCCGTTGCGTGAGCTGGTGACCAAGCGCCTGCACGATACGTTTAACATTGACACTGACAGCAATATGACACTGATCACCTCGGGTGGTCAGCAGGCCATTGAGCTGTGCTGCAAGGTCATGTGCAACGAGGGCGACGTGGTGATCTGCGAAAACCCCAGCTTTATCGGTGCATTGAACGCGTTCCGCTCGCTGGGCGCCAAGCTCGTGGGCGTGGAGCTGGAGGACGACGGCATCAGCATTGCCGGCTTGGAGGCGGCGCTGAAGGCGAATCCTCAAGCGAAATTCTTGTATTTGATCCCCACCTTCCACAATCCGGCCGGTATTACCATGTCATTAGAGAAGCGCCGCGCCGTGTATGCCCTGGCACAGCAGTATGACGTGCTGATTCTGGAGGATAATCCTTACGGCGATCTGCGCTTTGCCGGCGAGGACCTGCCCACGCTGAAAAGCATGGACACCGACGGCCGCGTGCTGTATTGCGGTACGTTTTCCAAAATTCTGTCGGCCGGTATGCGCGTGGGCTTTGCCTGCGGCTGCGAGGAGCTCATTCAAAAAATGGTGATCGCCAAGCAGGTGGAGGACGTGCACACCAATCAGTTCTTCCAGATGCTGTGCGCACGGTACATGCAGCAGTATGACCTTGATGCGCACATTGAAGGTATCCGCGAACTGTATCGCCGCAAGTGCGGGCTGATGCTCCGCATGCTGGACACCTATATGCCGAGCGAGGTGAAATACACCCGCCCCGAGGGTGGCTTGTTCCTGTGGTGCACTCTGCCTGAGGGTGTGTCGCTGAAGGAACTGGTGAGCGAGCTGTCGGCGCAGGGAATCTTTGTGGTGCCCGGTACCACCTTTAACTGCGACGAAAGCGCGCCCTCCTCGTCGTTCCGCTTAAACTACTCCACTCCGTCGGAGGAGCAGATCGAACGCGGCATTAAAACGCTGTGCGACGTAATTCGCCAAAAGTTGGGTAAATAAGCAAAAAAGTAACGCCCCATGCGTTGTGCATGGGGCGTTTTTGTTTGGGATTAATCGCCGTCGGTGGGAGGCATATCGGTGCGACCGCTGTAGATGTCGTTACCGTCGTCCTGCGGCTGTGTGAAGATGACGGGCGCTTCCTCTTCCTGCTGTGCAGCCTCGGCAGGCTTGCGGAATACAAAGAAGTAGAGCAGCACGCCGGCGCCGGCAAGCAGCAGCCCGCCTGCTACGTACAGCAGCACGACCCAGCCGGACACGCCGCCGGCTTTATCGGAGCCACCCGTGCCAAAGCCGATGAGCGTGTAGGGCTCCAGCGAGTTGATCTGCAGCTTGAACACGCCGCCGCTCACGGCCACCTTGACGGGAGTGATTAAACCGCTGCCGTCCTTCATGGTGATGGCCAGCTCTTTGCAGCCGCGCATCGACTCGGGGACCGGCAGTTCGACCACATAGGTGCTGCCGATGGGCATGGCCGATACGGGGATCTGCTTACCGCTCTTATCTAAAATAAGGAACGACAGATCAAACGTGACCCACGAGCATTCATTCTCCGCATATTTGGAGAACTCTGAAGCTTCGCCCAAGGCGGCGCGGATCTGTGCTTCGGAGGCCGGATTTTCGGCACTGAGCATATTCAGCATCAGGCGATTGCTATTGTTGCGGCCGACCAGGCTGTTGTAATCCTCCTCGTCGATGTACAACCGCGCACGGTCGGAAAATTCTTCGACGGTGCAGCCGAGCAGATTTAAAATACCGGTGTCGGTGGAGGCGTTCAGAATGATCTTACCGTCTTTCGCATCGGTGGTGCCCTTACCCACGATGGTGACGATGGTGTAAGGATCCTGCGTGGTGGTTGTGGCGGCAACCGTGGTCTCCTCTTTGGCTTCGGTGGTGGTTTCGTCGCCCGCAGTGGTGGTTTCACCCTCAACGGTGGTTTCGGTGGTTTCGGCCGTGGTACCCGTAGTGGTGGGGGCTGTGATGATTGCAGCACCCGTGGTGGTGGCCTGCTGCGAACGCGTGAGCGTTTGCTCGGCCGCCGCCGAATAGGTGACAATGCCTGCCGTTTCTACACCGGCAAATTTGACCGATTTACCGTAGTCGACCTTTTCGAACGAGGTGAATTTACCGTTTGCATCGGTTTGGCGGGAAAGACCGCTCATGTTACCGATGGTAAGGCTGAGCTTATAGTTGGGAACCGGCACACCGCTGCTGTTTTTGGCCGTGATGGTGACGGTGCCGTTTTCGTTGATGGTACCGGTGAGCTTCACGGTGGCTATGCCGGTTTTTGTGAAGGGCTTGGCATTGGTTTTGCCCTGCTGCGTGCCCGACACGTATTCGTACACCACCGAATACACGCCCGCATCCAGCCCGTTGATATCGACGATGAGGGTCTTCTCCTCGTCGAACGTGAACGGACAGCTGATGCCGCCGAGCAGCACGTCTTCCAATTCGTCGCCGTCGACGATTTCCGTATGGTTCCAGGTTACCTGCATGGCCTTGTCGTCATTCGCACGAGAAAGCTCTTTAAACACGAAGCCCTCGGCACTGACGGAAAACGAGAGCAGGCTGACAAGCAGCACGCAAACCGTTAAAACGGCAGCCAGCTTTTTCATAATTCATGCGCTCCTTATCGTACATTTTATAGGATCCTCTTTAGGATAGCACATTTTTTTGAAATTGTAAATCCCCTATTGCATTTTGTCGGGAGATATGCTATACTGAAATTGTCCCAAATGGGACAGTTGGAGGATGCGTATGAACGGTCTGCTTTCTCAGTTTGCCCTGTTCGCCGGATTAACGGCCGACGAGCTTGCGGGCATTGCCGCGGCGTGCGAGCCTGCCGCCACCTACGCTAAGGGCGAGGTGATCTACCGTAGCGAGGCCTTTCGGCACGCGATCGGGCTGATTATTGCGGGCTCGGTAACGGTACAGCGACAAGCCTTGATGATGAATCGTCTGCACGCAGGCGATATGTTCGGTGCCGCGGCGGTGTTTGACGAATCGGACACCTACGTTACCAAGATCACCGCCGAAGAACCCACGCAGGTGATCTTCTTACCGCAGGAAACGCTGTCGGCGTTACTGCTGCGCTACCCGAAAATGGCTGAAAATTACATTCGCTTTTTATCGGGACGCATCCGTTTTCTCAACCGAAAGCTGGCGGTGCTGACGACCGGCAGCGCTGAAAATCGGTTGTATCAGTATTTACTGGCTCACACCGACGAGAGCGGCAACGTTACGCTGCCGCGCAGCATGGTGGAGCTGGCACACACCTTGAATATCGGACGGTCAAGCTTGTACCGCTCGCTGGATGCCCTGCTGGAGGCAGGCGTGTTGGAACGCGAGGGGCGCTGCTACCGTTTGGTGAAATAAAAGAAAGAGGGATCTTTATGAAAAAACACATTGCTTTAACCGCCGTTTTGCTGTTGCTGGCAACCCTGCTGTTCGGTTGCGCTGCCGGTGACGGTGCTACCTCGACCACCACGACGGCTACACCCACCAAAACGCAGGTGGCTATCGGTACCATTCAAGGGCCGACGGGCATCGGTATGGTGAATTTGATGGAGGCCGATGCCAAGGGGACTGCCGCGAACGATTACACCTTCACGGTGGGTTCTACCCCCCAAGAGATCGGCACCAAGCTGGCGCAGGGCGCTTTGGATATGGCGGCACTCCCCACCAATCTGGCGGCTTCGCTGTACCAAAAGACCTCCGGCAAGGTTAAGCTGCTGGCCGTGAACACCCTAGGTGTGCTGTATATTTTGGAGAACGGCAGCGGCGTTCAGTCGATTGCCGATCTGCGCGGCAAGACCATTTATTCCACCGGCGAGGGCGCTAATCCCGAGTATATTTTGAAATACGTGCTGGAAAAGAACGGCTTGACGGTTGGCAAGGACGTTAACATTGAGTTTATTGCCGAAAATACCGAGCTGGCTACCCGCATGGCCAGCGGCGATATTAAACTGGCCATGGTGCCCGAACCGCAGGTGTCGTCCATTACTGCACAGAACGCCGACGTGCGCGTGGCTTTGAGCATGAACACCGAATGGGAAGCCGTTGCCGGTGAAAACAACAAGCTGATGATGGGCTGCGTTGCCGTGCGTGCCGAGTTTTTGGAAAAGAACAAGGCTGCGGTGGATGCGTTCCTTAACGAATACAAGACCTCGGCTGCGGCTACGGCACAGGTGGACGCTACGGCGGCACTGTGTGAAACCTATGGCATCATCCCGAAGGCCGCCATTGCCAAAAAAGCCATTCCCAACTGCCAGATCACCTTTGTGGCCGGGGCGGATATGAAGGCTCAGATCACCGCCTACTACGACGTGCTGTTTGCCGCCAACCCCACTTCCATCGGCGGCAAATTGCCCGAGAACGATTTCTATTATGTTGGCTAAAGCAGCAAAACGGCTCGGTGGCGGCTTGCTGGTTGCGGCGTTTTGGGTCGCCGTGTGGTGGGCCGCTGCCGCGCTGGTGGATCAGGAGCTGCTGATCCCCACCCCTTGGCGCGTGCTGCAAACGCTGGGCGGTTTGATTACCACGGCGGCATTTTGGAAAGCGGTGGGGTTGTCGCTGCTGCGCATTTGCATGGGCTTTGCGGCCGCCTTGCTCGTTGGCACCGTGTTGGCGGTACTGACCGTGCGCTTTCGGCTGCTCCGTGCGTTGTTCTCTCCCCTGCTGCGCATTGTGCGTGCAGCACCGGTGGCCTCGTTTATCATTTTGACCTTGGTGTGGATCGCTACCGACGCGGTACCGACATTTATTGCCTTTTTAATGGTACTGCCGATCGTGTGGGTAAACGTGGAAGAGGGACTGCGTAACGTGGATGTGCGCTTACGCGAGGTGGCAGCGGTGTACCGCTTCGGCCGCGTAAAAACCTTGACCAAGCTGACCATCCCCTCGGTGATGCCGTTTTTCCTCACGGCCTGCGTGAATGGGTTGGGCTTTGCGTGGAAATCGGGTGTGGCGGCAGAGGTGATCTGCCTTCCGGCGCTGTCCATCGGTCGCCAGCTGCACAGTGCCAAGCAGACCCTGGAAACGCCCGAGGTGTTTGCCTGGACTGCCGCAGTGGTACTGCTGAGCATGGTACTGGAGTACCTACTGCTGAAGCTGACACGGCGGTTGATGCCTATGTACACGAAGGAGGCTGTCGACGATGAGGTTGGATAACGTATCCTTCGCCTACCGCGACACACCTGTGCTGAACAACGTGTCGCTGGCCTTGCCCAAAGCGGGAGCTGTGTGCTTTACGGCGCCGTCGGGCACCGGAAAAACCACGCTGCTGCGGCTCATAGCCGGATTGGAAGCGCCGCAAAAGGGCGCTGTTACCAATGAGGATGAGCGCGTGGCCGTGATGTTTCAGGACAATCGCCTTTTCCCCTGGCTCACCGCTGAGCAAAACGTGGCGTTAGCGTGTGCAGGCGAAGATCCGCTGCCGTTCTTGGAGGCGGTGGAGCTGACCGACGCACGCGATAAATTCCCCTCTCAGCTCAGCGGTGGTATGCAGCGCCGTGTGGCGTTGGCGCGTGCGTTGGCCTTTGGCGGTGATCTGCTTTTGCTGGACGAGCCGTTTACCGGTTTGGATAACGAGCTGCGAGAACGCGTGGCGGCGGTGATCCGTGAGCGGTTTGCCGGCGGTTGTATCGTTTTGATCACGCACGATCCCGCCGAAGCGGCGTTATTGGATGCCACGGTGGTGCCGCTGACCTTCCCTTTGAGCGGAACGATTGAGATAGGATAATCCATTAGAGGCACACTTCGCAAGGAAGTGTGCCTCTCTGTTATATTCGGCGGTAGAGGATCGTGGGAACTGTTATTTTTTATGGACAACTTGAAAAATATGTGGTATATTAAAGGGTGAGGTGATCGTGTATGAATCGTGATACGTTTTCGGCCGGCGTGGAGCCCGGCGGCTTACATTCTCATAACGAGATCAAAATTTTGATCTGCTATATGCTTAACGGTGTGCACGAGCCGTTATCGCGCACGGTCGTGCTGGATATTTTGAGCGGCGACGGCATGGC
Organism: Clostridia bacterium; assembly: GCA_017503785.1. Taxonomy (GTDB): domain Bacteria; phylum Bacillota; class Clostridia; order Oscillospirales; family Acutalibacteraceae; genus RGIG3009. The sequence goes on from JAFVSK010000023.1 coordinate 122,462, forward strand.
GAATTTCTTCGACGCCAGCGCCGCCATTGACGATTTGGTGAAGCGCGGTAATCTGACCGAAGATGATAACGGCCTGCTGACGGTGACCGAGGCCGGTCGCCACGCCGCGGCAACGCTGGCGGATATGATCCCCTTTACCCTGCGCGAGCGTTCGGTAACGGCCGGTCTGCGGCTGCTGGCACGCCAGCACAGCGAACGCGACAACCGCGCAGAAATTGCCCCCTGTGAAAACGGCGGCTGGGTGGTGTCGTGCTCGGTGGGCAAGGATGCACCGCTGTTCCGTTTTGAATTGCTGGTGGGCGACGAGCTGCAGGCACAGCAGGTGCGGGATCGGTTTTTGGACGATCCGTTGCTGCTGTATCAAAGCGTGATCGGTATCGTATCGGGCGGAGCCAAGCTAAATTCCGCCGCGAACCAGATCACCATTGAATTACCGTAAGGAGTGCCGTATGGAAAAGCAAGCCACTGTGCTGATCGTCGACGATGAAATGCGCATGCGGCGCGTGATCGCCGACTATCTGCATATTAAGCATTACCGCACGATAGAAGCGGCCGACGGTGTGGAGGCTTTGGAACGGTTCCGCGCCGAACAACCCGATTTGGTTCTGTTAGACGTGATGATGCCGCGTATGAACGGCTGGGAGGTGTGCCGTACCATTCGGCAAACACACCGCACGCCCATTATTATGCTGACCGCACGTAGCGAGGAGGACGACGAGCTGCAGGGCTTTGAACTGGGGGCTGACGAGTATATCGCCAAGCCGTTCAGTTTGAAGATCTTATTGGCACGCATCGAGGCGGTGCTGCGCCGTCACGACGATCCAGCCGCCGCACCTGCTGCCGAGTTGTTGCACGTGGACCGCCTTTCTCGCGAGGTGACGGTGGACGGCGTGGCCGTACAGCTGACTTACACGGAATTTGAACTGCTGGAGTATCTGATCACCAATAAGGGGTTGGCGCTCTCGCGCGATAAAATTCTGGACAATGTGTGGAAATACGATTACGACGGTGATGCGCGCACCGTGGATACCCATATTAAAAAGCTGCGCAGTAAGCTGGGCGAGGCCGGCGAAATGATTAAAACCATTCGCGGCATCGGCTATAAATTTGAGGGATAACGATGAGTAGCAATCCAATCGTTCGGTTTTTTCGGTCGGTTGCCGGAAAAATGACCGCCGTGCTGGCACTGTGTATTTTCGTGCTGGTGCTGGTGAATTGGCTGCTGAACAGCTTTGTGCTGTTGGATAATTATGAGCGTGAGCAACGCGAGCTACTGATACAAAGCTACGAGGAGCTTAACGGCTCTCCCCGTTCGCAGCGCACCTTGGTGGGACTGCTGGAGGGCTATGCGTTGGAGTATGGTATGGGGGCAATGCTTTGGTCGGACACCCACGTGCTGTACAGCAGCAGTCGCAATGTGCAATCGTTGAACAACGGGTTTTTTAAACCTCTACCGTTGCCGAGTGGCAGCTACGAGGTATCGAACCGCACGCCGCCGCAGGCTGTTGCCGGTGAACAGTGGTTGACGTTATCGGCGCGCACCAACGACGGCTTGAATCTCTTGCTGTGGGTGTCGCTTTCCAACGTGAGTTCCGGTGCCGAGATCACCAATCGCTTTTTGCTGTGGTCGGGTGTGGCCACCTTGCTGATTGGCGCCCTGGCAGCGTTGCTGATGGCGCGTTCCATGACCAAGCCGGTGCGGCAGCTGTCGCGTATGGCACAACGCATGGCGCAACTTGATTTTTCTGAACGGTACGTCGGCGAGGGCCACGACGAACTGGCCGAGCTGGGGCACAGTTTGAACACCGTGTCGGAAACGCTGGAGAGTAATCTTTCGGAACTGAAAACCGCAAACGCGCGGTTGCGGGGCGATATGGAAGCGCAAGCGCAGCAAAACGAGGCGCGCAGCCGCTTTATCCGCAACGTATCGCACGAACTGAAAACACCACTGGCATTGATACAAAGCTACGCTGAAGGGTTGGGCGAAAACGCAGCTGACGATGCCGAAAGCCGTGCTTATTATTGCGAAGTAATTGAGGACGAAGCCGAAAAGCTGACACAGATCTTGGCAAAGCTGACCATGCTGATGCAGCTGGAATCGGGCAGTGAGGAACTGCTGATCGACCGTTTCGATATCAACGCGTTGCTGAAGCGTGCGGTGGAGCGCTATGCGCCGTTGTTTGAAGAGAAGGGGGCGCCCCTCCCCACCGTAACGGACGATCCGTGTGCCGTTTGGGGCGATGCGGTGCTGATTGAAAACGTGGTGACGAATTATCTGACCAACGCGCTCAATCACGTGACACCCGGCGGCGAGATCCGCATAACCGCAACTCCCACCGATCACGGCACCGTGGCGGTAACGGTGTTTAACAGCGGCAACGCCATTCCCGACGAGGATCTTCCTCACATTTGGGAAAGCTTTTACAAGGTGGACAAAGCCCATACCCGCGCCTATGGCGGGACGGGGATCGGATTATCGGTGGTGGCGGCCGTTATGACCGCTCACGGCATGCCGTTTGGTGCCGAAAACCGCGACGGCGGTGTGGCGTTTTTCTTTGAGCTTGCGGCACGGTGACCGCTGACGTAAAAAAACACGGAGTGTTTGAGGAGTACATACGCTATGTCTATTTTTATTTCCTTTTCCAGTAAGGACAGAGAAATAGCACAGGATCTTTGCGCGCTGCTGAAGGCAAACGGTCTTCCCTATTGGATCTCCGATGAGCACGAGATCCCGGGGCAGCTGTTTTCGGAAGTGATCATTGACGCGATCGACAACGCCTCGGTTGTTTTGCTGTTACTGTCGGAGGAGGCCAACGCTTCCAAGCACGTGGCAAGCGAAATTTCTTACGCATTTGAAAAAGAAAAGGTGATTTTACCCGTAACCATCGGCGCGGTGCAGCTTTCCAAGAGCATGACCTATTGGCTTGGCGGAAAACAACGCATGAAATATGCACCGACCACGGCTTTTAAGCTGGAGCTGGTGGGGGCGCTGCTGAAGCTGTTGCATCCCGAAACGCCGCAAAACTCGCACAGCACGGTGATTACCGGAAGCAATCGTTCGTCAAAGCCAAAATGGGGCATGATTGCGGCGATTGCCGCAGCTGCTATGGTGATCGTGGCGTTGGTGCTCTTGATGCTTCCGCGGCAGCATGGGGGCGGCTTACCTGCCGCTGTGACAACCACGATCGCTTCGGCAGAGCAGCAAGCGACTGTGACAACACCGGCTGCACCGCAAACGACGACCACGGCACCCGCTACAGCTGCAACGACCACCAAGGCACCCACCACGGCAGCACCCACCACCACGGTACAGGTTGCTGCAGGGCAAAACCAAATTCCCGGCCATTTTTCGGAAGCCGTGCAAAACTTTTCTTACCAAGATCGCTTGACGCAAACGCTGTTTACGATTTATTTGGCGCCCGGTGAAAAGCACGCTATTTCGACGGCGTGGCCGAACGTTGACTCGTATTCCCAAAACACGGCGATCGCCACCATTGACGGCAAGCTGATCACTGCTGCGGCAAGAGGCGAAACCTACGTGGTGATCTCTACCTCGCCCACAATGTTTAACGTGTATAAGGTTGTTGTTGAATAAACGAAAAGCCCGCATCCGTGGATGCGGGCTTCTTTTATGCGAGGGAAACAACAACGGCGTACAGCAGCGGAATGGTGACGATGCACAGCGTGTGCGAGATCATTGCCATGGAGGCGCCCGTGTTGGTATCGCCGCCATAGGCTGCGGGAAATACCACCGTATTTAAGCCCAGTGGTGTACCAAACGCAAACAGTGTGAACAGCAGCGTTTCTTTGGGGGCACCAACGGCATGCAGCGCCGCGAGAAACACCAGCGGCAGTACCACCAGCCGCAGCAGGGTGGCGATGTATACCTTATAGTCGCCAAGCAGCGTTTTAACGCGGTAGCCACCGACGATAAAGCCGGTGAGGATCATGGCTACGGGGCCCATGCACGCCGCACAGTTGCTGAGGGTGTTTGACAAGAACTCGGGTATATAGGCATTGGCGCCGGTGAGGCCCAACAGCGCACCGATAAGAATAGCCAAAAACGGCGGATTGATGAGCCGTTTCCACCAAGGCTCCTTGCTTTCGCCGCGGGGGATCAGCGAGGCGATGCCCCATGTGTATACGCCGATGTTCAGCGGCAGCGTGAACATCATGTACTGATACAAAACTTCCTCGCCCAGAATGGCGGGAACAATGGCGTTACCCATAAAGCCGTAGTTAGCAAAGGTGAGTGCATAGGCATAGATCTTTTGCCGATAGCCCTCTTTTGCAAACGCCCGGCACAACAGCATAGCAATGACAAACGCTGCTGCAAGCACCGCGACAGCGGCGAGGGTGTAGCGATAGTTTTCCTGCAAGGAAGACACCGTGCAGTAGCGGCGAAACGTGTTGATGGTGAGGGCCGGAACCAGCACGTAGGTTTCCAAGCGCGAAAGAACGGTGCCGGCAGTTTCCGGTAAAACGGACCTTTTACGCAGCACAAAACCGATAACGATACAGCAAAACAACACCAGCATGGGTGACAGTGTGGCCAAAAATACGGTTCCCATAGAATTCCCCCTTACAACCGCCAAGTATACGCTTTCTACAACGGAAAAGCAAGAATAAAAATCAACAAAGAAGCGGATAAAATTAGCAGGTTGCCAACGCAACCTGCTAATTAAAAGCCTATTTCATTGATGCGCAGGAAATGACCGAGGCCGGTGTAGCGCAGCGTTTTGCGATTGTTTTGCACCATGGCCTGTACGGTTTCGCGGCTGCCGGCAATGACCAGCACGTTTTTAGCACGCGTGACCGCCGTGTACAGCAGGTTGCGGTAGCACAGCTGCACGGGATTGCGATAGATGGGCAGCACCACCGTGTCGAATTCGCTGCCTTGGCTTTTGTGCACGGTGATGGCGTAGGCAGGCTCCAGCTCCTGTGCCTGGTCCCATGAATAGTAGGCCACGCGGTCGTCGTACCGCACGTGCATGGATTGCTCGCGCGGGTCTACCTTTTCCAGTACGCCGATATCGCCGTTGAACACACCGGTGCCGGTGTCGCCGTTATCCCTCGTCCAGACGATGTCATAGTCGTTGCGAATGTGCATGACCTTATCGCCCTCGCGAAGCAGGCCGTTATCGCCGCGCCATTCTCGCTTTTTCGGATCGGGCGGGTTGAGGGCCGCTTGCAGCAGCTCGTTCAAATGCACGGTGCCCACCTCGCCCTTGCGGCCGGGACACAGCACCTGAATGCCGTTGAACACGCTGTTGCCGTAGCCGGCGGGCAGCCGACGGGCGCATAAATCGACCACGGTATCTACCGTGTCGGTCGAGCTGCGTTGCGGCAGAAAGAAAAAGTCGCCCGTTTTGTTGCCGAGTTGCGGCATATCGCCCTTGACGATGCGGTGCGCATTGGCCACGATCTCGCTTTCCAGTGCCTGGCGGAACACCTCGGTGAGCTCGACCATGGGCAGCACGCGGCTTTCGATCAAATCGTGCAGTACGCGGCCGGCACCGACAGCGGGTAGCTGGTCGGTGTCGCCCACCAAGATCAAGCGACAGCCCGGGCGCAAAGCGCGCAGCAGGTTATCGAACAATAAAACGTCCACCATGGACACCTCGTCTAAAATCAAGGCATCGGCATCCAACGGATTTTTCTCGTTACGGTCGAAAACAGGGGTATCGGTATCGTCCCACTGTACCTCCAGCAAGCGGTGAATGGTGCGAGCCTCGCGCCCTGTGAGCTCGGCAATGCGCTTAGCGGCGCGGCCGGTGGGAGCGGCGATCTCCACGCGTTCGCCAAGCCCCTCGAGCAGCATAATGATGGCACGCAGCGTGGTGGTTTTACCCGTACCGGGGCCACCGGTGAGAATGAGCACGCCCTTTTCGATGGCCGATAAGATAGCCAAGCGCTGCTGGGCTTGATAGTGAATGTTATTCTGCCTTTCGGCCGTTTCCAAATTCTTTTCAATCAGCGGTGTGATGGCGGTGTGAAAACCGGTCATCAACCGAATACGCGAGGCAATGTAGCGCTCGGCGGTGTGCATATCGGGCAGGAAGATGAATAGGCGGCCGTCGATCTGTTCGGTGCGTACCGTAAAGCTGTGCACCATATCCTCCAGCGTTTGCGCGACCAACGGTTCGACAACGCCGAGCAGCTGCGCAGAGGCGAGAATGAGCTTATCCTGTGGGAGACAGGTGTGGCCGTTGCGCAGATTGTGCCGCAGCACGTGTAAGATCCCTGCTTCGATGCGGCCGGGATCGTCGGCAGGGCGATCCATGCCCATGCAGATGCGGTCGGCCCGTTCAAAGCCGATGCGCAGACCCGGCGAGCACAGGCAATAGGGATTTTTGCGCACGGTGTCTACCGTGGCGGCACCCCACCGCTTCCAGCAACGCAGCGCCTCGCTTTGAGTGAGACCGTAGGCGGCGAAGGCTAAAATGACCTCGCGCAGGCCAAATTGCTCACGGTAGGCTTGGGCGATTTTTTGAGCACGCGCCGCAGTGATGCCGCGCACCTCCTCCAGGCGTTCGGGTTCTTCCTCCATGATGCGCAACGTATCTTCTCCAAAGCGCTCAACGATGGAGGACGCCGTGGCAGGGCCAATGCCCTTGATGGCTCCCGAGGCTAAATAGCGAAACACCGAATCGGTATCGGTGGGAAGGCTATGCTCGTATCCTGAGGCCTTGAATTGGCGCCCGAAGCGAGCGTGCTCCACCCAATCGCCGGTGAGCTGCAGGCACTCCCCTGCTTGCACGGCAGGCAAGAACCCCACGACCTTATGGAACTCATCGTCGGTTGCGAGTTCCAGTACCGTCCAACCGCTTTCGTCGCTGCGGTAGACCACGCGTTCGACCACGCCAACCAGCCGTTCCTCGCTTGCCATGCCTGCTCACCTCCCAAAACCGAAAATATGTTCGGTTTTTATTATACTCCCCTTTCGCCTTCTTGTAAAGCGCTTTTTATCAAAATTTCCCATTCTTTTTCGTCGATCAGTTCCGTGTTTAAACGACTGCAGATCTCCTGCGTGACGGCGGCACATTTGGCACTCAAGCCGCAATCCAACAGCACGACGCGGGCGCCGCAAGCATGCAACCGTGCCGTGCGAACGAGGTATTCGGCATCCCACCGCTCGCCGCTTATGGGAATGACGAACACACCGCCCTCGCACGGACGAAGCCAGCACGCCATCAACCACCAAAGCAGTGCTGCGGCACCGCAGACCGCCAGCAACAGCCCCAAAACAGCGAATAACTCGTTCATACCATCCGTCCTTTCGCGTGGTGTACTACACTCTATGACGGTGGACGGGGTGTGGTGTCATTAAACGATCAACTGCTGCAACGGGGCGACGGTGTAGCCCATGCTCTCCCATTTGGTAAGCAGTTCATCTAATATGGCGGCATTGGTGCTTGAGGTGCTGTGCAGCAAAACGACCGCTCCGGGATGGATGCGCGCGGTGAGTTTCTTTAGTGCTTCCTCGCGGCTTGGCTGGCGGTCGACGTACCAATCCACGTAGGCCAAGCTCCAAAAGAAGGTGTGATAGCCCAGCTCGTGAGCCATGGCCAAATTTTGTTCGCTGAATTTTCCTTGCGGTGGGCGGTAGAATTTTACCATATCCTCGCCCGTGAGCGCCTTGTACTGCTGCTCAAGCGCGTGCAGTTCTTCGGCAAAGGCCGCCTTATCCGCAAGACGCGACATATCGGGATGCGTAGCGGTGTGGTTAGCTACCGTGTGTCCCTCGGCCACCATGCGTTTCACAAGTTCGGGGGCGGTTTTGATATAATTCCCCACCAAAAAGAATGTGGCAGAGACGTTGTGCTTTTTCAACGCATCCAGAATGGGGGCTGTGTTGCCGTTTTCATAGCCCGCGTCAAAGGTGAGGTAAATGACCTTTTCGTCGGTGTCATCCACGTAATAGGCGTGATACTGCGCCAAATAGTCGGCAGTAGCGTTGCCCGTGGGCGGTGTGCCCGCCTCGCCGAAGCCGAGGCCCCAATCCGACGAAGCGGCCCCCACCGCCGCCTCCTTGGTGAGCAGATACGGCACCGCCACCAGCACGGCCAGGCACAGCGCCATGACGGCGAGCCATCGTTTTTTAATAACAAACAAAAAAACCGCCTCCTATCATACAGCTATACTGCAGGATATGAGGCGGTGTTTCACTTTATGATAAGCGGAAGGCTGCGGGAAGCAGCTCGGACAAGGTATATTCCTTGTAGGTATCGGGGGCGGTAACGACGAGTACCGTGAAATCGGGTTCGCAGAACTCGGCGATGACCTGACGGCAGATACCGCAGGGCGGAAAGCCACCGTTGATTTCGTTGCCTTCGCTGCCCGCAACGGCCAGCATGGTAAACTGACGGTTGCCCTCACTGATCGCCTTGGCAAAGGCGGTGCGCTCGGCGCACAGAGTGGCACCGTAGGACGCATTTTCGACGTTACAGCCGGTGTACACGCTGCCATCGGCGGCCAACAGTGCAGCGCCGACCAAGCAGCTGGAATACGGGGCATAGGCGTGCTGCCGTGCGGCGATGGCCGCGGCGCACAGGGCTTCTTTGGTCATACCGTACCCTCCTTGCTGACAAGCGGCCACAGGCTTTCGCCGTCGCCGCAAAAAGGAACCTCCAGATACGCCGCTACCGTGGCAGCAATATCGGCAAAGGTGGAACGTGTGCCGAGATCAACAGGAGCCACCGACTGACCGTACAGCAACAGCGGCACGTATTCGCGCGTGTGGTCGGTGTGCTCGTCGCCCGGATCACAGCCGTGATCGGCGGTGATGAGCAGCAGATCGTCTTGCCGCAAGCGGGAGAGCAGTTGCGGCAGCCAACGGTCGAACGCGGCAAAGGCGGCGGCGTAGCCGTCGACGTCTTGGCGGTGACCGTACAGCATATCGAAATCCACCAAATTCACAAAGCACAGGCCCTCGAAATCTTCCTCCGCTGCACGCAGCGTTTCGGCCATGCCCTCGGCGTTGCCGTGGGTGGGTGTGCTGTGGGTGACACCGCTGCCGGCGAAAATATCGGCGATCTTTCCCACCGTGCGCACGGTTTTTCCTGCCGACGACAGCGCGTTCAGCAGCGTATCACGCGGGGGGGCAACCGAAAAATCACGGCGATTGGCGGTGCGGGTGTAGTGGGGATAGCTTCCCGTGAACGGGCGAGCAATGACACGGCCGACGGCGTGCTCACCCACCAGCAGCTGCCGCGCAGTGCGACAGATGGCATACAATTCTTCCAGCGGAACGACATCTTCGTGTGCGGCAATTTGAAACACGCTATCAGCCGAGGTGTAGACGATGAGCTTGCCTGTTTCGCAATGCTCTTTACCATAGGCCTTGATGACCTCGGTGCCGGAATACGGACGATTGCACAGCACGCCGCGACCGACTCGCTGTGAAAACTCATTCAGCAGTTCCTGCGGAAAGCCGTTGGGATAGGTGGGCAGCGGTTGTTCTGACACCACACCCGCGATCTCCCAATGGCCGATGGTGGTATCCTTGCCGTTGGAACGCTCCACCAAGCGCGCATGGGCCGCCGTGGGCCGCTCGGCGCGAGGCAGGAACCCCTGCCCTTCTACGTTGCCGAGGCCCATGGCGCACAGCGTATCCGCCTTAAACTGCGGCGAGGCGGCGATGCGGCGTAGGGTATGGCAATTACCATCACCAAACGCGGCGGCATCGGGCAGGGCGCCGATCCCGCAGGAATCCAACACGATCAGGAATACGCGTTTCATCTTACGACTCCTTTACCAACTTAACAATACGGCTGGTGCCGAGGCGCGAAGCACCCAGCTTTAAAAACTCCTCGGCATCGGCCAGCGTGGTAATGCCGCCGGCCGCTTTGATCTTGACGTGCGGAGCAACGTGCGCCGCAAACAACGCAACGTCCGCCGCGGTGGCACCACCGGTGGAAAAGCCGGTGGAGGTTTTGATATACTCGGCACCCGAGGCCGACACCACCTCGCACAGACGAATTTTTTCTTCGTCGGTGAGCAGGCAGGTTTCGATGATGACCTTAAGCACGCGATTGCCGCACGTGGCTTTTACGGCGCGGATCTCTTGCAAAATGCGGTCGTAGGCGCCCTCGCGCACCCAACCGAGGTTAATGACCATATCAATTTCATTGGCACCGAGCGCGATCGCATCCTGCGCTTCAAAGCACTTGGCAGCGGTGGTCATATAGCCGTTGGGAAAGCCAATGACGGTACACAGCGTAAGGCGGTCGCCCACGTAGGCCTTGGCGAAGGCCAGCATGCTGGGCGGAATACACACCGAGGCGGTGCCGTAGTGCATGGCTTCATCGCACAGCACGCGGATCTCCTCCCACGTGGCCGTGGGACTGAGCAGCGTGTGATCGACCGTGGAAAGAATACGCTTTATATCCATACTTACAGCTCCAGTTCTACTACGTAGGGGCGGTGATCGGAGGAAACGATCGCCGGAATATCGGCCGACAGCACTTTGAGATCCTTGGAAGTAAAGAAATAGTCGATCTTGACCCTGGGCGTATCCGACGGCCAGCTGAGACGCTCGCCCTCAAACAGATCGGCAGTGTCGAACAGCAATTCGCGAATGGGGTCCAACAAAGGATTGGCCGGCTTGACGTTGAAGTCACCCATGAGCACGCAGCGTTCGGTTTCCACGTTGCTCATCACGGTGGCCACGGCGTTTTCCTGTTCGTCGGGGTTGAGGCCGAAGTGGATATCGCACACCGTTAGGCCCTCGCCAACGTCGATTTTGGCCTTGAGCAAGCAACGGGATTCGTAGCGGCTGCCCGTGAGGGGGCCGGTGGGATCGGGCACCGGAATGGTGACGGCATCCAAAATGGGAAAACGCGACAGCAGCGCGTTGCCGTAGGGATTGGGGGCGGTGCCCACATCGATGGCCTTGGCGAAATAATAGTAGTAGCCCAATTTGTCGGCCAAGATTTGTGCCTGCGGCTCATAGCCCTCCATGGTGCCTTGGCCGCGGATCTCCTGCATGCCGATGATATCGGCGCCGCAATCGCGAATGGTTTTTACCATTAGATCGTAATCAATCACGCCGGTGCGGAAGTTTTCACAGTGCTGCGTATTAAAACTCATAACGGTGATTTTCATAGTATCTCCTCCCTCTTTAAATTTATTATAACAAACCTTCTAAGAATTGCAACGGGCGAAAAGCAAAAATCGACTTTTTTACGAAAAAACTCTTTACATTCGACAACGGCGGTGGTATACTTTGAAATAATGAAACCATCTTTAACAAGCGGTTCCGCGAAGCCGACAAGAGGGTGTCCATAGGTGTGTCAAAACGATCTTGTCTGTAAAGCGGCAAGGTCTTTTTTTACGAGGTAAAACAGTATGGAGCAACTCAAAGCGGTACTGATGGACGAAGCCACCATGAACCGTACCCTGATGCGCATGGCACACGAGATCACCGAGAAAAACAAGGGTGTTAGCGATCTGTGCCTGATCGGTATTCATCGGCGCGGTGAACCGTTAGCACAGCGGTTGCAGGAAAATATTGCACGCATTGAAGGGGTGACCGTTCCGTTTGCGGCGCTGGACACCCGGCCCTACCGCGACGATATTCCGCAGGATGCCCCTGCCGAGCCGCCCACGCTGCCGTTTGATATCGTGGGCAAAACCGTGGTGCTGGTGGACGACGTGCTGTTTACCGGACGTACCGTGCGCGCCGCCATTGAAGCGGTGTTTTCGGTGGGACGCCCCAAGGCCATTCAACTGGCGATCTTGATCGACCGCGGCCACCGCGAGCTGCCGTTCCGTGCCGACTACGTGGGAAAAAACATTCCCACCGCTCACGCCGAATCGGTGGCGGTGAAGCTGCCGCCTGTGGACGAGGATTGCGGCGTGTATCTGTACAACGGGAATCAAGGCTGAGCGCCTTATTCATACAGTGTTATTAAATTCTGAGGAGGAAAAACGCATGAACCTGATCTATGGCATTAAAGACAAACCCAAGTTCGGGCAAACCGTTGTGTTTGCCATTCAGCAGTTGTTGGCCATCATGGCCGCTACGCTGGTCGTTCCCGTTATCGTCGGTAACGGCATGCAGCCCGCTGCTGCTCTGTTCGGTGCCGGTTGCGGTACGTTAGTGTATTTGGCTTTCACCAAATTCCGCAGCCCGGTGTTCCTCGGCTCGTCCTTCGCATTCCTCGGCTCCATGGCCGCGGCGTTTGCGGGCGGCGTTTCCATGAGCCTCGGTTACCTCGGTCTCATCATCGGCGCGATCTTCGCCGGCTTGGTGTACGTGGTGATCGCGATCTTGGTTAAGATCGTCGGCGTGGAGTGGCTGAACAAACTGATGCCTCCCGTTGTTATCGGCCCCACGGTGGCCATCATCGGTCTGTCGCTGGCCGGCAACGCCATTGGCGATATGCAGAACAGCGGTACCGGTACGGCCAACCCGCTGATCTGCGTACTGGTTGGCGTGGTTACGCTGATCGTCACCACCCTGGCTTCTACCTACGGCAAGAAGTTTGCGAAGCTCATTCCCTTTATCATTGGTATCCTCTCCGGCTATGCGCTGGCTGCCATCTTCACCGCCATTGGTGATGCCGCCGGTATTGATGCGCTGAAGGTGATCGACTTCACCAAGATCAGCTCGCTGTGGGCTGAGGGCGTGGGTGTTAAGACCTTCATCAACCTCGACTTCACCCCCACCTTCTGGGTGGCTAAGGACGGTTTGGCCGAGCTGAACGGCGCTTACATTGCGACCATCGCTGTGGCGTATCTGCCCGTGGCGCTGGTGGTGTTCGCCGAGCACGTGGCCGACCACAAGAACATCTCCTCCATCATCGGTACCGATCTGCTGGAGAATCCCGGCCTGTCCCGCACCCTGCTGGGTGACGGCGTTGGCTCCATGGTTGGTTCTTTCTTTGGTGGCTGCCCGAACACCACCTACGGTGAGTCGGTGGCTTGCGTGGCTATCACCCGCAACGCTTCGGTCATCACGATCGTGTTTGCTGCCATTGGTGCAATTCTGATTTCGTTCTTCTCGCCCTTCGTTGCGTTTGTTAACTCCATCCCCGCTTGCGTAATGGGTGGCGTTTGCATGGCGCTGTATGGCTTTATTGCCGTGTCGGGTCTTAAAATGCTGCAGCAGGTTGACTTGAACAAGAACCGCAACCTGTTCACGGCTTCGGCGATTCTGATTGCCGGTATCGGCGGCTTGTCGCTGACCTTCGGTAAGATCACCATCACGGCGATCGCTACCGCGCTGATCCTCGGTATCATCGTTAATCAGATCCTGTCCAAGGAAAAGGACGAAGAGTAAGTTTTAACCAAAAACACCGCCGATAGCCGGACGCTATCGGCGGTGTTTCTTTTTGCGAAAGAGCAACCACAAGATTTGAATCGCAAATTCTGTTGACATATCAGCAAGTTTGTTTTCAGCCATACTATCACCTCATTTGCTCCGATTGTACCACGCATTTGCAAACTTTTCAATGAAATCGCGCAAGCGCGATGAAATCCTCACTCCGCTCGGATGAAATCTGCTTCGCAGATGAAATCAAATCCACCCACCCGCCGTCGAGGCGGATTTCATCCCCGTAGGGGATTTCATCATCGGAGATGATTTCACCCATCCGAAAGGGTGGATTTAGTTGAAAAGAACCCACAGTTGTCGTAGACAACTGTGGGTTCTTTTCTGGAGCGGAAGACGGGAATCGAACCCGCACGGTCAGCTTGGGAAGCTGAAGTTCTGCCACTAAACTACTCCCGCGTGTGTCCTTTATCATAGCACAGGAAAACGAGAAAATCAAGAGGTTTTTTCTGATGGATTTTGTGATATACTGTATAATGAGGTGTTGCAGATGAGTGGCAGCGTTTTTGAAAAGATCTACGAGGTGGTACGTACCATTCCGCGCGGGCGGGTGGCCACCTACGGCATGGTGGCCATGCTGGCGGGAAATCCGCGCTGGGCTCGCGTGGTGGGCTACGCCTTGCACGTGAACCCCGAACCGGGGATAATTCCTTGTCACCGCGTCGTCAACCGTCACGGCCGCGTGGCCCCGGGCTTTGCGTTCGGTGGCGAGGGTGTGCAACGCGCGATGCTGGAAAATGAGGGTATCGTATTTGGTGAGGACGGCTGCGTGGATTTAAAAAAATACAGTATTTTTGCAGGAAATGACAGTTGACACACCTACCCCGCCCTTTTATAATAAGTTTGAGGTGATAACCATGATTCCCAACGGATTACTGTGCCATCCCGCGGTGTTTGCCGTGGAAGACGAGTATCAAATTTTAATGCTTTCCGAAAAACCGGTGTTGCTTTCCGTTTTGGTGAACGGTAAGGAGTACTTTGACGATGCGTGCGGCGTGCGGCGCTCCGATACCGAGACCCATCGCATTACCGTGCCGCAGGCAGCGCTGGACGCGGCCGGCTGCTACACGCTGCGCGTGTGTGAGGTGATTGAACGCAAGCCGTATTGGCCGAACATTGCCGAGCCGCAGGACTATGCGTACACGTTCCGTGCGCTTACCAAAACCGAGGATATCGTGCTGTATCACATTGCCGACGTACACGGTCGCGCGCAGCACGCCATTGCAGCGGCGAAAGCAGCGGCGAAGCAACCCGACGTGTTACTCTTTAACGGTGACATTCCCGACCATTGCGGTGATTTCGTTCAAATGCACGCGCTGCTGAATATTGCTTCGGCGGTGAGCGGCGGCACGCTGCCCTGCGTTTGCGCCCGCGGTAACCACGATTTTCGCGGCTGCTATGCCGAGCATTACATAGATTACCTCCCCACCAGACACGGTCTTACCTATTACACGTTCCGCGTGGGCTGCCTGTGGGGTGTGGTGCTGGATTGCGGCGAGGATAAGCACGACGACCGCGAGGAGTACAACGGCACCATTTGCTGCCACAGCTTCCGCGAAAAGCAAACGGAGTTTTTGCGTAACGTAAGCGGCTATGACCATCCCGACGTGAAATACCGTTTGGTGCTGTGCCACAATCCGTTTACACAAACGCCCGTGCCGCCGTTTGATATTGATGTCCCGATCCTCACCGAGTGGGCAACGATTTTGAAGGAAACGGTGAAGCCACAGTTGATGATCTGCGGCCACACGCACACATTCGAGGTGCGCGAAGAAGGTTGCGCGCGCGACCACAAAGGGCAGCCCTGCCCGATCGTGATCGCCTCGAACCCCAAAGAGATCGGCTACACCGGCCCGGAATACAACGGCTATACCGGCGCTGCCATTACGCTGAACGGCAACGTGGCCGAGGTGGTGTGCAACGACAACACCGGTGCACAAGGCTTTACCGCTACCGTGCCGCTGAAGCAGTGGTGAGTGCATGGGAGTGTGGGAGATTGCGTTGGCGGTTATTAGCGTGATAGCCGCCGTCATTACGATCTACGACAAGGTGATCGCCGGCAGCGGCCGACGGCGCGTGCCGGAGCAAACGCTGTTTTTGCTGGCATTGCTCGGCGGTGCGGCGGCCATGTACGTAACAATGCTGCTCATTCGCCACAAAACCAAGCACAAGCGCTTTATGCTGGGATTGCCGCTGATCGTGGCGATACAGCTGGCGGCTTGGTGGGTGCTGTAATTGGCAGTTGTCAGCCTTTAGGGGCGGGACGATGTGGGCATCGTCCCCTACAAAAACAAAAAGCAAGAGTAACAGGAAAGTTTCCTGTTACTCTTGCTCTTTTTTATATGGGGTATCAGCCGACGAGGGCTTTCAGAACGGCAATTTTTTGAGGATCGGTATTTTCGGGGGCAAAGGTGACGGTTTCGGCGCTCTTGCCCGTAAAGAAGCGATACCAACACAACCCTGCCAGATAACGGCCGTAATCGTAGCCGAGATGATGGTCGTCACGGTAGAGGGATACGCCACCGTGGGCGACGTTGAATTCGGGCAGCTTGGCGCCCTCGTACACAGCTGTGCCGCAATCAATAATGGGCAAGCCGTAGTGAGTGGCTACGCGGTCGGTAGCGCGAACGATCGCCTCGTACATGGCAGTGCGATCGCATCCATACAGCGGGAAGCTGCCGTGCTGCGAATTGTCCTCATACGGCCAAGTGCGGTGAAACACGATTTTCGCTTTAGGGCACGTTTCTTTAACGTAGGCAAGCAGGTCGCGCATGAAGGGCTCGTAGCTATCGTAAAAGCCCGACTGCGAGCTGACCTGCTGCACCGTAATGTAATCCCACTTTTCGCGGGTGAGGGCATCGGACAGCGCGATCTTTTCCAGCGCCACGGCATCCTTTTCATAGTCGTATTCGGCAGCATCTGCCACCACGTTATTCCAATGGCGTTGCAGGCTGCAGCCGCCGATGTAGCAGTTGCGCACCAGCAGCTCCCCCTCGGCCATTGCTTCGATATACCGCGTGGCATCCTGCGAAAAACTGTTGCCGATGGCTAAGATCTTTTTCATTTCTTATTCTCCTTTGCTTTATACCGCACCAACAGCACAGCAGCAGCAACAAGCAGCACCGCACAGCCGATGAATACCCACAATGCCGCCGTGGTCATACCGCCGACAGCGCCGTCTAAAATACCGCCGACATACAGTTTGAGCGGCGAATCGCCCAATACCAAGCGGTTGACCAGATCGTGGCGCTTGAGCAGCCACAACGGCACGAACGCCAACGCGCTGCCCACAAACAGCGAGCCTGCCGTGGCATAGAAGCGCTGCAGGCGGCCGCCCCACGGAATAAGGCTGAGTGCCGCAAACAGCACCGCTGCCGCCAACGACCACCACGCCATGGAGGCGGTTTTTCGCAGCGGCGTATCGCCGTACACTAAGTCGTGTCCGTAACCGAGAAAACGATTGATGACGCCTCCCGCCAGCACCGCTTCGGTGCTGGTTGCCAACTCCTGCGACAATGTGGCGGCCGCATTGACATCCAGCGGGCGTTCCTCCTCGGGGAGTGAAGCAAAGAAGGAGTCGATCACCGCGCGGTACGGTGCCGGATCTACATCAAGGGGTTTAAGCTCCTCGCCACTACACAGCGCCGTGTATACCGACGCGGTATACTGCCGAGAGAGCTCCCGGATCC
This sequence comes from Clostridia bacterium, assembly GCA_017503785.1. Taxonomy (GTDB): domain Bacteria; phylum Bacillota; class Clostridia; order Oscillospirales; family Acutalibacteraceae; genus RGIG3009. The sequence goes on from JAFVSK010000023.1 coordinate 139,487, forward strand.
ACTCGGTCGTAACGGCGGTTTTGATTGTATCGAACGGAAGATCGTAAAACAAACATTCCGCTTCCAAATCATCCAACACGTAGTCGGTCATGCCCTGCACGAAGGCCGGATCGTTAGGAATGTCGCGGTACAGCCGTTCGCTGTAAACGTACCCCTGCAAGCCGAAAAGCAGCACCGTGGCTGCAACGGATACCACCAGCAGTATGGCAACGGCGGCTTGGAAGAGCGGACGGAAAACGCGGTCAACCATAGGTCTTCCACTCCTTTCCGCTGACTTTTTTGCAGATGAGGGCTACGCGCTCGGTTTTGAATTGATAGCCGTTTTTACGCGGGTAGCAGGTGTACATGAGCAGTACCTCTTCGCTGTCGTCCGGTTGGATGAGCGAGCTGTCTTGATAATGGAACACCTGAATATCCGTTACTTTATACACGTACTCACCGTAGATGGTATCGACGGTGACGAGGTCGCCGATGGCGGTATCCTCGATTTCGTAGAAATGCGAGGTGACGTGTGCCGAAAGCACGGTTTTACCGCCTTGACCGCAGAAGCGCGAGTTAAACCACATGCCTGCCCCGCGGCGCAGAATGGCGTTGCTATCGCCGAAGTACACGGGGATATCGGTTTCCTCCCACCCCTCAACGTTGAGTGTAGCCCATTGGCTTTCATAGGGGATGACGGGAATGTGACCCTCATCGGGCGTGACGGCGCCGACAACCGAGCTGTCGGCGGCGTCGCCCGTGAGCACGCGATAGTATTCCGACGGCGCAATGACGTTTTCAAAGAACAAGACCACGGCACAGCCGATGGCGATCACGACAAATACATACGGCAACAATAAGAAAAAGCCCTTGAACCAAGGGCTTTTTCTTAGTGCCGCAAGGACACGATTGTTCATATTCTTTAATTAGCGAGCTGCAACCTTCTTGGAAACGAAGGCAGCACCGACAGCCAGAACCAGAACGCTGATAGCAGCAACGTTGGCTACGGGAGCGTTGGTCTTCTTCACGCCGTCGCCGTCGACATCGCCGACAGGAGCCTTATCGTCCAGCTTGTAGACTTCGATGGCCACGTCGCCCTCGTGGGTGGGGTTCTCGGCTTCAACGATGTTGTAGCCCAGACCCAGCGTAGCGCAAGCTTCGTCGAAGTTGTCCATCACGACCGTAGCTTCGGCCTTGGTGTACTCGGACAGCGAATCGCCCTTGTCTTCCTTAATGGCGGCCTTAACAGTGTCGATGTTGGCGACAACGGCCTCAGCCTGCTGAGCGGTGACTTCGATCTGGCTCAGCGTATTCTCGAGCATGGGAATGTACTTAGCCTCGTACTCGTCGGGCATGGCAGCCTTAACGGCAGCAACGATCTCCTCTTTGGGAGTTGCAGCGGAAGCGGTGAAACCAACCGACATCATACCGACGAGCAGCAGGCAAACCGCAACCAAAGAAAGAACCTTTTTCACAAGAAACCTCTCCTTTTATAAAAAAATATGCGCAAAAATTGAATACTGATATTAGTTTACACCATTTATAATGCATTTGTCAACACTCTAAAGGAACTTTTTTCTCATTCGACAACTTCTATTGATTTACGACACAAGGTTTGGTATAATTAAAGTTAGTTTTTTACAAAGGAGGGGCCCTACGATGAAACGGATGACGTGTTGCTTGCTGATCGGTGTGTTGCTGCTCTGTCTTGCGGCGTGCAGCCCTGCTGAAAATACCGATACCCTGTGCATTACCGAACTACAGAGTGCCGGCGGCGAAGCAGACTGGATCGAACTGTACAATTACGGCGAGCGCGCTGTTTCGTTGCAGGGGTGGTATCTCTCGGACGACCCTGACTCCCCCGGTAAAGCGGCGCTGCCCACGGCACAGCTGCAAGCGGGAGAACGGCTGGTGCTATCCACCGCCGACGTGCTCACCTTCCGTTTGAGTGCCGACGGCGAAACCGTGGTGCTGAGCAATCCGCACGGCGAAGCGGCGCACACGGTGGCACTGCCTGCCGCCGTGCCCGGATTATCCTACGGAGCACTTGAAAACGAAACCTATCCTCCCACGCAATTCGCGTGGTACGCCGCCCCCACCCCCGGTCAACCCAACAGTATGGGAATGGTATTGGGTGAAAACGCCACCAATACGGAATACGGCGTGCGTATTAACGAATGTGTGGCTCGCAACAAAGCCTCGTTGTATGACAGCGAGGGCGATTACGGTGATTGGATCGAATTGTATAACACGGCTGACACCGCGGTGGATCTATCGGGCTGGTCGTTGACCGACAACGAGAGCGAGCTTGACCGTTGGCGTTTTCCCGAAAACACCGTGCTGCCTGCAGGTGGGTATCTGCTGATTTTTTGCGACGGTAAAAACAGCGCCGAAAACGGTGAGTATCACACCAATTTCCGTTTGGGTGAAGACGACGACTACGTGGGACTGTACACCGCCGACGGTAGTTTTTGCTCCGGTGTGACCTGCAACGCCACCGAACAAGACGTTGCCTACGGTTGCAATGAAAGCGGTGCGACGGTGCGTTGCCGCTATCCCACGCCGGGATATGCCAACACCGCAGAAACGGAGGTGGCGCCGTGAGCATGCGTGCCAAGCGAATATTACTGATCGCCTTGTGCGCGATCGGTATTCCTGCGATCGTTCTGGGGTCGGTGCTTTACGGTAACATAGCCGAGCTGCCGAAGGCCAAGCTGAAGCTGACCGAATTGATGAACAACAATCTGTCATATCTGTGCGATGCCGACGGTGCCTATTACGACTGGGTGGAGCTTACCAACACCGGCGACAGCGCCGTGTCGTTGGAGGGGTTGTCGCTGACCGACGATCCCGCCGAGCCGGATGCCTTTGTGTTCGACAAAAAAACGCTGGCGGCCGGTGAAGCGCTCGTGGTGCCGCTGACAGGTAACCCGAACGAGCTGCGCGGCGGCTATGCGCCGTTTGGCTTGGGCTCTCGCGGAGATACCGTGTATCTCTACGACAAGGATACCCTGCTGGATCAGCTGTCGATCGGTGCAGGGGATGAAAACGTGTCCTACGGCCGCTTGGGCGAGGAGGAGCACTGGTTTGCCACGCCGACGCCCGGGGCGGCAAACGGCGGTGTGCACGCCGCAACGGTGGACGGTCTGCGAGAGGCCTGTTACACGGGGGTGCTCATCAGCGAGGTGTGTGCCGTATCACGCGATACCGACCGCACCTACCCTACCGATTGGGTCGAGCTGACCAACACCACCGCGCAGTCGATCGTGCTGACGGGGTATCGGCTGACGGAGGATGTGACCGTAACCGGCTTTGTGTTCCCCGAAACCGTGTTGGCGGCCGGTGAGCGGTTGTTGGTGTATTGCGATAAAAACAACACAGACGGCACCGCCGCACCGTTTTCGTTAAGCCCCTACGGTGAGACCTTGAGCCTGCTCACACCCGAAGGCGTGTTGTGCGACCGTTTTGAAAGCGGCAAGCAGCGCTATGGAATCACCAGTGGTCGCAACGGCAACGATCGCCGCAGCCGTGTGTATTTCACCGTGCCCACGCCCGGTGAACCAAACGGCAGTGGGCTTTCCGGCTACGCGCCCGCCCCCATCGTTACTGCCGAGGGCGGCTACGTGACCGACGGTGCTCGCGTGGCGTTAACGGTACCTGTGGGCTGCCGTGTGTACTACACCACCGACGGCAGCGAGCCGACCGAGGACGATGCGTTATATACCGTCGGCACCGCCTTGACGGTAACCAAAAACACCGTACTGCGTGCGGTGGCGTATCGCGAGGGGTATCTGCCCAGCGACGTGGTTACCCGGACGTATTTGGTGAGCGAGCCGCACGAGATTCCCGTGGTGAGTGTGAGCGGCGATCCGCAGGCGTTATTCGGCGCTGCGGGTGCGTTTACCGATTTCTTGAACGAACACAAGGAAGTGGCGGTACATACCGAGTATTTTGAAAAGGACGGCAGCAAGGCCGTTACCTTTAACAGCCTGCTGCGCATTGCAGGCGGTTTAAGCCGTTACAACGTGCAAAAGGCATTTTCGCTCAATCTCAATCAGACGGTGGGACAAAGCACGGTGACCTACCCGTTCTTTGAAAAGGCAACCACCGACACCTTCGGCAATTTGCTGCTGCGTCCCTCCGGCTCCGACTGGAGCAGCGCCAAGCTGCGCGACGAATTCGTGGCGGCATCGTTGGACGGCAAAAAGGATATGGTCATTCAAGCCGTGAAGCCGGTGGCTTTGTACATTAACGGCACCTACTACGGCTTGTATTACCTGCGCGAAAAGCGCAACGAGGCATTTGTTTCGGCCGAAACGGGTATTCCCGAGGAGCGGGTGGAGATTGCTAAGTCGCCCGCCATTTACGAAAGCTATCTGCCGATGAACGCCGACATGAAGGAGCTTATCCGCTATGCGCGCACGCACGATCTGACGGTGGAGGAGCACTATCGCTACGTTACCGACCGTGTGGATATTTCGTCGCTGATGACGTATTACGTGTACCAAACTTGGTACGGCAACGGTGATATGATCAACAACGTGGCCTATTACCGTGATACCAACGGCGGCAAGTGGCGTTGGATCATTTTCGATATGGACTGGGCCTGCACCGCGTATTATGCCGACTATGCCTTCGTGCGGCAGTTGTACGAGGGCACAGGACAGCACACCTATCGCAATTATTACGATCCGCTGATGACCGCGCTGCTGAAAAACGATGCGTTCAGCCGTGCGTTTGTAAAATTGTATAAGGACACCATGAAAACCACGCTCGCGCCCGATCGCCTGCTGCCGATTTTGAACGACTTGGCGGCGGAGATCGAGAGTGAGATACCGCGTCAATACGCACGCTATGGAGCGCCGTCGGTTACCAAGTGGAACAATCAGCTTGAGTATATGCGCGACTTCATTCGCGGACGCGAGCAAAGAATGACCGAGGAATTGTGCGCCGTGTTCTCTCTCAGCAAGGAGGACTGGGCAGCACTGTAAAGGATGTGATCGTTTGCTGCACTTGATCACGGGCCGTTCCGGCTCGGGAAAGACCACCGAGATCTATCGCCGATTAAAGCAGCTTGCCACCGAGGAGCGCCCGCTCTTTTTGCTGGTGCCCGAGCAAGCCTCGTATGAAAACGAGCGAGTCCTGCTGACCGAGCTGGGACCCGTGCTTTCGCAGCGCGTGCAGGTGATCAGCTTTACCCGCATGGTGAGCACCGTGGCGCGTGAGATCGGCGGTCTTACCGGCAAACGCATGAGCAGCACCTTGTCGCTGCTATTAATGAGCCAAGCCCTGCACAGCGTTGCCGATTCGCTGGTGCTGTATCGGCGGCACGTGGAGTCGCCGGAATATTTACAGGCGTTGACCGATATCCTGGCCGAGTGCAAGCAGTGCGTTATTACGCCGCTGACCTTAGAAGAAAGCGCTGCCGCATTGCCCGAGGGCTTGCTGCGAAAAAAATTATCCGAATTGGCCTTGATCTTCGGTGCCTACGAGGCACTTGTGGCACAAGCTTCCTTGGTGGACCCGCAGGACGATCTGACCTGGCTGGCAGACAAGCTGCATGAAAGTCATATTTTCGACGGTGCCTCTGTGTTCGTTGACGGATTTAAAGGGTTTACCTATCAGGAAGAACGCGTACTGGAGCAGCTGATGCCACGCGTAGATACGCTGACGGTAGCCTTGTGCACCGATCGTGCTACGGTGGGAGAAAACGATGAGTTTGATCGGTTTTCCACGGCGATCCGCACCGCTCAACAGCTACGCGATGCCTGCCGCAGTGAAGTGAAGATCACACGGTTAGACACCAATCGGCGCACCGCCGACCCTGCTCTGCAAGCGTTGGAGGCAGGGTGCTTTGCGGCAGGTACCGCGCCGTATACCGAGCCCACGCAAGCGGTGACGATCGCTGCCTGCGACGACCGCGTGGAGGAGTGCCGCTATGCGGCACGGCTGATCCGTCGGTTACTGCGCGAGGAGGGCGGCTACTGCCGCGATTTCACCGTGGTAACGCACGAGTCGGACCAATATACCGATATTTTGGAAACGGCCTTACGTCGCGAGGGACTCCCCTGCTGCCGTGATTACCGCGAGCCTGTGCAGACACAGCCGTTAATTACGCTGGTGGAATCGGCGTTGGCTGCCGTAACAGGCGGCTGGGACAGCGACGATCTGCTGCGCATGATCAAGACCGGCTTGGTTGGTTTTTCCGCCGCGTCGGGGGCTTTGCTGGAAAACTACGTGTTTTTATGGAACATTCAAGGGCGGCGGTGGTGCGAGCCCTTTACCGAGCATCCCGAGGGGATCGGCAAGGAGGTTACACCGCTTTCGGAAAGCCGCTTACAATACGTGAATTTGCTGCGCCGTCGTTTGGTGAGGCCGCTGGAGAACTTTGCCAAGCGGTTGTCCGGTTTGCACACCGGCCACCAGTTTGCACAGGCGGTTTACGCTCTGCTCGCCGAGCTGCGTGTGGCGCGATGCGTGCGACTGCGCGTGGCCAAGCTGGATGCCGACCGTGAGCACGCGTTGGCTGACCATCAAGCTCGCCTATGGGAATACCTGATGGAGCTGCTGGACACCTTTGCCACGGGCTTGGCGGAAACGCGTCTGTCGGCGGCTCGCTTTGCCGAGCTGTTCCGCTTGGCGGTATCGAGCGACGATCTCGGCAGTATTCCGCAAGGGCTGGACGGCGTGGTGATCGGTACGGTGGACCGTATTCGCTACACGCAGCCGCACACGGTGATCGTGCTGGGCGCCAACGAAGGCGTGCTGCCGGCCTATCCCAGTGCGCACGGCTTGCTGACCGATTACGAGCGGCAACGCCTCAAGGATATCGGCGTGAACCTGGCCGACAACGCCGACCGTCAAACCGCCGAGGAGCGGTTTTATGCGTATGCCGCCGTGGCAGCGCCCTCCAAGCGGCTGGTGGTGACCTATCACCGCAAAAACGGCAAGGATCAGGCGTTCCCCTCGTCGCTGGTGGCCGAGATCAAACGGCTGCTTCCTGCCCTGAAGGAAAGCGATCCCGCTGCCGTTGCCGCCGAATCGGAGGAGGATGCCTTTGCCACGTTCGCGGTACAATACCGCGACAACACCGCGGAAGCCGCCAGCTATCGCGAGGTGTTTCGTTCCCTGCCCTCCTATGCGGGACGGCTGGAAGCGATGGATCGCCTGGAGGAGGGTTTCGCCTTCCGCGAGCCTGCCGTGGCAAAAAAACTGTTTGGCGAAATGATGTCGATCTCGCCCTCGCGTGCCGAGGAGTTTTATCGCTGTCGTTTTAAATATTTCTGCAATTATGGGTTGCATTTGAAGCAACGAAAGCCGGCAACCGTGGACAGTGCCAACGTGGGTACGATGGCACACGATCTGCTGCAAACCACTCTGCCTGTCTATTGCGAAAACGGTATTCAAGCCGTTACGCACGAGCAGGTGATCGACGATACAAAGCGCTTTATTGCCGACTATGCCGACACCAATTTCGGTGACAAGGAGCATCGCAGCGCGCGCTTTGAAGCCATGCTGGGGATGCTGACGGCGCAGTGTGAATATTACGTGTGGCGCGTGGTGCGCGAGCTGCAGCAAAGCCGCTTTCAACCCGTGGACTACGAGCTGCCCATCGGGTTTCCCAACGAAAACGGCGATTGCGTTCCCGCGTGGCGCTTGACGTTGCCCAACGGCAAGCAGATGCTGGTGAACGGTCAGATCGACCGCGTGGACCTGTATAAAAACGGCGAGCAGACCTTTTTGCGCATTGTGGACTACAAGACCAGCCACAGCAAGACCTTTGATATTGCGAACGTGCTGTCGGGTGTGGACGTGCAGTTGATGATCTATCTGTTTGCCCTGTGCGAAAACGGCGGGGCACGCTACAACGCCGATCTGACCCCCGCAGGTGTGTTTTATCTGCCCTCTAAGCTGCCCGAGATCAAGCTGCTCGGTTCGGCGCCGGAGGACAAGATCGAAAGCGAGAAGCTGCGCACGATGCGATCCTCCGGTTTGGTGCTGGACGATCCCGAGGTGATTCGCGCCATGGAAGCCGATGCCGCCGGTATCTTCATTCCCGTGGAGTACAACGATAAGGGCGAGCTGAAGCTCGACAGTCTGGTAACACTGGAGGAGTTTGGCAAGATCCGCCGCCATATTGAGGCGCTGCTGGTTGACATGGTGAACCTGCTGCATCAAGGCGATATTGCGGCACTGCCGCAGGAAACCACGTATATGCCGTGTACGTATTGCGCGTATCACGACATTTGCGGCCGCGAAAAGAACGACCCTGCCAAGGAGTTTACGGCCATGTCGATCGCCGAAGCCATGGCTGCCATGAAGGAGGTGGAGGACGATGGCTGAAACAACGTGGACACCGAAACAACAGCATTGTATTTACTGCCACGACGGCACGCTGCTGGTATCGGCCGCTGCCGGCTCGGGCAAGACCACCGTGCTGGTGCAACGGATCATCGAGCGCATCACCTCCCCTAATCACACGGATATTGATCGCCTGCTGGTGGTTACCTTTACCCGTGCTGCGGCTACCGAAATGAAGAGTCGCTTGTCGGGTGCGCTGGCCAAGCTGATCAGCGAAAATCCGCACGATGCCAACCTGCAACGCCAACAATTGCTGCTGCCGCGGGCAACCATTGGTACCGTGGACAGCTTTTGCGGTGAGCTGGTGCGCCAAAATTTCCATTTACTGAATATTCCTCCGCAATTCCGCGTGGCCGAGGAGCAGCAGCTTTCGCTGCTCAAAAAAGAAGCACTCACGCAAACGCTGGAGGAGTTTTACGACAACGCCGACAACAACTTCCGCGAGCTGCTGGCGATGCTGGGAACGAATCCCGACGATCAGCTGATGAAGCTGATCGAGCAGGTGGATTCCTTCCTGCAATCGCATCCCGATCCCGACGCATGGCTGGATTCCATGAGCGGTATTTACGATAATGCTAACGAGATCCGAAGCACCGCGTGGGGGCAGTATATCCTGCACAACGTGCGCGCGGCACTGAACAAGGCCGAGCGGATGGAGCGTACTGCCCTGATGCTGGTGGACCAGGAGCCGCTGCTGAGCGACAGCTATCGACCGGCAATTGCCGACGATCTTTCCTTTATTCAGCGGGCCTACGAGGCGTGCGATATGGGGACGTGGGACGAGCTGCTTTTGCTGCTGGAGGCCTATGCACCGCTCGATCTGCGCGGCGGCAAAAAGGGCGCCGATCCGCTGCTGAAAAAACGCGCACAAGCGCTGCGTAACGCCGCCAAGGACATTCTGCGCGCGTTGCCTGCACGGCTGTGCGCCGATGAAAAAAGCTGCCTTAACGATATTGCGGAAACCGGCCGTTTGGCCAAGGTGCTGTATGCTATGGTGCGCCGCTTCTCGGCGCTGTTTATGGAAAAGAAGCTGCAGCAACGCCTGTTCGGCTTTGCGGACATTGCGCATTTGGCGCTGCAGCTGCTCGTGGAAAAGGACGAAAGCGGCAGCACCGTGCCGAGTGCGCTGGCGCGTGAGCTGTCCGAACGCTACGACGAGATCTTGATGGACGAATATCAAGACACCAACGAGCTGCAGGATGCGGTGTTTACCGCACTGTCGCGTAACAGAAGCAATATGTTCTTCGTGGGCGACGTGAAGCAAAGCATTTACGGGTTCCGCCAAGCCATGCCGAAGCTGTTTTTATCGAAGCGAGATGCGTTTCCGCTGTTTACGGGGGCGAACTATCCCGGTACCGTACTGCTCGACAACAATTTCCGCAGCCGCCCCCAAGTGACCGATGCCACCAACTTTGTGTTCCGTCAGTTGATGACCAAGGAGTTTGGCGGATTATCGTACAGCGACGGTGAAGAACTGGTGCCTGCCGCTAAATTCGATAAAGACCCCGGCTACGAGTCGGAGCTGCTGCTGGCGGGGCTGACAACGCCCGACGGGGTGAAGCTGTCGGCCAACGAGGCTGAAGCGCAGATCATTGCGGAGCGTATCGGCGAGCTGGTGGGCACGTTGATGATCACCCAAAAGGACAAGCCTAAACGCCCACTGCGGTACGAGGATTGCTGTATTTTAGTGCGCTCACGCACGGCCAACGAAGTCTACCGCCGCGCCTTGGAGGAGCGCGGTATTCCTGTGGTAACGGATGCGGCAGGTGAGTTCTTTGACACTACCGAAATACGGTTGGCGTTGTCGCTGCTGCGCTGCATCGACAATCCGCTGCTCGATGTGCCGCTCACGGCGTGGTTACTCTCACCGCTGTGTGGATTTTCACCGGACGATCTGGCACACGTGCGCCGTTGCCGTCGCGATACGGCGTTATACAACGCCTTAACGGCGGCGCGCACGGCAGCACCCACAGAACAGCTGCGCGATGCCTGCTGTGCGGCGGTGGCGTTTTTGGACCGTTACCGCACGCTGGCGTGTCAGTTGACGGTGGATCAGCTGCTGCGGCGGTTATATGAGGAAACGGCGCTGCCTGAACTGATGAGCGCCCGCGCCGACGGCAAACGCCGCTGTAACAATTTGCAGCTGCTGCAGGAGCTTTGTGCACAATTTAATCAAAGCGGATTTCGCGGCTTAGGCGCCTTTATTCGTCACGTTGACAAGCTGCAGGCACAGGATATCAGCTTGCCCGGTGCCGCCAAAAGTGACGTGGAGGGGGCGGTGCGCATCTATACCATTCACGGCTCCAAGGGATTGGAGTTCCCCGTGGTGTTCGTGGCCGGGCTGCATCATCCTTTTAAAAACAAGCGCTCGAGCAGCACACTGCTGCTGCATCCGGAGTTTGGTGCCGGCTTTAAGCGGCGCGACCCCGTGACCTTTGCCAAATATCCTACCCTGCCGCACTTGACCTTGGATATTGCGCTGGGAGATATGGAGCGCGAGGAGGAGCTGCGCTTATTGTACGTGGCCATGACGCGCGCCCGCGAAAAGCTGTGCTTGACGGCGGCGATCGGAAATCCGATGAAAAAGCTGTCGGAGCTGGCGGCAACGCTGGAGGAGGCACCGACCATTGCCGAATATTCCGCACGAAGCGCCTCGTCGATGCTGAACTGGATATTGACGGCCATCATACGGCATCCGTCGGCGGCCGAGTGGCGAAGGGAGATCGACCGCGAGGACCTGATGTCGCTTTCTGCCGATACCGCTTGGGAGCTGCGCGTGTGCACACCGAAGCCGATCGTTGACGAAACGGCGGAGGACGAGGAAGCGCCTGCCGATTTTGACGAAGCGCTGGTGACACAAATTCGCGAGCGCATAGCGTATCGGTATCCGCACGCCGCGCTGGCGCAGATTCCCGCCAAGCTGGCTGCCTCGGCCACGGCACACGGTGAACTGCAGCGGCAGTACGTGGCGCATGCGCAGCCGTCGTTTATGCAAAGAGCTTCCCTTTCACCCGCGGAGCGCGGCACGGCCATGCACGCGTTTATGCAGTATGCCGTTTACGAGCGTGCTGCGCAGGACGTGACCGGCGAGGTCGACCGTTTGCTGCGTGAGGGCTTTTTGACCGAGACACAGGCCGAGTCGCTGGATCGCGGTAAGCTGACGGCGTTTTTTGCCGATCCGCTGTACGGCCGCATGGCGCGCTCGCCTCGCTGCCTGCGTGAATATCAGTTCACCTCGCTGCAGCCCGCTTCGCGGCTGGATCCTGCACTGGCGAGCGATGAGCAGCTGGTCATTCAAGGCATGGCCGACTGCGTGTTTGAGGAGGATGGCGCGCTGGTGATCGTGGATTACAAGACCGACCGTGTCAAGACCCCCGAGGAACTGAAGGAGCGCTACAAGGCACAGCTGGACATTTATCGCGATGCTTTGGAAAAGGCGCTGGCGATGCCGGTGCGCGAATGTGTGCTGTATTCGTTCACGTTGGGCCGGGCCATTGAGGTGTAGCTATGAACGTTGTATTGATAGGCATGCCCGGCTGCGGCAAGAGCACCGTGGGAGTCCTGTTGGCAAAAGCACTGCTGTATCAGTTTGAAGATACCGATCTGCTTCTTCAAAACGCCTGCAAACAGAGCTTGTGCGATCTTTTGGAAACGCAAGGGTTGGCGGCGTTTAAGGCCATTGAAAACCGTGTGCTCAGCTCGCTTGTGTGCGACAACTGTGTGATCGCTACCGGCGGCAGTGCGGTGTACGGCTCCGAAGCCATGGCGCACCTGAAGCAAAACGCCGTAACGGTATATTTGAAGATTACACCCGAGGAAGCGGCTGCTCGTATTCAGAACATTACCACACGCGGTATCGCCATGCCTGCAGGCTGTACGCTGGAAGAACTGTACCGCGAGCGCGCACCGCTGTATGAGCGGTATGCCGACGTAACGATCGACTGCACCGGGCTGACTGTGGAAGCCTGTGTGAGTGCCGTAAGCGAAGCTTTGAATAGGTCATGAACGAGGGCCCGTGCGTTGCACGGGCCCTTTGTTTATGCTAAAAATCCGGTATCGGTTTGCGACAATGTGACAGAGGCCGTAAAGGTGGCTTGCGGCAGTGCTTTGCGGGCGCTTGCCTGCGTAACACCGCTGTGGCGATACCGCGCTGCCGCGCGGCGTGCCAGCCCTAACGGATCGCTGCCGAGTTCCACCGCCGACCGCGTAAGAGCGGCGGTGATCTCCGCGGCCAGTGCTTCCTCAACGCGGCGCAGCGACGGTGCCTCCGCTGACGCTTCGACCACGCGCGATACGGCCGAAACATCGACGTGGTATTGCCAACCTCCCTCGGCCAGCGTGACCTGCACCGTACTGCACAGCTCCTCCAAGCGGTAGGTAACACCGTCGAACGTGTAAAGGCAATAGTCACTCTCTCCTGCTGCAAGCAGTAAGCCAACCGTTTCGCGGTTGGTGAGTTCTCCTGCCAGGCGGTCGCCGCTGAACAACGCGGTTCCCGACAGCTGCGGCGTGCCATCGACCACCTGCAAAATAGGCAGGGCTATATCCAGCGTGCCTGCCAGGGCGCGTTCGGCATCCAACAGCCGCGCTGTGGTGCATTGCGAAAACAGTTGCCCCTCAGCCAACATTTGCGACACGTATTCCGCCGGAATGGCATCGCTGCCGGTGGTAATATCCAACAGCGCCGACGGATCGCCGCGGCAGATCACCAGATCGACCGAGGCTCGTCCCTCTTGATTGCGGATAAAGTAATCCAGTGTTTGAAGCAGCGAGTCTTTGCGACACTGTGCCAAGTTCAAGACCACGATGCGATTTTGCAAAATATACGTGCGCTTGCCGGTTTCGTTGAGAAAGGCTTGCAGCGCCTCGGCCACCGAATCGCCGCTTGCCGTGTACACCGCGGTGGCGGCTTTGTCTTGCTCGGACAAGCTGCCCGCCGTGCGCAAGGGCTCGATGGCCTGCACCGACAACGTCCACGTTCCGTTTTCGCGGCTGATACCGAGGCCTGTTACCACCACCGGCTCCCCTACCTCGGTTTGCGAACGGCAGCCGCACAAAAGCAGGGATACAACGAGCAAGACACTGCATAAACGTTTCATCGTGCTTTCCTCCGTTTCGAAAGGCCCAGTACCGTGGGCAATACCAAGCAAAAGACGGCGAGCGCCACACCGTAGATCACGGTGATCACGTCCCAGCTGCGATGATCGCGCAAAATCCACGTAAACGCCGAAAGCAGCACCGTACCCGCCGCGGCAGCGGGAATCCGAAAGCGTTTGCCGAGCAGGCGGCGGGCGGTGTCGGTAAAGGCGGTGCAAAACAACGTGAGCCGCACGAAAAACGTGGCAAGCCATACGGCGATGATGAGAATATCCATGCGCTGAAATACCCCCAGCTGTGCCGCGGTGATGGCCGTGTAATACGGGTACGCGGCGGCGGTGGCAAACTCGCCGAGCACGCCCCATGCGGTCGTGACCACCAACCCCGTAAGCAGGGCGGTGCTGCCGCAAAATGCGCCCAAGGCACGGGGGCGCGAGCCGCGGATATAGGGATATAGCCAGCCGATCGCCACCGTTTCGGCCGTGCGAGGCAGTTCGTTCACGGCGGCGTGCCACACCGCGCGGGCACCGCTGCCGGGAAGCGGTGGGAAATGCAGCAGCTTCATTTCGGGAAGCAGTGCTAAACTGAACGTGAGCAGGCAAATCACCGAAAACACGGCAACCGGTAAGGCGGTGCGGCCGAGTGCTTGAATACCGTAAAGAGAGGCGGCAAAGGCAACGGCAATGAGTGCCACGGTGAGGGCGGTTACCGAAAACTCGCCTTTCATGACCTTTTCGGCAAAGTCATAAAACTGGATCACGTCCAAGCATAAAATGAACAAAAACAGCACCGTGTACGCCGCGCCGACCGCACGACCGCATGCACGGGAACGGCGATAGGCACAGTCGAGCGGTGAAGCGCGCAGCAACAATGTGGGTACGAATAACAAAAACAACAGTGCGCCGCTGAGAGCGATGGCCGCCAAGCGTTCCTCCCACGGCAGGCCGACGGTGCTTTCGGGAGTGAGAAGCAGACAATTGGATAGCCGCGAAGCCAACAGCAACAGGCACAATTGCGTGGCGCTGATGCGGGAACGGTCATTCACGAGGCTGTTCCTCCTCCCCCTCGGCAATGCGCGAGCCGACCACGTTTTGCACCAAAAAGCGACGGCGGCTCAGTGTGCGCCAATCGGAACGAATGAGCACGTCGCGCATGGCTTTTAAACTGAACGGTGCCAGCGGGGCGGTGATGGGAATACTGTGAACGTTCACGGAGCACACACTGCATAACAGCAGCAGCGTGCCCAGCACCAGTCCGTAAATGCCGAAGCTGCCGCCCAAAATAATAAAGGCAAAGCGCAGCGTGGCGATGCTGCCGTACAAGCCGGGCAGTACAAACGCACTGATGGAGGTGAGTGCCACGATGATGACCATGGGTGCACTCACCAGACCGGCGCGCACCGCCGATTCACCGATGACCAAAGCTCCTACGATACTGACGGCGTGACCGACCGATTTGGGAAAACGCAGGCCTGCTTCGCGCATGATCTCAAAAACAAAGTGAATGAGCAGTGCTTCGACGGTGAGCGAAAACGGGGTGGAACGGTCGGAGTTGATGAACGACAGCAAAAACACCGAGGGCAGTATATCAATATGATGCGTACCCACTGCCACATACAGGCCCGGCAACAGCAAGCTGATAACGAACGACACGTACTTAATGATGCGGATAAAGCTGGCGTACAACGGGTGCTGCGTATAATCGTCCATGGTTTGAAAATGCTCGGAAAACAAGTAGGGCACCACCAAGGCAAAGGGGGTGCCGTCCACCAGCACGCCGATACGCCCTTCCGCCATTTTGCCGCACAGCGTGTCGGGGCGTTCGGTAGTGTCGACTCCCGTGAATACCGAATGACTTTTGCCCTCTAAAAACGGCTGCAGGTAGCCCGAATCCAGCACCATTTCCAGCGGACAGCGTTGAATACGGCGGCGAATATCACGCAGCAGGCGGCGAGAAACGCGGTCGCGCAGGTAGCATAAGCACACCGCCGTGCGGCTTTGCGTGCCGACACTGAGCATTTCAAACGTCAACTGCGGTGTTTTTAAGCGGCGGCGTACCATGGAAATGTTGACGCGGATCGCCTCGGTAAACCCCTCACGCGAGCCTCGCACGCTGACCTCGGTGGACGGCTCGGAGATGCTGCGGATCATAAACGCCTGCAAACCACCGAGCAAGGCGGTGGGAACACCGTCGATAAGCACGGCGGCAAAGCCCGATATGATAAGCTCGATGAGCTGCTCCAGTGTATCGGCCTCTAAAAGATCCACAAAGCCGAGAACGTTTTCGCGGATCTCCTGCATGAGCGCCGCTGCCGACGGATACCCCTCGCGCAGGCGCAGCAGCGGCAGCACCACGGCGTTGGCCATCATGTGACGGTCGATCATGCCCTCAATACTGACCAGTGCGGCATCGTAGCCTGCCACACGCACCTCGCGAATGACCAGATCGGCGCTGACATCAAACGCCGACCGCAATGCGGTCAGCGTGTCTGTCAGCGAAGCGGTGAGCGGTGTTGTGTTGGACATTGTATCACTTCCCTGCTTTCAGCATTTCCCATACGTTGCAGAATATCCCTTAAAAAAGCGGCTCATACTAATCACGGAAAGGCGGGATGGTATGGCGATTGCAGCACTGCGTACCGTGATCATTTACATAATGATCATGGGAGCGTTACGGTTAGCGGGAAAACGGCAGCTGGGCGAACTACAGCCTGCCGAACTGGTGGTGACACTGCTGATCTCCGATCTGGCATCGGTGCCGATGCAGGATAACGGTATGCCGCTGTTGAGCGGGCTGATCCCCATTGCGGTGCTGGTGTCACTGGAGCTGATCGTGTCGGCGTTGATGATGAAATGGCATTGGCTGGCACGGCTGGTGGCGGGCAACCCCGTGGTGATCATTCGCGACGGTAAGCTGCAGCAAAAAGCGCTGCGGCTGCTGCGGCTGACGGTGGAGGATCTGATGGAAAACCTGCGGCAGCAGCAGGTGTTTGAGATCCGCGACGTGCAATACGCCATTGCGGAAACCAACGGCAAGATCAGCATTTGTCTGATGCCCGAGGCCAAAACGGTAACGCCCGCCACGCTGGAGGTGCAGGTTTCCGACGAGGGGGCACCCGTGCCGGTGGTGAGCGACGGCAAATTGGTGGATTGGGGCATGGCCATGTGCGGCGTGACCCCCGAGTGGGTGCAGGAAAAGCTGCGGCGGCGGGGATATCCGCTAAAGCAGGTGCTATTGATGACGGCAGATAAAAATAAAAAGGTATGCATTGTGCGACGGGAGGAGCAAACATGAAGCGGGTAATTCCGGCGGTGGTGCTGCTGACGGTGGTGGTCGTGGGATGTATTCTCTCGTTTACGACCGAAAGGGAGCATTTTGAGAAAATGATACGGTTGGCCGAGCAGGCAGAGGAAGCCTATTGCAGCGGTGACACGGAGGGCGCACAGCAAGCAGCTGAGGAGCTGGCGGCAGTGTTTACCGAGCGCAGCAAGCTGATGGCGTTGTTTCTGCCTCACGCCGCGCTGACCGAGGCTGAAAAATGCGTGCAGGGGTTGACGCTGATCCTCCCCTACGGTGAGCCAAAGGATTTTACCGCCGAATCGCGACGGTGTCGGCTGCTGCTGAAGCGGTTGTGGGATCAGGAAAAGCCAACTTGGGAAAACGTGTTTTAAAACCCACTATCCCTCCGTTTTTCAAGGAAACTCCCTCAGTCAGCTTCGCTGACAGCTCCCTCAAGGAGGGAGCCTCGCCTCTCCGTCAAGAGAGCGGCAAGAAAACCAGTGCAACTATGTAGACGGAACGACACATAGGTCGTTCCCTACGCGTTCCACCCCCAATCGGGGGTGGTTTTTTATTCCACGCTGAAATGAATTAAATGGGCGATACCGGGGATGCTTTCCCCCTGCTGCGAGGACGTGGGGGACATCATGGCACCGGTGGCCATGAACAAGCCGTTTTTCCACACGCCGTTTTCCAAATTGCCGAGAATGTGCGAGCACAGCACCGAGGCTGAACAGCCGCAGCCCGAGGCGCCGGAATGAACGTCTTGGGTGTTGCGATCGTACAGCAGCAGCCCGCAATCAAAATGGTTTTCGCCGATCTTATGCCCCTCACGCGCGGTGAGCATTTTAAACAAGGCGCTGCCCTCTACCCCGAGATCACCGGTGGCAATAAATTCGTAGTCGTCGGGTGAGGTGTGCGTGTCTTTCAAGAAATTCATCAGCGTATCCGCCGCCGCAGGAGCCATGGCGGCACCCATGTTGTTCATATCGGTGATGCCCATATCCACAATGCGACCGATGCACACGTGCTCAATGTGCACGCGACCGCTCATGCCCACCAACGCACAGCCCGCGGCGGTGGCTGTCCATTGTGCGGTGGGCGTGCGTTGACCGCCGTATTCCAGCGGAAACCGAAACTGCCGCTCGGCGGTGCAAAAATGCGACGAGGTCACGGCGGCGGCAACGTCGGCGGCACCGCTGTCGACAAAAATGGCGGCCAAGCACAGCGTTTGTGCCATGGTGGAGCAAGCACCGAATTGGTTGAGCAAGGGGACGTTGCTTTCGCGCATGCCGAACGTTGAGGCGATATTTTGGTTGAGCAGGTCACCCGTGAACAGTACATCCACCTGTGAGGGGGCGTAGCCCACCTTATCCAAGGCACGCGTAAACGCCTCCTTTTGCAAGCGACTTTCGGCCTTTTCCCACGTTTTTTCGCCCAAGCGACCATCGGGAAACACGGCGTCGAAGCCCGCTTCCAACGGACCTTCGCCTTCTTTTTTGCCAACGACCGAGGCATATCCCAAAATTCGCGGACGACTGGATAAACTAATGGTGTACTTCCCTTTTCTCTCCGGCATTGTGATCCCTCCGCGCATTAGTATCTCGCCGTTTTGAGCCAAATATGCACCCTTTTCGTTTGCCGAAAAAACAAACGCACGATATTTTTGTAAACCTCTTCCATTTTTCGACAAGGTGTGTTATAATGACTTGAAATGAGGTGGAATGCGTGCTGACCGTTGTTCCGAATTACTATACCGCATTCCGCTGCATCGGCAGCCGTTGCCGTCACAACTGCTGTATCGGGTGGGAGATCGATATTGACGACACCACGCTCGCCCGCTACCGCGCTCTTGACGGTGCGTGGCGCCAACGGTTTGACGCACACGTTGCAAACGACGAGGTGCCGCATTTCATAACCGATGAAAGCGGGCGGTGCCCGTTTTTGAACGCAGAGAATCTGTGCGATATCCAACTGGAGCTTGACGACGGCTGCCTTTGCGAAATTTGCCGCGAGCATCCGCGGTTTCACAACCGCCTGCCCGGCCGCGTGGAAAGCGGTTTGGGACTGTGCTGCGAGGAGGCGGCACGGCTGATCTTGGGACAACGCGAGCTGATGCACTTGTGCTGCAGCGGTACCGACGAGGCCGACGATGCCATTCTTGCCCTGCGCGACCATGTGATCGCGTTGCTGCAAGACCGCACGTTGTCCATCCCCGAGCGCTGCGAAGCGATGCTGGCACTGTGTAACACGGCTATGCCGCAAGCCACGCCCGCCGAATGGGCACGAGTGCTTTTGCAGCTGGAACGGTTGGATTCGGCGTGGGAAGATACCCTGCTGCTGTTGCAAAACGAGTGGCACACGGCCGATCTTAACGGCTTTCGCTCCCACATGAGTGATCGCCAGACCCCTTACGAGCAGCTGTTAGTCTATTTTGTGTACCGGCATTTTGCCAATGCCGACAGTGTTTCCTCCGCCGCTGCACGTGCTTGCTTTGCCGTGTTGGGCTACACGGTTCTGGAGGCGCTGGGGGCCGTGCTTTTTACCAAGCACGGAAGCTTTACCTTTGAACAATTTTGCGAGCTCGCGCGGGCGTTTTCCGCCGAGGTCGAATATTCCGATGAAAATCTCGATATCCTATGGGATACACTGGGAGGCGTTTAACGTGGAAGTAACCGAAATCGAAAAGCGGTTTCTAAGGCGGATCACAGGTGTGTATACGCACCTGCAGGCTTTGTATGAACCCGCACCGGAAGAGGCTTCCGAATACAAAATGCGGCAGTATCGCCGTTGGCTGAACAAGCGTTACAAGAAAATGCTCCAGTCGCTGCCGGAGGACGTGCGCGTTCACATGGCCGACTCCGTGGGCGACCGCGAATTCTTTACGTTTATGAAGGCATGCAAGGAGCAGCTTGCCGTGGTGATCGACGGCGAAAAGCAGCGGTTTTATCTGACCGCTTCGGGGCTGCCCTACGATGCTCGCGCTGCGCTGTGGAAGCTGGCACAGGGCACCAATTGGCCCTCGGTGCTGCGCCACGGCAACGATCTGGAAATTGCCGTTGACGGTACCGAGGCATACCGCCGCCGCTTGTTCCTAAAAGACGTGGAGGGGATTCCCGAGGGCGCCGAGGAGGAGTGGTTTGCCGCCATTGAGATGGTGCTCACCAAGGAGGGCGATCGGTATTGCCTGTCGGGCGAGGTGTTCGACGCCATGGCCGACGATTACCGCGCCTACAGTTTGACGTTTGCCGATGCCGAGGTGATCACCGAGGTGTACGATGCCATCAACAGCATCAACCTGTGGGATCATCCGTGGAACTTCCTGATCACGGCAGCTTCGGGCATTGTGGCAAAGGCGTATCTGCCCGGTGCACACTGCAACGATCAAGAGTTGCAAATGCTGCCCCTGCTGACCGAGCTCGCCGCTTTGGACGACTGGGACGAGCTGCCCGACGATTTCCCCTTTACCTTCCCCACCTTGAAAGCGTTGGCCGCCAAGCACGGCTGTAACACGCTGGTGCCGCTGTTTGATGCGCTGGGCCAGCAGGTGCCCGACAGCGCCGAATATACCAACCAGGTGCAAAAGATCATTTCCGCCTTGTGCGATCAAAGCGTGGAGCCGCTGTGGCGCGAGATCTTTGACGAGATCTACGCCTCGCAGGCCGACTACCCCGACAAGGCCGAGGAATGCTGCCCCGCACCGGTGCTGATCTCCACGCGAGAAGCGGTGCAAGCGCAAATGCGCCAGCTGGGCTTTGAGGGTGACTATCCCAACTTTGTGAAAGAGGGGCCGCTGCAGGGCGTGCATTTGGAGGATTCCTACGATACCGCCTACGTGTTGGGCCCGAAAGCGCGCATGGTCAGCCGTATTCGCTGTATTGAAACGGTGGTCGACCGCGAGCTGACGGTGCAATTCCTGTGCGGCACCGCGCTGCTGAAGGACGGTGAGGAGGCCGGCGATATTTATTCCTGCCTGTTCAACGCCGGTGGGCGGCGGTTATTCCATCACACCGAGTATTCGACGTTGCTGTACGAGCCGACGTTTGAGTACATTCCGCAGGATCTCAGCCTTTGCGTGTCGGTTGCCGCAAAGAAAGCTCAGCTGCAGCGCCTCACCAAGGACGAGCAGCACACCTACTCGGGTATGCGCGAGGCCAGCCTGCGCACCTTCTTAACCTTCTTGGTGGTCATGGGCGGTATGTTCGGCTTGGCAATGACGGCTGTCTTTATGCTGTTTACGATGCTGGTGTCCTTCCTCATCGGCGGCAGCGACGCCATGCACTCCGTGCTGGCGGTGGTGCCGTGGGGCTGGGTGCTCTTATTCTGCTGGCTGGGCTACGGCGGAACCATGGCGATCATTACCACAATCGCTAAAAGAAATTAAAAAAATACACAATATCTTGTATTTACCATTGACAAACGAAACTAGATATTGTATAATTCAAACACAGCTTTTACATGACTGACGGATTTTGCGGAGTACCGCAAGGGAGTGTAAATGCGTTTATGCCGACCGTCTGGGCAAATTCAGTTCGTGAAGAGCTGGATTTGCCCTTTTTGTTGAGTGAGGAGAATGGGAAATGAAACACAACAATTGGAACGGCTTCGTAGGTGGAGCATGGGAAAACGAAGTCAATGTGCGCGATTTTATTCAAAACAATTATGAGGAGTACACCGGCGACAGCAGCTTCCTTGCCGGTGCAACGGCACGCACCTCGGCTCTGATGGGCAAGGTGCAGGAGCTGTTTGCGCAGGAACGCCAGCGCGGCGGCGTGTTGGACGTGGATACCGAGACCGTATCCTCGCTCACCAGCTATGCGCCCGGCTATATCGACAAGGAACACGAGCTCATCGTGGGCCTGCAGACCGACAGCCCGCTCAAGCGCGGTGTAAATCCGTTTGGCGGTATTCGTATGGCACGCCAGGCGTGCGCTGCCTACGGCTATCGTTTGGGTGATGCCGTGGAGGACGGCTTCCGTTTCCGTACCACCCACAACGACGGCGTGTTCCGTGCCTATACCGATGAAATGCGCGCTGCCCGCAAGTGCCACGTGATTACCGGTTTACCGGATGCCTACGGCCGCGGCCGTATCATCGGTGACTATCGCCGTGTGGCGCTGTACGGTATCGATTACTTGATTGAGGAAAAGAAAAAGGACAAGGCCAAACTTGCCGAGGCGTGCTTTACGCCCGAGGAGATCCGTTTGGCGGAGGAGCTGTTCCAGCAGATCCGTTTCCTTGGCTTAATGAAGGAAATGGCCGAACAGTACGGCTACGATATCAGCGAGCCCGCTGCCAACGCCCGCGAGGCAATTCAGTGGACGTATTTCGCCTATCTGGCTGCCATTAAGGAGCAGAACGGTGCGGCTATGTCGCTGGGCCGCGTGAGCACGTTCTTTGATATTTATATTGAGCGCGATATTCAAAACGGTGTGCTCACCGAAGAAGGCGCTCAAGAGTTGATGGACGATTTCGTAATGAAACTGCGCATGGCCCGCCATCTGCGCACCGCCGAGTACAACGAGCTGTTTGGCGGCGATCCCATGTGGATCACCGAGGCTGTGGGCGGTATGGGCGCCGACGGCCGCACGCTGGTTACCAAAAACAGCTTCCGCGTGCTGAACACGCTGTACACGCTGGGCTCCTCGCCCGAACCGAACCTGACGGTGCTGTGGTCGACTGCACTGCCCGAGGGCTTTAAGAAGTTCTGTGCCAAGGTGTCGGCCGACACCGATTCGATCCAGTATGAAAACGACGACGTGATGCGTCCCCTGCATGGCGACGATTACGCCATTGCGTGCTGCGTGTCGGCAATGACGATCGGCAAGCAGATGCAATTCTTCGGTGCACGCTGCAACCTGGCTAAGCTGCTGCTCATTGCCATTAACGGCGGCTACGATACCACCAGCGGTATGCATATCGGCCCGCAGATGCCGGTTATGGAAGGCGATACCCTGGATTTCGAAGCCGTGATGGAGCGGTATTCCGTGTATATCACGTGGCTGAGCCGCTTGTACGTGAATACGATGAACGTCATTCACTATATGCACGATAAATACGCCTACGAAAAATCCCAGATGGCGTTGCACGACACCAACGTGGAACGCTTGATGGCGTTCGGCGTGGCCGGTCTTTCGGTGGTGGCGGATTCGCTGTCGGCCATCAAGCACGCTCAGGTGCATCCCGTCAAGGATGAATTCGGCTACATTACCGCCTTTAACACCGTGGGCGATTTCCCGAAATACGGTAACGACGACGACCGTGTGGACCTCATCGCCCGCGATATGACGCATCAGGTCATTACCGAGCTGCGCAAAACTCCCACCTACCGCAACGCGGTGCACACGCTGTCGGTGCTGACCATCACCTCGAACGTTATGTACGGCAAACACACCGGTGCCACGCCCGACGGCCGCGCTGCCGGCGCTCCCTTTGCCCCCGGTGCCAACCCCATGCACAACCGCGAGGAAAACGGCGCCTTGGCTTCGCTGAACTCGGTGGCCAAGATCCGCTACGAGGATTGCCGCGACGGTATTTCCAACACGTTTTCCATCACGCCCGATGCACTGGGCAAGACCGACGAGGAGCGCGTGAACAATCTGGTTGCCATTCTGGACGGCTATTTTGCCAAGAAGGCACACCATATCAACGTGAACGTGCTCAACCGCGAAACGCTGATCGAGGCTTACAAAAATCCCGATGCGTTCCCGAATCTCACCATTCGCGTATCGGGCTATGCGGTGAATTTCCACAAGCTGTCGCGCGAGCAGCAGCGTGAGGTTATCAGCCGCACGTTCCACGAAGCCGTATGAGCACCGTAGGTTACGTACACTCTATCCAAACGCTCGGCACCGTCGATGGGCCGGGCGTTCGGTTTGTGGTGTTTATGCAAGGATGCCCTTTGCGGTGCAAGTGCTGTCACAATCCCGACACGTGGGAGCTTCGCGGCGGCACGGAATACACGCCCGAGCAGCTGGTGCAAAAGGCGTTGCGCTACCGTGAATATTTTGGTGACGAGGGCGGCATTACCCTTTCGGGCGGTGAGCCGCTGCTGCAGGCGGCGTTTGCGCGCGAGGTGTTTCGGCTGTGTCATCAGCAGGGGCTGAACACCTGCCTGGATACCTCGGGCTGTCTGCTGAACGACGAGGTGCGCGCGCTGCTGCAGGAAACCGACCGTGTGCTGCTGGATTATAAGTATACGGACGACGCGGCCTACCGCGAAAACGTGGGCTGCGGGCTGGCGCCGGTGCAAGCGTTCTTGGCGCTGTTGAACGAGCGGCAATTGCCCACCACGCTGCGGCAGGTGATCATTCCCACACTGAACGACACCGCTGAACAGGTGCTGCAGCTCAAAGCCGTGGCCGAAGCACACGCGTGCGTGGACAAGATCGAGCTGCTGCCGTTTCGCAAGCTGTGCCAAACCAAGTACGAGGCAATGGCACTCCCCTTTCCGCTGGCGCATCTGCCCGAGCCGAGCCACGAAGCAATGGAACGTTTGAATACGTTATTAAAACAGGCTTGACCGATTGGTCAAGCCTGTTTTGTTAGAATAACGCGGTTATCCAATAAATGATCCCATACACCACGCTCGCCACCGTGCCGTAGACGATGACCGGGCCGGCGATGGAGAACATTTTGGCACCGACACCGAGGACGAAGCCTTCTGCTGCTGTCAATATAGGACACACCATTTTGGAAGAATATTTACATTAAAACAGCGGTGTGGTATAATGAAAGAAAGCAAGGGAAATATCAGTTATAAATAAGAAGGAGTAATCGCAATGAAAATCTCAACCAACTTTATAAGATTTCATAATGAATTCGGCCTTAAAAACACAATAGATATTTTTTCTGATGCTGGTTTTGAAGGAATTGACTTTAATGCAGATTTAGAAGAGTACTATACAGATATTCATGACGAGGCGTTTTATAAAAACATCAGAAAATACGCACAAGCTAAGGAAATCGTATTTGCGCAAACCCACGCTCCCTTTGGCTCAAGTTTTACCGAGGACGAAAAAACAAAAAAACGGTTTGGTGAAATTGTAAAAAGCATGCAGCATTCCGCGTGGCTGGGTGCGAACATGATCGTGATCCATCCCTGCAATCATATATCCTATAAAGAAAATAATAACTATGATTATATGATGGATTATAATCTTGACTTTTACAAAAAACTTATTCCGTATGCAGAAGAATATGAGATTAAGATTGCAATCGAAAATATCCCCAACTGCATCACCGAAACTCCAAAAGGACTGCTGGAACTGGTACACCAGCTTGATGATGAGGTGTTTACTGTATGCTATGATGTAGGGCACGCGAATATATGTGGTCAAGATCCTGCCGATATGATAAAGGCGCTTGGAAAGCATATCGGCTGCACCCACATTCATGATAATGATGGAATCCATGATTCGCACACACTTCCGTACTATGGCACAATAGATTGGGAGCGTGTTATGAAGGCATTCGCAGAAATAGGATACGAAGGAAATCTAAATTACGAAGCAGGTCTGTTTGTAAACCGTGTACCCGTTGACTTAAGAAAAGAAAGTGCAAAATATATGGCTAGCGTAGGAAAATATCTTGTTGAAAGATATTGGCATTATAAAAATACGCAAAATACAGTGCTTTAAACATATGATTTGTTATGCATAAAGGCTTGACCGATTTGGTCAAGCCTTTTTCATTAGAATAATGTGGTTATCCAATAAATGACCCCATACACCACACTGGCCACCGTGCCGTAGACGATGACCGGGCCGGCGATGGAGAACATTTTGGCACCGACACCGAGGACGAAGCCCTCGCTTTTAAACTCCATTGCCGGGGAGGCCATGGAGTTGGCGAAACCCGTGATGGGCACCAGCGTGCCTGCGCCCGCATATTTGGCAATGTTATCGTACACGTTAAACGCCGTAAGCAGCACGCTGACGGCGATAAGCGTCAGCGAACCGAGCAGGCGGGCATCTTGGTCTTTAAAGCCGGCGTTTTGCGCCAGCAGGATCACAACTTCGCCCAGCGCACACAGCAAGCCGCCTACCAAAAAGGCACACGTACAATCGCGAAGCAGCGGCGATTTTGGGGCGCGCTTTTTGGCGATACTTTGATATTGTTGTTTGGTGATCTTCACGACATATCACTCCCTGCGGATAGTATGTCATGAACACTTGACAATATACAAAAAACGGACAGCCGAGGCTGCCCGTTTTTTATTACGCGTTCAGTTTTAAATCGTTTTCGCGGATCCAGCCGATCTTGCGCAGCGGCAGGCTGATGAGCCACGTGAGCACGGCCGGCAGCACCACGCAAATGAGCAGCAGACCGATCCAATCCATCGTGGTGGGTGTGATGGCGGCCACGCCCTCCACCGTGGGGGCAACCCAGCCCGTCCACACGCCGATGGGGCCGCACAGGCCACAGGTGCCCATGCCGGAATTGACGGCGGCTCCGTTCATTTGCAGTTTAAACACGCAGGTGGCGATGGGGCCCGTGATGGCCGAGGCCAGCGTGGGCGGGATCCAGATGCGGGGGTTACGCACAATGTTGCCCATTTGCAGCATGCTGGTACCAAGTCCCTGCGACACCAAGCCGCCCCAGCGGTTTTCGCGGAAGCTCATGACCGCAAAGCCCACCATTTGGGCGCAGCAACCGGCTACCGCCGCGCCGCCTGCCAAGCCGGTGAGACCGAGGCTTGCGCAAATGGCCGCACTGGAAATGGGCAAGGTGAGCGCAATGCCCACCAGCACCGAAACTACGATGCCCATCCAGAAGGGAGCGAGCTCGGTGGCCTGCTTGATGAGCGTGCCGAACGCGCTGGCTGCCGTGCCGATGGGCGGCGCAATGAGCATAGCGAGTGCCACGCCCGAGAAAATGGTAACGGCGGGGGTTACCAAAATATCGACCTTGGTGGTCTTGCTGACCAGTTTGCCCAGTTCGGCAGCGATCAGCGCGATCACATACACAGCAAGAGGACCGCCGGCTCCGCCCTCAATATTGGCGGCATAGCCGACAGCGGCTAACGAAAACAGCACCATCGGCGGTGCTTTCAGCGCATGGCCGATCGCCACCGCCATGGCCGGGCCGGATACTGCTGCTGCGTAGGTTCCGATCTCGACCAAAAGCTCCACGCCGAGCTGCTGACCCAGCGTTTTGATGATGGTACCGATGAGCAACGAGCAGAACAAGCCCTGCGCCATGGCACCCATGGCATCAATGAAATAGCGCTTGAGCGAGAACTCAATACCTTGACGTTTTAAAAACGCCGCGAACCGTTCCTTTGCTGACATAGTTGACATCTCCTTATTGTTTGCCGAGTTCCTTGGTACGTGTGAAGGCCGCATCCACAGCACCCATTACCGTGCCGCGGAATGCACCGTCCTCCAACGCGTGCACGCCTGCAATGGTACTGCCGCCGGGACTGCACACGGCATCCTTCAATTCGCCGGGATGGCGGCCGTCGGTGAGCACCATTTTTGCTGCACCGCTCACGGTCTGTGCCGCATAGCGGAGGGCTTTATCACGAGGCAGACCGCATTCAACGCCGCCGTCTGCCAACGCTTCGATGAATTGATAAACAAACGCAGGGCCACAGCCCGAAAGGGCGCTGCCCGCATCAATCAACTGTTCGGGTAAGCGGTCGAACGAGCCGGCCGCACGCATTAAGTGCAAAAACGCCGTTTCGTCGGCTTCGGTGACCAAACCGTTGACCGTGTACAAAATCATACCCTCGCCAAGGGAGGCAGGGGTGTTGGGCATGATGCGAATAACGGGCAGCTCGGCACCCAGCCACGCGGTGATGGTGTCTATCGTAACGCCTGCGGCCATGCTGACGAGCACCACGTCGTTACGCTCGCGCAAAGCAGCAGCCAACTCGCCCACGACGGCGCCCAGCACCTGCGGCTTTACGCCCAAAAACACAAAGCGGCAATCGCTCGCCACGGCAGCGTTATCCCCTGCCGTACAGCCGCATTGTGCGGCCAAGGCGGCGGCTTTGGCCGCATCGCCGTCGGACAGCAGCACCGCCGTGTTGGTTTTGCACGCGGCCGAAGCCAGCGCGCCGCCCATATTGCCGGTGCCGATAAATCCTGCGATATACTTGCTCATTGCAATCACTCCTTATCGGATCTGTCCGTTACCACGGACGACGTATTTATACGTAGTCAGCTCGCGAAGACCCATGGGGCCGCGGGCGTGCAGCTTTTGGGTGGAAATGCCGATCTCGCAGCCCAAGCCGAATTCGCCGCCGTCGGTAAACCGTGTGGAGGCATTGACGTACACCGCCGCACTGTCGACCGCCGCCACAAAGCGGTCGGCCACCGCCGCATCTTCGGTGATGACAGCATCGCTGTGACCGGTGGAATGTGCGGCAACGTGCTCAATAGCGGCCTCGACGTCGTCTACCACCGCTACGGCAAGAATGTAATCTAAAAATTCGGTGTCGAAGTCGCGCTCGCTCGCGGGCGTACCCGCAATGATGGCGGCGGCGCGTTCATCCAACCGAAGCTCGACAGGCTGCTCGCGGTTGGTAAGCCGCTCGCGCAGGCGCGGCAAAAACGTATCGGCAATAGCTTTATGTACCAAGCAGACCTCCTCGGCGTTGCACACCGAGGGACGGCTGGTTTTGGCGTTTTCAATAATGTTCAACGCTTTCTCAACATCGGCGGCGGCATCCACGTACACGTGGCAGATGCCCGTGCCGGTTTCGATGCACGGAACGGTGGCGTTTTCGACGCAGGCGCGGATGAGACCTGCACCGCCGCGGGGAATGAGCAGATCGACGTAGCCCACGGCAGTCATCAGCTCGTTGGCACTTTGGCGAGTGGTATCGCGCACCAGTTGGATCATATCCTCACAGATGCCGCATTGCTTTAACCCGGCACGCAGCGCCTCGGCAATGGCCAACGACGACCGAAACGCTTCCTTACCGCCGCGCAGCACGCACACGTTGCCGCTCTTAAATGCCAGCACCGCCGCATCCGAGGTGACGTTGGGACGGCTTTCGTAGATCATGGCCGTAACGCCGATGGGTACGCTGAGTTTTTCTATGTGCAGGCCGTTTTCACGGTCGATGCGCTCCAGCACGCGACCCACCGGATCGGGCAACGCCGCGACCTGACGAATACCGTCGGCCATGGCGGCGATGCGAGCGGGGGTTAGTGCCAAGCGGTCGAGCATGACGGTGGACAAGGTGCCGCGGGCGGCCTCCATGTCGGCAGCGTTGGCTTCCAGAATGGCTTCGGTGTGCGCAAGCAGCGACTCGGCCATGACCTCCAGCGCTTGATTTTTTTGTTCGGTGGTGAGGCGGGATGCCTCACGGCAGGCGGCCTTGGCCGCTTTTAAAATCTCCTGCGTTGTCATACGGCACACCCTTTCCCCACAAAGCGTGTGCCCACACGCTCGCCGTCGGTAATGCGGTAGAGCACCTCGGGGTCGGCGCCGTTGGCGATGACCATATCAATGCCTGCCTCTACGGCAAGCTGCGCCGCATGCAGCTTGGTGGCCATGCCACCCGTGCCCAGCGACGAGCCGGCACCGCCTGCCAGCGCCAACACCTCCTCATCCACGGCATTGACCACGGGGATGAGCTTGGCATCGGGATGGGTGTGAGGGTCGGCATCGTACAAGCCGTCGATATCCGACAGCAAAATCAGCAGATCGGCGTTCGCGTTGACGGCGACGATAGCCCCCAGCGAATCGTTATCACCGATGCTGATCTCTTCGGTGGCGACGGTGTCGTTTTCGTTAATGATGGGCAGCGCACCCAGCTCCAGCAAACGGAACAGCGTGCGGTGGAAATTTTCGCGGCGCTCCTCATCGCGCAGATCGGCACCGGTGAGCAGAATTTGCGCAACGGTGTGATGATACTCGGAGAACAGCTTGTCGTAGGTGTACATCAGCTCGCACTGGCCCACGGCGGCGGCCGCCTGCTTGGTGGCCATGTCGGTGGGGCGCGATTTCAGCGACAGCTTGCCCACACCCATGCCGATGGCACCCGAGGACACCAAAATGACCTCGTGGCCGGCGTTCTTTAAATCACTCATTACCTTGCACAACAACTCCACGCGGCGAATGTTGAGCTGCCCCGTGGTGTGTGCCAAGGTGGAGGTACCTATTTTAATAACGATACGCATGAAGCATGCCCCTTTCAGTCGGCGTGAAATGCGGTGTGAAGGATATCGATTTGCTTGGCCAATTCGTGATAGGCTGTCATGGAGGCGGCGGCAAACGGTTCCAGCGAGGTGGCCACCGCCAGCACGAACGGCTGCTCGGCGTAGACGATAGCGCCGTCGTGGAACGCGTTTTCGATATTTTTGGTGTCGCCGTATTTATGGGCGACCGTGTATTTATTGCGGTAGGCCTCGACCAGCTGGCTTTCCTCGGAGGTGGAGGTCATCCATGTTTTAAGGCGCTTGGCATCTTCGCTGCCGGTTTCGAGGAACTTGGCGATATCGGCCATGTACAAGCCGATATCCCGCGCCGACAGATAACCAAACCGCGGCCGCGGATAGGTGAGCACGCAATTGCTGTTCGCATTGGCCTTAATGCCGAGCTCTGCGGCGTAGGTGTTGAACTCCTTAAAGCCGAAGCGCTTATTTAACATATAATAAGCGGTATTGTCGCTGTAGCGGATGGCGTTCTCCATCAGCTGATCGACGGTGAACTGCGTGCCTGCCGGCTCCTTATCCACCACGCCCGAGCCGCCCTGCTTATCGGACGAGAGCATGGTGAGTTTTTCCGAGCCGTCGATACCGCTCGCCAGCAGCCACTTGACATACGGCGCTTTAATAACGCTGGCGGCTTGATAGGCGCGGTCGGCACGGTATTCAACGGAATAGCCGCTTTCGAGGTCGTAGTAGTAAAAGGAGATCTGACCGTTGTGAGTTTTGCAAAGCTGCTCCAGCTGTTGCAGGGCTGCCTTGGCCTCTGCCCGCTCCACCGGCATATTCACCAGCAGCGAAGTGCTGTTGGCTGCCGTGCTGGTTTTTATGGGCATACGCGTGGTAGTTGTGGTGGGCACCGTGGTGGTGACCGTGGTGGTCGACAAAGCGGGCTCCTGCGGCTCACCTTTGCGGCCGCGAAGCAACAGGCCGAGCATCAGGGCTAAAATTACCGCTAACACACAAGCACTGGCAACCAGTTTTTTCAAGACGGCGACCCTCTTTCTGATACGAATTAAACAACGGAGCCGGGCGTTTCACACCCTTGTTTTCCGTGAGATTTCACAAATCGCGGAAGCAGCTTTTGGCGAGCTCGGGTAAAAACGGAAAAATATATAAAAAAACCTGCCAATTCTCAAAAAAACATTGACAAAGGCAGTTAAATCCTGTATTATAGTATACTGCACAACCAGCGAAGACCCCCAAAAGATACCAGTAAAATTGTAGCACAAACGCTCACAAATTGCAAGTGCTTTTTTCAGTCTTCGCCGGAACACTTGGTGGTAACACCGCGGAATAAAGAACAGGAGTGATGGAAGCCTATGGTCAATATCAAACCGGTACAGCTGGGTACGACCACCCGTATGAGCTTCGCCAAAATCAATGAAGTGTTGGATATGCCCAACCTCATTGAAATTCAAAAAAATTCATACCAGTGGTTCCTGGAAGAGGGACTCAAGGACGTGTTTAACGACACGACCACCATCACCGATTATACCGGCAATCTGTCGCTGGAGTTTTTGGACTACCGGCTGGACGACACGCCGAAATACACCGTGGAGGAATGCAAGGAACGCGACGTGACCTATGCTGCTCCCCTGCGTGTTCGTGCTCGTCTTATTAATAAGGAAACAGGAGAGATCAAAGAGTCCGAGGTCTTTATGGGTGATTTCCCCCTCATGACCGAAAGCGGTACCTTTGTGATCAACGGCGCCGAGCGCGTGATCGTGTCGCAGCTCGTCCGTTCGCCCGGTGTCTATTACGGCATGAGCTACGACGGTACGGGTAAAAAGCTGTTTACCTCCACCGTTATCCCCAACCGCGGCGCATGGCTGGAGTATGAAACCGACTCGCAGGATATTTTCTACGTGCGCATTGATAAGAACCGCAAGATCCCGATCACGGTGTTCGTGCGCGCTCTGGGCTTGGGCTCCGATGCCGAGCTCTTGGATTTCTTCGGTGAGGACGAGCGCATTATCGCCACCATCGAAAAAGACATTACCAAAAACACCGAGGAGGCCTTGCTGGAGGTCTACCGCAAGCTGCGCCCCGGTGAGCCGCTGACACTGGAAAACTCGAAGCAGCATTTGGAGAACCTGTTCTTCGATCCTCGCCGCTACGATCTGTCCCGCGTGGGCCGCTATAAGTACAACAAGAAGCTGGGTATTGCCAACCGTTTGGCCGGCTGCCGTTTGAACCGTCCCATTGTGGACCCCGTAACCGGCGAAGTGCTGGCCGAGGAAGGCGAGATCATCCGCCGCGACCGTGCGCGCGAGATTGAAGATGCCGGCGTGTGTGTGGCTTACGTGCTTTCCGATGAGCACGGCGAGCAGCACGAGGTGAAGATCGTTTCCAACGGTATGGTCGACATTGCCAAGTTCGTGAACGAAGCCGTTTACGAGGCGGTAAAGAAGGTTATCAACGAGCGTGTTCGTTTCAGCGTGCTGCAGGAGATCCTGGAGGCTGCCGAAAACGACGAGGCGCTGATCGAGCAATTGATCGCCCGCGCTGCCGAGCTGATCCCCAACCACATTATCGTGGACGATATCTTGGCTTCCATCAACTACGTAAACTGCCTGGGTCACGAGATCGGCACGACCGACGATATTGACCACCTGGGCAACCGCCGCATCCGTTCGGTGGGTGAGCTGCTGCAGAACCAGTTCCGCATTGGCTTCTCCCGTATGGAGCGCGTGATCCGCGAGCGTATGACCCTGCAGGCGCAGGATCTCGATACGGTAACCCCGCAGGCGCTGATCAACATTCGCCCCGTGGTGGCTGCCATTAAGGAATTCTTTGGTTCCTCTCCCCTGTCGCAGTTCATGGATCAGAACAACCCGCTGGCCGAGCTTACCCACAAGCGCCGCTTGTCGGCTTTGGGCCCCGGCGGTCTGTCGCGTGATCGCGCAGGCTTCGAGGTGCGTGACGTTCACTACAGCCACTATGGCCGTATGTGTCCCATTGAAACGCCCGAAGGTCCCAACATCGGCTTGATCTCGTATCTGGCCACCTTTGCCCGCATTAACGAATATGGCTTTGTGGAGGCTCCTTTCCGCCGTGTGGATAAGGAAACCGGCATCGTCACCGACGAAGTGGTGTACATGCCCGCCGATATGGAGGACGAATTTATCGTTGCACAGGCCAACGAGCCGCTGGATGAAGAAGGCCGCTTTGCACGTAACCGTGTTAACGCCCGTCACCGCAGCGAGTTCCTGGAGATCGAAAGCGATAAGATCGACTATATGGACGTATCGCCCAAGATGGTCGTTTCGGTGGCTACGGCCATGATCCCCTTCCTGGAAAACGATGACGCCAACCGTGCTTTGATGGGCTCGAACATGCAGCGTCAGGCTGTGCCGCTGCTGAAGACCGAGTCGCCCATCGTGGGTACCGGTATGGAATATAAGGCCGGTGTGGACTCCGGTGTTTGCGTGCTGGCGAAGTACGCCGGTACCGTCACCAAGGTTTCTGCCGACCGCGTGACCGTGCGCCGCGACGGCGACGGCACTATTGATACCTATCAGATGGTGAAGTTCGGCCGCTCCAACCAGGGCACCTGCATTAACCAGCGTCCCGTGGTGAGCGCCGGTCAGCATCTGGAGGCGAATGACGTGATCGCCGACGGTCCTGCTACCTGCAACGGTGAGATCGCACTGGGTAAGAACGCCCTGATCGGCTTCATGACCTGGGAAGGCTACAACTACGAAGACGCCGTTCTCATTAACGAGCGCATCGTGCGTGAGGACGTGTATACCTCCATTCATATTGAAGAATATGAAATGGAAGCTCGCGACACCAAGCTGGGTGCCGAAGAGATCACGCGCGATATCCCCAACGTGGGCGACGAAGCGCTGAAGGATCTGGATGAGCGCGGTATCATTCGCATCGGTGCCGAGGTGCGTGCCGGTGATATTCTGGTGGGTAAGGTAACGCCGAAGGGTGAAACCGAGCTTACCGCCGAGGAGCGCCTGCTGCGCGCCATCTTCGGTGAAAAAGCCCGTGAGGTGCGTGATACCTCGCTGCGTGTGCCGCACGGTGAGTACGGTATCATTGTGGACGTTAAGGTGTTCACGCGTGAAAATTGTGACGAGCTGAGCCCCGGCGTGAACATGGTGGTTCGCTGCTACATTGCCCAAAAGCGCAAGATCAGCGTGGGCGATAAGATGGCCGGTCGTCACGGTAACAAGGGTGTTGTGTCGCGTATCCTTCCCAGTGAAGATATGCCGTTCCTGCCCGACGGTACGCCGCTGGATATCGTGTTGAATCCGTTGGGCGTTCCCTCGCGTATGAACATCGGTCAGGTGCTGGAAGTGCACTTGGGCTACGCCGCTTCTGCTTTGGGCATGAAGGTGATGACCCCCGTGTTCGACGGTGCTCACGAAGCCGATATTCAGGAACTGCTGGAGCAGGCCGGTAAGAACACCAACGGTAAGACCATTCTGTACGACGGCCGTACCGGCGAACAGTTTGACAACCCCGTTACGGTGGGCTACATGTACTACCTGAAGCTGCACCATCTGGTTGACGATAAGATCCACGCCCGTTCCACCGGTCCGTACTCGCTGGTTACGCAGCAGCCGCTCGGCGGTAAAGCGCAGTTCGGCGGTCAGCGTTTCGGTGAAATGGAAGTGTGGGCTCTGGAAGCTTACGGCGCGGCCTACACCCTGCAGGAGATCTTGACGGTGAAGTCCGACGACGTGGTGGGCCGTGTGAAGACCTACGAGGCCATTGTGAAGGGCCAGAACGTGCCGAAATCGGGCGTGCCGGAGTCCTTCAAGGTGTTGGTTAAGGAACTGCAGTCGCTCGGCTTGGATGTGAAGGTGCTGAACAAGGAAGGTCAGGAGATCGACCTGAAGCAGACCTTCGAGGACGACGACGAGCTGACACTGGTGACCGTTGGCGACGCCGATGAGGAAGCATTCTCCACGGTGACCGACGAAAACGAACTGGACGGCTATGGCGTGGAAGAACCGGAAGTTGATGACATTTTCGGTGCCGACCTGTTTGGTACCAACGATGATGATTTCCTCGGCGATTCCGAGGATCTTTGAGAGAGGGGGCTGAATTACTATGATGGAATTTAACGTTTTCGATTCGATCAAGATCGGTCTTGCCTCCCCCGAGCAAATTCGCGAGTGGTCCTACGGCGAAGTGAAGAAGCCGGAGACCATCAACTATCGCACGCTCAAGCCCGAACGCGACGGCTTGTTCTGCGAGCGCATCTTCGGGCCTACCAAGGACTGGGAATGCCATTGCGGTAAGTACAAGCGTATTCGCTACAAGGGCAAGATCTGCGACCGCTGCGGCGTTGAAGTAACGCGCGCAAAGGTGCGCCGCGAACGTATGGGCCACATTGAATTGGCGGCTCCCGTATCGCACATTTGGTATTTCAAGGGTATTCCCTCTCGCATGGGCCTGCTGCTGGAGATCTCTCCCCGCTTGCTGGAGCAGGTGCTGTATTTCACCTCGTATATCGTGGTGGATCCCGGCGATACGCCGCTGGCAGCAAAGCAGGTGCTGAGCGAAAAGGATTATCGCGATATGCGCGAAAAGTATGAGGATGATTTCGATGCCGGTATGGGCGCCGAATACATTCAGAAGCTTCTCGCTGCACTCGACTTGGAGAAGCTGTCTGAAGAACTGAAGGAAGAACTGGAAAGCGCTACCGGCCAAAAGCGCGCACGCTTGCTGAAGCGCTTGGAGGTTGTGGAGTCGTTCCGCTTGTCGGGTAACCGCCCCGAGTGGATGATCATGGACGTTATTCCGGTTATTCCGCCGGATATTCGCCCGATGGTTCAGCTGGACGGCGGCCGTTTTGCCACCTCCGACCTGAACGATCTGTACCGCCGCGTGATCAACCGCAACAACCGTTTGAAGAAAATGTTGGAGCTGGGCGCGCCGGATATCATTGTTCGCAACGAAAAGCGTATGCTGCAGGAAGCGGTGGACGCGCTGATCGATAACGGCCGCCGCGGCCGTCCGGTCACCGGCCCGAACAACCGCTCGCTGAAGTCGCTGTCGGATATGCTGAAGGGTAAGCAGGGTCGCTTCCGTCAGAACCTGCTGGGTAAGCGTGTTGACTACTCCGGCCGTTCGGTTATCGTTGTCGGCCCCGAGCTGAAAATGTATCAGTGCGGTCTGCCTAAGGAAATGGCGCTGGAGCTGTTTAAGCCCTTCGTGATGAAGCGCTTGGTGGAGACCGGTGCTGCCGGTAACATCAAATCTGCCCGTAAGATGGTGGATCGCGTGCGTCCCGAGGTGTGGGATGCGCTGGAGATCGTCATTAAAGACCATCCCGTTATGCTCAACCGTGCACCTACCCTGCACCGTTTGGGTATTCAGGCCTTTGAGCCCGTGCTGGTGGAAGGCCGCGCCATTAAGCTGCATCCGCTGGCCTGTACCGCCTTTAACGCCGACTTCGACGGCGACCAGATGGCTGTGCACGTGCCGCTGTCGGCCGAAGCTCAGGCCGAGGCTCGCTTCCTGATGCTGGCTGCCGGTAACCTGTTGAAGCCGTCCGACGGACGCCCGGTTACCGTTCCCACGCAGGATATGGTGCTTGGTTCCTACTACCTCACCATTGAGAAGCCCGGCGAGCCCGGCGAAGGCAAGACCTTCCGCGATGAGAACGAGGCCATGATGGCCTACTCCGACGGCGTGATCGGCTTGCATGCCAAGATCCGTGTGCGCCGCACGCTGGAGATCGACGGACAGAAGATGTCGCGCATTGTGGAAACCACCATCGGCCGCATCATCTTCAACCAGCCCGTTCCGCAGGATCTGGGTCTGGTGGAGCGTAAAAATCCCGAGGATCTGTTCCTCTATGAGGTCAACTACAAGGTTGGCAAGAAGCAGCTGTCGCAGATCATTGACAAGTGCATTAAGGTGCACGGTCCCGCCCGTACCTCTGAAGTGCTGGATGCCATTAAGGCCCAGGGCTACAAGTACTCCACGAAGGGTGCTTTGACGGTGGCGGTTGTGGATGCCTCCATCCCGCCCGAGAAGAAGCAGCTCATTGCCGAGGCTGAGGCCACGGTGGATCAGATCACCGATCTGTACAACCAGGGCTTGCTGTCCGACGAGGAGCGTTACCAGATGGTTATCCGCACCTGGAACGACACCACCGACAAGGTTACCGCTGCTCTGAACAGCAACATGGATCCGTTCAACCCCATCTACATGATGTCCGACTCCGGTGCTCGTGGCTCGATTGCCCAGATCCGTCAGTTGGCCGGTATGCGCGGTCTGATCGCCAACACCTCCGGTCGTACCATTGAGGTGCCGATCCGTGCAAACTACCGTGAAGGCTTGAACATTTTGGAATACTTCATCTCGTCGCGTGGTGCTCGTAAGGGCTTGGCGGATACCGCTCTGCGTACCGCTGACTCCGGTTACCTCACCCGCCGCTTGGTTGACGTTTCGCAGGATGTTATCATCCGCGAGGACGATTGCGGCACGCACGAGGGTATCGAGGTTTACGATATCAAGGACGGCAAGGAAATGATCGAGCCGTTGACCGAGCGTTTGGTCGGCCGTTATTTGGCAGAGGACTTTGTGGATCCTGCCACCGGCGAAGTGATCGTTGACCGCCACACCATGATGAACGACCGCATTGCCAAGATGCTGGTGAACGACTACGGCGTTGAGCGCATTAAGATCCGTTCGGTGCTCACCTGCCAGGCCAAGCACGGCGTTTGCGCCAAGTGCTACGGTTCGAACCTGGCCACGGTGGATCCCGTTACGGTTGGCGAGGCTGTGGGTATCATTGCTGCTCAGTCCATCGGTGAACCCGGTACGCAGCTGACGATGCGTACCTTCCACACCGGTGGTGTTGCCTCCGCTGAAGATATCACGCAGGGTCTTCCCCGCGTTGAGGAACTGTTCGAAGGCCGCAAGCCGAAGTCGCTGGCTATCATCTCCGAGATCGACGGCGTTGTCCGCTTGGGCGAGGAGAAGAAAAAGCGCGTGATCTACGTAACCTCCACCGATCCCGAGAACGTGGACGAACGCAGCTATCCCATTTCGTTCGGTTCGCGTATTCGCGTGCAGGAGGGCGACGTGGTGAAGAAGGGCGACCGCCTGACCGAGGGTTCCATCAACCCGCACGATATTCTGGCTGTCAGCGGTGCCGAGGCTGTGCAGAACTACCTGATTCAGGAAGTGCAGCGCACCTACCGTATGCAGGGTGTTGACATCAACGACAAGCACGTTGAGGTTATCGTTCGCCAGATGATGCGCAAGGTGAAGGTTGACGACGCCGGCGATACCTATCTGCTGGGCGGCGCGATGATCGATCGCAGCCAGTTCGATGCCGAAAACGCCCGTGTGCGTGCCCGCATTGAAGCCGGTGACATTCATTTGAAAGAGGCCACCTGCTCGCCTGTGCTGCTGGGTATTACCAAGGCTTCGCTGGCAACGGATTCGTTCCTGTCGGCTGCCTCCTTCCAGGAGACCACCCGCGTGCTCACCGATGCCGCTATCAAGGGCAAGGCTGATCCGCTGCTGGGCTTGAAGGAAAACGTCATTATCGGTAAGCTCATCCCTGCCGGTACCGGTATGGATGTGTATAACAACGTGGACGTGATCAACACCCACGCTTCCAGCGACGATCCGTATGTTGCCGCACTGCGCAGCATGCTGGAGGAAGGCGAAAACGCCGAACCCGTGGAAATTGCCGAGGAAGAGTCCGACGACAACACCGAGGAATAAACGTATAAACAAAACCCCCTGCTTCGCAAGAAGCGGGGGTTTTGTATTTGGGTCTTTACTTTTTCGACAAAATTTGGTACAGTAGAAGTGTACTTTTAATAAAAGGAAGTGACGACCGATGAAATCGGTAAAGGATTATGTGTTGACCATTCCGGATTTTCCGGAACCGGGTATTATGTTTCGCGACCTCACCTCGGTGCTGCAGGATGCCGACGGCTTTCAGCTGGCCATTGACGAAATGCTGAACGCACTGGACGGTGTGGAATTCGACGTGATTGCGGGTGCGGAGTCGCGCGGATTTATTCTGGGTGCTCCCCTCGCCTATCAGCTGCACAAGCCGTTTGTGCCCATCCGCAAGCAGGGCAAGCTGCCGCGTGACGTGGTGTGGCAGGAGTATGAGCTGGAATACGGCACGGCGGTGATCGAGATGCACCGCGATGCCATTAAGCCCGGTCAAAAGGTGGTGCTGGTGGACGATTTGATGGCCACCGGCGGCACCATTGCCGCCTGCGCCAAGCTGGTGGAAGAACTGGGCGGCGAGGTTGTGAAGATTTTGTTCTTGATGGAACTGAAGGGTCTTAACGGCCGCGCCAAGTTAAACGGCTACAACGTGGAATCGGTTGTGGAATACGAAGGAAAATAAGCTTGTTTCCCACAAAGAGCCTTCCCCCCTTGGGAAGGCTCTTTGTTTTTTTACAAAAAATGGATTG
Organism: Clostridia bacterium; assembly: GCA_017503785.1. GTDB lineage: Bacteria > Bacillota > Clostridia > Oscillospirales > Acutalibacteraceae > RGIG3009. Next base: position 178,785 of record JAFVSK010000023.1, read on the forward strand.
ACAGGCCGGCCGGGATATGCTATTTTTGTATTAGTGAGATAGTACAGTAAAGGAGGAGGACGCTTGAACTGGAAACCAAGTAAGGCACGCGCGATCTGCCCGCAGATCTGTGAGCATTTGTGTGAGCGCATTGCGCGCGGCGAGCTGACCGCCGAGGAGCGTCTGCCATCGGTGCGGGAATACGCCGTGCAGATCGGCGTGAATCCGAACACGGTGCAACACGCGTTTGACGTGCTGGCACAGGAGGGTGTGCTGTACGCCGTGCAAAACGTGGGGTGGTTTGTGGGACGTGATGCTACCCCCGCCAAGCAAACCGTACAGCGACTTGCCGAAGAAAAGACCGCCGCGTTTTTTGAGGAAATGGCAAACCTGGGTTGGGATGCCGAGACGGTGAAACGCTTTGTAAAGGAGTGGACGATATGAGTGAAATTCTGCGATGCGCCGGATTGACCAAACGGTACGGCAGCCTTGTGGCCTTGGACAACATTGATCTGTCGCTGCAAAGTGGGCGTATTATCGGGCTTTTGGGGCCTAACGGTTCGGGTAAAACCACACTGATCAAGCTGATAAACGGTCTACTTTCACCCGACGGCGGCATGCTGGCGGTGAACGGCCTGCTGCCCGGTGTGGAAACCAAAAAGCTGGTGGCGTATCTGCCGGACAACAGCTTCCTCAATTCGTGGATGAAGGTGCGGCAGATCGTGGACTACTTTGTGGATTTTTACGAGGATTTCCGCCCCGATATGGCGTATGAGATGCTGGAAGATCTGGGCATCTCCCCCGACAGACGGCTGAAAACGCTGTCGAAGGGCAATAAGGAAAAGGTGTGCTTGATCCTCACCATGAGCCGCAACGCGCTGTTATACGTGCTGGACGAGCCGATTGCCGGCGTGGACCCCGCCGCGCGTGATTACGTGATCTCCACCATCATTAACAACTACAACCCCGAGGCGACGGTGTTGATCTCCACGCACTTGATTACCGATATTGAGCAAATTCTGGACGAGGTGGTTTTCATTAATCAAGGCCATGTCGTGCTGCAAAAAACGGTGGACGACATTCGTGCCGAAAACGGCAAGAGCGTTGACGAGCTGTTTCGGGAGGTGTTCCGATGGTAAGAAAGCTGTTTAAACACGAGTTCGCGGCATTGGGGCGCGTGCTGCTGCCCACCTGCGCCGTGTTGCCGGCGATTGCCGCTTGTGTTCGTTTGCTGTTATTCTTTGAAACCGACACGTTGCTGTTTAACATTCTGTTCACCTCCACCGTAACGGCGTTGGTGGTGGCGTGCATTGTGGTGACGGTGCTGACCTCGGCAATGGTGGTCGTGCGGTTTTACCGCAACCTGTTTACCTCGGAGGGGTATTTATCGTTCACCCTGCCCGTTACCCCCACCCAGCATTTGTGGGTGAAGCTGCTCAGCGCTCTGTTGTTTGAGCTGATCGCGCTGGTGGCGGTGCTGCTGGCGGCGGTGATCGCCACAGAGGGCGAGCTGCTGGTTGAGATCTTTCGCGCGGCAGCGTACTACGTTGAACTCATTCTGCGCGGCGCTATCGGCGCGCATTTTTGGGGATATCTGGCAGAGGTGCTCGTGCTGCTCCCCGTGCTGTGGACGGTGCAACTGTTAACGCTTTACGCGTGCATGACGGTGGGACAACTGGCAAAGAAAAACCGCATTTTGCTGGCGGTTGGCGTGTATTTCGCCTACACCTCGATAATGCAAACGCTGTCGAGCACGGCGACCTTTATTCTGCCGATCTTGGGCGAGGAGTTTTGGGAGCCGATCGTGAGCTTTATCGGCGCGCATCCGCACGCTTCGGCGCACATGGCCCTAATTGGCGCGATTGTGTTTTCGGCGGCGTTCGGTGTGTTGCTGTTCTTCATCTGCCGCCACATTTTGAACCGCCGACTGAACTTGGAGTGATGCTATGAAAGTGAAACGTATCGTTGCCCTGCTTTTGGTTACGGCGCTTTGCCTTGGCCTTTGCGGCTGCCGCGTGGACGTGGACGAGCTGCGTGCACAGCACGGCGTATGGGACGACAACGGCAATATCGTGCTGAACGGGGCGGTGTATAAGCCGCTGCCCGCGTGTAAGGCGTTGCAGCCGAATATTCTTGTTGACACCTACGCCTTCCCGGTGCCCGTGTATTACGTTACGGAAGCGAACGTGCCGTTATTGGCGGCCGAGGAGGAAGGCGAGGAGTTTGCCGCCGACGAACAGCAGATCTTTTTACAGAGCACGTTCGACGAAAGCGAACCCCTGTTTTGCCGCGAGGACTACTTCGACCGTGTTGTGGAGCAGATCGAGCACGGTGTTACGGACCTTACGTATCACTACACCTACACGAAGGTGAACGAAAACGGTGCGCTGGAGGACGTTCATTACTCGCTGACCGACGAGCAAACGGCGCAATTTAGTCAGCTCCTCCAACAATGCACGTGGACGTTGGCCGACGGAACCACCGACATTTCTTTTGACGGCGCGTCCTGTGTGGTTTTTGAAAGCCGCTCGGCGGATTCGTGGTTTTTGGGGCAGTCGTACCACGTAAATTACTGGCCGGGTGAACCGCTGCGGTTTTGCCTGGAGAAGCCGACGTCACCCTACGTGTTATACTACTGTGAAATTGATCCCGCGTGGAGCGATGAGCTGACGGCCATTATCCAGCCTGTGCTGGAGGCTGAAGGCGCGCACTAAGAAAGGATGATCGTATGAAGCGACGTATAACGGCATTGCTCGCCGTGCTGGCACTGTGTGCCCTGCTTTGCAGCTGCCGCGTGGACGTGGACGAGCTGCGTGCACAGCACGGCGTGTGGGACGAAAACGGCAACATTGTGCTGAACGGAGCCGTGTACCGCCCTTTCATAGCCTCTGACAGCTTACATCCCGTTGTGGATCTTGAATCGACCATTTACGTTACCGAGCCCGACATACCGCTGTTGTTGGCACGAAGCAAGGGAGATATATACTCCATCAGCGTTGATCGTGTGTTTCTGGAATACAGCGCCTACGACTATTATTGCCGTGAGGACAAGTACGACGAGGTGCAGCGGTTGTTGGCAGACTCCCCCACCATTGACACGTATCGCTACGCTTGCTACGGCAGTGGTGGTAAAGTGCAAAGCGTGGTTTTGAACGCAGAACAGGCTGCCTCGCTTCAGAGTATGTTAGACACGTTGGCATGGGAAGCGGGAGAAGCCTACGAGCAGCCGCTGTTGGATGACGACTTCAACCACCTTACGATCTGGCGGTGCAGCGCAGACGGATGGTTTACGGAGGGGAACCCGATTCACGTCTACTGGGTACCGGGAAAGTCGGAATATCTGTTGGAAACTCAAACGATGCTGGATTATTACGCCTTGTGCATTGCCTACCTCCCCACTGCCGACCAAGCCGCTTTTAAGGAACTGTTTAAGCCTGCTTTGGATGCCGCCGATAAGGACGATTGGATTGCGTGGTAACACCCCCCCTCTCAGGGCAGCGCTCCGTAAGGTGCACGGCAGTTTTGAGAGTCAGATTTTTTGTTTAAGCAAAATGATAAAAATCCCGTAATACTCACGTATTACGGGATTTTTTCATACAGCATAAACGGAAAAGATGGTTTCAAAACCTATTCTTCCTTACGGAGTGCTGCCCCATGCGGGAGTTTTTGTTATTTCTTGTGCGATTTGCCGACCTCGGCAAGCTTGTGGTGGCGGCGATGCTTGACTTCATCGGGCATGGGATGAATTTCGCCTGCGGCGGTGAGCGCCTGACGCGTGAGCAGCGGGCCGACCAGTTCGTAAATTAACACGGCAAACAGGGTGATATTGCGAATGAGGGCGCCCTGCTCACCCAACTGCATGGCCGTGGTGCACATGCCCAGCGCCACGCCTGCCTGCGGCAACAGCGTGATACCGAGGTATTTGCAGATTTGCGGTTCACATTTGACGAGCTTCGCGCTGCCCAGTGCACCGAAATACTTACCCATCGAGCGGGAAAGAATGTAGGCAACACCGATGCCCACGATGGCCAGATCGGTGAACACGCCAAGCTCCAGCTCGGCACCGCTGATAACGAAGAACAACGCAAACAGCGGCGAGGTCCATTTATCGGAAGCGGCCATTAAGTCGTGCGACAGCGGGCAAATGTTGCAAAACACCGTACCGAGCATCATGCATACCAGCAGCGACGAGAAATGAACGTGCACGGGGCCGATTTCGAATTCCAGCATAGACAGTGCCGCCGTGAGGAATACAAACGCGATGGTCAAATTCAAGCGATTGGTGTTGGAGTTGAACAGGCGCTCCAGCCACGTGAGCACCGCGCCCATGATGGCACCGAGCACCAGCGAGCATGCGATCTCGACGATGGGGTTGACCAAAATGGAAATGAGATCGACCTGACCGCTGACCATGGTTTTGGCTATGCCGAACGATACGGCGAACACCACCAGACCCACGGCATCATCTAACGCGACGATGGGAAGCAGGAGTTTGGTGAGCGGGCCCTTGGCCTTGTACTGGCGCACCACCATCAACGTGGCGGCAGGAGCGGTGGCTGTGGCAATGGCGCCCAAAGTGAGCACCTGCGGCAGGGTGAGCTTATCGGGAGCGATGAGGTGCACGGCATACAGGCACAGATCCACCAGCAAGGCAGCAACCAGCGCCTGCAAAATACCAACCACCAGCGCTTGTTTGCCGGTTTTTTTGAGGTCATCCAAGCGGAATTCGTTACCGATGGAAAACGCGATGAAGCCGAGCGCCACCTCCGACACCAGCGACAAGCCCTCGACGGCGTGCATGGAGTCGAAGCCGAGGCCGGGAACGCCCAAGGCACCCAAGCAATACGGGCCGATGAGCACACCGGCAATGAGATAGGCCGTGACCGACGGCAGCTTGAACGGCTTGAACAAGCGCGTCATTAACAGGCCGGCCAGCAGCGCAATGGAAACAGACAATAACACGGTAAATTACTTCTTTCTTTTTTTGAAATCGCCTACTATTGTACTGCGTTTACCAAAGAATTGCAAGAGCTATTTTAGACAAATATCAGACACCTTTTGCGTTGACAATACAGCAGGTTTGTGGTATGCTTATTGGCGACAAAAAATTGCGGAGGTTTGACTATGAAACCGCTCGTTGGTGTGGCATCGCCTGCCTTTTTATTTGAAAACGAAAAGACCAATTTGGACATATACCGTTTCAGCAACAACTACGGCAAGCGCCTGTATGAGGCGGGAGGAATTCCGGTGGGGATCCTCCCCTACGACGGCCGCGTGCCGGACGGCGTGCTGGACATGTTCGATGCGTTTGTAATCTGCGGCGGCACGCAAATGTGGCCGCATCACTTTCAGGTGGTGGAGCATGCGTTGAAGCACAACAAACCGCTGCTGGGCATTTGCTTGGGCATGCAAACCATTCACCGATACTTCAAATACAAGGATTGGGCCGATGCGCAGGGCTACACGGGCGATCTGTTTGCGTTTTACCAAGAGCACTGCAGCGACCCTGCCTACACCACGCTGGTGGAGTTGGACGGCCATTACAAGGCCATGCTGCGCGGTCGCGAGAACGAAGCCAAGCACCGCGTGAATTTGGAGGAAGGCAGCCATATTGCGCAGCTGGTGGGCAATGACCATCTGTTTGCCGCCACCGTGCATCACTACTGTGCTTTTGAGCCTTCAAGCCGGCTGCGCGTAACAGGCTACGCCGAGGACGGCACCATTGAAGTGATCGAATACGGCGAGAAGGTTTTGGGCGTGCAATTCCACCCTGAAATGGACGATACGCTGATGCCGCTTTTCTCGTTCTTGATAAACAAATAAAAAAAGCCCGCGCCTACGGCGCGGGCTTTTTACTTTAGTCTTCTTTTTTAGATTTGCGAAGCAGGCCGCCGATAAGCATAATCACCGCAAACACGATGAGGTACCATACGCACGCCATCTTGTGTGCCAGCGCGCAAGCGACCACCATAAAGGTACTGCCGCAGAACGCCAGAATGGGCATCAGGAAGCGGCGCACAAACGACTGATCCTTCTCCTTGACCATCCACATAATATACATGGGGAGATACATCGCATAGATCGTGATGATCGGCAGCTCGGTAGAGTCGAACACGAACGGACCCGACCACGTGCCGGCGAGGTTGCTGAGATAGAAATATGCCAGCCAGCTAGCGGTGACCAACAGACCGATAACAGCGGAGTTGCCCGCCATGTTGCTTTCCTTGTCGACGGAGGCGAACATCTTCGCCTTCGGGCCTTCGCCACGGGCGGCGATGGTGTACATACCACGGGACTGACCGACCATCAGACCGTTGAGCGTGCCGAGGCAGGAGATGGCCACAAACAGGTTGAGCACGTTACCGATCACGCCGCCGAAGATACGGTTGAACGCGACCGTTGCGCCTTCACCGATGAGTTCCGCGTTGGAAGCACCGCCGGCAACACCAATGAAGTACAGCAAATACACAACGACAATGATAATACCGCCAAGCACCAACGCCTTGGGAAGATTCTTTTTGGAATCCTTGATCTCGGAGTTGATGGAGGTGGCGATGATCCAGCCCTCATACGCAAAGGCCGTGGCGCTGACTGCCGCAAACAGCGGGCTGCCCGACACGGTAATCCCCAACGCATCCAGTTCGGCAGCCGAGGGCGTTGTCGACATATTCTGCTGCAGCGCACCCGAGGTGATACCAACGATAAGACCGACGACCGCCATGAGCAGCAGCGGAATGAGCTTGATCACCGTTGTGGTGGTTTGGAACTTACCTGCCAGCTTCGGAGACAGCGCGTTGATCGCGTAGCTCGCGCACAGATAGAACAGCGCCAGCACCATGCACTCGGGGCCGACAATGCAGCCGCCTTCGGCCGCAGGAATGAGCAGCGGAAATTTCGGGAACGCGTTGGTGATGAACACCAACGTGTACCGCGCCGATAACCACGCCAGCGCCGAGGTCATGCCCGGATAGTAGATGGTGGTGGCGAACCAACCCATGTAATATCCATAGGTTTTTCCCATGGTGGCTTCGGCATAGTCGACCAGGCCGTTCACCTTTTCATACTTTTGCCCCATGAAGGCAAAGGTGAGCAGGCACACCAGCATGATAGCACCGCCGATGATCCACGCAATGATACCAAGCGGCATATCGCCGCCGGTACGCTGCATAATGACTTGTGCTTTGAAGAAAACGCCCGAACCAATGACGATGCCCACGACCATGCAGATGGCGGTGAACAAGCCATACTTGCGTTCCAGTTTGTTTTCCAAAACGATCCCCTCTTTCTAAAACTTGTATTATCATTTTATCGTCTTAAAGTGCAAAAGTCAACAAAAAAAGAGCAAGCCGAAAAATTTGTTCTTTTTTTTGTTTTTGACAACGATTTTTTTGTTATTTTCCCTGCATTGCCTTAATTTTTTTCTCGGCTTCCTCGCGCATTTTGTACTTGAGGATCTTGCCGGCGGCGTTCATCGGGAAGTTATCCACAAAATCAATGTAGCGCGGAACCTTGTGGCGCGCCATGTTGGCGGCAATGTAATCGCGCATTTCCTGCTCGGTCATTTGCTCGCCCTCTTTGAGGATGATGCAAGCCATGATCTCCTCGCCGTACTTTTCATCGGGTACGCCGATGACCTGCACATCGCTGACCTTGGGACAGGTGTAGATGAATTCTTCGATCTCCTTGGGGTAAATGTTCTCACCGCCGCGGATGATCATATCCTTCAAGCGGCCGGTAATGCGATAGTTCCCCTCGGGCGTGCGGCAGGCCAAGTCGCCCGTGTGGAGCCAGCCGTTGGCATCAATGGCATCGGCTGTGGCTTTGGGCATTTTATAGTAGCCCTTCATGACGTTATAGCCGCGGGCGACAAATTCGCCGTTGACACCGTCGGGGCAATCCTCGCCGGTTTCGGGATCGACGATCTTACATTCCACGTGAGCAAACGCGCTGCCCACCGTTTCGGTGCGCACCTCCAACGAGTCGTAATAGCTGCTCATGGTGCAGCCGGGCGAGGCTTCGGTTTGGCCGTATACCGACACGATCTCGCGCATGTTCATCCGCTCGGTGGCGGCTTTCTTCATGAGGTCGGCCGGACAGTTGGCACCTGCCATAATACCGATGCGCATATAGGAGAAATCCGTTTTCTCGAAGTCCTCGTGCTGCATCATGGCAATAAACATGGTGGGCACGCCGTTGAACGCCGTGATATGCTCGTTGTGCACGCAGGCCAGCGCCGGCTTGGGCGAGAAATACGGCAGCGGCAGCATGGTGGTGCCGTGAGTCATGGAGGCTGTCATCGACAACACCATGCCGAAGCAATGGAACATGGGCACTTGGATCATCATGCGGTCGGCTGTGGAGAGATCCATGTGGTCGCCGATGTATTTGCCGTTGTTGACCACGTTGTAGTGCGTGAGCATAACGCCCTTGGGGAAGCCCGTGGTGCCCGAGGTGTACTGCATGTTGCACACGTCGTCCTTATCCACGGCGGCGGCCATGCGATAGACCTCCTCCACCGGCACCTGCTCGGCGAGGGCTAAACTATCGTTCCATTCGAGGCAGCCCTTCTGACGGAAACCGACAGTGATGACATTGCGCAAAAACGGCAAACGGCGGGCGTGCATGGGCTTGCCGGGCTTCAAGTTTTCCAGCTCAGGGCACAGCTCGGCAATGATCTTGCCGTAGTGGCAATCCTTGGCACCCTCGGTGATGATGAGCGTGTGCGTATCCGACTGGCGCAGCAAATATTCCACTTCGTGGATCTTGTAGGCTGTGTTGACGGTAACCAGCACGGCGCCCAGCTTCACGGTTGCCCAGAACGCAATGTACCACTGCGGCACGTTGGAGCACCACACCGCCACGTGCGAGCCTGCCTTAACACCAAGGGCAATGAGCACGCGGGCAAATTCATCGACATCGTCGCGGAATTCACTGTAGGTGCGGGTGTAATCCAGTGTGGTGTATTTAAACGCGTATTGATCGGGAAATTCCTCAACCATGCGGTCGAGCACATCGGAGAAGGTGGCGTCGATCAGACGATCCTTTTCCCATACGTATTTACCGGTGTGAGCGCGGTTATAATACAGCGCCTTTTCGTTGCGCGAGGTATCGCCGAACACCTTCATGTAGGTGACGAACTGGGCGAAGATGATCTCCATATCGTCCAGCTCCTCGCACCACGTGGGATCCCACACCAGCGAGATGAAGCCATCGTAATTGACGGAGCGCAGCGCCAGCATCATATCGGAAAGCGGCAGCTCGCCCTCGCCCAACAGGCAATAGGTAACGGTGTCGCCCTCTTTGACGGCATCGTTGATGTGCACGTGACGAACGTAGGCACCGAGATTTTTGATGATCTCGTCGGCGGTTTCGCCGGCACCCAGATAGGCGGCCGCCATGTTCCACAGCGCGGCGAGATGGTCGCAGGCAAAACGATCGAGCAGGTCGCGCAGCTTGGCCGTGCTTACAAACAAGCCTGCCGTTTCCACCAGCAGCGTGATGCCGCTTTCCTCGGCTTCGGGAAGCAGCTCGGCTAACAGCGCATAAACGGTTTCGACAGCACTGTCGGCGTCGGTCTTGGCTTCGGCGCGCACGCGCACGGCCGGGATCTTCAGATTGCGTGCGATCTCCAAGCATTGACGGATCTCGGCAGCGCACTCGGCGGCGGCCGACGGATCGGCAATGTCGCCAATGGCATCAATGCACGGCAGCTGCAGCTTCTTTTCATACAAGCGGCGCAGCGTGGCTGCGGCCGTGTAGTCGTGGAACGCACCGTCCTTGGCGGTGAACAGGCGGTTGTGAATATTGTGCAGTTCGATGCCCTCGAAGCCTAACTCCTGGGCAATATCGCAAAATTCCTCAAACGTGCTGTTGTGCCAGCCCTTCGTGGAAAAAGAGAATTTCATGGATTACGCCTCCTCGTAGACGATCTTGTTGACAGCGCTCAAATACGCACGGATGCTGGCACCGATAATGTCGGTGGAGATGCCGTTGCCGGAATACACCTTACCGCCCGAACGCAGCTTGATAAGCGTGCTGCCCATGGCGCCGCGGCCTTCGGTGACCGACTGGATCTGGAAATCGTCCACTTCAAAATGCTGGCCGATGATCTGCTCGATGGTGCGGAACGCCGCATCGATGGGGCCATCGCCCGTGTTAATACCGGCCACCACCTTGCCGTTGTGGTTCAATGTGATCTGTGCGCTGGCAGCCAGCACGTTGCCGGTGTTGATAACGTAGTTTTCCAGCGTGTAGGTGGCGGGCACCTGCAACGCAACGCTGGCGATGATGGCATCCAATTCCTTGGCGCCCACCGTTTTCTTTTCGGCAACGCGGCAGAATTCCTCGTAGACCTTGCTTTGGTCTTCCTCGGACAGGTCGTAGCCCAGCTTTACGGCAGCCGTGATGACGGCGTCCTTATCGTCCTTCGCATCGAGATGAATGGCTTCGTCGGCTGTGGAGAGCACCGCAGCGGCGGTGTCTTTCGATTTGTCGGCCACCCAGTTGATCTGCTTAATGATGCGCTTCATTTGCGTGTAGCGCAGGCGGCTTTCGAAGCCGTAGGTGTTACCGCAGTTCTTTACCATGGTGGCAAAGGTTTCCAGCGGCACCGTGTTGCCGGAAACGTCGGTCTTAACACAGGCCACGCCGCGGCGTACCGCCAAGATCGCCTGTGCGGCCGCCAAACCGTTTTGGTTATCGCAACGGACACCCACGGGTACGCGGATTCCCTCGGTGGCTTCGGCAACGAAGGCGGCAAAATCATCGGGCAGCATTTCGCCGGTGCTGTCGCACAGGCTGATGCTGTGGGCACCCGCTTTCACTGCCGCAGCCAATGCCTGCTTCAGATAGGCAGAGTCGGCGCGCGTGGCGTCCACAGCGCAAAATTCAACGTCGCTGCATTTTTCGGCAGCCATTGCCACTGCGGTGCCGATCCACTCCAGCATGGCGGCAGGCTTTTTATGGGCGGTGTATTCCATGCCCACGGCCGACAGCGGCAGTTCGATGCGAATGCGCGCGTAAGCGGCGTTGCTCAGCGCCTCGGCAGCCAGATCAATACTTTCCTTGCCGATACCGGCCGCCACCGAAAGAATACTCTCTTTGGCAAAGGTGCTGATGGTGCGCACCAGCAGCGTATCGGTTTTACCGCCGGCAATGGGCGGCAATTCAATCACATCGACGTGTAGGCTTTCCAGCTGACGAGCAATGGCCAGCTTCTCCTTGAAGCTGTAGGCGCTGCCCTGCGAGCAAAGCGTGGTGTCGGCGATTTGGATGCGGTTCATAGTGATCGACTCCTTCTTGCACAAACGTGCGATTTAACGTAAAAAAAGCCCTGAGGCCACAGTGACCTCAGGGACGAAAAACCTTTTCCGCGGTACCACCCTGATTACCGTTACAAGAACGGTCATCTCATTAAGAACTCCAACAAGCTCTCTGCCATGATAACGGGGCAAGCCGTAGCAGCCTACTGGGAAGCCTTTTCAGCCACTCTGCTCAGGAGCCAGAATTTCTGTTCCCACCGTACCGCCCTCACAGCAACGGCGGCTCTCTGTAACGGTTTGCGGAATAGAAAAATCTCCATCGACGCATTTAAAAAATATTGATACCATTATAAATCATCGTTTTTGATTTGTCAACAGGTATTTTTAGATTTTTATTCGTAAACGCGTACCTCAAAAATGCGGGCCTCGGGAACGCCGTTGGTGGCGTGCACCGTTATGCGCACGGTATCGCAGAGAACGCCGTCGAATACCACGCGGCACAGGCGTTGATAGTTATCCACCATGCGCCGCTCGGCCACCACGGTACCGCCGTGCAACAGCTGCACGGTGGCCTCCTTGACCAATTCGGCGGGAACCCCGTCCTTTTGCTGCCGTTGACGGCGCGAGGACAGCGTGATCTTCTTTTCGGTATCGAAATCGGAGTCGAACGTGAGCTGCACGGTACGCACCGCGGCTTGCGTGCCCAGCGACAGCGACAGCCACTCCCCTGCCTCGCTCAAGGCATCCGAACGCCATTGATGCGACACACCGTCGACACGGCGCGACACGCCCGACACGACGGCTGCCGCAGGATAGGCGGCGCTTTCGCTCGAGGCGGTAACGGTGGCACGGCGAGCGAGATCGGCTTCATCGGCGTTTGAACGGTTGGGCAGATAGCAATCGTCGCGCAGCAGGGTCTGCTGCAGCTCGGTAATATCCACCTCGCGCAGGCCGCAGCCGTGCTTAACGCACAAGGCCGCCGCAGTACCGATGGCCTGACCGCCGATGGCGCAGGTGCCCATCACGCGGGAGCTGGCCATGGCCAGCTTGGAGGCGCCCATGCAGCGACCGCCCACGTACAGATTGGTGAAGCCCTTGGCGCAATACGAACGGTACGGAATGTCGTACGACCCTTCAAACGGAAACACCTCGGAGGCGGGCTGATCGTAGGCAAACAGGCCGCCCGGTATGTGGTTGTCGACGTGCCAGCCGCCGTAGGCAACGGCATCGTCGAAGCGGCGGTTGCTCATAACATCGGCTTCGTTCAGCATATAATCGCACTCAATACGGCGGCTTTCACGCACACCGGGGAGCATGCCGACCCACACCAGCTCGAAATTGTCGGCTCCGTGGTCGCCGCCGTTTTTAATGTGATCCCACACACCGTAAACCGCGCGTACCAGCTGGTCGCGGATATCCTCGTATTCGTCGATGATATCCTCGCCCTCGCCCGGAAGCTCGATCCACCAGTAGCCGTAATCTTGGCAATAGCCGTCGTACAGCGTGCGGATCTCGGCCTCGGTTAAACCCTTGACCATGTCTTCCGGCACCTTGGCGGTGTGCTTGCGGAGCTTTAATTGCTCCTCAGTGAAATGCAAAGCATCCACCGGCGGGATGAACGGCACGGGATGTCCGGTATCGGCGGCCTTGAACAGCAAGGTGTTCCCCATGCGGTAGTTGTTGGCCGCTTGCGGCGCGTGCGGCTCGCCGAATTCGGCCTGCGCTTCGCTGCCGGTGCGGTATTCGGCACCCACGAACGCCGACAGCGTGCCGTTGCCGGTGCAGTCGGCAAACAGCGAGGCCGACAGCAACAGACGCCGCTCGGTGGTGGTTTGATAGCACTCAATCGCTGTTACCGTGCCGTTTTCGCACGTGGCACCGTGCATGGCGGTGTTGAGGTAGACCGTTAAATTCGGCTCCTCCTTGGCGGCTTGGAACAGCACGGCATCCCAAACGGAGAAGTTGAAGTTATGGTTAACGCGCTTGTTCGCGAGCATCAGCTCGTGCAGAATACCACCCTCGGCAAGCTCGGGCTTTTCCATGTTGGCGGTAGCTCCGCACACGTGCATGCGAATTTCGCTTGAGGCGTTGCCGCCCAGCACGGGACGATCCTGCACCAGCGCCGTTTTGGCACCGTGACGAGCTGCCGCCAGTGCTGCGCACAAGCCCGTGAGGCCGCCGCCGACCACGATAAAATCGTAGTGTTTTTCCGTTGTTTTAAAACCGATCATAGCCAACCTCCGAAAGTGCATGATAAAAATTCTCAACGTATGCGGCAAAGCCGTCGTCATTGGGATGCAGGCGCAGATCGGCGAAATACGCCGAATCCTTAGGAACGAGATCGTATCCGTCGATCACCGTTACCTGCGGCAGATGCGCGGTTTCCTCGTGGATGAGCCGCTGCACATCCAAAAACGCGCAGTCTTTTGCCTCTGCATGATCGCCACGCCAGATCGGGGTGAGTGCCACGATCGTCACCCCCGGGTAGGAGGTGCACAGCGCCTCGTAGAACGCGCGGCAGGCCGTGCGGATGGTTGCTTCGGTGTCTTTCGACCAATCGTTCGTGCCGTATGCGACCCAAATGAGAGCAGGCGTAAAATCGTCCGGTGTAGCCGCGAGCGGCGGAAAAAAACATTCGCCGCCGATCGCCTTATTCACTTCCTCGGCACCGAGACGGTCGCAGATCTGCGCTGCATAACGGTGCGATGCGTAGCGTGCATCGTATCCCTGCGTGATGGAATCACCAAGCACCAGTATCTTTTTATCGGGCTTTACGGGTGTAAACGTTGCATCGTCGTCCAAAGTCAGTGTTTTGAGCACCGCAACGACCGACCACGGGAAGTGGATGCAGACCTCCTTCTCACCCGCACCAAGATCGAACGCCCCCTCAAACGAGCCGATCGGCAGTTCCTGCTGCGGAGCCCCCTGCAGCACGGTATCACCGATATTGTCCAGTGTGCCGATGCGTTTTCCGTTAACCAACACGTCAAACGAAAAATAACTGCGCGAGGTTCCCTGCGTTACGGTGACAGCAAGCCCCAGTGAGCAGCTGTTCGTGCGAAAGTGCAGACGAACGCCCGCCGTGGTGATGCTGCGCACATAGGCCGAGGCCTTGGCGGCAGTGCGGCTGTACAGCGCCTCTTGCGCCTCGGTAAAGCGATAGAAATGAATACCCTGCTCGTCTTGTTGTACGCGCACAGCGCCGAGGGTGGCAGCTTTCAGTTGTTCAAAAGTTACACGCATGACGACTCTCCTTTAAGAGCGCTTGACAAATTTTTTGGTGAGCCACTTTTGCAAAGGCTTTTCCAGATATTTTCCCACAAGCCACGTGAGAACAATTGTGCCGAAAACGGCAACAACCGTAACCAAAATGCGTGAGGAATTGATAGCGGGAACCCTATCGATGATGCCGCAGAACACCACACCGTGCACCAAATAGATGGTGTAGGAATATTTATCGAGCACATTGACAAGCTTTTGCAACGGTGTGGGAAGCGTGAGTGTATCACCGATGGGGATCAGCACTGTCAGCATCGTAGCAAAGGCAAAGGTGTAGGCAATGGCTTTGGCACCAAGGATTACCGCGCCGATCATTACCACTTGAAAGGCAGCGGCAGCAAGAGGAACGGCCTTTTTCTGAATACAGAAATACACCAGCACACCTAAAAACAGATAATGTAGCTTCGCGGTAAGATCGCAATCATAAAAACGGCGAAGAATGGCGGTGATGCCAAACAAGCCAACCCACGTGAACAGCGCCGACCAAATCCCCTTAATACGCTTGAGCACAAACGGAGCGATCAAATAGAACACCGCGAACACCGGAATTGACCAGGTGATTCCCAAATTGCCCCAAAAATTCGTTTCGCTTGTTAAAAAACCGTTAAGTAAAAACAAATAACGCAGCCATCCTAATCCCAGTTCGTCTGCCGGAATGGAATCATGGTAAAAAACGTTCATCGAAACAAAATAGTACAGCATGATAAGATAATACAACGGCAATATCGCGATGGCGCGTTTAACGTAGTATTCCTTTAAAGAAATATCCGGATGCTCCGAAAACGTTTTTGCCGCCAAAAAGCCACTGATCAAGAAAAACAGCTGCACACCATAGGCACCAAAGGAGGTGGCTTCCAAGAGAAGGCCGTCTACTTTAAGCCGCTGGCCAAAATGAACGATGAATACCAAAATACACGCTGCCGCTCGCAGCAATTGAAGAGATACGTTGCGGGGAGCACCCAACTGTGCTTTTTGCATACGGTTCACCTCTGCTTCGTTTTGAAAAGCCGAGGAAATGGTGTTTCCTCGGCTTTTGTGTTTGTTAATCGATTTGGCAGGTCCAGCCGAAGGTGTCTTCGCCCTTGCCCCACTGGATACCGGTGAGGGTATCGTACAGCAGCTGGGTGACTTCGCCGATCTTGCCTTCATTTACGGGGTGCTGAACACCCTTATAGCAGAACTCGCCGATGGGCGATACCACCGCAGCCGTGCCGCAGCCCCACGCCTCTTCCAGCGTGCCGTTTTCCATGGCGGCTTCCAGCTCGTCGATGCTGAACAGGCGCTCGGTTACCTTGTAACCGGCCTTTTTGAGCACCTCGATGCAGGATTTGCGGGTGATACCCGGCAGAATGGAGCCGGACAGCATGGGCGTGATGATCTCGCCGCCGATCTTGAACATGACGTTCATGGCGCCAACTTCTTCAATGTACTTGCGCTCCACGCCATCGAGCCACAACACCTGCGAATAGCCCTTTTGCTCGGCACGCTCACCGGCACGGTTGGAGGCGGCATAGTTACCGCCGCACTTGGCTTCACCGGTACCGCCGCGCACGGCACGGACATCCTGATCCTCGATCATGATCTTGACCGGGTTGATGCCCTCTTTATAGTAGCTGCCCACGGGAGAGGCGATGATGACGTAGGTGGCGTTGTGCACTGCGTGCACACCCAGCGTTTCATCGTTACCGAACATGAACGGGCGCAGGTACAGCGAGGTGCCGGGGGCCGAGGGAGTCCACTCCTGCTCGAATTTCACAAATTCCTTGAGAATGTACAGAGCATCCTCCTCGGGAATGGTGGGCAGGCACATACGCTCGGCCGAGCGGTTCATACGGCGGATATTCTCCAGCGGACGGAACAGCTGCACCTTACCGTCGGCGCGACGGTAGGCCTTTAAGCCCTCGAAGATCTCGGAGCCGTAGTGCAGCACCGTGGAAGCCGGATGCAGCGACAGGTTGCCGAACGGTACGATGCGGGCATCGTGCCAGCCCTGCTCACGCGAATAGTCCATGATGAACATGTGGTCGGAGAAATATTTACCGAAGCCCAGGGTAGAAGCCTCCGGCTTTGCCTTGGGAGCGGTGGTTTTGGTAATGGTGATCTGCATACTGCTCACTCCTTATTCATAATCGGCACCGAGCTGCATAGCCTTTAAGTTGGTTTCCAACATATCGGCACGCTTGGCGGAAATCACCTTGCCCAGTGAAGCGCGCAGGGAGGTTTCGTCGAAGTCGTTCAGTACCTTGAGGATCTTACCCATCAGCACCATGTTGGCGAGGGTGGGCATGTTGTTTTCGTTGGCGATCTTGGTGGCGGGAACGTAGTACACGGTTACGTCATCGCGCTCGACCTTGCGCTCAATGAGCGTGGAGTCGGCAAAGATGATGCCGCCGGGCACCACGGCCGATTCGTATTTATCCAACGAGGGCAGGTTCATGGCTACCAGCACGTCGGGATTGGCAACGATGGGCGAACCCACCGGATCGTCGCTGAGAATGATGCCGCAGCTGGCGGTGCCGCCGCGCATTTCGGGGCCGTAGGACGGCAACCAGCTGACCTGCTTATCGGCCATTAAGCCTTTGTAGGCCAAGAATTTGCCGGCGAACAGAATACCCTGACCGCCGAAGCCGGAAAACAGAAATTGTGTGGTACTCATTTCGCTTCCTCCTTTGCTGCGGAACGGTCTTTATACACGCCGAGCGGATAGTACGGCAGCATGTTGTCGTCGATCCATTTCAGGGCGGCCTGCGGAGTCATACCCCAGTTGGTGGGGCAAGAGGACACCACCTCGACCAGCGAGAAGCCCTTGCCGTCTAACTGGTTCTGGAACGCCTTTTTGATGGCCTTCTTGGCGGCGCGAATGTTCTTGACGCTGTTCACGGTGACACGCTCCAGATACTCGGGGCCCTCGAGCTGCGACAGCATCTCGCACACGCGGATGGGATAACCGCAGTGGTTAACGTCGCGGCCGTAGGGCGAGGTCTGCGTGACCTGGCCGGGCAGCGAGGTGGGAGCCATCTGGCCGCCGGTCATGCCGTAAATAGCGTTATTGACGAAGATGATGGTGATATTCTCGTTGCGGGCCGCGGCGTGCACCGTTTCCGCCATACCGATGGAGGCTAAGTCGCCGTCGCCCTGGTAGGTGAATACCACGTGGTTTTCGGGATCGGAGCGCTTAACGCCGGTGGCGATGGCCGGAGCGCGGCCGTGAGCGGCTTCGATCATATCGCAATTGAAGTAGTTATACGCCATAACCGAGCAACCAACCGGTGCGATACCGATGGTGCGGCCTTCGATGCCCAGTTCATCCAGCACCTCGGCCACCAAGCGGTGAATGATACCGTGGGTGCAGCCGGGGCAATAGTGCATGGGCATATCGTTAAGAGCGTGGGGTTTATCAAACACAACAGCCATTATTGGGCACCTCCGTTCGCAGCGTTTTTAATGGATTCCAGCACCTGCTCGGGCGAGGGGATCATGCCGCCGGCGCGATTGCACAGCGTGACCGGTACCTTGCACTCGGTGGCGAGGCGCACGTCTTCGATCATCTGGCCCATCGAGAGCTCGACCGAAATGAACGCCTTGGCGTGCTCGACGGCCTTGGCAAACGGAGCCTTCGGGAACGGCCACAGCGTGATGGGACGAATGAGACCCACCTTGATGCCCTGCTTGCGGGCTTCCACCACGGCGCTGCGTGCCACGCGGGCGGCAATGCCGAAGGCGGCTACCACGATGTCGGCATCGTCCACCAGGTACTCCTCGTACATGGCTTCGTGCTCTTCAATGTACTTGTAGCGCTCGTAGCGGTCGAAGTTGAACTTTTCCAGTTCCTCGGGAGCGAGGAACAGCGAGTTCACAATGTTATGCTCGCGCTCCAGCTTGGTACCGGTGGTTGCCCACGGCTTTTCGGGAGCGGGCTTAATGTCGAAATCGAGGCTGACGGGCTCCATCATCTGACCCATCGTACCGTCGGCCAGCACCATGGCGGTCATGCGATAGGTATCGGCCAGTTCAAAGCCTTTTACCGTGAGGTCGGCCATTTCCTGCACCGAAGCGGGTGCCAGCACGATCATGCGGAAATCGCCGTGGCCGCCGGCACGGGTGGCCTGAAAATAGTCGGACTGGCTGGGCTGGATACCACCGAGGCCCGGGCCGCCGCGCTGGACGTTAACGATGAACGCCGGCAGGTCGGCACCTGCCAGATAGGACAGGCCCTCGCTCTTGAGCGCAATACCGGGGCTGGAGGACGAGGTCATTACGCGCTTGCCGGTGGAGGACACGCCGTAGACCATGTTGATCGCGGCGATCTCACTTTCGGCCTGCAGGAAGCAGCCGCCGATCTTGGGCATCTTCTTTGCCATGTACGCTGCAATTTCGGTTTGCGGCGTGATGGGATAACCGAAATAATGACGGCAACCGGCCAAGATCGCCGCTTCGGCGATGGCTTCGTTACCTTTCATCAATACTTTATCTGCCATCGTGCTCACCTTACCTTTCTACCTTAATGATACAGTCGGGGCACATCATTGCGCAGGAAGCGCAGCCCACGCAGGCCGCCTCATCGGTGATCTCTGCGGGGTGGTGACCCTTTTTGTTGATCTTGTCTTTGGCCAGCTGTAAAAGCTTTTTCGGGCAGGCATCTACGCACAGTCCGCAGCCCTTGCAGTTGTCGGTCTTGAATGTCAGCTTTGCCATATTCACTACTCCCTTATATTGATCTATCAGCAAGAAAAGCCGATTTTTGCCTGTAATTCCAACGGAAACAGCTGTGGCACCTTGCCCTCCAGCTCGCTGCACAGCTCGCTTTTGGCGGTGGTGAGCACCAGCGGCAGGCCGGTGAGCTCTGCCACCTCCCGCGCATAGTCGAGCGAGGCCAGCACGTCTTGTGCCGTGGTTTCCACACCAAGATTGGAATTGTTGATGAGCCCCGTAAACGGGATGCCGCACGCCGTTTCGATCTCGCGCATCACTTCGAGCGTGGCGGGAGCATCGGGGGTGAGCGGGCGGTAACGGTTGATGACCATCAGCATGGAATAGTTATTCTCTGCTTTGATCTGTGGGGCGAGGCGGCCCAGCGCCAGCGCGCCGCGGTCGTCGCCGCCGATATCCAACACGACGGTAAGCTCTTTATCGTCGGTGATGGCGTACATTTCGGGCGGCAGGGCGGGAATATCCACATTGCTGTTAGCATATTCCGAACAGATGAGCCCAATGCCGCGTGCAGCGAAATCGTCGCTGCTGTCTTTCGTGCGGAAATACGGATTGACAATGTCCAGATCGGCGATAGTGACCCGCTCGTGCTGCTTCTTGAGCGCATAGGCGAGGTTGACCGCCACGTTGGTTTTGCCGCTGCCGTAGTGGCCGCACAAAATGGTAAGTCGCTTATGTTCGTTCATATCGTCACCTTACAGCTTATTGCGCTGGATCTTGCCGCTGACCGTCTTGGGCAGGCTGTCGCGGAAGACGACGATACGGGGATATTTGTACGGAGCGGTGCGTTTTTTGACGTAGTCTTGAATTTCCTTCTTGAGCTCGTCGGTGGGTTCGGTGCCGTCGACCAGTACGATGCTGGCCTTGACCACCTGACCGCGCACCTCATCGGGGGCGGCAGACACGCCGCATTCCAGTACGTAGGGCAGCTCCATGATGACGCTTTCGATCTCGAACGGCCCGATACGGTAGCCGGAGGACTTGATCACGTCGTCCACACGGCCGACGTACCAGTAGAAGCCGTCTTCATCCTGCCATGCGGTATCGCCCGTGTGGTAGAAGCCGTCGTGCCAGACTTCGGCGGTTTTTTCGGGGGCGTTATAATAGCCCGTGAACAAGCCGCAGGGAGCGCCGTTTTTGACGTTGACCACGATCTCGCCGGTTTCACCCACCGGAACGGGATTGCCGTCGGGATCGACGATGCTCACGTCGTAAATGGGAGCCGGCTTACCCATGGAACCGATCTTATGCGAGGCACCTACCATGTTGCCGATGACCATGGTGCTTTCGGTTTGACCGAAGCCCTCGATGATCTGCAGACCGGTGGCCTTTTCGAATTGGCGGTATACCTCGGGGTTCAGCGCTTCGCCCGCAGTGGTCATGTGCTTAACGGACGAGAAATCATACTTGGAGATATCCTGCTTGATCATCATGCGCAGCATGGTGGGCGGCGCACAGAACGTGGTGATCTTATACTTGGCAAACATGGGCAGAATATCGGCGGCATCGAAACGGTCGAAGTCGTACACAAAAGTGGCGGCTTCGCACAGCCATTGACCATACAGCTTACCCCACATGGCCTTTGCCCAGCCGGTGTCGGAAATGGTGAAATGCAATCCGTCGGGATCGACATCGTGCCAGTAGCGGGCCGTGTGGAAGTGGCCCAGCGCGTATTTATAGTTATGAGCGGCGATCTTGGGATAGCCCGTGGTGCCCGAGGTGAAGAACATGAGCATCAGGTCGTCGCCGCCGGGAGCATCCTCGGTGCGCTTGTAATGCGTGCTGTACAGCGGATATTCTTCGTCGAAGCTGCGCCAGCCCTCGCGTTCGCCGTTAACGATGAGTTTATGCTTCAGCGTGGGACAGTTTGCGGCGGCCAGCTCCACCTGATGCGCCGTATCGCCGTCGGCCGTGCACAGCACTGCGCTGACACCGGCCGCTTGGAAGCGGTATTCCAAGTCGTGCTCCACCAACTGGTTGGGGGCCGGAATGGCAATGGCACCCAGCTTGTTCAAGCCGATCATGGCGAACCAGAACTGATAGTGGCGCTTGAGAATGAGCATCACGCGGTCGCCCTTTTTGATGCCGAGCGACTTGAAATAGTTCGCGCACTGGTTGGACAGCTTCTTAATATCCTTAAACGTGAAGCGGCGCTCGGTGTGGTCGCGGCTGACGTGCAGCATGGCCAGCTTTTCCGGCTCGCGCTCGGCCAGCGCATCCACCAAGTCGAACGCAAAGTTGAACTTTTCGATGTTTTTGAACGTAATGGACGTGGGCGTGCCCTTTTCGTTTTCCGTTACGTCGATAAACTGCTTATAGATACGGTCTTTGGTATCTTTATGCGCGGTGGCACGCTCGGCCACCTCGGGGGCGGCCAGCTCGGGAATGGGCTCGCCGGTGGGGTTGAGCACGATGGCGTAGAACACGCAATCCTCACCGCCCACGGCGATCATGCCGTGCGGGGTGTCGGAGTCGAAATAAATGCTGTCGCCGGGGCCGAGAACCTCGGTGTGCTCGCCCACCTGCACCTTCAGCTTACCGCTGATGATGAGATCGCATTCCTGACCGGCGTGGGTGGTGAGCTCGATATCCTTTTGCTGGGCAGCTTCATCGTACACGCTGCGCACGTACAACGGCTCGGCAATACGGTTGCGGAACGCGTAGGCCAGGTTATAATACGTCATACCGTGGGCCTGCGACACCTTTTGCCCCGCACCGAAGCGGGTGACTGTGTAGGATTTCAGGGTGGGGCTGTAGCCCTCGATGATATCGGTGACGTTGACGTTGAGCGCCATGGCGCAGCGATAGATGAACGCAAAGTTCAAGTCGCTTTTGCCGCTTTCACATTCCGTGTATTCCGCGGCAGAAACGCCGGTTTTGACCGCCATCTCCTCCACCGACAAGCCTTCCAGCTCACGCAGGGCGCGGATACGCCCTGCCATTTCTTTAATTTTAAAGTCTAAGCCTGTGATCTGTTCCATAGTCAATTCCCTCTTTCGTGGGACGATAAAAGCACTCGCCCCAAAGTAATGACTTTGAGACGAGTGCTGATTAGTCACCCGCGGTACCACTCAAATTGCCATCTGCCTTGGGGCAGACAACCACTCTTCGGGATCTAACAATCCCTATGCCTTTACGCAGCAATCACGGAGAGGTTCTACTCCCCCGTTTGGGGTTTCTTCCTCTCGGCTCGGAAGCTACAAACGCAAAGATCATGCCAATGGCTTACACCAACCGCCATCTCTCTGAAGGATGATTCCCTGCGCACTCTTCGTCAGTGCCTTTTGTTTTATTAAATATATAGGGGATTATAGCACATCCCACTTGTGGCTGTCAACTCTTTTTTTGATAAAAAGTGCGAAAATGCGCCTTACAGCTTGTTGCGCTGGATCTTGCCGCTGATGGTCTTGGGGAGCTCGTCGCGGAAGACCACCACACGGGGGTATTTGTACGGCGCGGTGTGCTCTTTGACATAGGTTTGGATCTCTTTTTTGAGTTCCTCGGTGGGCTCGGTGCCCTTGGTGAGCACGATGCTGGCCTTGACTACCTGACCGCGCACCTCATCCGGCACGGCCGATACGCCACATTCCACCACGTAGGGCAGTTCCATGATAACACTTTCGATCTCGAACGGCCCGATGCGGTAGCCCGACGATTTGATGACATCGTCTACGCGGCTGACATACCAGAAATAGCCGTCCTCGTCGCGCCATGCGGTGTCGCCCGTGTGATACAGGCCGTCGTGCCAGGCCTCCTGCGTTTTCTCGTCGTCAAGATAGTATTCCTTGAACAGACCGCAGGGTACGCGCTTGTCGGTGTGGATGACGATCTCGCCCGTTTCGCCCACTGCAACGGAGTTGCCGTCGGGATCGACGATGTCGAGATCAAACTGCGGCGAGGCCTTGCCCATGGAACCGATCTTCGGCACGGTACCCACCAGGTTGGCGATGGCCAGCGTGGTTTCGGTTTGGCCGAAGCCCTCCATGATCTCCAGACCCGTAGCGGCTTTAAACTGCTTGAACACCTCGGGGTTCAGCGCTTCGCCGGCGGTGGTCATGTGATGGATGGAGGACAGATCGTATTTGCTCAGATCGCCGCGGATGAGCATGCGCAGCATCGTGGGCGGCGCGCAGAACGTGGTGATATTGTACTTGGCGAACATGGGCAGAATGTCGTTTTCGTCGAAACGATCGAAGTCGTACACAAAGACGGCACCCTCGCACAGCCATTGGCCGTACAGCTTGCCCCACAGCGATTTACCCCAACCGGTATCGGAGATGGTGAGGTGCAAGCCGTCGCGCTCGCAGCAATGCCAGTAGCGGGCGGTAACGTAGTGGCCCAGCGCATAGGTGTGCTTGTGAGCCGCCATTTTGGGGTTGCCGGTGGTGCCGGAGGTGAAGAACATGAGTGCCGTGTCATCACCTGCCGAGGCATCCTCGGGACGGACGAATTTGCGCGAGAACAGCTTGAACTCGCTGTCGAAATCGTGCCAACCGTCGCGGGCACCGCCCACCATCACCTGCGTGATGTTCTGCTTGCATTTTTTGGCGGCTGCGGCAGCGATCTCGGCGGTATCGCCGTCGGCGGTGCAAACGATCGCCGTGACACCCGCCGCGTTGAAGCGATATTCAAAATCGTGCTCCTTGAGCTGGTTGGTGGCGGGAATGGCCACCGCGCCCAGTTTATGCAATGCTACCATGGCAAACCAGAACTGATAGTGGCGCTTGAGCACCAGCATCACCTTGTCGCCGCGCTTGATGCCCAGCGAGGTGAAGTAGTTGGCCGCTTGGTTGGAGTAGTGCTTAATATCTTTAAACGTGAAGCGACGCTCGTTCTTATGCTTATCGAGATGCAGCATGGCCAGCTTGTCGGGATACTGCTCGGCGATGCCGTCGACGATATCAAAGCCGAAGTTGAACGTATCGGTATTTTTAAACTCGATATGCTGCAGGGCGCCGTGCTCGTCCTCCTGCGTTTCCACAAACTTTTCGCACACCAGCGGTTGCGAACGGGTGGACGATACCAGATTGCGGCGCACGACCTCTTCCTTGGTGTCCTCGCCCGGGAGAACCACCGCACAGAACACGCAATCCTGCCCCTCCACCGCGCGCATACCGTGCGGTGCGGAGGAGTCGTAATAGATGCTGTCGCCCTCGCCGAGCACCTCGGTGTGCTCGCCCACCTGCACCATCAGTTTACCGCTGATAACGAGGTCAAATTCCTGACCGCTGTGGGTGGCCAGCTGAATGGGCTTATTTTGCTGGGCGGGATCGTATTCATACCGCACCCAGTAGGGCTCGGCAATTTTATCGCGGAATTTGGGAGCCAGGTTGGCAATGCTGATGCCGTTTTCCTTGGCCGTTTGCTGACCATGACCCTTGCGCGTAACGGTGTACGAGGACAAACGGGCACTGGTGGTGCCCTCCAGCAGGTCGGACATGCCGATGCCGAACTCCTGCGCGCACTTATGGATAAACGAGAACGGAAAATCCTGCTCACCGGATTCCAGCTTGAGGTATTCCTCGGTGCTCAGTTCCACCTTCTCTGCCATCTGCTCGATTGTATAACCGGCAATTTCACGCATCTCCTTAATTCGCAGAGCCACCTCATACAGTTTTTCCGTTGCTACAGTTGACATATCCATTCCTCCTTTTGAAAAATAAAAAACACTCGTCTCAATCATTGAGACGAGTGTGTAAATACACATCCGCGGTACCACTCAATTTGCCGCCGAAGCGACCGCTTATCGAGGCCCAACAGCCCCTATGCCTTTACGCAGCAATCACGGGAGTTCCTACGGGGACCAACGCCCTTTCAAAGCTCCGGCTCGGAAGTGATGGGCTGTTTTGAACACTTGTTATCGGTTTACACCAACCACCGACTCTCTGTGAACGCCTGCTCAAAGCCGTCTTCGTCATAGCCTTTGATATGAAATTGATAGTAAACATTATAGCACCGTGTTTGGATTTGTCAAGGGGTTTTAAAAAATTTTTTAAAACTGCATTTTTGCATAGTCACGTGGGGTATACCCTGTTACCGACTTAAATGTTTTCGAAAAATACGCGTAATCGCTATAGCCGCACTGTTCGCAGATTTGCGTAAGCGACAGCGAGGCGTGGTAGAGCTCCATGAGAAAGCACGCATGCCGAATCCGCAGTTCGGTAACAAACGCATGCGGCGTTTTACCCATGATGTGCCTGAAGCAGGCACGAATGTAATCGACGGCATAACCGCTTTTCTGCAGCACGGCGGTGATATCACAGGCAGCATCCAAGCAACGGTCGGACAGCGTTTGCACGATCTCCTGCACCGCACGGTGCACGGGCTCCTCTGTGTTCACATGCGTGACCACCCGCTGCAAAAGCGCATGACACAACGCGTTGACGTAGTTGGCGTTTCCAAACCGATTGCGCACGATAAGCTCGGCCAGCTGCCGACAATCGCCGTTTTCCTCTTCACAAAACACCAGCGGCTCGTCGAGCGGTAAAACCGCATCGAAGACACCTTGAATATATATCCGCCGCCCCTCACCTTCGGTTCGCGAGCTGTGGGTAGTGTGCGGCGGTATCACCGCCACCGTGCCCGGCCGAAAGAGGTACTGCTTTTCCCCCAAGCACAGCGCACCCACGCCGTCGGTAAACAAAACGATCTCGTGTTTCTTATGAGAATGTGATACAAACACGGTATAATCGGTTTCAGCCGCGTTCAAATGGTATTCCATACGATCACCTCAAGCAGAGTTTAACACATATCTATGTTTTATACAAGTTTGTTTCGGAAACTTCCTCTTGCTTTTGCTAAATAGTGCGGTATAATGGACTCGTTGAAAAGAGGGGTTTATATGTTATTTACCAAACGCGACATTCGCAGGATCATTATACCACTCATTATCGAACAATTATTGGCGGTCACCATCGGTATGTTCGACTCCATGATGGTATCGCAAGCCGGCGAGGCGGCCATTTCGGGCGTGTCGCTGGTGGACTCACTGAACGTGCTTTTGATTCAGCTGTTTGCGGCGCTGTCCACGGGCGGCGCGGTGGTGGTGTCGCAATATTTAGGTAAAAAAGACCTTGCCAAAGCCTCCGATGCTGCCAAGCAATTGGTGCTTGCCATTGCGATCGCTTCGGTAGCGGTGTCGCTGTGTGCGATCTGTTTTCGCGTACCGCTGCTCAAACTCATTTTCGGCAAGATCGAGGCCGACGTAATGGCCAATGCGAAGATCTACTTTTTGATCACAGCTCTCTCCTACCCGTTCTTGGGACTGTACAATTCCGGTGCGGCCATTTTCCGCGCAATGGGCAATTCCAAAATCTCCATGCAAGCCTCGCTATTGATGAACGTGGTGAACGTGTCGTTTAACGCGCTGTTTATTTTCGTGTTTGGTTGGGGCGCCGCCGGTGCCGCGGCCGCCACGCTGCTATCCCGTGCCGTGGGCGCAACAATGATGCAATGGCTGCTGAAAAGCGAAAAGAACACGGTACATACGCGCGGCTTGCTGAAAACCAAGTTTAATTGGTACATTATTAAAACCATTTGCCGCTTTGGTATCCCCAGCGGTATTGAAAACAGTATGTTCCAGTTTGGCAAGGTGCTCACGCAAAGCGTGGTATCGGTCTTCGGCACCGTGCACATTACCGCCAACGCGGTATCAAACTCCCTGACGATGCTGGAATTTATTCCCGGTTCGGCCATCGGTCTCGCGATGATCACCATTGTGGGGCGCTGCATCGGCGCGGGCGAATTCGGGCAGGCCAAGGCCTATTCGCACAAGCTGCTGGGCATCGCTTACGGATGTATTGTGTCGGTTTCCGTGGTTACCGTTGCTGCTTTGCAACCGTTACTCGGCATTTACAGCCTGTCGGCCGAATCGTTTGAACTGGCGCGAACGCTGATCTTGGCGCACAGCGCACTGGTGTGTACGTTGTGGCCGCTTTCGTTCACCATACCCAATGCGTTCCGCGCCGCAGGCGACGTGAAATATCCCATGATCGTTTCCGTTGCAACCATGTGGATCTGCCGCGTGGGCTTCAGCTACCTGTTCGGCTTGTGGCTGGGCTGGGGCGTTATCGGCGTATGGGCGGCCATGTTCTCCGACTGGCTGTTCCGCGCAGCGTTCTTCGCCTACCGCTACTTCAAGGGCATTTGGCTGAAAAAGTGCCAACGCGTAGAATAACAAAACGACCGCTTGCATACACAAGCGGTCGTTTCGTTTATTGAGCGGCTTCGTCGGCCAGCAGTTTGTCCAGCTTTGCTTCGTAGGTTTGCAGCAAAGCGGGCCACGCATTTCGGTTCAAAATGCTTTCGCCTGCCAACACTTTCTTTAGGTTATGCGTGGTGTTGCTTTGACCGGGATGGTTGCCCATAACAATATCCACCGTTTCGTCGGCTAATTTGTGCAGACTGTTGCGGTAGGCATCGCGCATTGCCACCGTGAACCCATTGGCATTCAACCACGCGCGCTGTAACGTGTTAAGCCCTAACCCGCCGTGCATACCGGCAACAACGGTGCTGCCGTTTTCTTCCACGTTTACAAAAAACGCAAGGGTACCCTCGGTGTGGCCGGGAGCCAAACGGCACCGTACGGTGGTGGTGCCAAAGGTAAAGCTGTCGCCCTCGTCGATAAGCACATCGCAATCGAACGGCTTTTCGCGTTCCAGCCCCAACTCGGTAGCCCACGACAAATCGCGTGTGCCGTTAACAATGTCGTTATCAATGCGGCTGATATACGTTTTGGCACCGCTGAGTTCTTTCAAGCGGAGCGTGCAACCGAAATGGTCGATATGCCCGTGCGAATGAAAGATGGCACAAATATCTTTGGGGTCGAGCTCCAGTGCTTGCATACTGTCTAAGATCTGCTCGTACATATCGGGATAGCCCGTATCGATCATTACCAAGCCCACTTCGGTTTTGATAATATGCACCGACACCTTACTGCTACCAACAAAATATAGGTTGCCGTACATACGGAACGGTTGAATATCGGATCTCATGCAGGGCACTCCTTTAAGAAATTTGCTCGATCAAGCGGGCAAGCGAATCGGTCTCACCGATATATTCGGTGGAAACCTCGGGCACGCGGTCGAGGTTGAAGTTGTGCTTATCGAACACGCCCACCGTTTTGAAGCCTGCTTTTTGGGCCGTTTCCAGCGAAACGATGGAGTCCTCGAACACCCACGTGTCTTCACGCGAGGTGCCCATGTACGTTTCGGCGGCGATGAACACGTCGGGATGCGATTTGCCCTTCCCCACGTCGGCGCAGGAAATGATCTTGGGAAAATAGTCGTCCAGGCCGAAGCGGTCGAAAATGGCACGCAGCAGATCGGGCATGGAGGCGGAGGCGATGCACATGCGGATGCCGCGCGATTTCATGTGATCGAGCAGCTCTTTGGCACCGGGCTTGAACGTCGCCTCGTCGCGGTAGATCTCGATGCAGAAATCGTGCATGAGGTCGTAGATCTCGTCGGGGTCGCCGAAGCCGAATTCTTCGTGCAGCAGCTTCGCCGCGTCGCGAAAGGTAACCGTGCGCACGGCCTTTTCCAACACCGAACCGGGGCGAAACTCGCTGTTGCCGAGGTACTTCTCCCCCAGCTTCACCCACAAGCGATCCCAGAAAAACAACGAGTCGATCAACGTGCCGTCGAGATCGAAAATAGCACCTTTCATGTTCATTGGGCATCCTCCTCACCATTGTGCTTTAACACCGAACAGTATAGTCCATTCGCACGGCAAAGTCAATCGGCGGTTTGCCGAATTTATACCGCATCAAACAGTTGAGTTAAATAGGTGCGTAACCGTACTGTTCGAGAAATTCTTATTTATTTAACAGAGTATATCACTTTTCTGAAAACAAATCAAGTCGAAGCATTGCATCTCATCAAACCGCAGAGGAATTGATACATGGCTTTGCCGTGATGAGATACAGCCCCAAAGGGGCTGATGATATACACGACTACGTCGTGATGATATGCCAAGCTAAGCGGCTTGGATAAAAAAAGAAGTAACTTTTGGTAGACAAAAATTACTTCTTTTTTGGGTAAGAATGCATATTTTGATACAATAACTAAATTTGTCTTTTCGCCACTATATCGTGGGGTCATTTTAAATTTGTGGGGGTCACTTTGAATTTCTTATGTATTATTGCTTTTTTGACCTGAACAATATGGGCAACCACTACCTCTATTTCTACCTTGAATTCTTGCTTGCCACTCGTGCCCATTACTACACGTCCACCATACTTTTTTGCCGCTATTAGGCATAACTTCCTCGGGTGTTAATCCTGTGTTTTTTTCAAAATTCCATTCTTTTGCTAAAGTTGGATTGACCGTTTGCAAATCATTGAATCCTTTCAAAACTTTGTTACCAGAGCAATATGGACATCCGTGTCCCTTTTTTCTATCATTAACGGCAGCCTGCCATTCGTGCCCTTTGTCACATTTCCACCACACTTTTTTGCCTGATGCATTAGAAATCATTTCGGGTGTTAATAAGCCATTTTTCTCATAATTCCATTCTTGGGCAATTTCGGGTAATTTTGCGGCTAAGCTGTTTTCCTTTTCGGAAATAATGTATTGGCTATATATTTCTGCTGCATCGTTTTCGACGTCTATATACATTTCTGTTAGGCTGATTTTTTTTAACAACTCACGAATGGCCCAATTTAACGATTCCTTGTTTGTTGATGCTTCGTATTCTATAATATCATTATGTACGGCATTTTGATACCCTTCTGCAACAGTAATAATGCGGATGTTTCTCTCAGCAAAGAACAATATTTTTTGTTTGTCTTCTTCTTTTTTGTCTTTGTGATAAAACTTTCCATTGTGCTCAATTCCTATTTTATACTCGGGAAGATAAACGTCTATTTCTTTTCCAAAATCGTTATTTCTACTTTCTGCACAAGTGATTTTTCGCAAATAGAATAAAATTGCTTGTTCAGGAAAAGATGTTTTCATCTCTTGATTACAAATTGGGCAACCTGCTCTTAAATCTGTTCTGCTTCCAATAACCGCTTGCCACTCATGGCCTTTACTACAAATCCACCATGCCTTCTTTTTAGAACTGGCCGAAACTTCGCAAGGTGTTAATGATCCGTTTTTTGTCGGATGCCATTCTTTTGCAACATCAGGATATTTTATAGCCAAATCGTTAAATCCTGCAAGAACTTTATGGTTAGAACAATAAGGACAACCATTCCCATTAACCCGACTTACAACTGTTGCATCCCATTCATGGCCGAGAGAACATTTCCACCACACTTTTTTTAGAGAGCCAGGAACTACCATCTTAGGTGACAAATCTTTATTTTTTTCATAATTCCACTCAATTGCTAACTCCGGATTAGTTGTTGCCAAATCGTTAAAACCTATCAATACTTTTTGATTAGCACAATAAGGACACCCAGTTTTACGAACAGCTCTTTCAACTACAAGCGCTTGCCATTCATGCCCTTTGCTACATTTCCACCACACCTTTTTTTGAGAGCCTGCGGGTAACATTGTAGGCAATAAACCTTTATTTTTTTCATAGTTCCATTCAGATGCTACAATTTGATGCGTTGTAGCTAAATCGTTATATCCACTTTGCACTTTTCTGTTTGAACAAAATGGGCAACTGCTGCCGCCTATTGTCCGGTTTTTTATTGTGGCCTCCCATTCGTGACCTTTCTCGCATTTCCACCATACTTTTTTATGGCTTCCAAGTGTTAATTCATTGGGATTGAAATTTAATTCGTCATTTTTCTCCCAATCCCATTCAGCCATAAGTTGAGCATTATCGCTCACATATCTTTTTTCTTTCTTTTCAGCCACAATGCCCACTCCTTTCTAAACTTTTATAGAAAATTTCAGTTTGTAAACTTGTTCTATTCAGCACACCTTTTTTGAATTTTTGCTAATGCCAGACCTAATTTATATCCCATACCAAAATTCAAGTAAAGCTTACTGTCAAATACATTTACTACATTTTCTATATAAATATCTTGATGTTTTTTCGCTATCAGCCATTCTTCGTCTGTTAAATAGTGATAATCCCCATAATGTAGGTTGTCTCTTATACTTCTGTTCAGAGCATAAAAATTAGAGGGAATACAATTTTCATTAAGTGCAAAGATTTCCTTTAGTACCGAAATACTCCCATTGTTTTTTGAATCGGTATAAAACATTTCAAGCAAGGAAGCCTTGCATTTCACTATAAATCTTTCGGATTCAAATTTCAGGTTGTTACAAGAAAACGAAACATTCTCATCAAACAACGCATCAACGAATTTTATTAACTGCACAAGCCCATATCGTTGAAGTATGTATAGTTTATCATCCGAACTCAATGTTGCTTTTGAAAATAACTTATATGAAGAATATGATTTTTTATCTATAGAGCAACTTGATAGTCTATTAATATAAATTTCCGTTTGTTCTTTCATCATTTCAAGCATAGTTTTGTACAAGTCCGGCATAAGCCTTTCCATCCATGCATTTGGTGTAGAAATTACACATTCCAATAATTTTGATTTTTCTTCTTTGTTAAAATCCCAACTTCGAAAGTTTATATCAATTATTTTAGAGTCATTCATAAACAAAACTAAATCAAAGACATAGTTTTCTAAATTTACTCCCATTTCATCAATAATACCTTTTGCTGTATCTGAAGTGGTTTTAAAGCACTTCTTTAAATTTTCATTTCTAAAATTGTTTATCTCTTTTTCTGTTGTAATTGTATTTTCACCCATTCCACCGTATCCGGCAGAAATAGTTTCATCGCAAAAAACGGATGAGAAAGCAAGTAGAAAAAAACTCAATATTTCTTTTTGATTATAATCTGTAATCCTACGTTTTATTTCCAATATGTAGCTCAACCAAAAAGCATCATTGATTATCTCATTTGTTATTCTAAATTTCTTATCATCCATATAATAAAATCCTATCACAAGTACTGTTATTAATAAAAATTATATCACAAATATAATAAAAATTCAATATATGTGACCATATACAACGATTTTAATATTTGAACGATTACCCATAAATTAAACGATTACTTTAACAAAAGTAGTAAAAAGCCATAAGGAATTAAAAATCATCCTTACGGCATCTTTTATAGATGTTTCAAAAAACTATAAAATGCTAAAAACCTAGTAAAATTAAGGTTTTCGAGGCAAAAATAAAAGAACGATCATTGTATCAAAATAATCGTTCTTATTTGGTTGCGGGAGATGGATTCGAACCACCGGTCTTGCCAAATTCTCTGCGGAGAATTTGGTTTCGGTCTTGTGTAGGGGAATCGGGAATTTCTGCAAGTGCGCCTGTGATAGCGACGATCGCCTTGGCAAAAGCCTTCTCACCACTTCCCCGCGCTTACGGGGAGTTCCCCTTATTTTATTCCGTTATCACTCATTAACATCGTGATACGTTTTGCTGTACTGAGGTTCGATGCCTTTGTATTCGAACAGTTGGCTCATCGTACAAAAGCGATACCCTTTATCGTAGAGTTGCTTACAAATCTCGTCCATCGAGAGAGCAGTTTCCTCTCGAGCAGGGTGCATCACGTAGATCGCGCCGTCGTACGCGTTATTCACGGCATCACGAAGTACGTTTCCGCCATCCTCTACATTGTACCACGTGTTGGTTGTGCTGTTTTTATTACCGTTAACAACGTGCATCCAACCATTAGCAGCACAAGCCGCCCGAATCGTGGAATTGCTCGCCAGATATGGCGGTCGGAACCATTTCGGTTTTACTCCCACGCTCCGTTCTATAATATCGTTGGTTCTTCGCACTTGCGACACAATCTCTTCGTAAGAACATTTACTCAAGTTCGCGTGGTCATAGGAATGATTTCCAATCTCAAAGCCATTCTGCAAAGCATATTCGAGCAGTTCCGGCCCTGCTTTTTCGAGATTCTCACCCAACACAAAGCACGTGCCGAAGCCCTCGTATTTGGCCAGCGTGTCTATAACCATTTGAACATTACCGGCGCTGGTGGGAAGATCGTCAAAGCCGAAGGCGATCAATTTAAAGTCCTGCGGATGGGATTGCCACTCGTAAGTCGGCGCAACCATCGGCTTTTTCGTAGTCGTGGTTGTCACGGAGACCGTTGAACGGGTTGTACTTGTCACAATGCTGCTCGTATTCGTGGTAGTTCTCTCTAAGTCGGATCTGGTAGTTGTCATTGGCATCGTCTGTGTTTTGCTCCTTTGAGTTGTTGTCGTGGCTGTTGTTGAATTTGTGGTAAAAACCGTAGTGGTGACCACCGTAGTGGTTGTTTGTGTGTCAGTTGAGCCCGTATCAACGGATGCGTCGGATTTTGCGCAAGCTGTCAATAGCAAGCACAAAGCCAATAACAACGGTAATAATTTGAATTTTTGCAACGTCTTCTCCTCCTAAATCAACGATGTCACGATCGAAACAGATTGTAACGGTCGACTACATTATCCATTAACATCGTGGTATGTTTTATTGCCTAAAGGAACAATGCCTTTATACTCAAACAACTGGCTCACTGTGCAAAAACGATAGCCTTTATCATACAGCGCTTTACAAATCTCCTCCATAGCCATAGCGGTGGTTGATCGTGCAGGATGCATCACGTATATTGCACCATCATACGCATTGTCAACCGCATCTCGAAGTATATCGCCGCCGTCTTCAACGTGATACCAAACATTGGTCCGGCTGTTTTTGAGGCCATTGACTACACACATACCATCGACGGCAAAGCAAGCTACTTCAACGGTACTGTTGTTCATCAGATAGGGCGGTCGGAACCACTTGGGCGTGATTCCCATTTCCCGTTTCAGAAGATCGTTCGTTTTCTGCAATTCGGTAACGATTTCTTCATACGCGTATTTGCCGATCCTCGGATGAGAATACGAATGGTTTCCCAATTCAAATCCATATTGCACCACGTACTCCAGCAACGATTTGCCTCCTTTTTCAATATTTTCTCCAAGCACAAAGCACGTGGCAAAGCCCTCGTATTTTGCCAAGGCTTCGACCACCATCTTCACATTCTTTTCACTGCACGGCAAATCATCGAACCCAAACGCAATTAACTTAAAATCCTGCGGATGCGATTGCCACGTGTACTTTTTCTGATCAAGCACGGTATGTCCTCCTTATTCGTATTTCAAAGCAAGTTGCACAAATCTTCTAAAATACCAAGATCCCACGCTAACATAGAAAGCACATACTTATCTCTTTTCATTTCGCATTCTCCTTTGCGGTCTTGCAAGATGCAATCAGCATTACACGCAACGACGTACATTTTGCAGAAAGTGCTTTATATAATTGTTCGTCGATGTAGTTGGTCTTGTGCAGCAATTCAAGCCAATAGCCAGTTTCGCTTGCTTCTTTTAAGGCGATTTCAAGTTTTGAAACGAAGTCTTTCTTGCCTTGTGCGTACTGCGCTTCGTGGATGTTGGCACCAATACTCGTTCCGCTTCTGCCGATTTGGTTAGAAATAATGGCTTCCCGATTTTCTTTTAGTTGCTTTACAAGGTTTATAATATCCACAGAAAACTCCATTGATAGTTCTGCGAGCTTATTTTCTTTCACAAAATCGCCTCCTTTATTTAATTATATCATAAAATTCAGAACAATTCAATGATGCATCGCCTACGGCGATATGATGATATGCTCCGCATAATGATGTTGCTCGTTTCACTCGCAATGATGCGATGTTTGCCATAAAATGTGGCGAAGCCACACATCATTCGCGAAGCGAACATCATTAGGCGAAGCCGTCATCATTTGCCGAAGGCAAACATCATTCAAAAAACGCACCTTTGTCGGTAGACAAAAGTGCGTTTTTTGTTGCGAAAGAGCTATTAAACGGTGCGTAAAGCGAGGAAAGAAAAGCGAAAAGGTGCATAAAAGTGTTAATACTTACCCCAATCTCGGAGCATTTCTCTAAAATAAGAAGCCTTATATCCTCCAAGAAGTGGTTCTATACTAATGAAAGATACAAAGCACTCCATCTGTTTGCACCAATCAATCACAAACTGATCCGTTGGAAAATCCGGAGGGCTTGTCAGGCAGATAACCGTACCGTTTTTGCTTCCGTAGTTTTCTATATATCCAAATACAGAAAGTGTTTCTGTTAAGGCATAAGGGCTGTGAAATACAAAATCAAAATCATTTGCCGCCAACTCGAATTTTTCTCGTGCAATTTTTTCTTGAGATTTAGAAATCATACGGACACCTCCGTTAAAGATATTATATCATAAAATCCCGGATATTTCAATGATGCATCGCCTACGGCGATATGATGCATTTGCTTCGCAAATATGATGTTGCTCCCGTTGGTCGCAATGATGCGATGTTTGCTATAAAATGTGGCGAAGCCACACATCATTCGCGAAGCGAACATCATTAGGCGAAGCCATCATCATTTGCCGAAGGCAAACATCATTCAAAAAACGCACCTTTGTCGGTAGACAAAAGTGCGTTTTTTGTTGGTGCCGGAAGCGGGGGTCGAACCCGCACGGTATCGCTACCACTGGATTTTGAGTCCAGCACGTCTGCCAATTCCATCATTCCGGCGTATTCCGTTGTGAACATTCGTCATTATACCGCGCACGTTAGCGATTGTCAAGAGGTTTTCTGCGGTTTTTTACGGTGAAAGTTTGCTCGTATATTATATATATGGTATAAAAGCGCCGTTTTAAAACCGTTCTGCTAAAAAAGTGCTTGACAAGGTGGACACGGTGTGCTACAATTCTTAATTGGCACGGTATGCAGATGGGTGAACTATGCCCAAATGCCGAAACCGTCCACCCGTGGCTCGTTGGGTATAATCCGAACGGAAACGGGAACGAATATGCAAGGAGGTGCCTATATTGCCCACTTTTAACCAGTTGGTCCGCAAGGGTAGAGAAGAACTCGAAAAGAAAGCGAAGGCTCCCGCTCTGTTGAAGGGCTGGAACTCCAAAAAGCGCGTTCCTACCGATCAGAACTCTCCCCAGAAGCGCGGCGTCTGCACGGCTGTGAAGACTTCCACCCCGAAGAAGCCGAACTCCGCTCTCCGTAAGGTAGCGCGTGTCCGTCTTTCCAACGGCATCGAAGTTACTTCGTACATCCCCGGTGAGGGTCACAACCTGCAGGAGCACAGCGTCGTGCTGATCCGCGGCGGCCGTGTTAAGGACTTGCCCGGTGTGCGTTACCACATCATCCGCGGTACTCTCGATACCCAGGGTGTTGCTAACCGCAAGCAGGCTCGTTCGAAGTACGGTGCCAAGCGTCCCAAGGCCGGTGCTGCCAAATAATCGACATTTCATCAGCGGCTACATAGTAGCGGCAGATCTCATATAACGGGCTTGTCCGTTTTGCGAGCTGCCTCAACTGTGGCGCCAACGGGAGTATGTCACTTTCGAGTACCTATGATATCATTACTATGAAGGAGGGAAGTAAAGTGCCGAGAAGAGGTTCTATCGCAAAACGTGATGTTTTGCCCGACCCGCTTTACAATTCCAAATTGGTGAGTAGACTCATCAACAACGTGATGTACGATGGCAAGAAGGGCGTTGCCCAGAAGATCGTTTACGATGCTTTCGACATCATCCGTGAAAAGACCGGTAAAGAGCCCCTGGAAGTTTTCGAGGAGAGCATGGAGAACATCATGCCTCTGTTGGAGGTTAAAGCCCGCCGCGTTGGTGGTGCTACGTACCAGGTTCCGATCGAAGTGCGCCCCGACCGTCGTCAGACGTTGGGCCTGCGCTGGCTCACCACCTACTCGCGCGCCCGTTCCGAGCGCACGATGAAAGAGCGTCTTGCCGGAGAAATCCTCGACGCCCTGAACGGCAACGGCGGCGCCGCGAAGAAGCGCGACGACACCCACAAGATGGCCGAAGCCAACAAGGCTTTCGCTCATTTCCGCTGGTAATCCGTTTGCTGTATTTTGGAAGAAGGAGGATGACTTATGGCAAGAGATGTATCTCTGGCTAAAACCAGAAATATCGGTATTATGGCGCACATTGATGCTGGTAAAACCACCACCACTGAGCGTATTCTGTACTATACCGGTGTAAACTACAAGATCGGTGAAACCCACGACGGCGGCGCTACCATGGACTGGATGGCGCAGGAGCAGGAGCGCGGTATCACCATCACCTCCGCTGCCACCACCTGCTACTGGGATAAGCAGGGCCAGGGTGAAAGACACCGTATCAATATCATTGATACCCCCGGCCACGTGGACTTTACCGTTGAAGTGCAGCGCTCGCTGCGCGTGCTCGACGGTTCCGTAACGGTTCTGTGTGCCAAGGGCGGCGTTGAGCCCCAGTCCGAAACGGTGTGGCGTCAGGCGGACGAATATCAGGTGCCCCGTATGGCGTACGTCAACAAGATGGACATCATGGGTGCCGACTTCTATCGCGTTGTGCAGATGATGCGCGACCGTCTGAAGTGTAATGCTGTTCCGATCCAGCTTCCCATCGGTTCCGAAAACCTGTTTAAGGGTATCGTTGACCTGGTGGAAATGAAGGCCGATGTCTATTATGACGATATGGGTAAGGATATGCGCGTGGAAGAGATCCCCGCGGATATGGCTGAGATCGCGGCAGAATACCATGAAAAGCTGTTGGAGGCTGTTGCCGAGCAGGATGACGAGCTGATGGAGAAATACTTCAGCGGCGAAGAGATCTCGATCGACGAGATCAAAACGGTTATCCGCAAGGCCACCATCGCCAACACCATGGTTCCCGTGTGCTGCGGTACTTCCTACCGTAACAAGGGCGTTCAGAAGCTGCTGGATGCTATCGTGGACTATATGCCTTCCCCGCTGGATGTTCCCCCAATCAAGGGTGTGAACCCCGAAACCGAGGAAGAAGACTGCCGTCACTCTTCGGATGACGAGCCGTTTGCCGCTTTGGCATTTAAGATCGCAACCGACCCGTTCGTGGGTAAGCTTGCGTTCTTCCGTGTGTATTCCGGTACCATTAAGGCCGGTGAAACCGTGTACAACTCCAGCAAGGATTCCAACGAGCGCTTGGGCCGTATCGTTCAGATGCACGCCAACGCCCGTAAGGACCTGGATGTCGTGTACGCCGGTGATATCGCCGCTGCGATCGGTCTGAAGAACACCACCACCGGTAACACCCTGTGCGACGAGAAGCATCCCATCATTCTTGAGTCGATGAACTTCCCGGAGCCGGTTATCCGTGTTGCCATTGAGCCCAAGACCAAAGCCGGTCAGGAAAAGATGGGTATCGCTCTCGCCAAGCTGGCAGAAGAAGATCCCACCTTTAAGACCTACACCGACGAGGAAACGGGCCAGACCATCATTGCCGGTATGGGTGAGCTCCACTTGGAGATCATCGTCGACCGTTTGCTGCGTGAGTTCAAGGTGGAAGCCGACGTTGGCGCTCCCCAGGTTGCTTACAAAGAAACGATCCGCAAGCTGGCTGACGTGGATCAGAAGTATGCTCGTCAGTCGGGTGGTAAGGGTCAGTACGGTCACGTTAAGATCAAGCTGGAGCCCAACGAGTCCGGTAAGGGTTATGAGTTCATCAACGCCGTGGTCGGCGGTGCGATCCCGAAGGAGTATATCCCCGCGGTCGACGCCGGTATCCAGGGCGCGATGCACGCCGGTACCATTGCCGGTTACCCCGTTGTGGACGTGAAGGTCACTCTGTACGACGGTTCGTATCACGAGGTCGACTCGTCCGAAATGGCGTTTAAGATCGCCGGTTCTATGGCGTTCAAAGAGGCTATGCGCAAAGCAGATCCCGTGCTGATGGAGCCCATTATGAAGGTTGTCGTGGTTGTTCCCGACGAGTATATGGGCTTCGTGGTGGGCGATATTGCTTCCCGCCGTGGCCAGATGGAAGGCTCCGAAAACATCAACGGCGCTGTTCAGATCCGTGCCAACGTCCCGCTGTCGGAAATGTTCGGTTATGCTACCGATCTGCGTTCCGGTACCCAGGGCCGTGGCCAGTATGTGATGGAGCCCAGCCACTATTCTGAAGTTCCTAAGAGCGTTGCCGAGGAGATCATCTCCAAGCGCTCCAAGGCCAACTAACGGGTATTTCATAAACTTTGCAAAAAAGGCTTGAAATTTTCCCCGTAACTTGGTAGAATGGGACTAACACCTATGCAATTTTATTTTGAGGTTAATAAAAGGAGGAAACTACAATGGCAAAGGCAAAATTCGAAAGAACTAAGCCCCACGTAAACATCGGTACCATCGGTCACGTTGACCATGGTAAGACCACCCTGACCGCAGCTATCACCAAGGTTCTGTCCTTGGGCGGCGCTGCCGACTTCGTCGACTACGCCAACATCGATAAGGCTCCCGAGGAGCGCGCACGTGGTATCACGATCAACACCGCTCACGTTGAGTACGAGACGGCTAACCGTCACTATGCTCACGTTGACTGCCCCGGCCATGCCGACTATGTTAAGAACATGATCACCGGTGCTGCCCA
>JAFVSK010000005.1 GCA_017503785.1 Clostridia bacterium
TAACATCACATTTCTGCTTTTACTTCAATGTAGCCAATATCACAAGTCAATATGCACTTTCGAGAATTTTGCGTATTTCTACACTTTGCAAAATTGCTACCGTGTTTTGCTTGCTGTCTACGTACAGGTTGCGATGAAAAACCATTTCTTCTTTGTCTACTGCGGGGCGAAATTTGTTTCTCGAAAGGCCTTGACTTTTTGGAGCAGGTAGAGTTACCATACAGACGACAAAAACGTCCCTCCTTATTGCATTTACAGCAGTTTTATGGTAGAATATTTATAAGGATTCTTTGAGGGGAGGTTACAGCGCATGAATGATTTACCTGAAAACTATTTTGCCGATTATGATTCTTTCACAGAAGATGCAATTGCCGAAATAACGAGAAAAGGTATTTCCCTAAAAAACGGCGTGTTCATTGATTTCTCCGTTTGTGCCGAAAACTTCAAAAAAGCCAATACTAAAAGCAGCGGGAAATGCGTTGGAGAGCGTGATATAAGCGATTGGAGTTTTACGTTTTATGCCAACCCGAAACCCATCATGATCAAGTTTTTACCTCGTAATAAACTGATCGAATTTATTTCTCCAAATGATACACGAAGACGATTTCATTCATTACAATTCAAAATTAATGATTTCGGTTACACCACGTACGATCTGACATAAGCAAAGCTCCCCCGAGACGATTTTCAATCGCTTCGGGGGAGTATCTTTTTGACCACAGTTTATCCCACATCCACGCTCGGAGCACACGGAAACAGTGGAGAAAGAAAAGCCGGAAAGGATGTGTTTCCGAGCGGAAAGGGGCGGAAATGCCTAGAAACGAGCGGAAAGCGGTACTCTCAAATTCTTTGGGAGAAAGCTGCCGCAGGTTCGATTTCTATTACTCCCACCACTCGAGAGCCTCAGCACGCAATTTGCGTGCTGAGGTTCCTCTTTTTCAGTTTTAACCTCGCGTTTAAGGTGGCTTATGAACGTTCACACCAAAAAAACGAGGAACGGCTTTTCGGTCGTTCCTCGTTTTTGCGTTACTTATTATCTTTTTTATACTTCTGTATTACCGCACCATCCGTTGACTGAACGCTGACAAGGGTAAACGTTGAAGCGTTTCCCTCCATAAACAGCGGCTTATCGTCCTTGTCGGCGGTAATGGGAGCTACAACCAAGCTCAGCTCATCAACCGCCTCTGCCCGCTGAAACGCCCCATTGATGATACTGCCGCCCTCTAAAAGCAGCGTATCTATCCCAAAAAGCGTTTTCAGCTTAACCAGTGCCAGCTCCACGTCGATCGTCTTCTTGCCCGCAAAAATATACGGAATTTCCATCATCTCGAGGTAGCCGAGATATCGCGCGTCCACATTTTCAGACAGCACTTCCACGATTTGTGCGCCGTCATACCCGGGATCACCGTCGGGGTCGATGATCTTATTAGATCTCCACCCCAGCTTTCCGTTGGTGTCAAACGCCACGGCGTAAAAATCCGCTGCACCAAACAAGCAATCCACATATCCCGCATCAAGACTTACCGGCTCACACTTGGACAAATCGGGATACCAGCCACCGGTAAAGCTGCCCTCCATTGTCACCCTACCGCAAATAAATCCATTGGCTTTCGTGCTTCGGTGGATATCGTAATAGGTCGCAATCGCTTTTTCGCTCGCGGGATCACTCAAAAATTCACCGGTGACCCTACCGTCAATTGAGGTAACCATGTGACAAATAATGTACGGTCTGTTCACGTTATCACCACCGCATCAGTCCAATACAACCGACTTTTTCTTGCCGTTTTTATTTCGGGGATACTCACGGATCCTTACAATAAAATCAAAATTCACCGCTTCTTGCTCTCCCGATTTTTCCAGCAAAATACCACCCTCGTTCACCTGCCGTATGGTACCGGTAAGCTGAGAATTAAAGGTGTAAACAATACATTCCTTGCCGATAAAGCTTTGCGCCAATTCATACATTTGTGTGTTCGCTCCTCGTTTTTTGTTGATGATATGTTTCACAATCATTTTTTCATTGCGTTGTGTAACAAAAAGAATAATAATCAGAAAAATCAACGGAAAATAGGAACTCATTGCTTCAGCTTCTTTCCGTCAGCGAAGGCACGACCCACCGCTTCGCCCAGCCTTATGTAGGTGTGATGCACCGGATCATAGGTGATCGCCTCCAGCTTTTTCGGATTGATCTGCCCATCCTCACCAAGCACCGATTCATCGGCACTGACGTTAACGATCTCACCGATGCAAATACCGTCCTCGTTAAACTTCAGCAGCTTACATTCCACCGCCATGGGAAATTCGTTGATGATCGGCGCGTTCACAACCGCAGACCGCGTCGTTGTAAGGCCGGCCGTTGCCAACTTATCAGGCATCTCGTTGCCCGACACGATCCCCACGTAATCGGCCTCTACCACGTGTTTGGCATCGGCAATGCTAACGGTAAACGCTCCGCTCTCCAGAATGTTTTTCGTAGTCTTGTGATCGTCGGCAAGGCAAACCATCACCTGATTGGTATCGTAAATCCCACCCCACGCCGCATTCATGCAGCAGGGCACGCCTGCCTTGTCATAGGCAGCCACAATAAACACCGGCATGGGATACACCCACGTCTTCACTCCAAAATCCTTACGCATGCTCCGGCTCCTCTCTCGCGCTCGCTGCGTGCTTACAGTCGTAAAACGTCGCCTCCAACACCTCGTTGGTTGCCGTTCTGTCGATGATATGCTTCACCAGCACATCCAATTCGCTGTCTGCAGAATAATCGGCGGGCGCGAAGTACTTAATACGCCCGTCGCGCATCATTTTGTACACCTTCGCCTTATCCTGCGTTTCGGCATTGTACACACCGATCGAATGTCCTCCATAGGAATTCACGAGCTTCATGCACGGCACGTCGGTATCGCTGTCACCGATATACACCATATTACGAAACGGCACGCGAATATCCTCGGGCGCAAAGAAATCGTTAACGCCGGGATCGTTAATATCCAAAACGCCTTTTTCAATGCGGAACAAAAACTGTGTTTTGTTGGTATAGTTTACCACCTGTGCCGGCCACTTTGCCACACCGCGCTCGTTAAAATAAAACGAACTGGCATAGATCTTCTCAAACGCGCCGTTCTTCGCGATCGCCGTGCCCTCGATCATTTCCTTCAAGCCGGACGAAATGATGTAATGCTCCACAACCACGCCCTTCTCCAAGCCATAGGCGCGGATACGGTCGAACCACGTCATAACACCGGGGAAAAGCGCCACCTTGGAGCCGTATTCCGCCAGTTTCTCCTTGTTCAGCACCAAGTGACCCTCGGCCTCCTGCACCATTTTGTACATATAGGCCAGGTTCTGATCCATATCGTTGGACTTGGCAAGAACATTGGACTCTGCCCAAAAGCTATCCACATCGTACCCTACCGACTGAATATACCCCTGCGCCTGCATATCATTGGGCGACAGCGTTTTATCGAAATCGTAGCAGATCGCCAGTACCGGCTTTTCTCCTTTGGTTCGCCGTTCAAATTTGTTTTCGTTCATTACGCCACCTCGTTTCATAGCTTATGTATAGATCACTCCGGTCAATCCTCGTTGTGTAGCTCGTCAAACATCGCTTTCACCGAAGGCGCGTTCTTGGTAAGTTTTTTAATGCTAACGTCCTCCAACTTGTTATTGGCCAGCCGTAAATTATCCTTCGAACGCAGCAGCGCCTCTTTGGTTTTCTGCAAATGCAAAATGGTCTTGTCGATCTCGTCGATCGCCGTTTGGAAACGCTCGCTTGCCAACCGATAATTGCGAGCAAATGCATCCTTGAATGCCGCCATATTTTCCTCAAAATGCAAAATATCGATCTGCTGGTTTTTCACCACCTGCAGTTCCTGCTGATACTGCAAGGAATTGAGCGCCGCATTACGCAACAGCGTGATCATCGGAATAAAGAACTGCGGCCGGATCACATACATTTTGGGATACTTGTACGACACGTCCACAATGCCGGTATTGTACAGCTCGTTATCCGATTCCAAGAGCGACACCAGCACCGCATATTCGCACTTTTTCTCACGTCTGTCCTTATCCAGTTCTTTGAAAAAATCCTCGTTTTTATGCTTGGTTTTGGTTTCATCGGCCTCATTTTTCATTTCGAACATAATGGAAATGAACTCCGTACCGTTTTCGTAATCGCGGAAAATAAAGTCGCCCTTGCTGCCGGTAGCAGCATCGTTATCCTTTTCAAAATACGCGTTCGGGAACGCCGTCATACGCAGCGAATTGAATTGGATCTGGCAGTGCTGCTCCAGGCTTTCGCCCACCATCTTGGTGGATTGACGTGCCTTAAAATCCTTGTAATATTCAATCTGCTCGTCCTTGCTTTTGATCTTCGCTTCGTACTGCTCCTTTAACGATTTTTCGTCCAACAACCGCTTGGTTTCTTCGCTTTCCAGTTCACCCTGCAGCTTTACAATGGCACTTTCTTTTTCGGAAAGCTCCTTCTCCTTGCCACTGATCGCCTGTGCAACTGCCAGCGCCTTTTCCGTTTCGCTCGCGCCGAGCTTGGCCTGCAATTCGGCGATCTGCCGTTCCTTTTCCGCCAGCTCAACGTCCTTTTGGGAAAGCTGCTCCGCCTGGGCTTTTTCCTGCTCCATGCGTGCAAGACGCACGTCGTTCTCGTGCTTCTCGTTCAGTTCTTTTTCGCGGCGCTCCAACTCCTTGGCAAACTCATTGTCGCGCACCTGGCTGACGATCTGCGCATAGCCGCTCTCATCAATTTGAAAAAGCTCCCCACAGTTCGGGCACTTGATTTCCTGCATACGTTTCATCCTCATCCGTTATTTTTTCGTTAACGATCCAGCCCCGCGTACGGCACCGCTGTCTCGCTGTTTCGATACTCGTGCTTCTCATAATAACCCATCAGCGCACCCTGCTCGTCACGCAAGGCCACCATATACACGTCCTTGTTTTCTTTGTCGTTGCGCGAGGTAAACAGTTGATTGTTATCCGCGCTTTCGGCAAACCACGCCACCACACGATCGATCAACGCGTTCGAAGCGGCCGCATGACATTCTTTGATGCTCCGCCC
This sequence comes from Clostridia bacterium, assembly GCA_017503785.1. GTDB lineage: Bacteria > Bacillota > Clostridia > Oscillospirales > Acutalibacteraceae > RGIG3009. The sequence goes on from JAFVSK010000005.1 coordinate 5,072, forward strand.
CGTCAAGTCCACGTGATACCGCTGCACGGCGGCAGCGTTCATATATACCACGGTGTGCTGTAAATTGCAAATCACCACGGGCGCCGCATCCTGATCGATCACACTTTTAAAAAAGTCTTTCAGTTCCATACGATCCCTCTTGCTGTAATCACCGAATAAAATGCATCGGCTGCCACGGTTCCTTTTCGGGAATCCCAAACGCCTCTTTCCCCAGCGCAATGCTCTTCACCAAAAACGTCATATTCTCCGCCAAGGTGCGCATCGTCTGCATCCCTTCGGTATCCTGCGCTGCCTCACCCACCTTGCGGCCGTGCACGCTGTTCCAATATTGGCTGGATGCCACCGGCATTCCCGCAATGGTGAAATACTTGTTCAGCTGATCAAACGTCGTGGAGCAACCTCCGCGGCGCGCCACCGCCACAGCGGCCCCCACCTTCATGGTCTTGTTAAACGGCGTACTGTAGAATAACCGGTCCAGCAGCGACACCAGCGTACCGTTTGCCGCCGCATAAAACACAGGACTGCCCACCACCAAGCCGTCGCACTCTTCAAATTTAACCGCCAGCTCGTTCACGATATCCTCTATGGTGCACTTACCGTTTTTAAAGCAATACCCGCAACCCAAGCAGCCGCGAATATCCATCGCCCCCACTTGAATGATCTCCGTTTCAATACCGTGCTTATGGAACACCTTCTCCATTTCTGCTAAAGCAAGCCCCGTGTTGCTGTTGGCACGCGGACTGCCGTTCAACATTAAAATTTTCATATCATTCACCTCTCATTTTCTCTATTATAGCGTTTTTTACAGGGGATTGCAATGCAAAAAAGCAGCGCGTCAGCGCTGCTTTTCAAACCCTATCAAAATACCGCCCTGCTCCGCATAAAAGCTACATAAGCCGCCGCACGGATACACCGATACCTGCACCGTATCAAACGCCGCTTCGATCATCGCACGCAGCGCTTCGGCAGCCTCCTCGTTAAAGCAGTGCGCCACACGCACCTTGCCGCCGTGGCAGCCCAGCGCCTGCAGCTGCTGTAGCACCGCTTTCAGTGCGTGCTGCTCACCGCGACATTTGGCCAACGGTTCCAGATCGCCGCGATTGCTCGCGCGCCCTACCACACGGATGCCCAAAAGGCCCGCCATCTTTGCTGTTAAATGGCTCACGCGCCCGTTGTTCGCCAGATTTTTCATCGACTCCAGTATAAACAGCAGCCCCGTTTCCTCGCGATACCGCTCCACGGCAGAGCAGATCTCTTCGAAGGTCATCTCCTGCTCTATGAGTTCGTGCAGCTTTTCCAGCAAAAGCGCGATCTCCGGCCCCGCCGTCAGCGAATTCAGCACAAACACGCGACGACCCGGATACTCTCTTTCATATAACTCTTTGGCCATGCACGCCGCATTGTAACTGCCCGACAGTGTCGCCGTAATGGTCACGCAAAAAATCTCATCCGCATCGCCAAACGCCTCCAACCAATCCTCGGCGTTGGGACATGAGGTGGACGATTTCCCTTTATATTGCTGCAGTTCCTCCACCATTTGCCGAACGTTTAACGAAGCATCATCCACGTATTCGCGCTGGGCGGTAATGATCTTCAGCGGTGCCGTAGCCACGTTAAAGGGCCGATCACCGGCGGAATCGGCAACGATCTTTCTGGTAAGTTTCATAACGGTTCTCCTTTTTTAGCATCGTTGCGTTTCAGTATACAAGATAACTTATAATAACGCACCCTACTCTCGCGCGCAATAACTATATTTCCCCGATTTCATCGGTAGAGAACCGTTTTTTTACTCTACTCTCACGAGAATACAAAAAACGAGGGGCTTCGCCCCTCGTTTTTATCCGTTTATCGGCAAGCCTTCGCGGCTTAATTCACGCAAATTACCGGCAATCAGCTCTAGGGATTTATAAAAAACCTCACGCATCTCTTCCGACAACTGACCTCCCGCCAGTTCCACCGCCACGCGTGCCCGCTCGCGCACGAACTCAGCAGCCGCCTTGCCGCTCTCGGTCAGCTTCAGCAGACCGCGATACCGATTACGATTATCGCTCTGCTTGATCACCAAGCCCTTATTTTCCATGATGGTCATCATACGCGACACGTCCGCTTTATCCTTGCCGCACGCTTCGCACAACTGCGGCGCAGTCATTCCGGACTCGTGGCGGTATAGGGTGGTCAAATAAATGGCGTGCGAGCCCTTTAACCCGTATTTTGCCATTTCTTCCGATGCCAGTTTATGCCAATATCGCGAGATCTCGGCAATAGCCACCGAAAAGCGCTCAAACCGATCGATCATGGTGCTACTCCTTGAAACTTGTTATCCTTTTAATTCTACTTCACCCAACACGGTGTTCACAATATAGTCACTCTTAAACGAACGAAGCTGTACCATGTGCGGCTGATCCAAATGCACCTGCTGATGGTGCTTGCTTTCCCATTGCTCGATCAACAACAGTTCGTTTTCGTCTTTTTCCGACAAATAATAATCGTAGCGAATACAACCGTCCTCCGCACGAATAGCCTCCAACACGCCCTCGGCCTTCACGCGATCAATAAATGCGGCCCGCTTGCCGGGCAGACAGTCAAATTTTACGTAGATAGTATACATAACGGTCTCCTTTGCGGTTTCTTTGCTTCAGTATACCATATCTCCTGCAGCGGCACAAGTCCCAAAATCACGCATTGATCTGTGCCAAAGCCCAACAGTCGCCTTGTTTGATCCAAAATTGTCCTTTGTCGTTCACCTGCGAAATGCCGTGGTACCGCACCTCGACGATCGTTTTCCCCGTGTTGTCGATCAATCCCCAACGATCCCCCTGCCGAACGACGATATACCCGTTGGTACAGCCGTACATCCGCACAGCATTCCAGCGACCGTCCTCTCCCAGCTCGGACACGTCGTAAATAAACGGCGTAAGCTCCTCGCCCTTTTCGTTCACATAGCCCCACTTGCCGTTTTTCTTAACCGGAAGCACACCCTCCGTAAATCCGATGCTGCTGCGGTCTTCGTAGATAAAATCCGTCAGCAACGTCTTGGTTTCATAATCCAACAGCGCATAGTTTTCCGAAACAAGATCAACCACGGTTTCGCCGTACTCGTTTGTGGTGTAGCCCTTCATTTCCTGCACCGCTACGATGCGCGGCGGTGTGAGTGTGATATTCCCCAACAAATTGGTTTGCGGATGCCAATCCTCCACGTAGTTCGTAGCACTGCCGTCACCGCTGCCCCATTCCACCACGTTGCCATCCTGCCAATACACGTAACACGTCGACTCATATCCCCATGCACTGGGCTCGAGCGACGAGGGCGAACCGTCCGCCTCAAAATAGCAGCACCACGGGTTGTCGGAGCGATACCCCGCCAGCATCGTCACACCCGAGCCGTACGCCGTTTCCTTCAGTTCAATCGTTTCATAATCGACAGACGTCACCGTTTCGCCTTGATAATCAATCAAGCCAAACGCTCCGTCACGTTCAACAACAGCTACTTGATAATTCACCGTTCCGGGGGTATATCGTATCGTATCCGCTTCAACACCATCGAAAAGGATCCTCCACGAACTCGGCTGCGCCTTACAGGCTGTCAAAAGCAACCCGAGTACCGCTATCGTACACAACACTGCTAATTGCCGACACCGTTTCATAAAAACGCCTCCCCTTTCTTACGCTGTTTTCAGTATAGCACACGCCTCTGTACAATGACAACAATTCTTACAACTTTGTCACCTTTTTATGCAAAAAAGCCGCCGCGATATTCTCGCGGCGGCTCGGTTGCTCTTCAGTTTAATCCCACATGATCATCCCCGAAGCGGTCAGCTCACCGCGACAGCGCGGACAAGCCACCTTACGAGGATTCTCGGCTTTGTTCATCACGGCACCGCATTTAGCGCACGTGTGTGTTTTGGTTAACAGCACAGTATACTCACCGTCACCCAGCTCGGGTCCTAACAACGCAGGCATCGCGCACTCCGGCACGTAGCCCTCCGTGGGTGCGCACAGCAATACATCAGGCTCCACCGTCAGTTCACCGCAGTCGGGGCACACGAACAACTCGTTCATGAGATGCACCGCCGCATACGGCGTACCCTCCAGCGCTTCCTTAAACTCCGCACCGTAGGTCCCTGCTTTCATGTCGTTATACGCCTGCTTCGCTAAGTTCTGCGTTAAGAAACCGGCACCCAGCAGCACACGCTGCTCGTAATCGCAATGTTTACATTGTAACGTAAAGCCGTATCCCATACACTCATCTCCTTAAAGACAGTATAGCATAGCTCTCCGCAAAGAACAAGACTTAAATGGTTTCGACTTACAGCTTCACTTCCGAAGGGGCAATTTTCAGCACGGCCGCCATTTCTTCGCGCAACAAGCGTGTGGCATCCTGCAATGCGCGCTCATCGGCGTGGCGCAGCTTCTTTCCGATCGCGCGGCGCTTCGCCTGCTCGGCACGCAGGTCCTGCACCATGCGCATTAGCGCAATCGGCTCACCCTCGCGCAGCACCGCGGCAATCTTTTCTTGGCGCTCGCGTTCGTTTTCCACCCACACCGGCTCGGCCGATGCCGCCGTTTCACACAACGAGGATGCTTGAGCAGCCGTCATCGTGGTGCGCAAGCGAATTTTCTCTTGATTCACAGGCAAGTATACCGTCATTCCGCCGTCGATGCCGCACGGGCGCAGCAAATAATACTCCTGCAGACAACCCTTTACAAATTCTTCGGTTCGAATATCCGTAACCACACATAAGCCTTCACCCGGGTGCACCACCGTTTGCCCTACTTGAAACATACCAAATCCTCCCTCGTGCACAAAAAAAGATAACGTGCAGCCTACTCAACCGGACTTACGTTCCGCTTCGCAAACTGCACGTTGATACTATACAAGTATAGCATATTCCGCCGCATTTTCAAATGGAAATTTTGCACAAAGAACACCAAAAAAACACGGTTATTCTGCGAGAGGTTGCCCCTTACCGTCTTTTTCGATGCTGCCGGTCAGAAGTAAAATTCCTTCCACCAAGCCCCAGATCGCCGCAGCCATCGGCGGCAATACCAAAAACCACAACAGCACGCTCATCAGCAATTGCGCAATTGCTTTGCCCGTGTAGCCCAAATAAAAATTATGCACGCCGAACACACCTAAAAAGATCCCCAGCAAACCGGCTGTGATGCGGCTTTTTTTGTTTTCTTGCTGCAACGTAGCACCGCAGTGCACACAAAGCACGGCCTGCGGATGAACGGCATTCCCGCAATACGGGCACCGCCCCGAGCCGACAGGAGCAACCATCCTTGCAGGGGGCGCCGAACGAACCGGCTCCACAGGGCTTTCCGATGCTGCAGGAGCCTGTGTGGGCGCCGCCTGCCACGCCGTATATTGCGGTGGGATCTCCGCACTGCCCTCGGGCACCTTGATCTCTTGAACCGAAACCTCCGGCTGCTCCACTACCGGCTGCGGCACAGGCTGCGGCACAGGCTGTGGTACAGGCTGTGGTACCGGTTGCGCAACCGCCGCTTCCTGCCGTTTCACCGGTGTGGCACAATAGGCGCAAAAATTATCCTGCGGATCCACCGCACGGCCGCAGTGTGTGCAAAAACGTGTTTCCATAAGGTGTTACCCCCTTTTTTACTATAAAAAAAGTATATCGTAATTCGTCAAAAAACGCAAGACCCTCTTGTCCTTTTGCTGTTTATCCTGTATACTAATAAGCAATTAGGGGGTGCAGCCTATGTTTTCCCGACTCACCAGTATGGGAGTACTCGGTATCAAGGGCTACCTTGTTACCGTAGAAACCGATATTTCCAGCGGCCTGCCCGGCTTTGACGTTGTGGGCATGGCCGGTCTTGCCGTGCGTGAATCGCGCGACCGTGTGCGTGCGGCTATCACTAACTGTGGGTTCGACTATCCTGTCAGCCATATCACCGTTAATCTTGCCCCTGCCGACGTTAAAAAAGACGGCTCCGTATACGATCTTCCGCTGTTTTTATCGCTGCTTTGCGCCTCCGGCGGCTTGGATAAAGCACTGGTAGAAAACGCTGCTTTCATTGGTGAATTATCCCTCACAGGTGACGTGCGCCCCGTTGTCGGCGTGCTTCCCATGGTCATTGCCGCGCGTGATGCCGGCCTGCAAGCCGTCTATTTACCCGCAGACAACGCCGCCGAGGGTGCCGTGGTCGACGGCATCAACGTCTACGCTGTTTCGCACGTCACCACCTTGCTGGCGCATTTGTCGGGTGAAAACACGCTCTCTCCCGTTCCCACCAAGGATTTCACCCCCGACACCGCTAAGCACGTGCCGGATTTTTCCGACGTTAAGGGCCAATTGGTGCCGCGCCGCGCGATGGAGATCGCTGCCGCCGGCGGCCACAACATTTTGCTCATCGGCCCTCCGGGCTCCGGTAAAAGCATGCTGGCCAAGCGGTTGCCCTCCATTCTGCCCGACCTAACGCGTGGAGAAGCACTGGAGGCCTCGGCCATTCACTCCATCGCCGGCACACTGCCGCGCGGTGAAGGCTTGCTCACAGCACGTCCTTTCCGTTCACCGCACCATTCGGTATCCACACACGGCCTCACGGGCGGCGGCACCAATCCGCGTCCGGGCGAAGCCTCGCTCGCCCACAACGGCGTGCTGTTTTTGGATGAGCTCCCCGAATTTTCTCGTCAGGCAATGGAAGCACTGCGTCAACCGCTGGAAGACGGCCATATCACGATCTCGCGTGTCAACGCCAGCGTTACCTATCCTTGCTCCATCATGCTGGTCGCCGCTATGAACCCGTGTCGCTGCGGCTTTTTCGGCCATCCCACACGGCCGTGCACCTGCTCGGCAGCAGACAGCAAGCGCTACTTGGCACGCGTTTCCGGTCCGCTGCTGGACCGCTTCGACCTTCACATTGAAGTGCCGCCCGTGGAATACGAACAATTATCCGATCGCACCCCCTCTGAAAGCTCGGCAATCATCCGCGAGCGTGTTTGCCGCGCCCGCGAGAAACAGATGCAGCGTCAGGCCGTCACCGGTGTTCTCACCAACGCCGAGCTGCCGCCCGATAGCCTGCGCACCCTGTGCCGCACCACGCCTGCTGCCGATGCATTGCTGAAAAACGCCTTTGAAAAGCTGGATCTTTCCGCTCGCGCCTACGACCGCATTTTAAAGGTCGCCCGCACCATTGCCGATCTGGCCGACAGCGAAACACTGGAAGCCCCTCATGTGGCCGAGGCCATTCAATACCGCAGCCTCGATCGTAAATACTGGACCGACCGCTGATCAAAACGCCCTCCGTGTCATGCACGGAGGGCGTTTTTATTACTTCATCAGGCGCCGTATTTCCATGTAGCGCCGGTAAGCGCTTCGTTATTGGAACCGATCTTGATCTTTTCACGAGCAGCCTCGTTGCCGGCATAATTTACGGTTTTTAACGCCGGGCACGATTTAAAGGCATCGCCGCCAATGGTTTTAATGCCGCTTCCCAAATTCACAGTGGCTAAGCCGTCGCACAGATAGAACGTGCTCCAGCCGATTTCGGTCACACTGTTGGGAATGGTGATCTCCGTCAGCAGGTCGCAATCGTAGAACGTGCAGCTGCCAATGCTTTTCACCGTGTTGGGAATCGTCACCGACTCCAAGTTCGTGCACGAGGGGAAAATATACCCACCGAGCTTGGTAATGCCCGCTTCAAACACCACCGAGGTAATGTAGCGGTAACCGTAAAATACCGCTTCACCGACCTCGCCGGTTTCCTTGGGCACCACAATATCGCCCTCCACAGCTTCACCGTTAAGGTACAAGCAACCCTTGCTGTAATAGGTGGGGTTAGCCGATTTGAGCGAATCAATAATAAAGTTCGTACGACACCACGCGGCAAAATCCGTAATATTCACCGTTTTCAGCTTGCCGCAGCCCTGGAAAGCACCTGCATCCACATGCTCTACGCTTGGCGGGAAATCCAACGTGTTCAGCATCGAACAGCCACTGAACGCCTCGGCACCAATGGTTTGCAAGCCTTTGGGCAAGGTCAGCGTTTTCAGCTTAGCGCAACCGTAAAACGCCTTGTTGCCAATGCTTTGCACACCGGCGGCGATGGTGAGCGAGGCCATCTCTGCACAACCGGAAAACGCGTTGGCATCAATATGCTTCACGCTGCTCGGAAGCGATACGGCTGTGATCCCGCTGCAATTGTAGAACGCATACGCCCCCACGCGAGTAGCACCGCTCGGAATCGTAAGGGCACCGTTTAGCGGTGCGTTGTTAACATACAGCGTGCCACCGTTGCAAAGGGGATTCGCCTCGGCACCAAACTCAATGGAGCTCCAAGCCCCCAAATCGGTAATATACACCGATTTCAGTTTTTTACAATCCTGGAACGCCTTGTTGCTAACTTTTTTAACTCCCACACCCATCGTTACCGATTGCACGTTCGAGCAGCCGTTAAAAGCCGAAGTACCAATGCTGGTCACGCCGGCAGGTATAACAATGGAGGTGATCTCGGTGTGGTTGGCAAAGGCGCGATTGTCGATTCCCACCACGGGGTAGCCGCCCAGCGTCGACGGGATCGTGAGCGCACCGCCACTGATACTATCGCTTTCCGTAATGGTGGCGGTGTTGTTCGACACGGTGTAGGTAAAGCCGTTACTTTTTTCCACCTTTTCAGGCGGTGCGGTCGCCACGGTGGTGGTAGAGGTCGTTTTTTCTTGCGTTTTCGTGAGCGACGGCAACCACGTGCTTGACGGGGTGGGCACTACCGTTACCGCGTTCGGCAGTTTTCCTGTTGTGGTGGTTTCGGCGGTGGATGTATCGGTACCGCTCGCCTCGGTGGTCGTGGCGCTGCCATCTGTCGTTGTGCCGTTTTCCGCGGTTGTGGTCGTGGTGGCCTCACCGCCACCGCAAGCACAAAGCGAAAACAACATGGCTACTGTCAAAATTATGGCAAAATACCGTTTCATCATGACAACACTCCTCCGTTTACGTTACGCTGTCAGTATAGCACACAACCCAACAAAACACAACCCATCTCCGTTGACAGTATTCATTTTTTATGTGCATAATAAAGTCGCATCCGCGAAAGGAGTTCTTTACCATGCACTTCCGCGGAATCGCACATGACTCGAGAATGGACCGCGTTCTTTATTGTTTTCGTTTTCGAAGGATCCACACCGCAGCCACTGCCGCTGCGGCCAACACCGCCACCGCCGCAAGCAGCCATCCCCACGGAAATGAGGCAGGCTCTTTAGCGCTTGCCACCGTGGTTATCACACCTGTCGTGCTTGTGTCCGTTGTCGGCATGGTGCTGCTACTTTGCGTTGTCGTGGCCGTGGTAACCGCTGCACCTGTCGTTACGTTTGCCGACGGTTTTTTCACCGTCGTTACCGCTGAGGTTATCACCGTTGGTTTTGTTGTTGCCGTTGCCTTGGTCGTTGTGGCAAGCGGCACTTTCGGGTTCTCCCCACCGTGCTGCCAAATGCGCACGTAGTCCAGTTCCAGCGGGATCTTAGCGGAGCCGAAAAGGAACAGCATCATATCCTGCGTGTCGGCATAGGAAAACACACCGTCAAACTTGATATCGCCCTTTTTCACCTCGTTGATCGGCATCGGCATTTCGTCGGGACCCCAGGTCAGTGTGTAAAACTCCTTACCATCCAGGAAGCAGCGCAGACTGCCCTCTTCCCACAAATAACCCATAACGTGCCACTGCTGATCGCCCAAGCCGTTAAACGAGCCCTGCGTGCTGGAATACCAATCCCAACGTCCCTGCTCAACGCTTTGCTCGTGCAGCATCACCGTGTAGTAATTATTGCCGTAATATTCCAGCCAATCCATCTCCACATGCGTTACAAACTTTTCTTTTTCCGTATATCGCTCCCGCGGGAACGACCAAATGGCAATTTTGCTTTCATCCTCGCCGCCCACCACCGGTGCGCGCAAACGAAATTCCAGATACCCGTGCGTAAAGGTGTAGCCCACGCCGGTAATGCGGTCGATGGTAGCAGCGCCGAGCGCAAACGTATCAATGGCACAATCCATGGTAAGAATTCCGTTTTCGGTGCGATAATCCTCAGGCTTAAGCAGCGGGAACGCGCTGTGACGGCGCACGTACCACTTGTAGCCCTCGCGGCCGGTCACGTCCTTATCAAAATACGTAACGTCGTTAAAATCGTCATTAAAAGTAAGGTCGAACATGCCTGCCTTTTCCACCTCACCGCGCACCGCATCATACGTCGGTGCATAACGGTCGGCGGCAATACGCAAATTCCGCTGCAGAGTGTCGTTGTCCCAGCGTTCCGATTCAACGATCGTGTCGGTACTGTTCACACGCGCCGTTACCATACGGTCGCCCGCCGTCGCCGTCCAGGCAGGGGTGGTAAGCGTTACCTCGCCGCCAACAGCCAAGCGGTTTGCGTGAGTCAGCCGAAACAACCGTTCAGTACCGAAACCAACGTCCACCGTAAACGGTTCGGTAACAGCTACTTCGCCTTGGTTTTTCACCGTCACGGAAAAGGTGAGCGCCGTGTTCGGCTTCACCTGACCGTCGCCGCCCTGCCATGTTAATGCCGTAACCACCAGATCGGCCGTAGCATCCGCACTTACCGAAACGGTAGCCGACATACCAAAAGCAAGCAACACAATAAAACAGATCGAAAATACTTTTCGCAGCATACACATTCCTCTTTTCAAATTTACTATATCACACATTTCGTAGCATAGCAAGAAAAAAGAGCGGCGCTTTGCACCGCTCTTTAAGGGTTATCGTTTCTTTTTGATCCACCAAATCACACCAACGGCTCCGCCGCCGAGTACAACAACAGTGGGAATCACCACGGCAACCCAAGGAAATGGCGTATTTTCCTGCGGTTGCGCCGAAGTGGCGGTCGTGGTAGCAGCCGCCGTTGTTACCGTGTTGCCCTCAGCAGACTCGGTAGTGGTGGCCGTTTCCGTCACAGCCTTCGTTGCGGTGGTTTTCACCGTTGTTTTCACCGTGGTGGCGATCGTGGCTTTTTCTGCCGTGGTGCCCTTGGTGGCTGCCTGCGTTGACGGTTTGGTTGCCGCCGTCGTGGCAGGGGCCGTCCCGCCCTTCTGCCAAATGCGCACGTAGTCAAACTCCATGGGCATCTCCTGCGAGCCGGCAATGAACAGCATCATGTTCTGCTGATCCATCACCTCAAACACACCTTCAAACTGAATGTCGCCCTCCTCGACTTTGTTAATGGGATTCGGAATATCGTTCGGGCCCCACGTTTGCGTGTACACCTCACGGCCGTCAATATAGCAGCGCAAGCGGTTGTTTTCCCACAGCCAGCCCATCACGTGCCAAGCGGCATCGTTAAGATCGTCGTTGCTGCCGTTCGACTTGGAATACCAGTTCAGCGAACCGTCTTTTTTTCTTTCCATATCGTGCAGCGTGGTGCCGTAGAAATCACCCTTGCCAAAATATTCCATCCAGTCCATTTCCACGTAACGGCCTTGAGTGAGCCCCTCGCCCCAGTTTTCAATGGGCAGCGACCAAATCGCCGTTTTGCTGTCGGTGTCATTAAACGGCTGCGGAATACGCACGCGCGCCTCTAAATAGCCTTTGTTAAATGTGTAGCCCACGTGCGTTTCGCAGTCCACGGTGGAGGCACCGATGGTGTAGGTGTCATCCTCGTAGGCCATGGTTAAAATACCGTTTTTCACCGAATAATCGGCCGTGGTCATATCCTGCTGTGCCCAGCGGCGTTTGAGATACCACTTGTAGCCCTCGCGGCCACTGGCGGTGTTATCAAAGCCGGACAGATCATTAAAATCGTCACTGAAGGTGAGATCGAACATTCCCGCAGCCGACACCTCTGCCGCGTTGTACGCCGGTGTCAGGCGGTTCGCCGCCACACGCAGATTGCTTTGCTTGGTGTTGTTTTTCTCATTACTGTCACCGGTGGTAATACGCGCTGCGATCATCTTATCCCCTGCGACTGCCGCCCAAGGCTGCGAGGTCAGCTTCACGCTCGCACCGGCCGCCACACCACCCGTGTGCGTTAAACTCGCAATCACGTTGGTGCCGAACGAAATATCCACCTGCAGCGGTGCTGTGAGCGCCACCGAGCCGGTGTTCTTCACCGTTACGTTGAAGGTGAGCTGCGTACCGGGCGTTACCTGCCCGTCGCCTCCCGTCCAATCCAAGGCCGTTATGGTAAGATCGGTCGTTCCGTTTGCCATGGCCGGCACAGACGTAAACAATAACAGTGCCGCAACAAGCAGCACGGCAATTCGTTGTTTCCACATAATCATGCACCTCTTTCTTCGACAGTATACCACATTCCCAAACAGCTTGCAATATGCGGATTTGTTCATTAGTGTCGTTCAAAAATCTCTTGTATCCGCAAAGTGCCTATGCTACAATACGGGTATAGCCGAAGAGAGTTGAACTCCTAACCGCCCATAGGGCGGCTTTTCGGCATAAAGCTTGTTTCGCCGCTTGAAATACGCGCGTATGTCGGCGCGGCTCAACTTCGTTTCTGCACGAAAAGCCGCGCCTATGGGTTGCCTACAAGTCAAAACGAACA
>JAFVSK010000024.1 GCA_017503785.1 Clostridia bacterium
CCCCCTCCCCGAGGGGGCTGTCGCCGCAGGCGACTGAGGGAGTTTCCTCACATTAACACAATCCAAAGCCAGCCCTGTAGGGACCGGCGTCCTCGACGGTCCGCCAAAGCTTGTACAAATGCGAAGAACGGGACGGTGTGGGCACCGTCCCCTACAAATATCCCTTTAATTTTATGGGAAGCACACCGTAGGAAACAACCTGCGTGTCGTTCCGCCACACCTAGGCCCCCTCCCCGAGGGGGCTGTCGCCGCAGGCGACTGAGGGAGTTTCCTCACATTCGCACAAACCTTGGCGGGACGGTGTGGGCACCGTCCCCTACAAATAACCCCCAATAGAAACAGGCACCGCCGCCAACCAAACGGTTGGCGGCGGTGCCTTACTGTTCTTTATTTATCGTACTTTTTAACGATGGCGCACAGCTCGTCCATCTTATCCATAATATCCGCCGCCAGCTTAAACTGCGTGTGGCAACGGTCGAGGTTCTGCTCGGGATAATGGATCTTAAAGTAGGTATCGCCATCCAGATAGTCGGCAAGGAAGCGAATACCGCACTCCAAGGTCATCAGATACCCGCCAAACGGCAGCAGCTCCTTTTCCTTGGCAGTCAGGCTGTCGCCGCAGGCCTCCAGATAGCCCTTGGTGAACTCCTCAAACAGGTTCACCTGGCAAAACACCTTCGACAGATCCTTTTCATCCTCGGCGCACGGATTAGTGCCGAAACGGATGCTGTCGCCGAAATCGTACAGCGACGAGCCGGGCATTACGGTATCGAGATCGATCACCGCCATCGGCTTACCGGTCACGTCGTCCAGCAGCACGTTGTTCAACTTGGTATCGTTGTGCGTTACGCGCAGCGGCAGCTCACCGCTTGCCAGCAAGTCGACGATCTTGGTGGTGTCGGCCTTGCGAGCGCGCACAAATTCAATTTCCTTCTGCACCTCGGCGGCACGGCCCATCGCGTCGCGGGCAACGGCAGCCTCAAACGCCTCGTAGCGGCTGGCGGTGTTGTGGAAATTGGGAATGACCTCGCACAGCGTATCCGCCGGGAACTGTGCCAGCTGCTTCTGGAAGCGGCCAAACGCCACCGCGGAATAATAGAAGTGCACCGGATCCTCCACCGTTTGCAACGAGAGCGTGCGCTCAACGAACACGTACATGCGGTAATAGCTGCCCTCGTGCTCCAAATACGACTTACCGTCCTTGGTGGGGATGATCTGCAGGCACTCGCGATCGGGGTCGCCGCCTGCCGCCACCACCTGCTCGCGCAGCATGTCGGTCACGCGCTGAATGTTATCCATCAAGCCCGCCACGTTGGGGAACACGCGGTTGTTGATGCGCTGCAGAATGTAGCGCTTATCCTTAGCGGTCACGCAATAGGTATCGTTAATATGGCCGCAGCCGTACGGCTCCGCCGCCAGCGGTTCGCGGTCAACTTGGAATTGCTTGGCAATCTCTACAATCGTCATGGAAAGAGCCTCACATTTCTGCAGGATAGATGCCCTGCTCGGTCATCGCCGCAATGGCGTTCTGCACGTCAACCTTATCGGCGGCGTAGGTCATGCCATACCAACGATCGGTGGTGCGCAGCACGGTGGTTTCGGCAATGCCTTCCTTCAGCATCTCGTCAACCACGATGGGCAGATAGCACTCCGACTTCAGCGGATTTTCCTTGGCGGTGGTATCGAGGAACTTGTGGAAGCGCTCGGCCAGCAGGTCGAGAATATCACGCGGGAACGCCCACGCGTTCATCGACACGGTGCACTCGGCATCCAGCGGCTCGTAGGTGGCGCCGCCGTCCTCGGTGAACATGGGCTTGCCGTCCACGTACTCAATTTGGGTGCGCTCGTCCAGACCCAGCAGCTTGTTATCGTCGCTCACGCGGCACACACCGCGCGCCACCGAACCGTTTTCGGTGAGGGTGTTCTTCAGAATGTAGCCGGCCATGGCATACTGCAGCTTGTCGCCCTTGGGCGGGTTGTTCAGGAAATCGGCCAGAATACGGAACGCCTCGGCGCCGTAGAAATCGTCGGCGTTGATGACCATAAAGGGCTCCTTCACCACGTCGCGGCACAGCAGAATGGCGTGCGCAGTACCCCACGGCTTTTTGCGGCCTTCGGGAACGGTGTAGCCCTCGGGCAGCTTATCCAGCTCCTGGAACACGTACTCCACGTCGATCTTCTTCGCCACGCGATCGCCGATGAGCTCGCGGAAATCCTTTTCGATCTCGTGCTTGATCACGAACACGATCTTGCCGAAGCCGGCCTTCATCGCATCGTAAATGGAATAATCAATGATCATTTGTCCGTTAGGACCCACGGGCGTGAGCTGCTTCAAGCCACCGAAACGGCTGCCCATACCTGCTGCCATGATTACCAATGTCGGTTTCATACAAAAACTCCCTTTCTTTGTTGCGGTTTGTTTTCTTCTCTATCATACCGCCGCTGCTTTTGCACCGCAATAGGTGTTTTGGCTTGAATTTTGCATTTTTGGCCGACCGTTTCGGCAAAAATTTTGCACAAACTAGGCATTGCAAAATTCGGTATCTGCGGTATAATAATAATGACAAGTCTAGTATACAAGGAGGAACTAAAAATGTCAATCCTTATCACCGGTGGCTGCGGCTACATCGGCAGCCACACCTGCATTGAACTGCTGAAAAAAGGTCACGAGATCGTCGTGATCGACAACTTCTACAATTCCGATATCGAAGCACTCAACCGTGTGCACGAGCTTTCGGGCAAGGACTTCCCGTTCTACGAATGTGACATCCGCGATGCCGAGGGCCTGCGCCGTGTGTTTACCGCTCATAAGATCGACACCGTCATTCACTTTGCCGGTCTCAAGGCCGTGGGCGAATCGGTGCAGAAGCCGCTGGAGTATTTCGACAACAACGTCAACGGCACGCTGGTGCTGTGCGACGTCATGCGGGAGTTTGGCTGCAAGCGCATGGTGTTCAGCTCGTCGGCCACCGTGTACGGCATGAACAACCCCTCTCCGCTGGTGGAAACCATGCCCGTGGGCGCGGTCACCAACCCCTACGGCCGCACGAAGTTTATGATCGAATGCATTTTGCAAGACCTGTGCGTGTCCGATCCGGAATGGTCCGTTGTGCTGCTGCGCTACTTCAACCCCATCGGCGCTCACGAAAGCGGCCGCATCGGCGAGGATCCCAACGGCATCCCCAACAACCTCATGCCCTACGTCACGCAGGTGGCCATCGGCAAGCGTGAGCAGTTGTCGGTGTTCGGCAACGATTACGACACCCCCGACGGCACCGGCGTGCGCGATTTCATCCACGTGGTCGACTTGGCCTGTGGCCACGTCTGCGCGGTGGATTACGCCCGCGCCCACACCGGCATCGAGGCCATCAACCTCGGCACCGGCACCGGCTACAGCGTGCTCGATCTGGTAAACGCGTTCGAGCGTGTTAACGGTGTCAAGGTCCCCTATGTCATCTCACCGCGCCGCCCGGGCGATATCGGCACCTGCTACTCCAACCCCGCCAAAGCCAAAGCGTTGCTCGGCTGGGAAGCCAAGTTCGGCCTGGAGGATATGTGCCGCGATGCGTGGAAATGGCAATCCCAAAACCCCAACGGCTACAAAAAGTAACACATATAACAAGCCCCCGAGGGAACCGCGGTTCTCTCGGGGGCTTCTTTTTACTCAATTCGTATTTTCACACTGTTCATCACCGGCTGCTGGCTGGCGGCAATGGCACCGTCGCCGTCGATCGGCTCCGCCTTTTCGCACACTTCATCCACCACGTCCATACCCTCGGTCACGTAGCCGAACACGGCGTACTTGCCGTCGAGGAAATCACTCGTTTCATGAACAATAAAGAACTGCGAGCTCGCGCTGTCGGGAGCGCCGGAACGTGCCATCGAGATCGCGCCGCGCGTGTGCTTGAGCGCGTTGTCGTAGCCGTTCGAGAGGAACTCACCCACAATGTCCTTCTCCGAACCGCCGGTACCGTTACCCAGCGGATCGCCGCCCTGCATCATAAAATCTTCGATGATGCGATGGAAGGTCAAACCATCGTAGAAGCCGTCCTGTGCCAGCTTAACGAAATTCTCCACCGTAATGGGCGCCGACTTGGGATCCAGCTTCACCGTGATCTTGCCGTAATCCTTGATATCAATATCCGCATAATACGTTTTGTTCAGATCCAATGTGGTGGTGCCGTGCTTCAACGCGGTATTACCACCGGTGCCCGAAGTGGTGGTCGAGGTGCCGTCACCGCTCGTCGATGTCGTAAACCCGTTTTTGCCCGACAGCACGAGCACCAGCACCAGCGCGATCACCACGGCTGCCGCAGCGATGGGCGTTAAGATCTTCCACAGCGGGGTCTGCCGCTTGGTGTTCGCGGCAATAAACTGACGGCACTCCGCATCCTGTTGCTCGGGCAAGCCGTTTTCTGCGGCAGCCTTCTTAAACAGCGATGCGATTTGATCGGTGCGCACCTCGCCGGCGGGCATCCGTGTCATCACGTAGTTGGCGGTTTCCACGCAATAGCGCGCGATCGCCTCACGCTGGCCCATGGCGTTGCCGATCTCCGCAAAGCTCAAACCGCCCACCGTGGCACAAATGTACGCAAAGCGCTGGTACGCCGACAGCTTCTTCAGCGTTTCCTCCGCATGCGCCAAGCCCTGCTTTACCGAGCCGTTAAACACCGCCCCTGCGCGCACAAACTTGGCCTTGGGCGTGGTGTTTTCCGCCTGCGGCGCAGCGCCGTCCAACACCGAGGCCGCGCACCGCTTGGCGGCCTCGGCCACCAGCACGTGCGTGTAGGCTTCTTCGGTTTCGGCACCCGCGGCCGCCGCCAGAGCAAAGCCCTCCTGCAGCACCTCAGCCGCCACCGTGGCAGCGGCTTCGTTGCTTACCAATGCGCAACAAAGCGCATACACCTCATCCTTACTCAATTCATACAGCTCTGTCATCAGTTTGCCGTGCCCCAATGCGGCACGCTCTACGATACTCGCCATAACAGTCATCCTTTCCTAACAAAAGAAGTAGTATACCCTAACAGTATACTACTTCTTAAAGCTAAAAGCAAACTAAAAATTACAGCGCACGCAGGTAATTTATGCTGAGCCGGGCACATTCCAATGAAGAATGCTCGCCGTCGGGCTGATCCTGCTCCACAACCACCCATTCCGCGCCGGCCTGCTCGGCTGCTGCTAAAATGGCGGGGAGATCCTGCACACCGCTGCCCACGGGACGGAACTCAAAGGCCTGCGGCGCTTTTTTCTCGTCCTCGTCAATGCCGATGAGCGCGTACATATTCTCCGTTTTCTGCCCCACAAAATCCTTTAAATGCACCACCGGCGCACGCCCGCTGTATTTGCGGATATACGCCGCAGGGTCCTCGCCTGCCACGCGCACCCAGCAGGTGTCCAGCTGCGTTTGCAGGTAGTCGGCCGATACCTCACGATACAACCGATCCAGCGCGTACTCGCCGTCCACCTTCACAAACTCAAAATCGTGATTGTGATACAGCAGCGTCATGCCTTTCGCGTTGGCAAGCTCACCCAGCTGCTTCGCCCCGGCGATCACCTCGTCAAACTTTTCGTGACCGGGACGGTATTCCTCCGTTAAATACGGAATGACCACGTAGCGGCAGCCCAGCGCGGCGTAATAGGACAACACGCCCTCCGGATCGGCCATCATCTCCTCAAACGGCACGTGTGCCGAAATGGGCACCAGCCCCACCTCGCGGCACAGCGCCGCCAGCTCCTCGGCCGTGTTACCGAAGGTGCCCGCAAATTCCACGCCGTCGTAGCCCATCGCCTTCACGGCGCGCAGCGTATCGGCCACGTCCTCGGCCATGCGCTCCCGCACGGAATATAACTGTAAAGCAATCGGAAACGTTTTCATCGTAAAGCCCCCTTTGCTTGTATTGTACCGAAATTTCCACCCGGGCGCAAGTGCCCCGCGCGCAAATTTATGGACAATTCTTGCTGCCGGCACAACCCGCCTCACAAAAAAACAGCGCCTCCCGCAGGAGGCGCTGTTTAGCAACCTATCTTATCTCTGTACGCGACCGGAGCCGTCGCCACCGGCCAGCTTTTCCACCTCGGCCACACCAACGCGGTTGTAGTCACCCTCAACCGAGTGCTTCAGCGCCGAAGCCGCCACCGCAAACTCAATGGCCGCCTGCGTGTCCTTGCCGCTGAGCAGCGCGTAGATCAAGCCGCCGCCGAACGAGTCGCCGCCGCCAACGCGGTCAACGATGTGCAGGTGATACGACTTGGAGAAGCAGTAGTTCTCGCCGTCGTACAGCATGCCGGCCCAATCGTTGTCGCTCGCGGAAATGGAGGTGCGCAGCGTGATAGCCACCTTTTCGAAGCCGAACTTGTCGGCCAACTGCTTCGCCACCGACTTGTAGCCCTCGTGGTTGAGCTTACCACCGTAAATGTCGGTGCCCTCAGCCTCGATGCCGAACACGTCCTTGGCATCCTCCTCGTTGGAGATGCACACGTCTACGTACTGGCACAGATCGGTCATGGCAGCACGGGCTTCGTCACGCGTCCACAGCTTGCCGCGATAGTTCAAGTCGCACGAGATCTTCACGCCGCGGGCTTTGGCAGCCTTGCAGGCCTGACGGCAGATCTCCACCATCTGACCGCCCAGCGCGGGAGTGATACCGGTGAAGTGGAACCAATCGGCGCCCTCAAAAATGGTATCCCAATCGAAATCCTCGGGAGCCGCTTCCTGAATAGCGGAGTGGGCGCGGTCATAAATGCACACCGAGCCGCGCTGCGAAGCGCCCTTTTCCAAATAGTAGATACCCACGCGATCGCCGCCGCGAACGACCTTCGAGGTGTCCACGCCGAAAGCACGCAGCGAGTTAACGGCCGCCTGACCGATCGCGTGCTTGGGCAGCTTGGTCACGTACACGCTGTCCATGCCGTAGTTGGCCAGCGACACAGCCACGTTGGCTTCGCCGCCGCCGAAGGTGGCCTGCATTTGGTCGTTCTGGAAGAAACGGTAGTAGCCGTTGGGGGCCAGGCGAAGCATCAGCTCGCCAAAGGTTACGATTTTTGCCATAATACTTATCCTCCTCTTCAATTACGCCTGCACCAGATGCACGGCAAAGCCGCCGATCTCATCCTGCAGATAAATAGCCTTCAAAGCACCCTTCGCATCGGTCTTGGCCGAATCGGGGTTCATCTTGATACCCTTGGTTTCCAAATAACGCACCGCGCGGTCGATGCACTTGGTGCGAATGGCAATGTGACCCTTAGCACCGTAACCGGGGGCTTTCATCACCTCGATGATGCTGTTCACAAACGTGGAGCTGTTGCCCTCTTTGGCGGTCATATCGAACGCCGCGGCAAAGGCGTTGGCAACGCCGTTCGCCTCGTCGGCATCGGCAGCGTTGATGCCCACGTGTGCCAGTTCGAAGCCCAGCATGGTCGATACCGCTTCGCGGGTGAGGCGCTCGATCTCGTCGAACTTACCGTCGTTAATGAGATCGGCCGTAACCATCCAGCTGCCGCCGCAGGCCAGAATTTTCGGGAACGCCAGATACTCGTTCAGGTTCTTGGCGCTGATACCGCCGGTGGGCATGAACTTCAGCTTGCCGTAGGGAGCCGACATAGCCTTGATCATGGGCAAGCCGCCGGCCGCCTCTGCGGGGAAGAATTTCACAACCTCCAAGCCGAACGACAGCGCGGTTTCCACCTCGCCGGGCGTGGCCACACCGGGGGTGATGGGATAGCCCTTTTCCACACAGTGCTTCACCACCTCAGGATTTAAGCCCGGGCTCACAATAAACTTAGCGCCGGCCGCCACAGCCTCGTCGGCCTGAGCGGGCGTGAGCACCGTACCGGCACCCACCAGCATTTCGGGAAACGCCTTGCTCATGGCCGCAATGGCGTCGGCAGCGGCAGCGGTGCGGAAGGTAACCTCGGCGCACGGCAGACCGCCGTTAATCAAGGCACGGGCCAGCGGAACGGCGTCCTCAGCCCGATCGATCTTTACTACGGGAACAATACCAATGGCTTCGATCTTTTTCAATACCTCGTGCATACTGTTCAATCCTTTACTTTATATTAGGGAAAACCCTTTTTCGTCACTTTATATTGTATCGTATTTTACAAGATTGTCAAGAGATAACTCTTGCAACCGTCAAATATTTGTGCTATACTATACGCTGTGTTATTAGGGAGTATTATGTGAAAGGAAGTCATACCCATGTCCGGACATTCCAAGTGGAACAATATTAAACGCAAAAAGGAAAAGACCGACGGCCAAAAAGCCAAGATCTTCACCAAAATGGGCCGCGAGATCGCGGTAGCCGTTAAAGAAGGCGGCAGCGCCGATCCGGCCTCCAACTCCAAGCTGAAAGATGCGATCGCCAAGGCCAAGGCCAACAACGTGCCTAACGATAACATCGACCGCATCATCAAAAAGGCCGCCGGCGAAGGCAACGCCGACAATTACGAGGCCCTGCAGTACGAAGGCTACGGCCCCTGCGGCATCGCCGTTATCGTAGAAACCCTCACCGATAACCGCAACCGCACCGCCGCCGATATCCGCCATTATTTCGATAAGTTCGGCGGTAATCTGGGTCAAACGGGCTGCGTGAGCTTTATGTTCAACAAGAAGGGCGTGCTGGTCATCGAAGCCGAAGACCGCAACGAGGATCAGGTTATGGAGGATGCCCTGGAAGCCGGTGCCGCCGATTTCGCCGCCGATGAAGACGTGTTCGAGATCACCACCGAGCCCGACGATTTCTCCGCCGTGCGCGACGAGCTGGAAGCCAAGGGCTACACCTTCGTTTCCGCCGAGGTGGAAATGGTGCCCGATGTGTACACCGCCATCACCGACGAGGATGCCCTCATCAAAATGGAAAAGCTGCTCGATGCACTGGAGGATAACGACGACGTGCAAAACGTGTGGCACAACTGGGAGCGCCCCGAGGAATAAACAACGATCGCCTCCCTACAGTAGGGGGTCGATGCCCGCATCGACCCGCCGAAAATCGTGCCTCTGTGTCAAACGGCACCGCACGCAAACCGAAAAAAAGCGCCTTGAAGCACTGCTTCAAGGCGTTTTCTTATGCGCTTTTACGCGTTTTCTTTATACTCAGCCACACGGCAACCGCCGCAGGGCGCGTCCTTTTGTATTAACCCTTCAGCGCTACGCCCACCGCGGCCAGCTCGTTCACGATATCGTCAACGATCTTCATAACCTCATCCTTGGTGAGGGTACGTTCGTCGTGCGAGAAGGTCAGACGCAGCGTGATCGCTTTGCCGTTTTCGTCGGTGTAGGTATCCACCAGCTTTTCGCTCTTGATAAGAGGCGAATTTACCTTGGCGATCGCCTTGCCAATGGGCTCATACTTGTCGGCCACAAAGGTCAGGTCCACGTCGATCGACGGGAACTTCGAGGTCTCGGCATACTCGATCTCCTTGCCGGCCACCTCAACAAAGCGGTTGACGTCGATCTCAAAGAACACCACGCCGCCCTTTTTGTCGATCTTCTTGGCCACCGTGGGATGCACGATGCCGATATATCCCAGCTCCACGCCGTCGCACACGATGGCGTTGTAGTTTTTGGGATGAATGTACTTCTGCTTGGGTGTTGCGGACACAAAGCTCACCTTGGTGTGCTTGATATCGTCGGCCAGCACACCCAGCATGTTCACCGCCTCGAAATACAGCTTTTGCAGATCGTTGTCCTTCGAGAACAGCGACACCGCCAGCATCTTGTGCTCGTCGCACAAGCCGTCCTCGCGCAAGCCGTTCACGGTACGGCCGATCTCGAACACACCGAACTCCTTGGCGTAGGCGGTGTTCAGCTTCACCTGGCACAGCTGCGTGGGCACGATGGAGCGGCGAATGGTTTCGATATTGGGGTTGGTGGCGTTCAACAAGCGAATGTTTTCCTCCACCTCAATGCCCAGCTTTTTGTACTCGTCGGTGTAGGCCCAAATGTAGGAGTGCAGCTCGTGCAGCGAGAAACGCTTCACCAGCAGATCCTTAATTTGCTCCTCCACGTTCTTCTCGTCGAACTCTCTCACGGGGTACAGCGGCGCCATTGTGGTGTTCACGTCGAAATTATCGTAGCCGTAAATACGGGTGATCTCCTCAATGATATCCGCCTTCAGCGTCACGTCCTTGGTGCCGCGCCAGCTGGGCACGCTCACACGGAAATTGTCGCCCTCGTTTTCCACGCCGAAGCCCAGCGCCGTCAGCGTGTGCACGATGGTCTCGTTGGGAATCTCAATGCCGGTGTAGCGGTCCACGTAGGCCTTATCAAACTCCAGCGTAATAGCGGGATACCGATACGCATATTCATCGGTCAGGCAGGAGGTAACCTCCACGTTCTCGTCGTAGGTGAGCAGCAGCTTCACAAAACGCGCAATGGCGTTCACCGTCAGCTCGGGGTCGAGGCTCTTTTCGTAGCGCATCGACGCATCGGTGCGCAGCGACAGGCGCGACGACGATTTTCTCACCGAGGCGGCATCAAACGTGGCCGACTCCAACGTCAGCGACGTGGTATCCTCCACAATTTCGGAATCCAAGCCGCCCATAATACCCGCGATCGCCACCGGCGTATCGCCGTTGCAGATCATCAAGGTCTGATCGTCAACGTGGCGCTCGTTGCCGTCCAGCGTTTTAAAATCAAACGCCTGCGCAAAGCGCTTCACGCGGATCTTTTCCACCTTGCGGGAGTCAAACGCATGCATCGGCTGGCCCATTTCCAGCATCAAGTAGTTCGTCAGGTCGGCAAGATAGTTGATGGCACGCATACCGCAATAGTACAGGCGAATACGCATGTTCATCGGGCTCACCGTGCGCGAAATATTCTTAAAGCTCAAGCAGGAATAGCGGTGGCACAGCGGATCCTCGATCTTCAGATCAATGGGCGGCAGCGCCGCATATTGCGACACGTCCACCACGTCCAGCGGCTTCAGCTCACGGCCGAGCAGCGTAGCGATCTCGCGGGCAATACCGTAATGACCCCACAGGTCGGGGCGGTTGGTAAGCGATTTGTTGTCCACCTCAAAGATCACGTCGTCAATGGCGTACAGCTCTTTCAGGTCGGTACCGCAGGGCACGTCCTCCGTAATATCCATAATACCGGAGTTATCGTCGCTGATACCCAGCTCACTCTCCGAGCAGCACATGCCGTGCGAGGTATACCCCGCCAGCTTGCGGGGCGCAATGGTGATCTCGCCAATGGTGGCACCCAGCTTGGCAAAGGCGGTCTTCATACCCACGCGCACGTTGGGAGCGCCGCACACCACGTCCACGAGCTCGGCTTCGCCGGCATCCACCTTCAGCAGATGCAGCTTTTTAGACTCGGGATGCTCCTCCACCGATTTGATCTCGGCAACCACAATGCCCGACAGATCGCGACCCTTGTAGAACACCTCGTTCTCCACCTCAGCGGTAGACAGCGAAAACTGCTTCAGCAGCTTATCCGTATCAACACCCGACAGATCCACAAAGTCGGATATCCAGTTCAATGAAATTAACATGTCATCTACTCCTTACTTATCCTCGGTAAACTGGGCGAGATTTTGCAGGTTGCCGCTGTTAAGATCGCGGATATCCTTCACGCCGTACTTCATCATCGCCAGTCGTGTTAAGCCAAGGCCAAACGCAAAACCGGTGTATTCGTCGGGATCAATGCCGCCTTCCTTCAGCACGTTGGGATGGATCATGCCGCAGGGGCACAGCTCCAGCCAACCGCTGTGCTTGCAGGAGGGGCAGCCCTCGCCGCCGCAGATCAGGCAGCTGATATCCAGCTCGAAGCCGGGCTCCACGAACGGGAAAAAGCCGGGGCGCAGGCGCACGTTAATGTCCTTCTGGAACACCTCCGACAGCATCGTTTTCATAAAGAAAATGAGGTTGGAGATGGAAATATTTTTGTCCACCATCACGCCTTCCATTTGGAAGAAGGTGTTTTCGTGGCAGGCATCGGTGTTTTCGTTGCGGAAGCAACGGCCGGGGAAGATGGCGCGGATCGGCTTACCCTCTTCGTAGAGCGCCTTCTTGTATTTCTTGTAAATGGCGTTCTGCGCCGCCGACGTTTGCGACTTTAACAACTGGTTGTTTTCCAGATAATACGTATCCTGCATGTCGCGGGCGGGATGGAACTTAGGAATGTTCAGCGACTCAAAGCATTCGTAGTCGGTCACGATCTCGCTGTAGTCCTCAATGGTGAAGCCCATCGAGCGGAACACGCGCTCGCACTGGCGCTGCACCAGCGTGATGGGATGATACGAGCCGCGCGCCGTATCCTGCGGCACCGTCACGTCAAACTCGGGCAGCGAGTCGATCTCCTTTTGCAGAGCCAGCTCGCCCAAGTACACCTGCTTTTCGTCAATGGCATCGGCAATGTACTTTTTCAGGTCGTTAACCTCTTTGCCGTAGGATTTCTTTTCCTCGGGCGACAGCGCGCCCATATTCTTCATCAAGCCGGTAACCGAGCCGTTTTTGCCCAAGTAGGCAACCTTTAGCTCCTCCAGAGCCGCCACCTCGGCCACGTTGGCAAGCGAAGCTGTGAAGCTGTTTTTCAGCTCCAAAATTTTCTCGTTCATAGCACAACCTCCAAAAAATAAAAACTCGCCCCTTCATGCAAGGGACGAGTGTAAAGACCCGCGGTACCACCCAGCTTCGGAATTGCTTCCGCACTTTTATGCATCGTTTGGCGTGCGATGCCGCACCCTGCTTAGCTCATAACGATTTTCGCAGAATACTCCCATGCTGAAATTCACCATGTACGCTATCCGGGGCACTCACAGCCGACGATGCCCGTTCTCTGAAGACTCACGCACACGCTACTTACACATGTTCACCGTATACAGTAGGCATTATAACAAACAAAATTAAAAAAATCAAGCCCCACTTAAAAACCTTTTCACCGCTTGACATTTTTCGCGCATCGCCGTATCATTAAAGTAAGCTGAAAGGAGCGTTTTTCTATGTTGTACATTAACCAACTGGGCTATCCCCACATTCCTTACGAGCATAACACACAAAACGGCGGCCGCCCGCCCGAAAGCGCCAACATTGCCTCGTCCGGCTGCGGTCTGTGCAGCGCTTGCATGATCGTCGATCACCTCGTCATCGGCGGCACTCTCTCGCTCGAGGAATGTCGTCAAATGTCGTACGACACCGAAGCCAACTACGATGTCGGCACAAGCATGCGCCGTCTGGGGCCCGCCATAGCCGAACGCTTCAACCTCGACTTCTCCATGACGAACGATATCGACGAAGCGATCGCCCACCTGCAAGCCGGCGGTGAGATCATCGTCAACGTCGGCGGTGACGACGAAAACGGCATCGGCGTGTTCACGAGCGGCGGCCATTACATGGTTCTCCTTTCGTATGAAAACGGCGAATTCTGTATTCTCGACCCATCCTATACCGGCCGATGGTATAAAGCTGAAGGCCGTCGCGAGAAGGTGCGCGTAGTGCACCCATTCGTGTATTGCAACCGCGAGGTCATGATCGCCGAGGGCGTCAAGAAACGCGACCCCGCCTTTTACATGTTCAAACGCAAAAATTAAGGAGGTATATCTATGTTTTGTCGTAATTGCGGTACCCAACTAAAGGATGACGCGCTGTTTTGCACCAACTGCGGCACTTCTGTGAACACGCAGCCCGCGCAGCCTGTCTATCAACAGCCTGTCTATCAACAGCCGAAAGCCCACCCGAACGACAGCGGCAGCTGGGGCTGGTTCTTTTTAGGCTTCTTCATTCCGCTCGTCGGTCTCATCCTGTTCTTAATTTGGAAAGACGAAAAGCCCCTCTCCGCCAAGCGCGCCGGCATCGGTGCTTTAACGGGCGTTATCGCCAATATCGTGCTGTCGATCCTGGGCGGTGTCCTGCTGGGCTTCTTAATTGCGCTGGACGAAGTCTACCTCTCCGACTATTACGCACAGCTCCTGCCGTTCCTGTTCAAGCTTTAAACAACAAGCGCTCTCACCGCGGTGAGAGCGCTTTCTTTATTTCAGTATCGAGCTTTTAAATTCGGTGGGGGTCATTTTCGTCTGCGCCTTAAAGCACTTGGAAAAATACTGCGGGCTGTCGAAGCACAACATATCGGCAATTTGTGTCATGTTATACCGCCCCTCGCGGATAAGCCGCCGCGCCTCTTTAATTTTCAGCGCATTGTAATACGACACGATCCCGCAGCCCAAATACTTGGCAAACTGCTGCTTCACGCTGCTTTCGCTCTTACCCAAGGTATCGGCCACGTCCTTCACCGTCACGCGGCCGTAGATATGCGCCTTCAAATACTTCAAGATCTCCGTCACCGCACGCGGAATTTCCACACCGTCGATCATTTCCACCTGCCGCATCGACTTGGTGAGAATATCGGTGTTACGGCGCAGCTTGATCAAAAACGCCTCCAGCAAATTTTTGGTCATTTGGCTGCTGCCCAGCGGCGCATCCTTGCGGCGTATCAGCTTTTGCAGCAACGGATTGTGCTCGTCGGCCAAGCGGAAGCAGGACATGCCCTCCTCAAACAGCATCGACAGCAGCACCTTTTCCTCGGCGTTCAAGCGGAAGATACGCCCCTCAAAATGCTTCATGGCGCGGCTTTTGCACTCAAAGGTCAAAATGCTCACGTTGGGCGACACGGTGTTGTTCCCCTCCAGGTTGTGAAACTCGTTGGGCTTGTGAAAGGTCATTTCACCGCTTTTCAGGATAAACCGCTTGTTGTCGGCGGTGCAAACCATCTCGCCCTTGTCGATATACACCATTTCCCAAAAATCGTGCTGCTCGCCCTCGTAGCGAAAGCTTTTGGACAGCTCCATATAAAAAATGGTGATAATTTTCTCCACGTTAAACAGGCGTTCGAAGCTCAATTTTGTAAAATTATCCCCCACAAAATCACCTCATTGTCTGATTTTACCCATATTATACCCGATTTTCCACTCCCACGCAAGACCCAATCTGTTATAATTTCATTGACCGATTTTGAAAATTTACTAAGGAGGTTTCATTATGTACACTGTATTATGTATCTCCTGCCATCCCGATGACATGGAGATCGCCTGCGCCGGCACCCTGCTCAAATGCAAGGAACGCGGCGACCGCGTCGTGGTTTGCCACCTGTCCAGCGGCAACCAAGGTCACGAAATCATCATGCCCGACGAGCTCACCGCCATGCGTGCGCAAGAGGCAAAGAACAGCGGCGCTTTAGCCGGCTTCGAGGTTATGTGGGGCGGCTTCCACGATCTCGAAATTTACGACAATAACAAAGAATCGCGCGACAAGGTGGTCGATATCATCAAGCAGGTCGATCCCGACTTCATCATCACCCACTCGCCCGACGACTATATGCCCGACCACACCGCCGTGTCCCGTCTGGTGTTCGATGCGTGCTTCACCGCCACCCTGCCTCATTATGAAACCAAGGTGCCGGGCAAGGCACGCCTCACCCCCATTTATTACATGGATACACTGTGCGGCGTGGGCTTCAACCCCACCGAATACGTCGATGTCACCGACCATATCGACAAAAAGCTCGAAATGCTCAACTGCCACGAATCGCAGATCGTCTGGATGCGTGACCACGACAACATCGACTTCCCCGACATGGTAAAAACCTGCTGCCGTTATCGCGGCTTCCAGTGCGGTGCGGATTATGCCGAAGGCTTCCGCCAGTGCCTGGTGTACTTAAAGGGTACCACAAAGCGGCTGCTGCCGTAAATTTATAAACAAAAAGGAGAGTTCACTATGGATTTCAATTCTACCGTCAAAGGCTCCGATCTGGAGGGCTTCTACCCCGCCGGCTGGGACTTCGCCAAAATTGATGCTTGCATCGGCAAGCCCGAAAGCATTACCGAGCATCAGGCTCACTGGAACCCCAACTTCACCCCCATTCAGTGCGACAGCCTGGGTGAGTTTGAAACCTACATGGGCCACGAAATCGCCCTGCAGATCAAGCTGGCTAAGGAGCGCGGCGAAAAGATCGGCTTCATCCTGCCGGTAGGCCCCATGGGCATGTACAAATGGGTCGTCTACTTCATCAAGGCGTGGGGCATCTCCTGCGAGCACGTGTACACCTTCAACATGGACGAATGGGCCGACAGCGAAGGCAACACGCTGGCTTCCGATAACCCCGGTGCGTTCCAGTACGCCATGGAGCAGGCGCTGTTCAACCCGCTGGGCGAGCTGACGGTTCCCAAGAACCAGCGCAACTTCGCCACCAAAGACAACCTGCCCACCTACCCCGAAAAGATCGACGCTCTCAAGGCCGAGGGTGCCAAGCTGGTGCTGGTATACGGTATCGGCCGTATGTGCCACATTGCTTTCTGGGAGCCCACCTTCGCGGCGGAATTCACTGCCGAGGAATGGGAAAAGCAGCCCTATCGCATCGCTGCGAAGATCCATCCTCTCACCGTTGAGCAGAACGCGCTCACCAGCTTCAAGTCCCGCACACCTCTGGTTCCCTGCCGCGCCAACACCATCGGCCCCGGCGTGTTCCTGAAGGCCGACTATGCCATCGGCGGTGCCGACGGCACGCTGGGTCGCGGCATGCAGTGGCAGGGTCTGTCGCTGTGGATGACGCTGCGCCACGAGAAAACGCCGTGGATCACCTCCACCTACATCCCCACGCTGGCCGGTAAGCTGTTCTTCCTGAAGGAACTGGCAGGCCCGCTGGAGGCGGAATGCAACTAATGAGTACACAGAACAACAACCGCGGCGGCATTGCCGTCGCGGGCACGGTGCTGGTCGATACCATTTGCGAGATCGCAGCCTACCCCGCCTGCGGTGAGCTCACGCAGATCCGCGGCATCGAAAAAGCCGTGGGCGGCTGCGTGCCGAACGTAGCGGTCGATATGCGCCGCATGGATCCCACTCTCCCGGTCTACGCCATCGGCAAACTCGGGAACGACAGCGACGGCGAGCTCGTGCTGAGCACGCTTTCGCAAAACGGTGTGGATTGCAGCGGCCTGCGTGAAACCGCCGAGGAGCGCACCAGCTTCACCGACGTTATGAGCATCGCCGGCGGCCAGCGCACCTTCTTCACCTATGCGGGTGCCTCGGCAGAATTCGGTGTCAGCGATATTGATTTCGATTCGCTCAAGGCCGACATTCTGCACCTCGGTTATTTTCTGCTGCTGCAAAAGGTCGATAACGGCGACGGCTTGGCCATCTTAAAGGAAGCCAAGCGCCGCGGCATCAAAACCTCCATCGACTTGGTCAGCGAAAATTCCGATCGCTACTCGCTGGTGCTTCCGTGCCTGCCGTACACCGACTATCTCATCATCAACGAGATCGAAGCCGGTGCCTTAGCCGGTATGGTTCCCGAAAACCGCAATCTGCGCGCCATCGCCGAACGCCTGCGTGAGCTGGGCGTGCGCGAAAAGGTCATCATCCACAAGCGCGACTGTGCGATCTGCCTGTCCGATGAAGGCTTCACCTCGGTCGGCTCGCTGAACGTCCCCGCCGACTACATTCAAGGCTCCACGGGTGCGGGCGATGCCTTCTGTGCCGCCTCGCTCATCGCCTTGTACGAGGGCGCTTCCGATAAGGACGTGCTGGAATTCGCTTCGGCAGCCGCAGCGGTATCGCTCGGCAGCGCCGATGCCACCGGCGGATTGACAACCAAGAAAGAAATTGCTGCAATAAGTAAGGATTGGGAGCGTTCTCCCATCGTCTGGTAACGTAACCACGCCGCAGGAAGTCGGCACACCGCGCTTCCTGCGGCTTTTTCTTCACATTTTTAAGGAGGTTCCTTTTTATGGCCAAAAATGCAATAGTCGGCCAAAGCGGCGGTCCCACCGCCGTCATCAATTCCAGCCTGGCAGGCGTTTTTCAAGCCTGCCAAAACCGCGGTGCCGACCGTGTCTACGGCATGTGCAACGGTATTCAAGGCTTGCTGGAAAAACGCGTGGTCGACCTGTCCCAAAAGCTACCCTCCTCACTGGAGATCGAGCTGCTCAAACGCACACCCTCGTCGTTTTTGGGCTCCTGCCGCTACAAGCTGCCCGACCTCAACGCCGATACCGACGTGTACGAAACCATCTTCCGCGTGTTAAAGGAACTCGATATCGAATGGTTTTTCTACATCGGCGGCAACGACAGCATGGACACCATCGCCAAGCTGTCCGACTACGGCCGCCGCATCGGCAGTCATATCAAATTCATGGGTGTACCGAAAACCATCGACAACGACTTAATGGTCACCGACCACACGCCCGGCTACGGCTCGGCCGCCAAATACATTGGCGTGGTCATGAAAGAACTGGTGCGCGATGCCACCGTGTACGATACCCGCTCGGTCACCATCGTGGAGATCATGGGGCGCAACGCCGGCTGGCTCACCGCTGCCGCCGCCCTGGCGCGCGATGAGGATTGCGAGGGCGTGGATATGATCTGCCTGCCCGAGATCCCGTTCGGTGTCGAAAACTTTATCGCCAAGGTCGAACGCCTGCAAAAGGAGAAAAAGTCGCTGGTCATCGCCGTGTCCGAGGGCGTGAAGCTGGCCGACGGACGCTACGTGTGCGAGTTGTCCGACGATGCCTCCTTCCTCGATGCGTTCGGTCATAAAAACCTCACCGGTACGGCGCGCTATTTAAGTAACCGCGTCGCCGCCGCGCTCGGCACCAAGGTGCGCTCCATCGAGCTGTCCACCCTGCAGCGCTGCGCCGGCCACATGACCAGCCGCACCGACATTACCGAAGCCTATCAAGTGGGCGGTGCCGCAGCCAAGGCCGCGTTTGAGGGGCACACGGGCGAAATGATCGCTCTCAAGCGCCTCTCCAACGATCCCTACCAGTGCACCACCGAACCGCACGACGTTCACGAGGTCGCCAACTTTGAAAAAAAGGTGCCCGTCAGCTGGATCAACGATACCTACACCGACCTGCTGCCGGCGTTCCACCAATATGCACGCCCGCTCATTCAAGCCGAGCTCACCCCCGTGTATATCGACGGCCTCCCCCGCCATATCTACTTAAAATAACCAAAAAGCAGTCACCGCTCGGTGACTGCTTTTTTCATCCCCGCACACGTCAACCCTTCCTGCTCACCAAACTCTCCCACCATTCCACCAGTTTAAACCGCACCGCATACGGCGGCGTGTTCACCACCGCACACTGGCCGTCGGTCAGCACCTCCTCGGCCGTGGGTGCCGCCATGGCGGCCGATACGCACAGCGGCGGATACAGCACGCACCACCAGTTGCGCCCCGCACCGTCGCCAATGGTAACGCGCACCGCCTCATACACCCCCGCCGGATACGTACCGCTGTCATACGTGCGCGTGGTAAAATACATGTCTGTCAGCTCGGCACGAACGGCATGAGCATACCCCGCCTCACACACACAACGCTGCCCTGCCGCCTGCAACTGCGGCAAGCCTTCGCGTAAACGAGATACCACCTCATCCCGCGTGGCCGCCTCACCCACCAGCCGCGTCGCCTCGGCACTCACCGCATCGCGCACAAGGAGCTTGAGTGCCTGTTCCTCCTCGCTGTCGTCGTGCGCCAACACGTGCAGCCGTACCACTCGCTCGCGAATACCCTCACTGCTCCCCGCAAACCCGAGCACCTGTAACAGTAAGCACAGCACGACCCCGCCAACCATCGCTTTCATCCATCGTGTCATTCCGTCCACATCCCTTCGCCACCAGTATGCCCCGTCACCGCAGCGCTAAACATTTCACAAACCAAAAAGCCCCGCCACCGCTACAAGCAGCCTTCCCCTACAAAGCATACAAAAAAGCACCCAACCGTTCGGTTGAGTGCCAATTATCGTTTAGGATACGACAGACCCTCGGGCAACCCCAAAATATAATCTGCCGACACCTGATAGAATTCCGCTAACAGTTTCAGCTTTTCGCCACTTATATCAGAGCGACCTGTTTCTATTTTGCTGTATTGCTGCTGAGTAGTTTTCAGAATTTTCGCAATTTCGGTTTGGCTCAAATCTCTATCTTCGCGTAACTCCCGAATCCTGTTCATCGTATCGTCCCCTTAATTGTACTACCTCCATTCTATTTCACACCGAAAAATTGTATTGACTATTACACCTATCAGGTGTAATATTTGTGGTGTGGATTTTATTTTTTCTTATTAAAAGGGGGATTATACCGCATTATGAGCAACTTGATGAAGGATTTATGGGAAGGCAAAATTCATCCTCAAGAACTTTGCTTGTGCCACACCGCCGAGCAAAAGCAGCTACTCACCTTAATAGAAGGACTTCGGGAAAAGTTGGAAAATATGCTGTCACAGGAGCAAAAGAGATGGTGGAAATGTATCTCGACTATCTATATGAACTTCATTCTCTCAACGAATGTACAACCTTTACCTATGCCTTCCGCCTCGGCGGCAAAATGATGCTCGAAACCATAACAGAAGAAAGTAAATAAAACAAAGCACCCAACCGTTCGGTTGAGTGCTTCTTTTTTAGTTTCTCAAGCTCTGCAGCGGCGCGGGAATACGACCGCCGCGATGAATAAACTTCGCAGGCGATGCCGTGTTCACCGGCATGATCGGACCGCTGCCCAACAGGCCGCCGAACGACAACTCCTCGCCCACCTCTTTGCCGATAGCAGGAATCACACGCACCGCCGTGGCCTTGTTGTTGATCATACCGATCGCAGCCTCGTCTGCAATAATGGCCGCAATGATCTCCGGCGAGGTATCGCCCGGAATGTTGATCATATCCAAGCCCACCGAGCACACCGCCGTCATGGCCTCCAGCTTTTCCAACCGCAGACAGCCGCTGCGCGCCGCTGCGATCATGCCGGCATCCTCGGTCACGGGAATGAAGGCGCCCGACAAGCCGCCCACGTGCGACGATGCCATCACGCCGCCCTTTTTCACGGCATCGTTCAGCATGGCCAGCGTGGCCGTGGTGCCGCAGGCACCGCACTGCTCCAGACCGATCTCCTCCAGAATATACGCCACCGAATCGCCCACCGCGGGCGTGGGCGCCAGCGACAGGTCCACAATACCAAACGGCACGCCCAAACGGCGCGAAGCCTCCTTCGCCACCAACTGACCCATGCGCGTAATCTTAAACGCCGTGCGCTTAATGAGGTCTGCCACCGCGGTCAGATCGCAGTTGCCGGCCTTCGCCAGTGCCGCACGCACCACACCGGGGCCCGACACGCCCACGTTGATCACGCAATCCGGCTCACCGGGGCCGTGAAACGCACCCGCCATAAACGGATTATCCTCCGGCGCATTGCAAAACACCACCAGCTTGGCAGGGCCAATGCAATTGCGGTCGGCCGTCAGCTCGGCGGCACGACGCACCACACGCCCCATCAGCGCCACCGCGTCCATGTTGATGCCCGCCTTGGTGGAACCGATATTCACCGAAGCACACACGTGCTCGGTCTGCGCCAACGCCTCGGGAATGGCTTCGATCAGCTCGCGGTCACCGGCCGCAAATCCCTTTTGCACCAGTGCCGAAAACCCACCAATAAAGTTCACGCCCACCGTCTGTGCCGCCTTTTCCAAGGTCTGCGCCAGCTTCAGCGGATCCTTCTTCTCGCACGCCGCCAGCACCATGGCCGCAGGCGTGATCGAAATACGCTTGTTAATGATGGGAATACCGTACTCGCGCTCGATATCCTCACCCGTTTTCACCAGATCCTTGGCGCACCGCGTAATCTTTTCATACACGCGCTCGCACACGGTGTCCATATCGCTGTGGCAGCAATCCAGCAGTGAGATGCCCATCGTAATGGTACGAATATCCAGGTTTTCCTCCTGGATCATGGTAATGGTTTCTAAAATATCTCGTGTATTCAGCATAGCTCAACCCTCAAATCCGATGCATCGACTCAAAAATATCCTCATGCATGGCGTGGATCGCCATTCCCATATCCGCACCCATTGCCGCCATTTCCTCGGCAAACTGCGTAAACGGCACGTCGCTCTTGTCAATATCCACCATCATGATCATGGCAAACATATCCTGCAGGATCGACTGCGTAACCTCCAGCACGTTAATGTTGTGCTCGGCACATTTGGTCGATACCTTCGCCAAAATGCCCACCATATCCTTGCCGATAACCGTAATCACTGCTCGCATCGTATTTTTCTCCTTTTCGTTAGCTATGCTAATATCATACACCAAAAGAACCGTAAAAGCAAATATTTTCTTTGCAAACGCTCCGATTTGTGCTATACTGATTCTTGTACAAAAACACGCGTATTTTTTTAAATTACAGGAGGCTTTGTTATGGACCGTTTATTACGCTTACTGGATGCCGACGCCCGCCTTACCGATGCCCAGCTCGCCACCATGCTTGGCTGCACCGAGGAAGAGGTGCGCGCCCGCATTGCCGCCTTGGAAAAAGACGGCACGCTCCGCGCTTATAAAGCGGTGATCGACTGGGATAAAACCGATCGCAACCGCGTAACGGCGATCATTGAATTAAAGGTCATTCCCCGCCCCGACGTGGGCTTCGAGGCCATTGCCGAAATGGTTGCCGGCTTCGACGAGGTGGAAAGCGTGTATTTAATGTCGGGCGGCTACGATCTGTCGGTGCGCGTCAACGGCCACTCGTTCCAAGAGATC
This sequence comes from Clostridia bacterium, assembly GCA_017503785.1. Lineage (GTDB taxonomy): Bacteria > Bacillota > Clostridia > Oscillospirales > Acutalibacteraceae > RGIG3009. The sequence continues at coordinate 22,518 of JAFVSK010000024.1, forward strand.
GCGGCCTTCGTTGCCAAGCGGCTTGCCACGCTGGATTCGGTGCAATCCACCGCCACACACTTTGTGCTGCGCCGTTATAAAGAAAGCCAGGTACCCTTCCTCACCGAGGAACATGACGAACGAGATTTGGTCTGATTGCTATGAATTATACAAAATTAATCAATCCCACACTCCAATCGTTGCCGCCTTCCGGCATTCGCCGATTTTTTGATATTGCCAACGAGATGGAAGATGTGATATCCTTATCCGTAGGGGAACCGGATTTTACCACCCCCTACCACATTCGCGAAAAAGGCATTGCCTCGCTGGAAAAGGGGAAAACGTGGTACACCCCCAACGCCGGTCTTCTCGCACTGCGCGAAGCCATCAGCGGTTATGTGCAGCGGCGCACCGCCGTCACCTACGACCCTCGCACCGAGGTGCTGGTCACCGTAGGCGGCAGCGAAGGCATCGACTTATGCCTGCGCACGCTCCTTCAACCGGGCGATGAGGTCATCATTCCCCAACCCAGCTTCGTGTGCTACGAGCCGCTCACCCGCTTAGCGGGCGGCGTGCCCGTCATCGTCCCCACCAAGGCCGAAAACGGCTTCCGCCTCACCGCCGAAGACCTGCGCGCCGCCATCACGCCGCGCACCAAGCTGCTGGTGCTGCCGTTTCCCGGCAACCCCACCGGTGCCGTGCTGCGCCGCGAACATTTAGAGGAGCTTGCCGCCGTGCTGCGCGGCACCGAGATCATGGTGCTGTCCGACGAGATCTACAGCGACCTCACCTACGGCAGCGAGCCACACGTCAGCATCGTCTCCCTGCCCGACATGGCCGAGCGCACCGTATATATCGGCGGCTTTTCCAAATCCTTCGCCATGACAGGCTGGCGCCTCGGCTACGTGTGCGCGCCCGAACCGGTAGCGAAAATGATGCTGAAGCTGCATCAGTTTGCACTCATGTGCGCACCCACCACCGCCCAGCACGCCGCCATCGAGGCCATGACCAACGGCGAAGCCGACGTTGCCGCCATGCGGCAGGAATACGATGCCCGCCGCCGTTTAATCGTCAAAGCGCTCGACGATATGGGGCTCACCTGCTTCGAGCCGGAGGGCGCGTTCTACGTGTTTCCCTCCATTCGGGCAACGGGGCTGTCCTCCGAGGATTTTTGCCAGCGCCTGCTACGCGAAAAGCACGTTGCCGTGGTTCCCGGAACCGCGTTTGGCGCATGTGGCGAGGGCTTTATCCGCATTTCCTATTGCTATTCCGTCAGCCATATCACTGAGGCCTTGCGCCGTATGAATGAATTTGTAAAAGAGGTAATGGTATGAGCATCACCCTCCGTGCCCCGGCAAAACTGAATTTAGCGCTGGACATTACCGGCCGCCGCAGCGACGGCTATCACACCCTGCGCACCGTTATGCAAACGATCGACTGGTACGATACCGTCACCGTCGACCTTGCCGAGGACGAGGCGATCCATCTGTCGTGCGATGGCGGCATCCCCGCCGATGAGCACAACATTGCCTACCGCGCCGCCGCATTGTTCCGCGAACGCACCGGTATGCGCCGCGGCGTTCATATTACCGTGGAAAAGCACATTCCCTCACAGGCGGGCATGGCCGGCGGCAGCGCCGACGGCGCCGCCGTGTTACGCGCACTGAACGAGCTTGCCGACACCCCTCTCCCGCAAGAGGAACTGCTGGCGCTCGGCGCCAAGCTGGGGGCCGACGTGCCGTTTTGCCTGATGGGCGGCACCATGCTCGCCACGGGCATCGGCACCGACCTTGCCGCACTGCCCCCCTTGCCGGCGTGCTGCTTCGTGGTGGTCAAGCCCGAGGGCGGTGTCTCCACCCCCGAAGCCTACCGCCTGCTCGACAGCGCACCCACCCTGCTGCACCCCGACGTAACAGCCCTGTGCACCGCCATCGAGCAAGGCGATTTAAACGGCGTGATCGCGTGCATGGGCAATAGCTTTGAACAACCGCTGGCACTGCCGCACACCGCCTCTGTTGTTACTCTGTTAAAGCAGCACGGCGCTGCGGCAGCGCTGCTCACCGGCAGCGGCTCGGCCGTGTTCGGCCTCTTCCGCGATGCTTCCACCGCCGAAGCCGCCCTCGCCGCCCTGCAGCAACGCTACCCAAACGCCCGCCTGTGCCACCCCGTCTAACCCCGAGGGGCTGTCGCCGCAGGCGACCGGAGGAGTTGCCCCGCATTCCCACAATCTCAAACCACCACCGTAGGGGGCGATGCCTACATCGCCCCGTTTCCTCACATTAGCACAACCCTTGGCGGGACGGTGTGGGCACCGTCCCCTACAAATATCCCTTTAATTCTATGGGAAACACGCCAAGGCCCCCTCCCCGAGGGGGCTGTCGCCGCAGGCGACTGGGGGAGTTCCTCACATTAACACAAACCAAAACCAGCCCCTTGCCTCCCTCTGACGAGGGAGGTGTCACGGCATCGCCGTGACGGAGGGAGAGAAAATAGGCACCGCCGCCAACCAAACGGTTGACGGCGGTGCTTTTTACCTATTCACTTTATCCAACCCACACGCCGCTGGCGTTAAACTTGTAGGTCTTGCCACCGATCACGCGCGTGCCGGTCACCATGTAGCCGTTGGCATCCAGGTAATACCACTGGCCGCCATCGTACAACCA
>JAFVSK010000025.1 GCA_017503785.1 Clostridia bacterium
GGCAACCCATAGGCGCGGCTTTTCGTGCAGAAACGAAGTTGAGCCGCGCCGACATACGCGCGTATTTCAAGCGGCGAAACAAGCTTTATGCCGAAAAGCCGCCCTATGGGCGGTTAGGAGTTCGACTCCCTTCGGCTATAGATCTTCCGCAATCTCCAAAATGCGTTGGAAGCGATGATTCACTCCCGAACGACTGATCGGCGGCGTTAGGCTTTCGCCCAAAGCACGCAAGGAATAGTCGGGGTTCTCCAACCGCAAGCGGCACAACTCCTGCAGATCCTCGGGCAACGACTCAATGCCGATGCACCGCTCGATCTTGCGCACCGCATCGGCCTGCACCAGCGCCGCAGCCACCGTTTTGTCGATGTTGGCGTTTTCGCAATTCGCCTTACGGTTGACGTTGTTGCGGATATTCTTGACGATCTTAATATTCATCAGCTCGAGTGATGCCGTCATGGCCCCCATGAGGGTGAGGCAATCCTCGATCTGCTCGCTTTCTTTAAAATACACCACGTAGTTGCCCTTGCGCTGCACCATGCGCGGATGCAGCCCCAGTTCGGCCAACAGTGTGGCCAAATCGCGGGCAAGATTTAAATACGGTGCGCTGAATTCCAAATGATAATCCACCTGCGGATTGGTAATGGCACCGCACACCAAAAAGGCACCGCGCACAAATGCCGGCGCGCATTGCTCACACTCCAGCACCGCGCGATTGATACGCAGCGACACCGCTTTACCATGGCCGAAACGGTCGAATACGCGAGCACAATCCTCGCTCGGCACCGTTACCGCATGCATACCCGACTTGTCCGCCGAGGGTGCCGTGTGCACGGCAGCAACGCCGCACACCGCTTGCATCAGCGCGGTATACCGCCGTGCCGCCGCTTCGTTTTCCGTTTGCAGGGCGATCGTTTTCAACGAAAAGGAACGGCCGAACTCCGCCATACCGTACAGCTGTGCCGCATCGCAGCACGCTGCTTCGTTGGCCAGCGCGGCCAATTCGTTTTTGACATCCGACGAGAACGACATATTAGCCTCCTACCAGTTGAACCTCCCGCTCCAGCTCCACACCGAAGCGTTCCTTCACACGTTCCTGTACGGCGTGGCACAGCGCCATCACGTCGGCACAAGTGGCACCGCCGCGATTGATCACAAAACCGGCGTGCTTTTCGCTTACCTGTGCACCGCCTACCGTAAATCCTTTCAGACCGCATTGCTCAATAAGCGCTCCGGCAAAACACCCCTCCGGCCGTTTAAAAAAGCTGCCCGCGCTGGGATATTCCAGCGGCTGCTTATCGCGGCGGCGGGTGATATACTCCGTCATGGCTGCACGAATCGCCGCAGGCTCACCTGCCGCCAGCTTCATAGTGACCGAAATGACCGTGCAACCGTTTTTCATGAATACGCTGTGCCGATACGCAAGCTCCAGCTCCTCAGCCGGTAAGGTTACGGTTTCTCCGTCGGGGGTAAGTGCCGTGACCGATTCGATCACGTCCGACAACTGCCCGCCGTAGGCACCGGCATTCATATACACGCCGCCGCCCACCGTACCGGGAATACCAAACGCAAATTCCAAGCCCGTAAGGCCCGCCTCACACACCGCGGTGCACAGCTTGGTGAGCGGAACACCCGCCCCCACCGTCACCGTAGTTTCGTTAATGGCAATCTCGTTCAGCGCCAGCTGCAGTACCACGCCGCGCACACCATCGTCACTCACCAGCAGATTGGAACCGTTTCCCAGCACCAACAGCGGTATGGCTTCCTTGCGGCACAGTTGAATCACGGCTGCTGCCTGCTCTGCCGAAGCTGCCACCGCAAACACCTCGGCCGCGCCGCCTATACGAAAGGTGGTATGGGCAGCCAAAGGTTCCTGCTCCCGTACACGGCAGCCGGTTTTTTGAAGTTGTTGCACCAGTTGGGTGTGCTCCATACCACCACTCCTGTTTCTAAATTTATCGTGCCAAGCACGCGGCACCGATCACACCGGCATCGTTACCCAGCACCGCCGCGACGATCTCGGTTTGCCGCTTACAGAATTTACTGTAGCGCTCCAGCACCACTTTTTCGCGCAACGGTACCAGCAGCGTTTCACCCTCGTGGCTGATACCGCCGCCGATGCACACGATATCCGGCTGGAAAATGTTGATCATGTCGATCACGCCGCACGCCACGTAGTCAATGTACTGATCCACCACGGCGGCAGCCACGGTGTCGCCGGCACGCATGCCGTCAAACGCCGTAAGACCGTTTACTTTCTCAATATCGCCGCCCACCTGCTGCCACATTTGGCTGCGCGGATGCGTTTCCATGGCTTCCTTGGTTTGGCGCACCAGCGCGGTAGCCGAGGCGTACGCCTCCCAACAGCCGCGACGGCCGCACGTGCACGGTTCGCCGTTCATTTGAATGACGGTGTGCCCCAGCTCGGCGCCGGCATAGTTGCAGCCCTCGTAAATTTTGCCGTCGATGATTACGCCGCCGCCCACGCCGGTGCCCAGCGTAATACACACACAGCTGTTGGAGCCCTTGGCAGCGCCTGCCAGTGCTTCACCAAGCGCCGCAGCGTTAGCATCGTTATTAATGTATACGGGAAGACCCAACAATTCATTCATGCGCGCTACGATGGGCACGTTGTTGAAATTCAGGTTGTTGGCATATTCCACCACACCCGTTTGCGTGTTGCAGGTGCCGGGGCAACCCACGCCCACACCGGCTACGTCGGCCATAGTAAGGCCGGCCGTTTCCACTGCCTCACGGCACAAGCGGGCAATGTCCTGCAATATCTCCTCTGCGGAACGTTCGGCCCTCGTTTTGCTCTTAGCCTTAGCTACAATGTTATACGCCTCGTCCACAACACCCACCACAATGTTGGTGCCGCCGAGATCTACACCGATGGTTACCATAGTATATCCTCCTTACAGAACCAGTTGCTTCTCTTTCAAAAATTCTTCGAACCGTTCGCGAGAACTGTTAATGATCAACTCCTGCGGAAACTCCGCTTCGGCCAACAGGGCAATGGCGTTTCCCAGTTGCCCCACCTGTTCGTGATAATGCGCATCGGAGTTGACCACCACACGCACCTCGTGCTGCTTACACAGTTGCGCAATGCGCGCACAGTTTTCCAACGAGTGACGCCGCACGCGGAAGGTACCCTCGTTGATCTCCACCACCTTGCCGCCGCGCCCAAACGCGGGAATGATGGCTTCGTAATGTGCGGCAAATTCGGGCGTGCCGCAATGGCCGATAATATCCACCAGCGGATTTTCCGCAACGGCCAGCCACGCTTCGGTGATTTGCTCGGGCGTGCCGTACGGCATCGTGCCGCCGTGCATCGAGGCGATCACGATCTCCATATCCTTCAAGCGCGTTTCGTTTAAATCCAAGCTGCCCTTAAAATCGCACACGTTTACTTCAATGCCGCGCAGATGGCGCAAGCCGGCGATGCGATCGGGTAAGATCTTCATGTTTGAAAAATGCCACGGGTGCATACCGTCGCCGGTCTTAGGACCGTGATCGGTACACGCGATCGCTACCATACCGAGTGCGGCGGCAGCGGTGGCGTTTTCGGTTAATGTACTGTAGGCGTGCGGTGATGCCAACGTATGGGTATGCAGGTCGGCCACCGGACGAAAATAGGGTTCCATTGTGTTACACCTCTCAGAAAATTTGCGGGTCGCGGCGAGGACCTGCGGGAACGTCGTCGACCATGCCGAGATTTTGCATCAGCTCGTGAGCGGCGTTGTAGCCCATCTTCTTTTGGCGGTTGTTCATTGCCGCCACCTCAATGATCATTGCCAGGTTACGGCCGGGTTTGACGGGAATGGTGAGCATCGGCACGGTAATTCCCAAAATGTCCATATACTCGTTTTCCAAGCCCATGCGGTCGTACACCTTGTTATTATCCCACGGCTCCATTTGGATGACCATGTCGATCTTTTCGGTCATCTTTACGGCACCCATACCGAAAATACGGCGCACGTTAACGATGCCGATACCACGCAGTTCAATGTAGTGGCGAATGTTTTCCGGTGCGGAGCCCACCAGCGACTTGGACGACACGCGACGGATCTCCACCGCGTCATCGGCAATCAAACGGTGGCCGCGCTTAACCAGCTCGATGGCTGTCTCACTTTTACCGATACCGCTATCGCCCACCAGCAACACGCCTTCGCCGGACACCTCTACCAACACGCCGTGACGAGTAATGCGCGGTGCCAGCTGCACGTTCAAAAATGCGATAAGCGCTGCCATGAACGACGAGGTCGTATCGGCCGAGCTGAGCAGCGGTACGTCGTACGTGCGGCAAGCCTCTAACAGTTCGGGCGGCATCTCCAATTCGCGAGCCACCACCACCAGCGGCGGTTTGTGAGCCATCAGCGCGTTTACGCTTTCGCGGCGCTTGTCGGGAGAAAGGCCCTCCAAGTAGCCGTACTCGCCCTTGCCGATCACTTGGATGCGGCTGTTATCAAAATATTCAAAGTAGCCGGCCAAGCCCAAGCCCGGGCGGTTCACCTCGGCGCTCACCACCAAGCGTTGCTCGCCGCCCTCCGGCATATATACTGCCTCCAGCGACAGTTCTTTCATGATTTTTTCAAGCGAAACCGAATACGTTTGTGCCATAGTTTTCGTCCTTTCCGCCGTTTCAGCTTATAGTTATTTATAGTATAGCGTATTTTTCGGAAACTGAAAAGCCTTTTTTGAAATTTTCTGTACGTCTTGAAAAATCCGAGTTTTTGTGGTAGACTTATTGCGTATTCAACAAGCAGCCGCAGCCAAGCACGTAGGAGGCTTTTGTATGAGCAGCTTTTCCGTCGGCTTGTTTAACGACTCGTTCCCCCCTGTCATCGACGGGGTGGCACAAACCGTCAAAAACTATGCCGAAAATTTAAGTAAAACCGATTGCCGCGTTACGGTGGTCACCCCCAAATACCGCGGCGTACAAGATCATTATCCGTTCGACGTGGTGCGCTATCCCTCGCTATCCATCGGCGCGCGCATCGGCTACCGCATGGGCATCCCATTCGACCCCGACACCATCCATCACCTGCGCTCGCGTCGGTTCGATTTAATGCACGTTCACGCACCGTTCGCTTCCTCGGTGTTGGTGAACACCATTAACCATCGTCCCAAGGTGCCGGTGGTGCTCACCTATCACACCCGCTTCGACCTCGACTTAAAAAAGCGTATTCCCAATCCTGCTATGCGCAAGGTGGCCATGAAGTTCATGCTGGAAAACGTCAAATCCGCCGACGAGGTGTGGGTGGTCACCAAAAGCTGCGGTCGCTTTTTGCATGATATCGGGTATTACGGCCCGTGGCGCGTAATGGAAAACGGCACCGACTTTGCCCGTGGCAAAGCCGATGCCGCCGACATTACCGCCCTGCGTGAAAAATACGATCTCCGCGAGGACGTGCCGGTGTTTCTGTTTGTCGGTCGTATGATGTGGTATAAGAACATTCGCTTGATGCTGGACACCTACGCCCTTCTCAAGCAAAACGGTATGCCGTTCCGCGCATTTTTCATCGGTGAGGGGTACGATCTGCCGGCTATGAAGCAATACGTCCATGAGCTTGGCTTAGACGAAGAGGTGATCTTCACCGGTCCCATCCGCGACCGAGACTATCTGCGCGTGTTTTACAGCACGGCCGATCTATTCTTCTTTCCCTCCACGTACGACACCTGCGGTATCGTGGTTAAGGAAGCCGCCGCGTGCGACTGTCCCTCGCTACTGGTGCGCGACAGCTGCGCCGCCGAGGGTGCCATACACAAGGCTTCGGGCTATCTTGCCGACGAAACCCCCGCCGCCTGCGCCGATGTCATCATGGATGCCTGCGCCGACCGCGCTGCCATGAAGCTGGTGGGCGAGCGCGCTTCGCGCGATCTGTATCTCACGTGGGAGGATGCCGTTGCCCGTGCTCACGACCGTTACCGCGAGATCCTCAAACGCTAAAATTTTTGTAAAAGCCCTTGACAACGCTCCCGATTTGCGATAAGATAAGGTTCGATCTTATATGGGCTCGTAGCTCAGCTGGGAGAGCGCACGGTTCGCATCCGTGAGGTTCGAGGGTTCGATCCCCTTCGGGTCCACCATGTAAAAAACCTCTTTTGTCTACCGGACAAAAGAGGTTTTTTACAATGATATCCGTTCCTTGCGAAACGGGATAAATCCACTTACGGTGGATGAAATCACTCCGTGATGAAATCCGACTTCGTCGGGAGATAAGGACGGATTTAATTTCATCTGCGGAGCAGATTTCATCCGAGCTTGCGCGATTTCGTTGAATATCGTTGAAATCTGTGATACAATGTATAAAATGAGGTATGAGGGGAGAATTATGTCGTGAACTTTACAGACATTAACGTAGAGGTACAAGCAAAAGTCCTTGAACTGCTCAATGAGCATATCGCTACAAGTGTCGATATTATCAAGGCAGATCATATTTTATTGCCGATGCTAATAATATTTGATTCACGGCAGTTATTCAGCTTGCAACCCAAAAATGATGAAACAGATGTTGATAAAGCATATGCATTTGTTGTTGATAAGCTAAAAAAAGAATCTTTCTCCTATGCGTTGTTTTCTTACAGTACTCAAATAGAACTTGAAAACAGCAAAATTTCTAATGCAATAAAGACGTATATATTTACAGCACAAGGAATCGAAGTTTCTTTTTATACTCCATATTCCTTAAAAGGACTCCTAAGGAAATCCATTAATGTCGAAAAAACGATCTTTGGTGGAATAAAAGAACATGTATTTGATTGAATTTACACTACTTTTAAGCTTTCTTACCCATATTTACGCTACTTTTGGTCAGTCTTTCGCAAAAGAAGAAGCACCGCAACAGCGGTGCTTTTTTCTTTTGTCCGAAGGGGATCGAAAGCCCGTTAAGAAAACGTGCCGGTGGCACGTTTTTAGGGCGTGGCGTTGTACCGCCCGTATTCGCTGTACCGAAACTCATAGACGAGAACAAACTGCCGCTCTGTACAAACACTTCGGGTCCACCAAAAGAAGAAGCACCGCTGTTAGGCTGGTTCTCATAAGGAAGTTTGATTGTATTTGCTTCGCTGTAAACAAATATAAACGCCGACAGATTCTTTGTCGGCGTTTATATTATTCATTTTTTTGATACGACGCGAATCAAATTCATAACAAAAGCAATTATAAAGGTTGAAATCCCCACAATTTCGGAAACCAAAGCGACAACGTACTTTCCATGCGAAACCTCTGTCCATTGTCCGTGGGATACTAAATAATAATGACCCGCTTGATATAATTCATACTGAGTTTCTGCATCATTGAATGCACTTCCCCCAAATAAAAGGGTTATAAAGAAGAAAAATTGGAATGGGATAAACAGCAAACATACTAACAAATCAAACGTTTTTTTTGATTTAATGCTTTGTATAATGCCTTTGATAGTGAAAAAGAATATCAAAGCAATAATTAAATATCCTAAATACACAATAGATTTTCCTTTACTATAAAATTACCATCAACAAACAGGTTTTATCGCCAGTTTCGCATTTGTTTTACAAATATCGGGCAAAGCCCATACCCCTATGGTTGCACATATCCAAAGGCTCCCTCTGGGAGGGAGCTCCCGACGAAGTCGGGTGAGGGAGAGCGCGTTACAATGAAGTTAGTACAAATCTAAAGTCACGCAGGCTCCTTCCGTCTCGCTTGCGCGAGCCACCTTCCTCCCGGAGGAAGGCTTTTTGTTAGTTCCATTATAACACAAATCAGCAGAGGAAACAATAACTCTGCCGAAATTTATATGTGTCTGTAGGGGAGACCTGCGGTCTCCCGCGGGCGAACACAGTTCGCCCCTACCGTGTTTCGAAAACATCCTTATGAGAACCAGCCTAACAGCGGTGCTTTTTTCTTTTGTCCGAAGGGGATCGAAAGCCCGTTAAGAAAACGTGCCGCCCCTACGTAGGGACAGGCGTCCTCGACTGTCCGTTTAACTCCATGCAAAAAGCAGCGGAACTCAAACGAGCTCCGCTGCTTTCATTCTTTTGCCGACTCTTCCATGTTATCTAATGCATATTTGCAGCATTGTAACACCAACAGATTAAATGAAACATTATTCTCCGCAGCTGTTTTGTTCAACTTTTCAAACAACGGCTCGGTAAACCGAATGGTGCGCGCGACATTTGCGCTTTTGAGTTCGTTATCAATTTTAAACATAATTTATCACCCACACCCATATTATGACTATTTTTGGTTGCGTTTATATAACCATTTTTGGTTGCATAACAGGTCGAGCTGTGATATACTTCTTTAGGGTGATTCTGATGAACTGTGAAAATTTTCTTTGTATTTACGAAAAAAACAACAAGTGCCTTTTAGATACGATCAATCTGGATATCCTTGGCCAATGTACCAACTGTGTTTATATATCCGTTGAAAACGATCTTTTGGACACGTTAAAGAAAAACACACGTGCCGCACTGCAGGATGATTATGACGATACTATATGAAACGATCCCGGATGGCTTTTACGCCTCCGGGATCGTTCTTACAACACATAAAACAAAATACACAACAGCTGCAGCACGCTGCCCAAAACAACAAACAAGTGAAACAGCGCGTGCATCCACCGCCGTTGGCGACCAAGGCCATACAGCACAGCTCCCACCGTGTAGGCAATGCCGCCGCCCAACAGCAACAGCAGCCCCGGTACGGCGATTGCTTGAATGGTCACCTTCGCCGCCAGCACCACACACCAGCCCATACCGATGTAACAGCACATGGAAAATACGGCGAACTTTTTCAGGTCGATCGCCGTTAGCGTGGTCGCCAATGCGGCCAACCCCCACACCAAGCCAAACAGTGTCCACGCCCAGCCGGGAGACACCGGCCGTATGGCACACAATAAGATCGGCGCGTAGGTTCCCGCGATGAGAAAATAGATGGTGCAGTGATCCAGCACCTGAAACACCTTTTTGGCCGTGGGGTGATGCAGTCCGTGATAAATACTGGACATGGTGTACAAGGCAATGAGTGATGCGCCGTAGATGGCACTTGCCACCACACCGTAAGTATCCCTCTTCAGCGCCGACACCAGCACACACGCCACCAGCGCCACCACACCAATACCGCCGCCTACAATGTGCGATACCGTGTGAAACACCTCTTCGCCGTGCGTGTAGGTTGGCAGCAACCGATCCTTGAGTTTGATTCGCGTCATCATCGACCGCCCCTTTCGGTGCTAGTATACCCACCGAACGGTCGGAGAGTCAATCTACACCGCAATTCCGCGCGTATCGCGGGAGTAGAGTGTCACTCTCGCCGATAGTTTCGTGCCGCATCGACAAACACTTGTACGATCGCCTCGCCCATTGCCGCTGCCTGCTCCCAATCCATGGCGGCAATGCTGTAGGATTCCATGGTATCGTGCACCGTTTTAGCTTCAGCCGCCAGTGTGCGAGCCTGCTCCAGCAGTTCTCCTGCCGCACGGCGATTAAACGCCTGCCGCTGACGCGTGCCGCGCAGTGCTTCCGCATCCATAAAGCGGGTGGCGTGAATACGGCGATATACCGGAAAATCGGCTTTGTGGAACGTGTTGGAGGTAGTAAAGCCCACCCCTACCGTGGGAAACAGCAAATGCTCGGGGCCCTCCTCGGGCGCCAGCGGGCAAGGACACACGATCGTCTCGATGCCCGCCGCCTGCGCATGGCGCAACAGTTCGGCTAACAGCAATCGCGAGGCAGCGCCCTGCTCGTCTTCAATGGTGTAAATGCGCGGGCACAAGGTCTGTAACGTTTCGTACAGCGTTATAAGCCCCTCGGGAGTCACCGCACTTAAAAACCGCCGCGACACCGTCGCCCGTCCACGGTTTTCACCAAACTCCTGCGTGGCGATGCGCTGCGCCATTCGGCGCACCTTATCCACGTCAACGAGCCCTTCACCGATGCGACGGTTTTCCCGCAGTAACGAGCTTACGGCGTGCAGATATTTGCGACAGCGCGCATGCAGCGCACGGTTTTGCTCCGTGGCATCGACGATCTCGTTGGCCTTGCCGCGCAGCGCGGTTTCGTCCATGCACACCGAAAGCGGCACCAGCTGTTCCACGGCACCCCAATACCGCGGCTCGATCACGTGAGGCGCGGTGGCATCAAAAATGCACAGCTTTAATTGCGGAAACCGCACGCCGTCCAGCGATGACGGATCCGACGAGCAGCAAATGGCCTCCCCCTCGATCGACAGCTCCGCCAGCCGCTCGTACACGCGCTTCATCAGTGTGGACTTTCCCGTCCCGGGTCCGCTCTTGATGAGATATGCCTGCCAACCCACATCGTACAGATCGTCCGTAAATCCCACAAACCCGTTTGGCGTGTTAGCCCCTAAGAAAAACTTCACAGGTGCGTTTATCGCCGCCATTGTCATCCCTCCAATCGTAAGCCGCAAGGGCTTCTCTTTTATAGTATGACGGCCGCGACCTCGCGTGCGGTTTTCGGCAAAAAATTCCGTTTTAGGAACTTTTTTTGTTGAAAAAACCAAAGAATTATCGCAACGCCGCTTCAAATACTAGTGATAGAACGCCGCTTTCTTTTAATATTTTTTCGACAACCTCACCCGTTCATTCCTTCCAAAATATCAAATTTTTGTCATAAACCTGCGCTTTTTGGGACAAAAATGCGCAATTTAGCCCTGTCTGACCACCCGTTCTGTTAAAAAGACTTGCTTTTTTTGCACAACGGTGGTACAATGCGATTGCTGCTTGCGAAGTTCTTTTGTTGAGTTGATTATTACGACGATCCGTTTTTGTTCTTTTGACAAGTTCAGGAAGGAGGAAATCCGTTATGCGTGAGGTTGTTGCCCTGTCTTCACGATCCTATCGCAGTAAGACCGACAATGCCTATTCTTCGTTCAAACGGTTTCTGGATTTCAGCATTGCTTTTATAGCACTTTTGGTGCTTTCTCCCGTTATGGCCTTGGTGGCCATTGTTGTTGCTATCGACACCAAGGGCTCACCCGTGTTTGTACAAGAGCGCATGGGGCGCTACAGCGTTCCTTTTCGCATTTACAAGTTCCGCAGTATGAGCGTGCATGCTCCGGCCAACGTGGCCACCCACAAGCTGGAAAATGCCGATCAGTATATCTCCCGTGTGGGGCACTTTATCCGCAAAACCAGTTTGGATGAACTCCCGCAGCTCATCAATGTCCTTAAAGGCGATATGAGCTTTGTGGGTCCCCGTCCGGTGGTGCTCACCGAACGCGATCTTCTTCGCCTGCGTCGCCGTAACGGTGCCGACCGCGTGCGTCCCGGCATTACGGGCTTGGCACAGGTTTGCGGCCGCGACACCGTGACCATCCGCGAAAAAGCACGCTACGATGCACAGTACGCCAAATCGTATTCGTTAAAAGCCGACCTGTCGATCTTGTTCAAAACCGCAAAGCAGGTCGTGGTATCCGAGGGTATTGTGGAGGGCGCAAATAAAGACATTACCGCCAATCCGCAACGCAAGCGCTCGGCCTAATATACGTTTTCACTGGCGGGGTTCGTGTGAGCGAACCCCGTTTAGCATAGCCAAGGAGGAATTTTTTATGAGTGAATGTACACACGACTGCAGCACCTGCTCGTCCAAAACGTGCGGCGAACGCGATCCGCACGCCAAGCTGAACGAGTTTAGCAGCATTAAAAAGGTGATTGCCGTGGGCAGCGGTAAGGGCGGTGTTGGTAAATCGTCCGTCACCTGCTTGCTGGCGGTTATGATGGCTCGCCGCGGCTATAAGGTGGGCGTGCTGGACGCCGACATTACCGGTCCCTCTATCCCGCGCGCGTTCGGTATCACCCAAAAGGCGCAGGGCTCCGACATTGGCATTTTGCCTGCCGAAACCCACATGGGTATTAAGGTGATGTCCATCAACCTGCTTTTGGAAGACGAAACCAAACCCGTGGTGTGGCGCGGTCCGGTGCTGGCCGGTGCCGTTACCCAATTCTGGACCGACGTGGTCTGGGGCGATCTGGACGTATTGTTTATTGATATGCCTCCCGGAACGGGCGACGTGCCGCTCACGGTGTACCAGTCGCTGCCGGTAGATGCCACGGTGGTGGTGTCCACACCCCAATCGCTGGTGCAAATGGTGGTTGGCAAAGCCAAAACGATGGCCGATATGCTGAACATCCCCGTAGTTGGTCTGGTGGAGAATATGAGCTATCTCACCTGCCCCGATTGCAAAAAGCGCATTTCGCTGTTTGGCGAAGAAAACGGCTTGGACGAAGCCGCCCGCCGCATGAACGTGGCACTGCTGGCCAAGCTTCCCATCGATCCCAACGTCGCCAAGCTGTGCGACAGCGGCGACATTGAACGCGTGGTGTGCGACGAGATCGCCCCCGCCGTGGATGCCGTGGAAGCCCTGCTGAAATAAAAAGAAAAACGCGGAGAAGAGTGATAACCTCTTCTCCGCGTTTTTTGTAACCGCATCAGGCTGCCGAACGAGTTTTCACTTTCTGCATTGCTTTTTTGACACCGAAAACAGCCATTCCCAACAAAACGTGTATGGCGACCGACGTCAGCACATAGAAAATGTTCTGCGTTTCCATTTGCAAAACCTCGTTTACAAAACTACCAATGTTTTTCTTAAACAGATCGTGAATGATCAAAATATATGCCGTGCTCTGCCCTATAATACTGATAAACTTGCACACCCGTTGCGAAAGATTCTTGGAAATCCCATCGCACAATATATAGATCAGCAAAAAGGCCGCTACAACGCCGATCACGGTTATACCGAGGTTGCCGTACCGCCGTGTTGCCATACCCATAGAACCACTATAGATCATAAAGGCCCACAGGCACGATAACACAAAGTACAGCTGTGGCATATTGCGGCAATGCTCCAGCACGTTCCAGCGCCGCATATAGTGGGCGATGTGGTAGAACAGCAACGAGAAAAGTGCACAATCCGCGCTCCAGGGCAGCCAAACGCCGCTCTCGCCCAGCAGTACACCCAGCAAGAACAGCGCCACTACGACACCGTGCTTGAGCCACTCGTTCTTGATCTTATCCACAAAAATATACACTAATTTTGTGACAAACAGCAGTAAAATAAAGTAGACCGGTCCCACCGATGAGGCCCATGTAAAATAGTTTTTAGAAAAGCTTAACCCAACAACGCTGTCCCGCAGAACCCCCGGGATATCGTTGCCTTGATCTATCAGCAACCACAATATTACAAACGCCGCATACGGCAACAAGCCTTTGGCCGTTTTTTTCAAAGAGGTTAACAGCGGAGCTCCGCTTTTGAAGAAATATCCCGATATCATCACAAAGGCCGGCATGTGAATACTGTAGATCAGCCGCGAAAAACCGCCGTCGATCGCCTCGTGCCCTACGATCATCAGTATGATCATCAGCGACCGCATAATATCCAAGCTGTAATCGCGCTTGCCGCTTGCTTGCAATTCGGGCGCTTGCTTTCGGCGCTTCAGCAACCACACGACCCCCGCGGAAACCGGCAAAATAAACACCAGCTTCATCGCTAAAATAATCAAAAAATGCTCCGGCCAATGCCACGCTTCTCTGATCATTTTGAAATAATACGACAGGGTGTTCATTTCCACTAAATGAACGCATAAAACAATCAGCGAATTTTTGCCGATGAACTCCAGCAACCGAGAATGCTTTATCAAGCGAGCAAGACCGATCACCAACAAGGCGGAGCACAAGCTGCACAGCGGCGTAATGAACCAATCCTCCATTTTACAGGTGACCATGTAAAACACCTGCGCCTTACCTGTGTAGCAGCCCGCCGCAAACACCGCAGCCATTAGCAAAAAATGCCACCATTTCAATTTGTCTAAAATTTCAAAATCCTTCAAATACTTGCCGACCAACACAAAGGGGACGGCCAGCATTGCCGATTGAACGGAAAACGGAAACCAGATCACCGTTGCCAGCATGGAACCGACAGCCGCAATGGCCACGCCACAAGCAAGCTGTGCTTTCTTACTCTGAAAAATATTTAGCAAGAACTGAGCAATCAGTATGGCAAAAAACATGGCCGGTAAAAACCAGATCGCACCGACGATCTTATTGCTCATTGATATATTCCCCAGCGTCTTAAACGTGCCCGATGCAAAAAAACTGCGCACAATATCGTTATACACAATACCGGTAATTTCTTTTGTGGTAACGATTTGATCTAACACGATCGCATTGATAACGTCGATCACCGTTACCGTAGCGCAGGTTATGAAATACGGCACCATCAGGCGCACGAATTTATCTTTTAAATACGCCCCTGTAAGCGCTTTCTTTCGTAAGGTGTATCCCGAAAGAATAAAAAAAGTGACCAAATGATAAGAGTAGACAAAACTAAATTCCGAAGCACCAAGGTGCCCCATAATTACCGAGATCATACAGATCCCTTTGGCAATATCGATCCACTGCAATCGTTCTTTCATAGGCAATCCCCTTTAATTCCTCAAAACCAACAAGTGCCGTTTTCGCCAGTATATCATAAATTTCACTAAAAAACAACATAAAAGAGATGGTGAATGGATCCATTCACCATCTCTTTTGCATTACCCTTGATACGTTGTAATCTCGATGCTTTTGATGCACACTTTTACGACAGGCTTGTGATTGGAGTCGACCACCGTGTTGGCGATATCCTCCAGCACATCTAACCCTTGGAAAATTTGCCCAAACACCGTGTGCCCACCCTCGCGACGGAAAGCACCGTCGAGTCGCACGTTGCCGCCGTGCTTTTCATAGGCTGTCCACACTTCGTCGGGGATCCAGTCGTACACGTAGGGATCGGTAATAAAATCTTTATAATCCGAAATACCGTACTTTTCCTTTAACTCCTCGGCAGACACCTGCTCCAAAGCGGAATTATACAAATCTTTAGCCGCCGCTTCGCGGTATTCGGGCGTGTAATACTCCCGCTTGCCGAAGCCTTCCGCATTCTTTTGATTGATATAGAATTGGCTGCCGTTGCTGTCCACGTCGGCGCTCGCCATCGCGAGCGAGCCGTACAGGTTGAGCAGTTTGGTATCGAACTCGTCGGCAAACGGTTCACCCGTGGCGCTCTCGCCGCCTTCACCGGTGCCGGTGGGGTCGCCGGTTTGGACAATGTCGCCCTGCTTAATGTAATGGAACGTAACGCCGTTGTAATAGCCCTTTTGCGCCAAGGCAATGAAATTGTTCACCGCCAGCGGTGCCGCTTCGGGGAACAGGCGCACGTACAGATCGCCGCAATCGGTATGCAGCACGGCAATTTGTTCGCCCTTTTGCGGCGCCTCCATTTGAAACCCCGCCGTTTTATCGGGATATGCCGTATCGGCCGTTTCCTCGTCGGTGCGCGGAGGCGCGGTGGTGCGGTTGGGAGCGGTGCTCGTTGTTCCGGTTGCGCCGCCTGCAGCACACGCGGGCAAGCACACCAGCAGCGCCAGCACAGCCAGCGCGGCCATCAGCTTTGTTGCTTTCATCCTTCGTATTCCTTTACTTCGATGGTGTTGATCACCACGTCTTCGCGCGGACGATCCTGCGCGCCCGTTGCCACGGCGGCGATCTCATCTACCACGGCCATGCCGTCGTACACCTGACCGAATACGGTGTGGTGATAATCCAAATGCGGCGTACCGCCCAGCTCGCGGTAGCCCTGCTCGGCTTCTTCGGGGAAATAGTCGCGCAGCTCGGCCATTTGTGCCAGCAGCGACGGATGCACCTGCTTTGCCTGCACAATGAAGAACTGGCTGCCGTTGGTGCCGGGGCCGGCGTTGGCCATCGACAACGCACCGCGCAAATTATGCAGTTCCTTGGAAAACTCATCGGCAAACGGATGACCCCAAATGCTTTCGCCGCCGCAGCCGGTGCCCGTGGGGTCGCCGCCTTGAATCATAAAATCGTTAATTACGCGGTGGAAGATCAGGCCGTCGTAATAGCCGTTTTTTGCGTGAGTCACAAAATTTTCCACCGTTTTCGGTGCCTGCTCGGGGAACAAACGCACCGCAATGTCACCGTGATTGGTGTGAAACACCGCTACGGTTTCTCCTGCTTTCGGTAATGCTCTCTGGTCCATACGGATTCTCCTTTGTATCGTAATGATACAATTATACGGATTTCCCCTCTCTTTGTCAAGGCAAGCACTCCTGTGGCTTATGCCGTTTTATGAGAGCCTACCGTAAGCATCCACACGCCACCCAGCACCAGCAGCGCCACCGACAAGGTGACCGATCCAACACCCATTGCCGCTGCAACGGGCTGCTGCCACGCGCCCCAAACAGACAGCGTGATGGGAATAAACCGCAGCAGCACCACCGTCAGCACCGCCGTCAAGCTTCCCTGTGCCAAGCGCGTTACAAAGAAAGCACCGTCGATCAAGCGCACGTCGCGCAGGGCAGCAGCCAGTTGGCAATGCACCGACAAGCCGCCAAAGCCCACCGCAAATGCCAAAAAGAACGCCGCATAGCTACCCAGCGAAGCGGCCGCCGTGCAGCCGCAGCTGACTTCCAACACCGAAGCCAGCAGCGCCGACAGCAGCCTTGTACCCGAGGGCGTTTTCCCCAGCAGCGCCGTAATACCCGACACTTCCACCAACGCCGTCACCGCCGAAAACAGCAACACAAAACCACACATGGACAGCAACGCCTCACAAGCCGACGTAACCGATTCCACCAGCGCTACCGACAGCGGCTGTGCTGCTGCGCTTGTCTGTCGTATCGGCGGTTGGCGCCGCTTGTCTTTCGGAACCCCCAACACGCCCAAGAGAAGTGATGCCAGCGTATTGGCCAGCAGGATCACCGCACCAAGCGCAGTGCTACCCATCAGTACCGCTCCTACGGTGCCGATCACAAAGCCCGGTCCGCCGTTCACGCAAAACCGCAGTAAGCGTTTCCCCTCGTCGCGACTGATCTGACCGCTGCGCACCAGATCACCCACCGCTGCACCGCCTGCGGGATAGCCACCCACAAAGCCGATAACGATAGCAGCCGCGCAACAGCCGGGTAACCCGAAAATGCGACGCGTCGGGCGTTCCAGCCGCCGTCCCAATGCGGCGGCCAACCCAACACGTACCACAATACCGCAAAGCACCAAAAACGGAAACACCGACGGGATCAGCACGTTGCTGCAGATCGACAAGCCGCGGCTGATCCCTGCCGCCACCGCTTGCGGTCGCCAAAGCAGCGCCGCCCCCGCCAGAGTGACCATCGCCGCCACGCTCCACCGTTTTGCCATACTGCATCCCTCCATCGTTCTATCTTACGGGTAAGCCCTGCCGCATTATTCCTTGTTTTAACACATAAGATAGCACCGAGGAGGGATTTTGTGAGATCGTCTGAACGTAAAGAAACGGTTTGTCGCCGCATTGAAGAACGCTTGGATCTACCCACAGGCGTGCTCAGCACGGCCCCACGCATGGAACTGTTCGGCAACCGCCGCGTGGTGATCGAGGGCTGCGAAAGTATTTTGGAGTACGATGAGGATCGTATTCGTTTGCGCACCGCAGCAGGAGTGGTGCGCTTTACGGGGTGTGAACTGTGCATGACCTGCCGCACCCCCGAACACGCCGTGATCACCGGTCGGTTGGTGTCGGTGGAATTTTTATAGGAGGTGCACCATGACCTTACCACCCGCATTATCCGGTTTTGTTCTCCTTCGCTGCGAAGGAGGCTACCCCGAAACCTTTATTAACACCGCGGCCGCCGCAAGCATTCCGCTTTGGGATATCCGCTATGACCAAACTTCCCTGTTCTGCCGTGCTGCCGCTGCCGATTATCGCCGTCTGCGTCCCGCCGCACGGCGTGCACACGTGCGCATGCGCGTGCAACGAAAATACGGATTACCGTTTCGCTTAAAGCGGTCGGGCCTGCGCCTCGGCATCGCGGCAGGGCTCGTTTTATTTTTTGTTGTTTTGCAACTACTCACTTCGCGCGTGTGGGTGCTTCGCATAGAAGGAAACGCCACCGTGTCGGACGAAACCATTTTATCGGTTCTCGAACCCTTGGGTGTTGCGGAGGGTGTCTCGTTTGCGGCGGTGGATATTCCCACATTGCAGCTCACGGCCCTGCAGCAGCTTCCCGAATTGACGTGGCTCACCGTCAACCAATCGGGCAGCATTGTCACGATACATGTAAAAGAACGCACGGAAGTAACACCACCGGCAAGCCACGTTCCCGCCAATCTTGTTGCCGCTTGCGACGGCGTGATCGTCAGTGTGGATACGGCGGCGGGGCAAGCGGCAGTAAAGCCCGGTGACGCGGTGCGGCAGGGCGATCTGCTCATCAGCGGCGTAATGGACAGCAAGGTAGGTCCCCAGCTCAAGCATGCCGCCGGCAGTGTCATCGCGAGAACCGCGCACACGATCACCGTCACCGTGCCGCTCGTTGAAGCCGTCACCGTGCCGTCTGCTACCGTCGTGCAGCCGCGGTTGTTTGCTTTTGGGTTGTCCGTACCTCTTTACACAAGCGGCTCGTTGCCGGGCAAGCCGCTTGCCGCTTTTGAAAAACGCCCCGTCGTGGCCGGCGGAGTGCCGTTGCCGTTAGGACTGACCTTGACACGCTATATTTACACCGTTGAGGAACAGCGCTGTCACACCCCCGACCAAGCCCGCCGCTTAGCCGAGGAACGCCTATCAGCCGCCGAAGAAGAACTTACCGCTTTTCTCACAATTGAAAGCCGCACCCCTCACGTTTCCAACACGGAAACGGCGGTAACCATCACCGTGGAATACGTGGGTACCCGCGAGATCGCCGTCGAGGCCGCGATTCGTTAATATTCATAAAAAATAGCGCCGTTTTTGTGGGTTTTGCTAGTGACAAGCCTTATTTTTTGTGATATACTAACATAAAAAACAAAAAGGGGTTTATGCGTGGAACAGCTTATCAACGTTGACCGCATGGAACAGGCGGTCGCCCTATTCGGTAATTTTGATGAAAATATTCGTCTGCTGGAACAGCAGTACCACGTAAGCATCCTTAACCGCGACAGCGATATTAAGGTCAGCGGCGAGCCCGAGGATGTTATGCACGCCACCCGCGCCATTCACGGCTTGCTGCAGTTGATCAGCCGCGGCGAGCAGCTCACCGAGCAAAACGTGCGTTACGTCATGATGCTGGTCAATGAGGGAGCCGAGCAGGAGCTTCCCGCCCTGTCGGGCGACAGCATCTGCATTACCTCCAAGGGCCGTCCCGTTAAGCCCAAAACGCTGGGTCAAAAAGCCTATGTGGAAGCCATTCGCAAAAACACCGTGGTGCTGGGCATCGGCCCTGCCGGTACGGGCAAAACGTATCTTGCCGTGGCCATGGCCGTGGAGGCGTTTCGCTCCAAGCAGGTCAACCGCATCATTCTCACGCGGCCTGCGGTGGAAGCCGGCGAAAAACTGGGCTTTCTGCCGGGCGATCTGCAGTCGAAGGTCGATCCGTATCTGCGCCCGCTGTACGATGCACTGTTCGATATGCTGGGAGCCGAAACCTATCAAAAATATCTTGAGCGCGGCAACATTGAGGTGGCACCGCTCGCCTACATGCGCGGCCGCACGCTGGACGATTCGTTCGTCATCTTAGACGAAGCGCAAAACACCACCCCCGAGCAAATGAAAATGTTCCTGACCCGTTTGGGCTTTAATTCCAAAATGGTGGTCACGGGCGACATTACCCAGATCGACCTGCCCGACGGCAAGAAGAGCGGCCTGCGCGAGGTCACGCGTATTCTCAAGGGCGTTGAGGACATTGCCATCTGCAATTTCAATCAAAAGGACGTGGTGCGCCACCAGCTGGTGCAACGCATCATTCAAGCGTATGAGGATTATGAAAAATCAAAACAGGAAGGGAAGAAAACACGAAATGTTGAAAAAAATTCGAGTCGACATTGAGAACCGTCAAAAGGCCGTGAAGATCCCCACCGGATTGCGCATGCTTATCCGGCGTTGCTGCCATGCAGCCCTGGATTTAGAGGGCGTGGAGGGTACGGCACTGGTTGACGTTACGCTGGTAGATAACGACCTTATCCATCAGATCAACTTGGAGCAGCGCGGCATTGATGCCCCCACCGACGTGTTATCCTTTCCGCTTGGTGAAAACGGTGAGTTTGAAGTGCATCCCGAAACCGGCGAAAAGCTGATCGGTAATATTGTGCTGTCACTGGAGCAGGCTCAAAAACAAGCCGAGGATTTTGGCCACTCCTTCAACCGCGAGGTGGGCTATCTTACGGTTCATTCCATGTTCCATCTCTTAGGGTACGACCACGTAAACGGCGGCTTAGAAGCCGTGCACATGCGTGAAAAGGAAGAAACCGTAATGGACCAGATCGGGTTATCCCGCATCAACAGCTATGTGCTCGATGAATAAGCGCGGCGGCTTTTGGCGCGGCTTCGGCTATGCACTGCGCGGCGTATGGCTGTGCCTAAAAACCGAACGCAATTTTCGCTTTCACGTGGCGGTCACCGCCTACGTGCTGGCCTTTGCGCCTCACTTTTCGCTGTCTCGCGCCGAGTGGGCCGTGCTGTGCCTAACCTTTGGCGCCGTGCTGTGCGCCGAGCTGTTTAACAGCGCGTTGGAACGCGCCGTCGATCGCATTTCCCCCGAACAGCATCCGCTGTCCGGTGCCGCCAAGGATCTCGCGGCCGCCGCCGTGCTCGTGCTGTCCGTCGCTGCCTTTGCCGTGGGACTGCTTTTGTTTTTACGTCCACAGGTATGGCTCGCGATTTTTGCCCACTGGCAAACGGCGTGGTGGCAGCCCTGTGTGCTTTTGCTTTCGTTTATTCCCGCTTGGTTGTTTGTGTTTGGCCGAAGAAAGTGATCGGCCGATGGGAGGATTATTATGTCGGAAACCAAATCTGCTTTTATCGCCATTGTCGGCGTACCGAACGTGGGCAAGTCCTCGTTGTTGAACGCCTTAGTCGGCCGCAAGGTCGCCATTGTGTCGGACAAGCCGCAAACCACGCGCAACCGCATTATGGGCGTGCTCACCAAAGAGGAGACCCAGTTGGTGTTTTTGGACACCCCCGGCTCGCACCGTCCCCGCACCCGCTTGGGAGATTTCATGATCAAATCCATCGGTGAAGCGGTTTCGGGCGTGGATGCCGGCATTTTGGTGGTGGAGCCCACCACTGTGGTGCGCGATGCCGAGAAGGAACTTTTGGAGCGCTTTCGCTCGCAAAAGCTGCCGGTGCTGCTGGTGCTGAATAAAATTGACACCTTGGCCGACAAGAGCACCCTGCTGGCTTGCATGGATGCGTGGCGGCAGGCGTACCCGTTTGAAGCGATCCTGCCTGTGTCGGCGCTCACCGGCGAAGGCATCTCCCTGTTGGGCAAAGAATTGGAAGCTTATGCCCTGCCCAGCCCGCACTTCTTCCCCGCCGACACCACCAGCGACCAGCCCGACCGCATTTTAGCCGCCGAGCTGCTGCGCGAGCAGATGCTGCTTCAGCTGCGCGAGGAGATCCCGCACGGTGTTGCCGTTGTGGTGGAAGCGTTTGAGGAAAGTGAAACCGAGCGTGGCCCCATTTTTGAAATTGATGCCGAGATCTTCTGCGAGCGCGACACGCACAAGGGTATCATTATCGGCAAGCGCGGCGCCATGCTGAAAAGCATTGCCAGCGCCGCTCGTCAGGAAATGGAGAGCCTGTTCGGCACTCACGTTGACCTGCAATGCTGGGTAAAAGTGAAAGAAGATTGGCGCAACCGCCAAGGCTTGTTAAACTCTTTCGGTTACCGCTCGTAAACCGTGCATATTCACCGACTTTTCGCTCAAACTGTGAGTGGAGGGATCGGTATGGATCAAGAAAAATTATGGGCAACCTTTCAAAAAACCGGCAAGGTAGAGGATTACCTGCGTTACTGCGGGATCGACGTTTATACCAACACCGTTGCCGAAGAGCATAACGGAGAACCTGTTCATGAAGATAACCACCGACGCACTGATCATTCGGGAAAACAACAATATCGGTGAATCGGATCGCTTTGTTACCGCGCTCACGCGCGATTGCGGAGTGATCCGTGCTTCGGTGCGCGGTGCCCGCAATTTAAAAAGCCGCAACAGCACGGCAACCCAGCTGTTGTGTTATTCCCGCCTCACGCTGTACAAAGGGCGGGAAAAGTACATAGTTGACGATGCCGAGCCCTTGAACGTCTTTTTTAAGGTGCGTGAAAATTTAGACACATTGGCACTGGCCCAGTATTTTTGCGAGCTGGCCGCCGTGCTGGCTCCGCCGGAGGAGCCTGCCGAGGAAGCCTTGCGGCTGTTACTCAATTCCCTGCATTATTTAGCAGAGGGCTCGCGGCCGTTACCGCTTTTAAAAGCAGTAACCGAGCTTCGCTTGCTGTGCCAAGCCGGCTATATGCCCGCCGTTGCCGCTTGTGCCGGCTGTAACGCGGAAAACGGCGGTTGGTTTTCCCCCGTACAGGGCGTGCTGCTGTGCGACAATTGCCACGGCACCGTGTCGGCTGTACCGCTCTCACCCTCCGTTTTGGCCGCAATGCGGCATATTGTGTATGCGCCGTTCGAGCGTTGCTTTGCTTTTTCGCTCCCCGAGCCCGAGGCCTTGGCCTTGGGCGACGTTGCCGAGCGATTTTTGCTGGCACAGCTCGGTCGCGGCTTTAACACGTTGGAGTTTTACCATAGTATCACCTAAGGAGTCGCTATGAATAAGCATTACCGGTCTTTGGAACTGGATAAAATTTTAGAACTGCTGGCCTCCTCGGCCACCTGCGCCGACACCGCCGAAGCCGCTCGTGAGCTGCGGCCGTCGCCGTATATGACCGAGGTCATTCGCCTGCTGGACGAAACCGATGCCGCAGCACAGCTGATGGCCAAATTCGGTGCACCGTCGTTTGGCGGTGCCGTGAACGTATCCAACGCACTGCGCCGTGCACAAGCAGGAGCCGTGCTGTCGTTGGGTGAGCTGCTGCGCATTGCCGGTACCCTGCGTGTGATTCGCACGTTAAAAGAGTGGCATCAGCATTGCGAGGGGATCACCACCTGCCTTGACGAACGGTTTTCCCTGCTGGCACCCAACAAGTACTTAGAGGATAAGCTGCGCACCGCCATTGTTTCCGAAGAAGAAGTCAGCGACCACGCCTCCACGGCGCTTGCGGATATTCGGCGCCGTATGCGTGCCGCTTCCACACGTGTGCGCGAGCAATTGGATAAGCTCATCCACTCCCCCAACGCCCAAAAGTTGCTGCAGGATCCCGTGGTAACCATCCGCAGCGGACGTTTTGTGGTGCCTGTGAAGGCCGAACACCGCGGCGACGTTCCCGGCTTGGTGCACGACACATCAGCCTCGGGTGCTACCGTGTTTATTGAGCCGATGGGCGCCGTGGAAGCCAACAACGATTTGAAACTGTGGGAATCCCGCGAGGCCGCCGAGATCGAACGCATCATTCAAGAGCTTTCGGCCGAGGCCGGCTCGTTTGCCGATTCCATTTTGCAGGATTACGCCGTTCTTATTGAACTGGACCTGATCTTCTCAAAAGCGCGGCTGGCCTATGCAATGAAAGCTGTGCGCCCCGCCGTGACCGACAACGGCTGCATTCGCCTGCGCCGCGCCCGCCACCCGCTCATTGCGGCCGACCGCGTTGTTCCCATCGACGTCGAGCTGGGCGACTCGTTCGACACCTTGGTTATCACCGGCCCTAACACCGGCGGTAAGACCGTTACGTTGAAAACGCTGGGACTGCTCACCTTAATGGTACAATGCGGCCTGTTGCCGCCCGTGAGCGACGGCAGCTCCTTTTCGGTGTTTCGCACCGTGCTGGCCGACATTGGCGATGAACAATCCATTGAGCAATCGCTGTCCACCTTCTCGGCCCACACCACCAATATCATTCGTATTTTAAACGATGCCGACGAGCACAGCCTGGTGCTGCTCGACGAGCTCGGCGCCGGCACCGACCCCATCGAGGGTGCGGCGCTGGCTACTGCCACGCTGGAGCAACTGCGCGCACAAGGTGCACGCATTGCCGCCACCACGCATTACGCCGAACTTAAAGCCTACGCTCTGCAAACGCCGGGTGTGGAAAACGGCAGCTGCGAATTTGACGTAGCTACCCTGCGCCCCACCTACCGCTTATTGGTGGGCGTTCCCGGGCGCTCCAACGCCTTTGCCATTTCCGAACGGTTGGGCATGAATCCCGCCGTGGTACAGCATGCCCGCTCGCTGGTGGATGCCGACGAACGGCTGCTGGAGGAAGTGGTTGTCAGCTTGGAAGAAAAGCGGCGCGAGCTGGAGGAACAGCTTGTCACCGCGCGCCGCGCCGCCGCCGAAGCTGCCGCCGCAAAAGACAAAGCCGAGCAACAACTGGACGAGATCGATCGCTTGCGTGAAAAGGAATTGTCCGAAGCGCGCGACCAAGCCAAACGATTGGTCGAACGCGCCCGCCACGATGCCGAAGCCTTGGTGGACGAACTGGATAAGCTGCGCCGCCAAAAAGACGAAGCCGATTTTGCGAGCAAGGCTTCGGCAGCACGCTCGCAGCTGCGCAATCGCTTGAACAAAATGGAAGATGCTATTGATCCTGTTACCAAAAAGCGGCAAAGCAGCTACGCGCTGCCCCGCCCGCTTCAAGTGGGTGATGAGGTGCTGCTGACCGAGCTGGATAAGCCGGCGGTGGTGATCTCTCTGCCCGATGCCAACGGTAACGTTGAGGTGCAAGCCGGCATCATTCGCACCCGCGTGGCCGTTACGGCGCTGCGATTGTTAGAGAAAAAAGCAAAGTCCGCTCCCGTAACGGTGCGGCGCGCCACGGGGGATCTGTCCCGCTCGTCGCGTTCGGCACGCACCGAACTGGATCTGCGCGGCCTCACCACCGAGGAAGCCCTGTTGGAAGTGGATAAATTCCTCGACGACGCCCGCCTTGCGGGCTTAGAACGCATTACCATCATTCACGGAAAAGGCACCGGCGCTCTGCGCGCTGCCGTGCAGGCGCATCTGCGCGGATACCCCGGTGTGGATTCGTTCCGTTTAGGTGCCTACGGCGAAGGCGAAACCGGTGTCACGGTTGTTACCATGAAATAAATTTAAGGAGGTGGCCGCTATGCTGCGGTTGGTATTTTGTGATGTGGACGGCACGTTGCTGCCGCGTGGTGAAACTGCGGTTTCCGAAGAAACGTTAGATGTGCTGCGCCGCTTAACTGACCGCGGGATCACCGTGGCAATTGCCAGCGGCCGTCCCTATCCGCAGTTGCGCGCCTTGTTTGGGGCGTTATCACACCGTTTGGTGTTTATTTGTCTCGACGGCGCCCTTACACGGCGGCACGATTTTGTGCTGCACAAGCGCCCGCTGCCGCCAAAGGCGGTGGCACAACTGTTAAGTGAGTATCCCAAAGCCACCGTCCACGGCCGCGAAGCGGCCTACAGCTTAGGTGGGGCTCCCGTGGGTCGTCCCATTGCTTCCCCCAACGAGGTTGGCGAACCGGTGCTGAAGCTGGAATTGTTCACCGATAAGGTGCCCGAGGAAAATCCAAACTACCGTTTGGCCTATCGGGAACCCGGTATTGCCGAGTTGGTTGCCCCCTGCGCCAACAAGGGCAACGCCGCTCTCACGTTGATGGATAAGCTGGGCATCACCCCCGAACAGGCCGTTGCCTTTGGTGACAGCCGCAACGATAAGGAGCTGCTTTCGGTGGTGGGGCACCCCTACCGCATGCGCGGTACACTGCCCGGCGTGGATGCCACGGAGACCGACAGCGTGCTTCACACGCTGCGCACGTTGTTCAATTTATGAGTTGCCGCTGTATAAGGAGCTGGTTGTTTTGAAAAAAACTGTTGCATGGCTGCTATGTTTAGTAACGCTGGTTGCCTGTATTCCCTACCGTGCCGCCGCAGCCTCCGACACCGAAGTTTTGGAGTCTATCCTCTCGTACATTGACGAGCACACCGTCGTAACCGAAAACGGCGACGGCACCATTACCGCCACGCTCGTGACGGGAACCGACGAATCTGTTCCTCCCTTGCACAGTGCCTACACGCCTGCCTTCACCGCCCCTGCCGCAACAACGGTGGCAAAGTCGGTGCAAGTACAAGCTGCGGACGTAAACTATCCCGACTACACCTACACCACCAACCAAACGCACACCGCGCTCCCCATGGAGCAGCGCTATCTGTATTCCCTGCTGGACAAGGAATGGCAAGGCTACTATCGCCAGATCGACACCGCCGTGCGCCAGCTGGAGTCTTCGGTCACACTTAACACCAACCTGCGGCAAGACGACCGTTATCGCATTTATTTTCTGTATATGTTCGACACGCCCGAGCTGTTTTATCTTGCCGCACAGGTGGTTGCTGAATTTAACGTAAACACCGGTAAGCTGCTGTTTACGTATGCCGTTGGCAACAAAGCAGGTGAGTATTGTGGGCACAACTACGGTTCCCTAACCTACACCCTGCGGCAAAAGATCCTTGATAAAAAGCAAACCTTTGATCTGGTTGTGCAGAATTTTATTGCCACCATTCCGTCGGACGCCCCCGAGGTTGTCAAGGAACGGTTGATCTACGATAAGCTTCAGCGCAATGGATATTATAATCTCAATGCTGTGTATAACGACCTGTGGGACGGCCTCGCCAACGATAACTGGACCGCCTACGGTATGTTGGTGAACGGCTACGGCGTGTGCGAATCCTATGCCGAAGCGTTTCAAACCCTGTGCAATGCCGTGGGCATCGTGTGCAGCAGCGTTGCCGGCGATGCCGGTGGCCCGCACAAGTGGAATATCGTTCAGATCGACGGCGAGTGGTACCAATGCGACCCCACGTTTGACGACCCCTCCGGCAGCACCTCCACCCAAGCGGGGCACGAGTATTTTAATCTCACCAACGCCCGCATGAACGAGCTGGACCACACGTGGCCGGAAACCGACTGGCCGTATTGGGACGGTAACTATTGGCCGGTTCCCGATTGTACCGCCACGAAAAACAGCTGGGAAAACATGGTTGCTCGCTACGGCGACGCCCCCTATCAAACCCATTACTTCTCCGGCGGTTGTGATGACACCTGCAACAACTGCAACTTTGTGCGCACGAACGTTGACAAAGATAATCACGCCTTTACAGACCCCTCCGACACGGTGTGCGACTCTTGCGGGGTGGAGCGCACGGTGGTTTTTCACTTCATTACCGTAACCACCAAGCCGAACAAGTTGATCTACGCCGAAGGTGAAGCGTTTTCTGCCGACGGCATGGTGGTGACCGCCTACTTTGATACCGGTGCCGTTGAGGTAACCGATTACACCGTGAGCGGCTACTCCCCCACGCTGGGCGAAAAAACCATCACCGTCACCTATAACGGCAAAAGCGATTCGTTCACCGTAACCGTGCGCACCATGCGCAACGGCTGGTTTTACGAAAATAACCACTGGTATTTTTACAAAAACAACGTGGAAGTGAAAAATGTTTGGATGCGCGACAGTTACGGCTGGTGCTATCTCGGCGCTGACGGCGCCATGAAAACCAACGCTTGGGTGCGCGACAGCGTGGGTTGGTGCTATGTGGGTGCCAACGGCTATTGCGTTACCAATGCGTGGATGCGCGACAACACCGGTTGGTGTTATTTAAATGCCGAAGGCCGCATGGCCACCAACCGTTGGGTGCGCGACAGTGTGGGCTGGTGCTACGTGGGAGCCGACGGCTATTGCGTGACCGACCGCTGGGTGCGCGACAGTTACGGCTGGTGTTATCTCAACACCGCCGGTCGCATGGCCACGAACTGCTGGGTGCGTGACAGCGTGGGCTGGTGCTACGTGGGAGCCGACGGTTACGCTGTGACGAACTGCTGGAAGCGCGACAGCTACGGTTGGTGCTACTTAAACTCGAACGGCAGCATGACCAAGTCGCAATGGCTGCAAGACGGCGGCAAGTGGTATTACCTGGATGCCAACGGCTACATGGTAACCGGCTACCACGTTATCAATGGTTCTCCGTATTTCTTTGGCGCCGACGGTGCGCTGATTCCCTAAGTGAAAAGTTAACGCCGCAACAGCCGATGCTGTTGCGGCGTTTTTGCTGTGTTTGACTTTTTCGGAAAGTGTGCTATACTGAAAATAGAAGATCTTACCGTGTTTTAGGAGATGATCGTTTTGAAAAAACTGTTGGCATTGCTGCTGTGCACCGTATTGCTGGTACCCTCCGTTTGCGGCAACCTTGTATTTGCCGAAGCCGCAGAACCCGTTTCTTTAGAGGCACTTTCTGCCTATATCGACCAACACGTTACGGCCACCGAAAACCCCGACGGCACCATTACGTACACCATGATGCCCAACACGGAAGCTCCGGCGCTGCCTCTTGCCGCCCCTGTACAGCTATCTTCCACCGTCACCGCTGCCGGCTCCGTGCACAACGCCGTTGCCCGCGGCGATTACGGCTACACCACCGGCCAAACGCACACGTGGCTTCCTTTGGAGCAACGCTACATTTACTCTCTCCTCAACGAGGAGTGGAAGGGCTACTACCGTCAGCTCGACACCGCCGTGCGGAATTTGGAGGCTAAAGTCACCTTTGCAACCGATGTTTCCGTGGATTCAAAGGAGCGTCTTTATTTCCTGTATATGTACGACACGCCGGAACTGTTCTTCCTGTCAAAGACCGTTACTACCAGCATCTCCGGAAACGGTGAAAGCGGATTCCTATTTTCCTATTCCGTTGGCCGAGGTGAAAACGAGTTTTGCGGCTATGGATATGCACTGCGCGAACCAAACGAAGCGCTGCGGCAAAAAATCCGAAACAAAAAGGCTCTCTTTGATGCCAAGGTAGCCGAAATCATTTCCACCATTCCTGCCAATGCTCCCGACGTGGTTAAGGAGCGCTTGCTTTACGACTATATTTTAAAAAATTCCTCGTATAATATGCCTGCTGCCACAAATAATCCGAATGCCATCGGCGGACTTTGGGACTACCGTGCCGCCGACAACTGGACCGCTTACGGCATTTTGGTGAACAACACCGGCGTGTGCGAGTCGTATTCCGAAGCCTTCCAAACGCTGTGTATCGCCGTTGGCATCCCTTGCGCCACCGTGGAAGGCAGCGCGGGCGGCGGTCATCAGTGGAACACCGTTAAGATCGGTGGCGAATGGTATATGTGCGATATCACCTTCGACGACCCCGTTGGCAACTCCCCGGACGATGCCTACCACTCGTATTTCAATCGCACCTCTGCCGAGTTCAAAGAACTGAACCACCAATGGCTGCAGAACCGGTGCGAGGGGTATTTTTCGTTTGTCGTTGTTCCCGAATGTACTGCCACCACGTATAGCTGGCATAATTTTGTTTCGCTGTTCGGCGATGCCGACGACGGTACCGCCCACAGCTTCAGCGGCGGCTGCGACGCTACCTGCAACAATTGCAGCTTCGTCCGCTCCCACACCGATCCCCACGTTTACGACAACGGCACCGATACCGAGTGCAACGTGTGCCACGAGCGCCGCGTTCTCAAAAACGGCTGGGTGCCGGAGGGTGGCAAGTGGTATTTCTACAATAACGGCCAATTGGTAAAGAACTCATGGAAAGCCGACAGTAAGGGCTGGTGCTACGTTGGTCCGAACGGTTACATGCTCACCAACGCCTGGGTGCGTGACAGTGTGGGCTGGTGCTACGTTGGCTCGGACGGCTATTGTGTAACCAATTGCTGGAAACAAGACAGCAAGGGCTGGTGCTACTTGGATGCACAGGGGCGCATGGCCACCAACAAGTGGATCCGGGATAGCCAAGGCTGGTGCTATGTGGGTGCTGACGGCTATTGTGTAACCAATTGCTGGAAGCGCGACAGCGTGGGCTGGGTGTATCTTAACTCCGCCGGCCGCATGGCGACCAATTGCTGGGTGCGTGACAGCGTGGGTTGGTGTTATGTAGGTGCCGACGGCTACGCTGTGACAAACTGCTGGAAGCGCGACTCGGTGGGCTGGTGCTACCTGAACTCAAACGGCAGCATGACCAAGTCGCAATGGTTGAAGGACGGCGGCAAGTGGTATTACTTGGACGGTAACGGTTACATGGTAACCGGTCGCCGTGTGATCGGCGGCAAGACCTACGTGTTTGACGCCAACGGCGTGCTGAAATAACCATATAAAATAAAAACCACCGCAGCGCTACTTGCGCTGCGGTGGTTTTTTTGTGCTTACGTTCCCAACAGGGCCATGTGGCAAATGCCGGCAAAATCGCGGATCCAGTAGCTCGCCACCAAATCCCACGGCGTGTGCGCGGTAACCGCGCCCACCTCGGCAAAGCCTGCTGTTTTGGCAAATTGCTGTGCGCGGTATTGGTGAAATTCCTGCGTTACCACGGCAACGCGTGTGCTTAATCCGTTCTTTTGGATAACCTCTTTGGAAAAGGCGATGTTTTCAAACGTACTGGTGGATCGCTCCTCCAAATAAATGCGCTCGGGAGCGATGCCCTTTTGGGTTAAATAGGCGTACATGACCGAGGCCTCGGTGCAAATTTCATCGGGTCCTTGGCCGCCCGATACCACGCACACCGCTTGGGGGTGCGCCTCCAAATAGTCCACGGCGGCGTTGAGTCGACCGCGCAGCATTTTGCTGGGCTGATCGCCGCGCAAGGCAGCACCAAGTACGATCAAGGTAGCCTCCTCGTGCGGTTCGTTGTGGGCCGCTTTTGCCATCAGCACCGACACCACGGCAAACAACACGATCAGTACCGCAGCCACTACTGCCAGTACACTGAGCGCCACCTTGCCGCCAACGCTGCTCCACAAACGCGCCACCAGCGCCGACACCTCGGCGAAGCGAATGCACACGATCATCAGCAGTGCGCCCACCAGCAGCATGGTAATGCAACCGGCATGCAGCCGCCCCGTGAATACGGGGAGCAAGCCCCACAGGGCAATGAGTGCGCCCAAGCCCGCTCCTGCCGCGCGCAAGCCTACCGTCCAGGTCATTCTCTCGCCTCCCATCGACAAAATCAACTATAGTGTACCACGTTTGCGAAAGAATGTAAACCATCATGTAATATCATATATGAATAATCGTTTTACGTTTCTTTGCAGCATACTCCAACGCAATGCGAGTGCCGCTTTTGCGGGTGGTTGGAGCATGGGCTTCGTCGTAGTACACTACGCAATAGGTGCTGTTGTCGATCATCTCATAGTTACGCTCAACATAAGCCGCTCTGCCTGAGTTCCGTAGCTTTTCGGGATAATAGGTATCTTCATAGCTTTCCAGCAAGTACTTCTTATAACTCTCACGGATATACGGATACTCTGCCCGCACGTAAACCCGTTTTATGTGCGGGTATTTTTCTTTTATTTTGGTTACCAGTTCAAGGCACAAGCTGTTAAAGCGGCTCTTGCTCCCGAAAAGAAAGGTATCAACCTTTTCGTCTGCGATCAGTCCTTCAATTGTTTCCGTAAGCTTTGCTTTTAATTCTGCGGTTTCGTTTATCGTTCTATGCCCGATAAAGCAACAAGTTTTTTTGCACACACAAATCACCACAACACAAGTTTACCATATATGGCCCAAAAAGTCCATATATGGTCGTTCTTCTCTCTCTAAAAACCATACACTATATATAGAGTTTTTAGGGGTGATAGTATGGATACACGAAAGGCCGTCGCAAATCGGCTGTTAGAGTTATGTGAAGAAAAACGATTATCGGTCAATGCTCTTGCCAGAATTTCGGCCGTTCCTCCCTCAACGTTAAAGAATATTATTAACGGTGGCAGTAAAAATGCAGGTGTTGTAACACTTAAAAAGTTATGTGACGGTTTAGAAATATCCCTTTACGACTTTTTCAACACCGAAACATTTAAAAAACTGGAACAAGAAATCCAATAATACTCTATTAACCATAACCCCTGGTTCAACAAGCTCTGCTTTTAACTCTTTGGTTTCGTTTATCGCCCTATTCCCGATAAAGCAACAAGTGTTTCTCTTCATAGCGCTCTCCTTAAACATAATAGAGATATCATATATCCAGTTTTATATACAACATAGTTGTTACGAGGTGAATTTATGGCTACCAAGAGCGTTTCAATACGGATTGAAGAAGAAATGTTGAATAAGATCTCACACATTGCTGATTACGAGGGCAGAAGTGTGAACAGTCAAGTGCTTGTTTTAATACGAGAAAAAATCAAATCTTTTGAAGATACCAATGGTACTATTGATGGCAATATCTCGCCTGCATCAAACGTAAAACCTACTCGTAAGTAACAAAAAAACTCTCTGCTGAAATCAGCAGAGAGTTTTTTTGTGGTTATTATCAGATCTTGCGAACGCGGATAACGCCGTCGATCGCGCGGATCTTCTCCAGCGTGGATTCGGCCACGTCGGACTCGACATCCAGCACGGTGTAGGCGTTGTCTTTCTTGGAGCGGTTGGTCATGGTGTCGATGTTTACGCCCTCTTCCGAGATCAGCGTACTGATCTGCGCCACCATGGCGGGAATGTTGCGGTGCAGCACGCACACGCGAACCGCGGTGGATTTGGCAGTTTCCATGGCCGGGAAGTTCACCGAATTGCGGATGATACCTTCCTCCAAATAAGCCTTCAGCTCGTCGGCCGCCATCACGGCGCAATTGTCTTCGCTTTCGGGGGTGGAAGCGCCCAAGTGCGGGATCGCCACCACGTTGTCGACGCACAGCATCTCATCGGAGGGGAAGTCCACCACATAGGAGGCTACCTTACCGGAGGCCAGCGCCGCTTTCATGGCATCGCTGTTAACCAGTTCGCCGCGAGCAAAGTTCAGAATGCGCACACCGTCTTTCATGGTGGCGATGGTTTCGGCGTTGATGGTATCGCGGGTGTCGGGCGTGAGCGGCAGGTGCAGCGTAATGTAATCGCACTCCGCCATCAGCTGTGCCACGCTGGCGGCATGATGCACCGAACGCGACAGCTTCCATGCGGCATCTACCGACAGATACGGGTCGTAGCCGTACACGTCCATGCCCAGCTCCTTGGCAGCGTTGGCAACCAACACACCAATGGCACCCAAGCCGATAACGCCCAGCTTCTTGCCCAGAATTTCGGGGCCGGCAAACTGACCTTTGCCTTTTTCCACCAGCTTGCCCACCTCGGCGCCTTGGCCCTTCAGCGTGCGAGCCCATTCAATAGCGGGGATCACCTTGCGCGAAGCCAGCAGCAAACCGGCAATTACCAGTTCCTTCACCGCGTTAGCATTGGCACCGGGCGTGTTGAACACCACGATACCCTCTTCGCTGCAACGATCCAGCGGAATGTTGTTCACACCCGCGCCGGCACGCGCCACAGCCAGCAGGCTCTTGGGAAATTCCATATCGTGCATCGCAGCCGAGCGCACCAGCACACCGGCCGGATTTTCCACCGCGTCACCCACGGTGTAGCCGCTGCCCAAACGGTCGGTGCCGCAGGCAGCGATCTTGTTTAACGTTAAAATATTCATAGTAACAGCTCCTTAGGCGTTGGCAGCTTCAAAGGCTTTCATGAAGGCAACCAGCTTTTCTACACCCTCAATGGGCATGGCGTTGTAGATGGAAGCACGCATGCCGCCCACCGAACGATGACCCTTGAGGTTCACAAAACCGGCCGAAGCGGCTTCCTTAACAAAGCAGGCATCCAGCTCGTCGTTTCCGGTTACGAACGGAATGTTCATGAGCGAACGGTCTTTCTTTTCCACCGTGCCGCGGAACATGGCCGACTCGTCCAGGAAATCGTAGAGCAGCTTTGCCTTCTTCTCGTTAATTTCTTTCATCTTCTCCAAGCCGCCGATCTCGTCACGAATCCACTCCAGCACCAGCTTGCAAATGTAAATGGAATAGCAAGGCGGGGTGTTGAACATGGAATCGTTTTCGGAATGGGTGCTGTACTTGAACATGGTGGGGGTGCATGCCTGAGGCTCTTTAATGAGATCCTCACGAATGATGACCACCGTTAAGCCGGCAGGGCCCATGTTCTTTTGCGCACCGGCATACAGAATGCCGAATTTGGAAACGTCGATCGGTTCTGACAGGATACACGACGACACGTCCGCGATCAGCGGAACATCGCCCGTCTCCGGCAGCTTATGGAACTTGGTTCCGTAAATGGTGTTGTTCATGCAGATATGGAAATAATCCGCATCGGGGGTAAAGTCGGCTTCGTCCCACTCCGGAATGTACGAAAACGTCTTATCCTTGGAGCTGGCGATCACCTTCGCTTCACCGTAACGAGCCGCCTCTTGGTAGGCTTTGTTGGCCCATTGACCGGTAATAAGGAAGTCGGCCTTGCCGCTGCCCGTGAGCAGGTTCAGCGGGATCATCGCAAACTGCGAGGAAGCACCGCCCTGCAGGAACAGCACCTTGTAGTTGTCGGGGATGTTCATCACTTCACGCAGGAGTGCTTCACATTCCTTGATGATTGCATCGTAAGTTTTCGATCGATGAGACATCTCCATTACGGACTGACCCGAACCCTGATAGTCCAGCATCTCATCTGCCGCACGACGCAACACGCTTTCCGGCAGCACCGAAGGACCGGCCGAAAAATTATACACTCTTGCCATGGTTGATTCCTCCCAAAAAAATAAAATAGGATTCTACTATTATACTATTATTACGCCAAATAGTCAACCGCTTTTCGAATTTTCCGCAATTTTCCCTTGCACATCTTGCATATTTCGCGATTAAACAGTATAATGAAATTACGTAACGACAGAAAGGATGATCCTCTATGACCATCGCGGATGTAAAATCAATTCTGAACGCCGAACTGCGCGCCGGCAATCGGCTGGACACAGAAGTATTCTATGCCTTCGGCAGCGATATGATGAGCGACGTATTGGCCTTCGTGAAAGATCAGTCAGTGCTGCTTTCGGGTCTTGTTAACATGCAGGTCGTGCGCACTGCCGAAATGATGGATATGAATTGCATCGTCTTTGTGCGCGGCAAGGAGCCCACGCCCGAAATGATCGAGCTGGCGGAAGCCCGCAACATCGTTTTACTGACTACGCAGCTGCGTATGTTCACCGCCTGCGGTCTGCTGTATCAGCACGGACTGTCCGGCGGCGAAGCGTAACAAAGGCCGGTGAAATAGTATGAGCATCAACTTGCATTATGAGGTTCCCGGCGACGATTTCACCCGTGCAGGTGAAGCATCGGGCGCCACAAAAGGGAAATTAAAACAGCTGGGCTTCCCGCCCGATGCGATCCGCCGTGTAGCCATTGCTATGTACGAGGGCGAGATCAACATGGTCATTCACGCCAACGGCGGCACCGCCGACGTGGAGATCAACCCCGACCGCATCGTTATCACGCTGACCGACCGCGGCCCCGGCATTCCCGACTTGGATCTGGCCATGCAGGAGGGCTGGTCCACAGCCACCGAAACCGTACGCAATCTGGGCTTCGGCGCCGGCATGGGCTTGCCTAACATAAAAAAATACACCGACGAACTCACCATCGACACCGAGCTCGGTGTGGGTACTTGTATCCGTATGACCGTGCTCGTTTAAGGAGCTATGTTATGGACCGTTTCGTTCATTCTGTTACATTAGATACCGACAAATGCGTGGGCTGCACCAACTGCATCAAGCATTGCCCCACGCAGGCGATCCGTGTACGCGACGGCAAGGCGACCATCATTTCCGAACGCTGTATCGACTGCGGCGAATGTATTCGCGTGTGCCCGCACCGCGCCAAAAAAGCG
This sequence comes from Clostridia bacterium, assembly GCA_017503785.1. Taxonomy (GTDB): domain Bacteria; phylum Bacillota; class Clostridia; order Oscillospirales; family Acutalibacteraceae; genus RGIG3009. Next base: position 35,560 of record JAFVSK010000025.1, read on the forward strand.
CGCCACGATTCGCTGGATATGCTGGAAAAGTATCGCTATACCGTGGCGCTGCCCGCGCCCTCGCTATACGGTCAATTCCGCAACCTCGACGATATCGACGTTATCCTCACCGGCCTTACCGAATTGGGGTTCGACGAGGTGTTTGAGGTGGCACGAGGCGCCGAGATCGTATCGGCAGCCACGCGTCAGCTTCTTTCGGAGGGGAAACTGAAAAAGCCCGTCATCAGCTCGGCGTGTCCGGCTGTGGTGCGGCTCATTCAAGTGCGCTTTCCCGAGCTTTGCTCGCACGTTATGCCGCTGAAATCGCCCATGGAGGTGTCGGCAGCGCTGGCACGCCAACGCGTTATGGCGCGCACCGGCTTGAGTCCCGACGATATCGGCATTTTCTTCCTCTCCCCCTGCCCCGCCAAGGTAACCGATGCACACGCGCCCATCGGCATGCCTCGCTCGCAGGTGGACGGTGTATTGGCCATCAGTGATATTTATCCCGCTCTGCTCGGGAAAATGAATCGTCTGGAAAGGATCGAGCCGCTGTCCCACTCCGGTTTGATCGGGGTCAGTTGGTCTTTTATCGGCGGAGAGGCCGCCGGCACGCTGGAGGAAAACCATCTGTCGGCCGACGGCATTCAAAACGTGATCCACGTGTTAGAAGATCTGGAAGACGAAAAATTTGCCGATCTCGATTTCATTGAACTGAACGCCTGTGCGGGCGGCTGTGTGGGCGGCGTGCTCACCGCCGAAAACGGCTACGTTGCACGCGCACGCATTAAAAATCTACGTAAGTATCTGCCGGTTTCCTGCAACCGCAGCGCCGAAATGGGCGAAGTGTCCTCACTGTGCTGGTCGCAGCCATTGCAAGAAAATCCTGCCCTGCGGTTGGCCGAAAACGTGTCGGATGCCATGCGCCTGATGCAAGAGGCCGAAACCATTTTTGAGCATCTTCCCAAGCTGGATTGCGGCTCCTGCGGCGCCCCGTCGTGCCGCGCCATGGCCGAAGACGTGGCTTTGGGCCTTGCCCATGAAAGCGACTGCATTTTCCGCATGCGTGAGCGCTTGCACCAAGCCGAAGAAGCAAAGGAGGAGCACAAATGACCGTCCGCGATTTGATTGCACCGTTATCACTGGAGGTGCTGTGCGAAGGCGATCTCGACCGCACCGTTGTAAGCGGCTATTGCGGCGACCTGCTCAGTTGGGTCATGGGACGTGCTCCTGCCGACAGCGCGTGGTTCAGCGTGATGGGTAACGTGAACGCCATTGCCGTGTGCGTGCTGGCCGATCTGTCCTGCCTGGTTCTTTGTGAAAACGCCGCGCTGGACGAAGCCGCCCGCGCCCGCGCCGAGACTGAGGGCATTACCATTTTGCGCAGCAAGGAAGATGCCTACACACTCGCGGTCGCGTTGTCTAAATTACTGTAAAGAAGGAATTGTCTTGTCTATAGAAGCCGTTCGCCCGTTTTTGGCCGCCTTTGGGCGCGAGGGCGATATTATGGAATTCCCCGTGTCCAGCGCCACGGTAGAATTGGCCGCGCAAGCCCTCGGCGTTGAGGGGGCACGCATTGCCAAAACGTTATCCTTCACCGATGGCGACGGTTGCTTGGTGGTGGTTGCCGCCGGCGACACCAAGATCGACAACGCCAAGTTTAAGCACACCTTTGGTTTTAAAGCGTCCATGCTCTCGCGTGAACGCTGTGCCGAGCTCACCGGCCACGCCGTTGGTGGCGTGTGTCCCTTCGCTCTGCCGAGCACGGTACGCATCTTTTTGGACGAGTCGTTAAAGCGCTTTGCCACCGTATTTCCTGCCGCCGGCAGCGCCAATTCGGCCATCGAGGTCACCTGCGAACAGCTGGAGCAGTACACCGGCGGTATTTGGGTTGAGGTCTGTAAGCTGCGCGAGGATTAAAAACGGAAAGGAGGAACCCAATGAAGCTCTATTATGACTTTCATATACATTCCTGCCTTTCGCCTTGCGGTGATAACGATATGACCCCGCACGATCTGGTGCAAATGGCGGCCATTTTAGGCTTGAACGCCATCGCTCTTACCGACCATAACACCTGCGCCAATTGCCCTGCTGCCGCCGAGGTGGCTGCCGAGCTGGGGCTCGTGTTTCTTCCCGGCATGGAACTGTGCACCGCCGAAGAAGCCCATATCGTTTGCTTGTTCCCCTCTGTCGAGCAGGCCTTGGCGTTTGATGCCTATATTGAAAGCACGCTGCCGCCTGTGAAAAACCGTCCCGATATTTTCGGCGAACAGATCCTGTGCAATGCGCAGGACGAGCAGATCGGCGTAAAGCCCAATCTGCTCGCCACCGCTTCATCGGTAAGCGTGGACGACGTGGTTGAGTTGGTGCGCTCCTACGGCGGCGCGGCATTCCCTGCTCATATCGACCGCCCCTCCTACAGCGTGACCGCCGCGCTGGGCGACGTTCCTCCGGTAGGCTTTACCGCCGTGGAGATCACCGCACGCGGCGATATTGATGCCCTAAAAGCACGCCACCGCGAGATCGCTGACAAGCCCCTGCTTCTCAGCTCCGATGCGCATTGCCTGGAAAATATCAACGAGGCCTGCGCCTATTTGGAATTGGACGACCCCTCTCCCACCGCCATCATCGAAGCCTTAAACGGGCTTCGCCCCTGCACGTGGTCCAGAGGATAAAAAGAAGCCCCTCCCAACGGAGGGGCTTCTTTTTCTTGTCAGTCACAGGCCCGACGAGTCAGGCAGGCAACAAAACAAACCAGCTGCACCGTCAAGTAGGTTGCAAAGAATGCGAGGAGTGCCGCTAAGATCAGCTGTACCGTGAACAGCGTGAATACCGGAAACAGCCACGCGGTAATTACCGTACCGAGAGCACCCACTGTCAACCGCACGCCGGCATCGACCAAGCAGTCGGCAAACGCGCATCCTGCGCGGCAGGAGGCCATCGACAAACCCACCAGCAACACGCCCAAGGTCACCGCACCCAACACAAACAGGGCGGGAACTGCCGCCGCAAAGCCGGGAAGCTGCTCGTAAAAGAACAACAGCCCCGCACCAATGCCAACCAACGCGCCGACAATGAGCCCCACCGTGTTGCACACACCGTTACAGGTTCTGCAACGCATACACCATCCTCCTTTCCGCATCAAATTTTCGAGCCAAGGCTCGTTCTCAATATATGCGGACAGGCCACACGCCGACACAAATACCAACCCTTATCCAACCGGACGATTCGTGAATCGTCCCTACAAACGCAAAATTTGATAGTATATACAACACAAAAGCGAGGTGAATCTCACCTCGCTTTTGTGTTGGCTTTACAGAACGGTTCCTGCTTATTTTAGCTTTTGGTTTTGATACTGCTTAGGCGAAAGGCCGTACCTTTGTTTAAAAGCAGAACTAAAATAGGAGGCGGATGAATACCCCGTCAGATTGCTTATTTGTTCCACCGCAAGTCGTTCCTCTAAAAGCAGGTCTGCCGCATGCTGCAAACGGATATTGTTGCGGTATTCGATCGGAGAACAACCAACGATCTTTTCAAACGTTCTTAGAAAGTGATATTTACTCATGGCGCACATATTGGCATAATCCGCCAACGTGAAATCGCTGCTATAGAATTTGTTCATGTGCTGAACAACGCGGGCGATCCGTTCAACGTTTTCCTTTTCAGGATGGTTAACACTCAAAATCTCGCGTTCCAGCACCGTTAAAAGATACAGCAGCTTATAAATGCAAAGCTTTTCGTAAAACGGCTGCTTTCGCAAGGTTTCCTCAATGATATCCTCAAACATATCGCACACTTGACGGCTGAACGGCGCGTGATACACTTTAGAGGTCGCAAGCGAGATATCCGCAGGAAGCTGTTCGCATTTAAAATGAACATAATAAAACTCTGCCGTTTTTTCTCCAAGATAGATGTGATGCTGTTTTTCCTGTGGCGCAAAAAGAATAAACGAACCCGGCTTGCCGATTTCGACATCGCCCAAATAAAAGGTCTCATTTTCCTTGGCAATATAAAACAGCAACCAATCCTCTCGACCGGATGGCCGCTTGATCTCCCTGCCGTTTTTGGCAAAAATATGTCCACAGCTTACCAGTTCAATGCCGGACACCTGTTCATTTTGTTCCGCATAAGCATTATAAATCATTTTTTCACCGCAATTTCCCTAATGTTTTTAGCAATAAATCCTATGTACACGCTGCGATTATAGCACTAAAATTAAAATTGGTCAACAGAACGATGAAAGGAATGACAATATGAAAATTGTTGTTACCCCCCGAGGTTTTGCTAAATGCGGACTGGATAATGTTAAAAAAATAGAAAGCGCCGGTTTCCTTGTGGAATACAACGACACCGGAAACGCTTACACCAAGGAAGAATTTTACGAAAAGACCAACGATGCCGACGGCGTGATCGTCGGTGTTGAGTCTGTAGACAAAGCCTACATCGATGCGCACCCAACGGTAAAGGCGGTTGTGAAATTTGGTGTCGGCACGGATAATATTGACGTTGAATACTGCCGCGAAAAGGGCGTTTTTGTTGGAAGAACCGTTGGCTCTAACGCAAGAAGCGTGGCAGAAACCGCCATCAGTTTTCTTTTTGCCGATTCCAAAAATTTATACGAAAGCATAGCCGATACCAGGCAACACAAGTGGTCAAAACAAACCGGCTATGAATTGGAGAACAAGACCATCGGCATCGTAGGTTTCGGCGCCATCGGCAAAAAGGTTGCGCAGATAGCCTTTGGACTGGGTATGCGCGTGCTCGCGTATGATCCTTATGCGATTGATCGCGAAGCAGCGCAAGCCTTTAACGTTGGGGTCGTGGACTTTGAGGAAATTCTGAAGCGTTCGGATTTTGTTTCCCTGCACATGCCGTTGACCGCGGAAACCAAAAACTTTGTTACGTTAACAGAAATGAACAAGATGAAGCCGAGCGCCGTTTTAATCAATACGGCCCGGGGCGGCATTGTGAATGAAGCCGACTTGTTTGCGGCATTGACGAACAACGTGATCCGAGCCGCCTATTTCGACGTTATGGTGAGCGAGCCCCCGGCAAAGGACGAACCTCTGCTGGACTTACCAAATTTTTACTTGACACCGCATATCGCCTCCCGAAGCAAGGAAGCAGAAAAAAACACCGCCGATATGGCAACGCAAATTATGATTGATGCTTTGAAAAAGCAAAATTGAAAAGGAGAGAATGGATATGACTCAATTTGTAAAGGAATTTTCTGAGAAAAAAGTAATTGTTGTGTGCCGAGGCATCGCTGAGGAGGAAATGGTTAAGGTGGCAAGCGCGCTGTACGATGGCGGCATCCGCTTTATGGAGGTCCCGTTCAATCAAGCAGACCCCACCTCTTTTGCGGCAACCGCCGCGAAGATCGCGGCCGTAAAAAAAGCCCTTGGCAACAAAATGCACGTCGGCGCAGGAACGGTTATCACCATGGAGCAGTTCGAACTTGCGAAGAACGCAGGGGCAGAGATCATCGTTTCACCTACGATGGAAGAGGAGATCATTACAGCCACAAAAGCCGCCGGTCTCATTTCCATGCCGGGTTGCGCAACCCCCTCTGAAATGACAAAAGCCTATAAACTGGGGGCAGACTTGATAAAGCTGTTCCCTGCTTCGGTTATAAACTTAAAGGTCATCAAAGAGATCCGCGTGCCGCTAAATCATCTGCCGCTTGTTTGCTTCGGCGGCGTTTCGGCGGAGAACATTCAAGAGGTGCTCGCAACCGGTGTTGTGGGCGTTGGTATGGCCTCGTGCATTTTGGATAAGCAAGCGCTAAAGGACAAAGACTACGCCAAAATAACGGCGCTGGCAAATGCTGTAACCGAACAAATTTAAAAAGCAAGAAGGTGCAACACAATGAACTTAAGCCTTGCGCAAATAAGAAGCATCACCACCGGTGCGGTTCGTATTGAAGAAGAAAACAACAAACTCAGATTTCATCGCTTTACGGAAGAGCAGACTGCGCTTTATGAGGAATTCAGCATCAAAAACGGCAGAACGTTTAACGATCGGTGCAAAGCAACGGCAGGTGTCAAGCTCCGGTTTAAAACGAACAGCCGTAAGCTGAAGCTGGCCGGAGAGGTTTTTCAATCCACTTCGCGGACATATTATTCGTTTGACGTTTTCGTGAACGGTAAGCTGATTGATTGCATTGATAATTTTTCTCAAGTTGAGCTGCCGGTTAATTATACCGAGGTCGAGTTCCCGCTGGGCAGCTTTTCGAAAGAGATCGATCTGGGAATGGGCGACAAAGAAGTTTGCGTATATTTCCCGTGGTCGGTGCTCCCTCTGCTTGAAGAAGTCTGTCTGGATGATGGGGCAACTATGGAACCGGTAAAAGCGACAAAGCGGTTGCTTGCGTTCGGTGACTCTATTACGCAGGGCTACGATGCGCTGCGACCGTCAATACGGTATGCCTCGCGCTTGGCAGAGCTGCTTCACGCAGAGGAACTAAACAAGGGAATCGGTGGCGAGATATTTTTCCCTGCTTTAGCGCAAACGAAGGACGATTTCTCCCCCGATTACATCACGGTTGCGTATGGCACCAACGATTTTAGTCTTTGCCATGAAGACGATTTTAAGGTGCGATGCCGAGCGTTTTATACGGCGCTGAGCAAGAATTATCCGTATTCAAAAATCTTCGCAATCACCCCCATTTGGCGGAGCGATTATACCGGCGAAAGAGCGTTCGGGCCTTTTGAAAATGTTGAAAAATACATTCGTTCCGCGGTTGTCGACCTCGAAAACATTACCGTAATTTCGGGGTTTGACCTTGTGCCGAAGGACTCAAAGTATTATTCCGATTTAAGACTTCACCCCAATGACGAGGGCTTTGCGTATTACGCAGATAATTTGTACAATAAGATCGCGGAGTGCTTATGAGGCGCTTTAAAGAGGCCGATGGATTCGTAATTTAAAGCACGAATGACTCGCCAAACACCCGAACGGGCGATTCGTGAATCGTCCCTACAAACGCAAAATTTGATAGTATATACAAAACAAAAGCGAGGTGAATTTCACCTCGCTTTTGTTGATTTTTATTTTGCCTTATAATCGTCGATAACTTGAACTATATGCGTAACAAATTCGGTTGGCACCCATCAACATTTACAGAGTTTATATAAAGAAAAAGCGGCACAATGATTCTACTAAGAATCATTATACCTCAAGAAGATTGTCGAAATTTTCTAACCCTATTGAAAAATGGTCGCATTTGGTTTATAATAACTATGCTACACAAATTTTATAATCAACGAATTTTAAGGAACACCCCCTATTTATATATAGGGGTATTCTGTCCTATTCTTTTTTCACCAAGTTTGTATTTGGTAAAAATGCAAATTCCGCTTGGTGAATTTAGGAGTGTATCCTTATTCGTTGAGATTTGTGTAGCAACAATAGGAGTTTGCATTTTTCGTGCACTCTCTTATTGGGGGTGCACTTTTTTTATTTGTAAGGAGGTAGGTGTGGGGGATTTTATCGGCACTAAAGCGATGGCTGAAATATGGGATCGTAAACCATCGCAAATCAAACAATGGTGCAGAGATGGAAAGATTCCGGGAGCAGAACAAGACAGAAAAGGAAGCCCTTGGAGACTTCCAGTCGATGCATTAAAACCAGAAAAAACAAAAAAGGAGAATAAAAATGGAAGAAAAAGTTTTAATCAAAAGCGAACAATACAATGTAAAAAAGGTATTTAAAATAATGGTGATTGTCGGATTGGTACTTTCTATATTGGGTTCGATAAGTGCAATTTCTGATAACATGAAACGTTTTGATAGGTGGTATGATGATGCATATGAAGACTATTTAGACCATCAAGAAGATGGTGATTGTGGTTATTATTATGATTTCGGTGAAAAATGCTATGATTGTCGAATGATTGAGCAAGGTAAATTAGGATATGCTTTGTCAAACTATTTTGAGTCTTCGTTTTGGATTTGCCTTATTCCTGTGGCAGCCCTTGCATTAATCGGTGGGTTAATTTTCTTATGGCTTCGTAGTTATGAATTAACTGTCACCGACAAAAGAATTTACGGTAAAGTCGCTTGGGGCAAGAGAGTTGACCTGCCTGTTGACTCGGTTTCTGCTACTGCAACAATCAGTCTTTTTAAAGGTGTATCCGTTTCTACATCTTCGGGAAGAATTAGTTTTTTAGTTATCAAAAATGCAGATGCAATCTATAAGATTATGAACAATCTTTTGATTGAGAGACAGCAAGAAAAGGTTAATGCTACCGCTGCTGCATCTGCTCCAAAAACCGACGAAGCAGACCAACTTAAAAAATTTAAAGAATTATTGGATAGCGGTGTAATCACCCAAGAAGAGTTTGATGCAAAGAAAAAGCAGTTGTTAGGTCTGTAATACATATAAAAAGGGCTATGACATTTCGTGTGTCATAGCCCTTTAAAATAACTTGCACCAAAGCAAAAAGGAGAGCAAAAGAAAAAGCCCCGAAACCATGTGGTTTCGGGGCTTTTGTTGTAAGCTCTGTAATGATAGAATCAGCGCTTGGAGAACTGGGGAGCGCGGCGAGCACCCTTCAAGCCGTACTTCTTGCGTTCCTTCATTCTGGGATCGCGCGTGAGGAAGCCGGCCTTCTTCAGAGCCGGGCGCAGGGCCTCACTGTCGTACTGCAGCAGGGCGCGGGCGATACCGTGACGGATAGCACCGGCCTGACCGGTAACACCGCCGCCGGCAACGCGGCACTCAATGTCGAACTTTTCGGTCAGCGCGGTGAGAACCAGCGGCTGACGAACAATAACCTTCAGCGTTTCCAGGCCGAAGTAATCGTCGATATCACGATCGTTGATGGTCACCTTACCGGTACCGTTATACAAACGTACACGGGCAACGGACTTCTTGCGGCGGCCGGTACCGTAGAAATACGGTCTCTTATTGTAATCCATTGTGAACAGCCTCCTTCTTAAAACTCAAACACTTCGGGCTTCTGGGCAGCATGCTCGTGCTGCGCACCGGCATACACGCGCAAGCGCAAGCCGGCCTGACGGCCCAACGTGTTGTTCGGGATCATACCGTTCACGGCAAGCTCCATCGCCTTTTCGGGGCGCTGTGCCATTAACGTTGCGTACTTTGTTTCTTTCATATTACCGATCCAGCCGGTGTGACGGTACCACACCTTCTGCTCCAGCTTCTTGCCGGTCAGAACAGCCTGAGCGCAGTTGATGATGATCACGTGATCCCCGCAATCGACGTGAGGCGTGTAGGTGGGCTTATGCTTACCACGGAGCAGCACGGCAGCCTGAGCAGCCACACGACCCAGCGGCTTACCGGCAGCATCAATGACGTACCATTTACGCTCGACTTCGCCGGCCTTTGCCATATAAGTGGACATGGTGAAAACCTCCTGTTTCATACTCTTTTTTTCACAGCTTGCCTATAATAACACACCGAAAACCGGGTGTCAAGACCCAATTTCCGTTTTATTTAATTTATATCCCTCTCTCGCTCGTTTTCTCTCGTTTTCTCTCCTTTTTTCTCTGTTTCTCACTTTTCATTTCATTTTTTTGTAAAAGAATTTAGGGCTTCCTTTTCTCGACAGTTTTTGCTATAATAGGAGCATGCGAGGTGACACTATGTCTAACAACCTTCACGACGGACACCGTCAACGTTTAAAAGAACGGTTTTCAAAGCACGGGCTGGATCCGTTTGAAAATCATCAAGTACTGGAGCTGCTGCTCTGCTACGTGATCCCACGCAAGGACACCAATGAGATCGCGCATCGCTTGCTGAAAGAATTCGGCAGCTTCCCCGCCGTGTTTGAGGCCTCTGCGCACGAGCTCTGCCGCGTTGAGGGAATCGGCCCGCAATCGGCCGAGCTCATCACCTTTTGCGGTCAGCTCATAAAGCGCTATCAAACCGAAAAGCGAAACACCATCCGCTCGTTTGCCTCCATCGACGCAGTCGGCGCCTATCTGCTGCCGCTGTTTGTGGGTGAACGCAACGAAAAGGCGGTTGTTATGTCACTAAACAACCGCTGGGAGCTGTTGGGCTGCGACGTGCTCAGCACCGGCACCCTCACGGGAACCGAAGCACGCACCCGCGAGATCGTTGAGATCGCGTTACGGCGCAAGGCGGTGGGCGTGATCTTAGCCCATAACCATCCCGCCGGCTTTGCCACACCGTCGCCGCAAGACGTGGAAACCACCCGCAAGCTGGCATCAAACCTGCGCCTGATGGACGTACCGCTGCTGGATCACCTCGTCTTTTCGCAAACCGAGTTTTATTCTCTGCGTAAAAGCCCGCATTACGCGCCGCTGTTTTCCTCTTTCAATCAACAATAAAATCACCCCGACGAGAGCGAGGGCTCGTCGGGGTGATTTTTCTATGGTCATTAAACCTCGGCGGTTTCCTTGACCTCTTCGTTTTTGGCTTCTGCCTTGGCCTTTTTGGCCTCTTTGGCTTCCTTAGCCACCAATGCCGACAACGCAATGATCGCAATGACGTTGGGAATGACCATCAGGTAGTTAAAGAAGTCGGTGAGCTCCCACACCAAGTCGTTCTTCAGCACCGAACCCAAGAAAATGAAACCGATAGCAATTACCGAATAGATCACGGTGGTCACCTTCTTGTTCTTACCGAACAAATACAGCGCGTTGATCTTACCAAAGAAGTTCCAACTGAGAATGGTGGAGAACGCAAAGAAGAACAAGCAGATCGCCACGAAAATGTTACCAAAGCTGCCGAAAGACTCGGGGAATGCCGCAGTAACCGCCGCCTGCATCGCGTTGGTCTTGCTCACGCCCATCCAAGCCGTGCTGCCGTTGGCATACAGGGTGGAGATCACCACCAGCGCCGTCATGGTGAGCACCACGAAGGTGTCGATAAACACACCGATCATGGCCACAACGCCTTGATCGTGAGGCTTCTTCACGTTGGCCTGCGCGTGTGCGTGGGGCGTAGAACCCATACCGGCCTCGTTGGAGAACAAGCCGCGCTTGGCACCCTGGCTGATCGCCGTTTTAATAGCGATACCAACCGCACCGCCGATGATGGCCTGCGGCTGGAACGCATACTTGAAGATCATGCCGAAGGTCTGCGGGATCACCTTATAATTGAGAACCAACACGGTCAAACCGCCCAGCAGGAACAGCGTCGCCATCAGGGGAACGATTTTCTCGGTAACCGAAGCGATGCGGCTGATACCGCCAATGAAGATGAACGCCGAGATCGCCGCAACGATCAAGCCAACCACCCACGTGGGAATACCAAACGCCGTGTTACAGGATTCGGCAATGGAGTTCGACTGCACCATCGAGCCCATGAAACCAAGGGCCAGCATGGCCGACACCGCAAAGAACACGGCCATGAACTTACCAAACCCACCCGAGAAAGCCTTTTTAATGTAATATACCGGACCGCCGTACACTTCGCCGTTTTCGTCGGTAACGCGCGTTTTCTGCGCAAGAACAGCTTCGGCGTAAATGGTGGCCATGCCCAAAAACGCAATGATCCACATCCAGAAAATAGCACCGGGGCCACCGGTCAGAATAGCGCCCGAGGCACCCACGATGTTACCGGTACCCACCTGCGCCGCAATGGCCGTGGCCAACGCTTGGAACGAGCTGAGACCGCCCGCCTGCTTGCCGCCGCGCAGTTTCATGTTACCGAACACCTTTTTCATACCCTCACCAAAGCAGCGCACCTGCACAAAACGGGTGCGGACGGTGAAGAGGATACCGGTGCCGATCAAGAGAATGATCAGAACGTAGTCTGTCAAATAGGTGTTGATCGTCGCCACGATCTTGAGTAATGCTTCTTCCACAATAGCTCCTCCTCGAAAATAAAACGAACCGCCCTAAACAGAGCGGTTCGCAAAAACACAAAAAGGCACCAATGCCGTTCGGCTTGGTGGTGTTGCCTTTGTCCTTTTGCCTGAGAGATTCCCGCTGCTGCGTGTTGCCCCTTCGGCCCTCATTGTACATGAGCGTCTCCAAAGTCCTATCTGTTTACAGTCTTTATCCGTTGCCGGACACCTGAGAGTGTTGCTCCTTCGGTTGCGGAACCCGCATTTCCTGCAAACATCACATAGGCGTATTCGATTGTGAATTATTATACACCGCCATTCGCGAAAATGCAAGACCTTTCTTGCATTTTTTTACAGTATGGTGTACAATTTTGATGAGGTGTTCCAAATGAAAGAAAAACGTACCAACAACGGCGCTCTGCTGCGCCGCTTTTTACCCTACTTCCGCGAGTTTATCGGCGTGGTCGTGCTCGACCTTTTCTGTGCATCGCTCACCACCGTGTGCGAGCTGGTGCTACCGCTGATGGTGCGCTTTATCACCGACAAAGCCATGACCGACATTTCCGCCTTAACCGTAAAAACGGTGCTTTCAATCGGTATATTATACATTGTACTGCGCCTGATCGACACCGCTGCCAACTACTATATGACCTCCATCGGTCATATCATGGGCACTCGCATTGAAACCAAAATGCGCAGCGATCTGTTCCGTCACTTGCAAAAGCTGCCGTTTTCATACTACGATGAAACCAAGGTCGGCACGCTCATGTCCCGCATCACCAGCGATCTGTTCGACGTTACCGAGTTTGCACATCATTGCCCCGAAGAGTTTTTTATTGCGGGCATTAAGATCATCGTATCGTTCATCATTCTTTGCGGCGTCAACGTGTGGCTCACGCTCATCATTTTTGCCATTGCGCCGCTGATGCTGATCGTGTGCATCCCCTTCCGCCGCCGCATGAAGGAGGGCTTCCGCCATTCTCGCGTGGTGGTAGGCGAGATCAACTCCCAAGTAGAAGACAGCCTGCTCGGTATTCGCGTGGTAAAATCGTTCGCCAACGAAGCCGTCGAACTGGAAAAATTCGAAAACGGCAACCGCAAGTTCTTGGAGATCAAGCGCAAGGTCTACCACGCAATGGCCGGCTTCACGGGCGTTACCCGCTTTTTCGACGGATTAATGTATATCGCCGTGGTAATTGCCGGCGCGCTGTTTCTCATTAACGGCGCCATCACCGCCGCCGATTTTGTGGCGTATCTGCTGTACGTTTCCACGCTGATCTCCTCGGTGCGCCGCATCATTGAATTTACCGAACAGTTCTACCGCGGCATGACCGGCATTGAACGCTTTGCCGAAATCCTTGACACACCTGTCACTATCGCAGATAAAGACGATGCCGTGGAGCTGCCACAGGTGCGCGGCGACATTACCTTCCGCGACGTCACCTTCCGCTACAATGAAGGCGGCGAGGACGTGCTGCATCACTTGAATCTGACAGTCGAGGCCGGAAAAACCATCGCATTGGTCGGCCCGTCGGGAGGCGGCAAAACCACCCTGTGCGGCCTGGTTCCCCGCTTTTATGACATTGCCGACGGCAGCGTGATGCTGGACGGCGTAGACGTGCGCGACCTGTCCCTTGCCTCTCTGCGCCGTGCCATCGGCGTGGTACAGCAAGACGTGTATCTGTTCTCCGGCAGCGTTTATGAAAACATCGCCTACGGCAAGCCGGGCGCCACGCGTGAAGAGGTGGAGGAAGCCGCTCGTTTGGCCGGTGCCGAGGAATTTATCCGCTTGCTGCCCGACGGCTACGACACCTACGTAGGCGAACGCGGTGTTAAGCTTTCGGGCGGTCAAAAGCAACGCATCTCCATCGCACGCGTGTTCTTAAAAGACCCTCCGGTGCTCATTTTAGACGAAGCCACCAGCGCGTTGGATAACGAATCCGAACTCATCGTTCAGCAATCGCTGGAGCGGCTGGCCAAGGGCCGCACCACCTTTATTGTTGCCCATCGGTTAACCACCGTGCGCAACGCCGACGTTATTGCCGTCATCACGCGCGATGGCATTGCCGAAATGGGCACACACGCCGAGCTTATGGCTCAAGACGGCACCTATGCTTCGCTCTACCGCTTGTACGAATAAGGAGAGTATCATGAAACGCTTTGATATGCACATTCACGCCGCAAACGCTCCCGCCGATCCCGAGGGGCTGCTTGCGCGCATGGAAGCAGCCGGCATTTACGGCGGTTGCATTTTTTCCAATCACCCCAATCATAACACCGATCCCATCGGCACGTCCTTTGACGAGCGCCTACAGGAGGTCCTCGATTGGACTCGCGGATATGAGGATCGCCTGTTTCCCGTTATGCGTATCCATCCGTACGAGGATGGCATTCTGGAAAACATTCATAAAGCCGTGGAGCTGGGCGCCAAAGCCTTTAAAATTATTTGCTTGGATTTCTACGTGTACGAAGATCAAAGCATGAAGGTGTTGTCCGAGATCGCCTCGCTGGGCAAGCCCGTCTTTTTCCACTCGGGCATTTTGTGGAGCGGCACCCCCAACTCGCAATACAGTCAACCGCTGACATTTGAACCCCTGCTGGATATTCCCGGTCTTCGCTTTTCGATGGGGCACTGCTCTTGGCCGTGGCACGACGACTGCATTGCCCTGTACGGCAAATTTCTGCACGCATTAACGGTGGATCCCAACCGCGCGGAAATGTTCTTCGACATCACCCCCGGTACACCGCTGATCTACCGCGAAGAGCTGCTCACCAAGCTGTACACCGTCGGATACGACGTTCCCGATAATATTATGTTTGGAACCGACGCTACCGCGCATCGGTATAACGCCGATTGGACCGCCAAGTGGCTAAAGGCCGACGGCGAGATCTTAGACCGCTTAGGCGTGGACGACACGTTAAAGCAGAAACTGTACCACGACAACGTGTTGCGGTTCTTAGGCCTCAAAGAAAAAGATTTCACCCACGTTTGCCCCGCCTGTGACGGGTTTGTTTCGTGGGCTCCGGGGGTGTCCAGAGATGATTGTCGATAACCGCTTACTGCGCGAATGGTACACGCGCTTGCACTTCCCCTCTCGCTACGACGAAGCCTTTGCCGCACTGTTGGGCACCACCGCAACCGCTGTAAATGAGGAGTTTGGCGATACTGCGCAGGCCAACGTTCTCACGGCCCTGTACCGCTGCGAGCAGCTAAAACAGGACTATGCACGGTTGGGCTTGCCCGAACAGGTGCTGCTGGACACCTTGTCCGACGTGGTGATCTGGACCGACACGTGGTACAGCATGCACGAAGAATTCGGTTTAATGGAGATCGGCTGGCTACAGCATCATTTTTCTGCCAAGCTGTTCCGCCTGGGGCGTTTACAATTCTGCATGGGGACCGCACACCACGCCATTCCCGAAGCAGGCCTTGCCGAGGGCGACCCCGTGATGGAGGTGCACATTCCCTCGGGCGGTGCGATGCGCCTTGAGGATTGCAAGGCTTCCATTGCCGCGGCGCGCACGTTCTTTGCCGAGTACTTCCCCGCGTTTCGTTACGAAACGTTCACCTGCCATTCGTGGCTGCTCGACAAAACGCTCACGCAGTTTTTAAACGAAGGTTCCAACATTCTGCAATTCCAAACGCTGTTCACCGTGGCACAAAACGACCGCTCCGATGCCATACTGAAATATATCTTCCGCTGGGATGCCACGCGCGACACGCTGGATCGGTTTGAACCGCAAAGCAAGCTCGCCGCCGCCGTAAAACCGTTTGCACAAAACGGCGGCGTGCTGTACGAATCCCTTGGTTGGTTTAAATAAAAAGAACCGCTGATTACAAATCAGCGGTTCTTTTTTGTTTAAATTTCGGTTGTCCAATCGTCGTCCCACGGATACCGCATTTTCAGTACCTCGCCGCCGCGCTTGGCCGACTCCGCAGCATAAATGCCGGGAATTGACATTGCCAGGCCCTCTTTCAGCGAAATGGGTGCAGGCTCACCGTTTTGCAGCGCCTTAAACAAGTGCGCGAACAACGCATAATCCATGCCACCATGCCCTTTGGCTTTGGGATCGTTCGCAAACTCGGGCGGCATAAATTCGCCGCCGACCTCTTTAAGCTCGGTATCCAGTTCGCGCATGGAATTGTAGCGGATCACCGGTTTTTCGAAACGGTCGATGCGTTCCATGTAGCCTTCGGTGCCGAACACACGGTAGTTGTGGTTCCCGATCTTGGCACGGCAGCGGCCGTTACGCATCAAGCGTACCACCACGCCCGATTCGGTGCGGAAGTTGGCGCACATCATATCGTCTTTTATGGACTCCGGCGACTGTTTGCCGGTACCAAAGCACGATACATAGCGCAGCTCCTCATCCAACACCGTCAGCAACGGGCCAAGCGAATGGGTGCAATAATGAATGGGAATAAGCAGCTTACGCCAATCACCGTTTTCGTTGAAATGAATGTGGAAATCGCTGTTGGGAAGCGACCAATGAATGTATTCCGCTTCCATGCAATACGGTTTTCCCAACAAACCCTTGTTATAAAAATCCCGTAGCATCACCACAAATTTTTGCTCATTGGGGTTGGCACCCACCGAGATCATTGCCGAGGATTTTTGTGCCGTTTTCCATAGCTTTTCGGCTTCTTTTAAGTTGGCAACCACAGGAATATCGGTCATCACGTTGATGTTTTTCTCCAGTGCCTTGCAGCAAAATTCGGCATGGATATCGGCACCGGTTTCCACGAGCACCAAATCAAGCTCAGCCTTGTCCAACATTTCGTCGTAATCGGTGTAAAACTGTGCCTCGGGATATTTTTCCGAAAACGCGGCATCGGCGCGCCAGCGCTTTTCATACCAGTTCGACGGTTTAATGTCGCACGCCGCCGCCGCGATCGCACAATCAAACGAGTCCACCGCTAACGAAAACATATCGCGACCACGAGGACCAAGCCCCACCACGCCTACACGGAATTGTTTCATGTTCCTGCACCTCCGACATTACTTTCTGTCGCCATCATACCACCAACCATCACCTGTGTAAAGTGCTTTTTCGGTTTTTGCCCAAAAGCACAAAAAACAGCCGCTCCGTCTTGCGACGGAGCGGCGTTGTTTGTGTATTTCGGCTTATTCGTTGTAGAGCGCCTGCAGCTTGAGCAGGTGGTCGTAACGCTTCATCGCCGTTTCCTCGGCCTGCGTGAACAGAGCCTCGGCGCGCTCGGGGAAGGAGCGGGTCAGCGAAGCATAGCGAGCCTCGTTCAGGATGAACTCGCGATAGCTCGTGGTGGGCTCCTTGCTGTCGATCACGAACTTCTTGTCGGCAGCGGGGTTGAAGCGGAACATGTTCCAGTAGCCGCAATCCACAGCCTTCTTCATTTCGGCCTGGCAGTTCACCATGCCGCCCTTGATGCTGTGCATCTCGCAGGGAGCGTAGCCGATGATCAGCGACGGACCCGGATAAGCTTCAGCCTCGGCAATGGCCTTGATGGTCTGGTTCATGTCGGCACCCATAGCGATCTGGGCAACGTACACGTAGCCGTAGGACATGGCGATCTCGGCAAGGCTCTTCTTGGCGATCGCCTTACCGGCAGCGGCAAACTGTGCCACCTGACCGATCTGCGAAGCCTTGGAAGCCTGACCACCGGTGTTGGAGTACACTTCGGTATCGAACACCATGATGTTCACGTCTTCACCGGAAGCGAGCACGTGGTCAACACCGCCGAAGCCGATATCGTAGGCCCAGCCGTCGCCACCGAAGATCCACACGGACTTCTTGGACAGATATTCCTTGCTTTCCAGCACAACGGGAGCCGTCGGGCAACCCTCGGCAGCAGCCTTTTCGAGTTCCGCAACCAGAGCCTTGGTGGCCTTGGCGTTCTCGGCACCGTCGTTCAGCGTGTCGAGGTAAGCCTTAGCAGCAGCCTTGAACGCGTCGGAAGCCTTCTCGGAAGCGGCCATTTCCTCAACCTGAGAGATCAGGCGAGCACGAATGGCCTTCTGGCCGAGGTACATACCGAAGCCGTGCTCGGCGTTGTCCTCAAACAGGGAGTTAGCCCAAGCAGGACCGTGGCCTTCCTTGTTCACGGTGTAGGGCGAGGTAGCAGCCGGGCCGCCCCAGATGGACGAGCAACCGGTAGCGTTGGAGATATACATACGATCGCCGAACAGCTGAGTGATCAGGCGAGCATAAGCAGTTTCGGCACAGCCTGCGCAGGAACCGGAGAACTCAAGCAGCGGCTGCTTGTACTGGCTGCCGATCACGGTGTTGCTCTGAACCTCGGGCTTGTCGGCCACTTCGGCAACACAGTAATCGAACACCTTCTGCTGATCCTCCTGCGACTCGCGGGAGACCATCTTCAGCGACTTGGTCGGGCAAACGCCAACGCAAACGCCGCAACCCATACAATCCATCGGCGAGATCGCCAAGGTGTAGGTGTAGTCGGTCTTGATGATCGGCTTCGGATGCTTCTTCATGTTTTCGGGAGCCGCAGCAACCTCATCGGCGTTCAGTGCGAACGGACGAATGGTGGCGTGCGGGCACACGAACGCGCACTTGTTACACTTGGCGCAGGTGCTCTCCTCCCAAGAGGGAACCATAACGGCAACGCCGCGCTTCTCATACGCAGCAGCACCCTGCTCGAAGGTACCGTCGGCGTGATCCACAAACGCAGATACGGGCAGCGAATCGCCGTCCATCTTGCCAACCGGCTTCATGATGGTGTCGACCATCTTGACCAGCTTCTCGGGGCCCTGCTCCTTCTCGGCAGCAGCGTCGTCCTTAGCATCGGCCCAAGCAGCAGGAACGTCGATCTTAACAAACGCGGTCGCACCGGCATCAATTGCCTTGTGGTTCATTTCCACAATATCCATACCCTTCTTGGAGTAGGACTTCGTGGCGGCATCCTTCATGTACTGGATAGCCTCTTCCTGCGGCATAACCTTGGCCAGCGTGAAGAACGCCGACTGCAGGATGGTGTTGGTGCGCTTGCCCATACCGATCTGCATTGCCAGGTCGATGGCGTTGATGGTGTACAGCTGAATGTTGTTCTTGGCGATATAGCGCTTCGCCTCGGCGGGCAGGTGCTTCTCGAGCTCCTCAGCCGACCACTGGCAGTTGATCATGAACACACCGCCGGGCTTTACGTCGTTCACCATCTTGTAGCCCTTGATAACGTAGGACGGGTTGTGGCAAGCCACGAAGTCGGCCTTGTTAATGTAGTAGGGGCTCTTGATGGGCTTGTCGCCAAAGCGCAGGTGCGAAATGGTGATACCGCCGGTCTTCTTGGAGTCATACTGGAAGTATGCCTGCACATATTTATCGGTGTGGTCACCGATGATCTTGATGGAGTTCTTGTTGGCGCCAACCGTACCGTCGCCGCCCAGACCCCAGAACTTGCACTCGATGGTGCCGGCAGCAGCCGTGTTGGGGGCTTCTTCCTCTTCGAGGGAGAGGCAGGTCACGTCGTCGTTGATACCAATGGTGAACTGCGGCTTGGGATCGGCCTTGGCCAGCTCCTTGTACACAGCGAACACGCTGGAAGGAGGCGTATCCTTGGAGCCCAAACCGTAGCGGCCGCCGATCACGCGGATACCGTTGCGGCCCTGCGAAGCCAGCGCGGTAACCACGTCGAGGTACAGAGGCTCACCCAGCGCACCGGGCTCCTTGGTACGGTCGAGAACCGCAATGGACTTCACCGTTTCCGGAATCGCCGCCAGCAGATGCTTTGCGGAGAACGGACGGTACAAACGAACTTTGATCAAACCAACCTTTTCGCCGGCAGCGGTCAGGTAGTCGATCACTTCTTCTGCCACGTCGCAGAACGAGCCCATCGCCACGATCACGCGATCGGCATCGGGAGCGCCGTAGTAGTTGAACAGCTGATAGTCGGTGCCCAGCTTTTCGTTAACCTTGCCCATGTACTCTTCCACGATGGCAGGAACGGCATCGTAGTACTTGTTGCAGGCCTCACGGTGCTGGAAGAAGATGTCGCCGTTCTCGTGAGAACCGCGCATCACCGGATGCTCGGGATTGAGAGCGCGCTTGCGGAACGCCGCAACGGCGTCCATATCGCACATTTCCTTCAGATCCTCATAATCCCAAACCTGGATCTTCTGGATCTCGTGAGAGGTGCGGAAACCGTCGAAGAAGTTGATGAACGGTACGCGGCTCTTAATGGTGGCCAGGTGCGCAACAGCGCCCAGGTCCATAACTTCCTGCGTGTTGGTTTCGGCCAGCATGGCAAAACCGGTCTGACGGCAGGCGTATACGTCGGAATGGTCACCGAAGATGTTCAGCGCATGCGAAGCCACGCAGCGGGCCGACACGTGGAACACCGAGGGCAACAGCTCACCGGCGATCTTGTACATGTTGGGGATCATCAGCAGCAAGCCCTGAGAAGCAGTGTAGGTGGTGGTCATGGCACCGGCCGCGAGCGAACCGTGCACCGTACCGGCAGCACCTGCTTCGGACTGCATCTCCGACACCTTCACCGTTGTGCCGAAAATGTTCTTCTGACCGGCAGCAGCCCACTGATCAACGTAGTCTGCCATCGGGCTGGACGGCGTGATGGGGTAGATGCCCGCCACTTCGGTGAACGCATACGATACGTGCGCCGCAGCGTTGTTACCGTCCATGGTTTTAAACTTTCTTGCCATAGAAATATGTCCTCCTTTTAGGATAATAAAAACAAAATACGCGGTGCCTTTCACACCACCCAATATGATAACACAAAACTGCGTATGTGTCAAAGGAAAAACCGATTTTTTCTTATTTTTTTAAAAAGCGCCGCAAAACGCCCGATTTTATCGAAAAACTGTGTCCTTTTTGACCTTTTCGCGGCTAACCGTCTGTTTTTGCGGCAAAGACCGCGCTTCGCCCGATTTGACAGAATGAAAAAAATCCGTTATGATAAAGATAGTCATAATTTTGAAAGGGGAAATTTTACACCATGGCTGATCCTGCTCCTGACGGTAATACTACCAACACCTCGTTTTGGAAATCGTTATCCAAGCGCTTGTCCGACCGTCGCAAAGACGTAACGGAGGAAGACATCCGCGAATTAATGGATGCCGGCGAGGAAACAGGCGTTATTGAAGGCTCACAAAAAGATATGATCAACAATATCTTCGAATTCGGAGATATGACTGCCGAAGACATTATGACCCCTCGCACCGAGGTGGAAGCCCTGGATGCCGACGACGATACCCTGCAGGATGCCCTGCGCATCGCCGTTGAGGAAGGGTTTTCTCGCGTGCCGGTATACGAAGAGGATATCGACCACGTGATCGGCATTTTGTACGTAAAAGACTTGCTTCCCTACGTAGGAAAACCGTTGCCGGAAGATCTTACTCTGCGCAAGCTGATGCGTGATGCACACTTTATCCCCGGCACCAAAAACTGCCAAGCCTTGCTGGCGGAAATGACCGAAAAGCATATTCAACTGGCAATGGTCGTTGATGAATACGGCGGCTTGGCCGGTATCGTTTCTATGGAAGACCTGCTGGAGTCCATCGTGGGCAGTATTCAAGACGAATACGACCACGAGGAGGAAGAAGTGAAGCAGCGTGCCGACAACTCTTTCGAGGTGGACGGCGCTATGGCGATCGACGAGGTTGGCGAGCTGCTGGGCATTACCTTTCCCGAAGCGGATTACGAAACGCTGGCCGGCTTCTTGATCGACCAGCTGGGTCACATTCCGTCGGCCGACGAGCAGGCGCAGGTGTCCTACGGCGACTGGGAGTTCACCGTGCTGCAAATGGATGAGCGCCGTGTCGAGTTGGTGCACGTTCGCCGCCAAGATGCTGCTCCCGAAACAGAAGAATAAGCAAAAAAGAACCGCCCGCGGGCGGTTCTTTTTTATTGAATCTTTATCACCGAATACTCTTCGGCTTCCACAGCAGCCTTCAGCACGGCATCCTCCACGGGAGCTGTCAGCGCAACTATGGCCGTGCCTTTTTCGTGGCTGACCACAGCACTTGCCACACCGTCGAGTGCTTCCAGTGTTTGCTTCACGTGTGCCTCGCAATGGCCGCACATCATTCCCTCGATCACCAAGGTTTTCTGCGTTACCTGCGGCGCTTCGACGGTCGCTGCCGTCTTGCGCAGTTTTACAAAATTCAGCCGCAGCGCGTTGGTCACCACGCAAAAGCTCGACAAGCTCATCGCCAAAGCCCCGAACATGGGGTTCAGTTCCCAACCGAGCAAGGGGATAAACACACCCGCTGCCAGCGGGATCCCCAGGGTATTATAGGCGAACGCCCAGAACAAGTTTTGCTTAATATTCCGCAGTGTGGCGCGACTGAGCTTGATCGCCGCCGTCACGTCCGACAAACGGCTGTTTACCAGCACTACGTCGGCGGCATCAATTGCCACGTCGGTGCCGGCACCGATAGCCATACCGATATCTGCACGGGTCAAGGCAGGGGCATCGTTGATGCCGTCGCCCACCATCACCACGCGGCCTTGCTGCATAAGCTCGCGAACCGCCGCTTCCTTACCGTCGGGCAACACACCGGCAATCACCTCGTCCACACCGGCCTCGTTGCCGATGGCACGGGCCGTGCGCTCGTTATCGCCCGTCAGCATCACCACACGCAGTCCCATCTGCCGCAGCTCGCGCACGGCGGCGGGGCTGTCTTCTTTTATCACATCTGCCACGGCGATCAGCCCAAGCAACTCGTTGCCTTTGGCAAACAGCAGCGGCGTGTTACCGGCCGCGGCCAGTTCTTCGGCTTTTGCTTTCCATTCTGCCGACACCGAAACGGTGCCTTCAATAAACGCCAGACTGCCGCCATAGATCCGCTCGCCGTCAAGCTCGGCCGTCAGTCCGTTGCCGGGCAACGCCTCAAACGCCGAAACCTCACGCAGGGCAAGCTGCCGCTGTGCCACTTCTTCCATTACCGCGTGCGCCAACGGATGCTCACTTTTTTGCTCCAGCGAGCCTGCCAACAGCAACAACGTATCTTCGGCAATCCCCTCTGTGGGAAGGAGCTTTGTTACACGCGGCTGCCCGGCTGTGATGGTACCGGTCTTATCCAGCACCACAATGTTGGCCTTGCCGGTCTGCTCCAGCGACACCGCCGTTTTAAACAAGATGCCGTGCTTGGCACCCACGCCGTTGCCCACCATAATGGCCACCGGCGTTGCCAAGCCCAACGCACACGGACAGCTGATCACCAGCACCGAGATGCCGCGTGCCAACGCATAGCCCACTGTGGCGCCTGTCAGCAGCCACACAACCGTAGCCAACACGGCGATAGCGATCACTACCGGCACGAACACGCCCGACACGGTATCGGCAATCTTCGCAATAGGGGCTTTGGTGGCCGCCGCATCGCTCACCATACGAATGATCTGCGACAGCGTAGTATCCTCACCCACGCGGGTGGCCTCACAGCGTAAAAAGCCCGAACGGTTGAGCGTTGCCGCCGATACAGTATCGCCCACCGTTTTGTCCACGGGGACGCTTTCTCCTGTTAACGCCGATTCATCCAAAGCGCTGTGACCTTCTAAAATTAGGCCGTCCACCGGAACGCTCTCACCCGGGCGCACCACAAACACGTCGCCGCGGCGCACCTCAGCAACCGCTACCACCACTTCCTCGCCGTCGCGTACCACGGTGGCGGTTTTGGGCGTTAATTTCATCAACTCACGCAGCGCATCGGTGGTTTTTCCCTTAGACCGTGCTTCCAACAATTTCCCCACCGTTATCAGCGCCAAGATCATCGCCGCCGACTCAAAATACAAGCCGTGCACGTGATGCATGGCTGCCGCCGCATTACCGTGCAGCAGGGCATCACCCATTAAAAACACCAGTGCCGTACTATACACAAACGCCGCAGCCGAACCGAGCGACACCAACGTGTCCATGTTCGGTGCACCGTGCAGCAGACCTTTAAATCCACTAATAAAGAACCGTTGATTAATTACCATTACCGCGGCCGACAGCAACAGCTGTGTCAGCCCCAATGTCAGCGGATTTTCGGCCATGACTGTCGGCAACGGCCAGCCCCACATGGTGTGTCCCATCGACACGTACATCAACACAGCCAGCAGCACCAACGAACCTACCAAACGGCGCAAAAGTGCCGGCGTTTCCCGGTCAACCGTATCGATCCTTTCCGACGGCGCCTTTTCGGCATTTTTCAGCGAAGCGCCATACCCCGCGCTTTCCACTGCGGCCACAATCGCCTGCGGCGTGGCCGCGCCTTCAACGCCCATGGAATGTGTGAGCAGATTCACCGAACACGCCGTAACGCCCGGCACCGCCGACACCGCCTTTTCCACGCGGGCGCTGCAAGCCGCACAGCTCATTCCCGTTACCGTATATTGTTCCATTCTGCCCACCACCTTTGTCATTCAGTATACACCGATTCACTACCGTTTTTCAAGCACGATTTCGCCGCGCAAGGAAAACCGTACCAAAAAACACCGCTGCACTCACCAGTACGATGGTGGGTCCTGTTGCTACGGCATTGAGCCACGAAAGCACCAAACCGAGCAGACCCGAAAACAACGAAAACACCAGTGTGAGCAACAAATAACTGCGCATGCTGCGTGCTACGTTGCGCGCCGCCGCTGCGGGCAATACCAGCATGGCGTTAATGAGCAGCAAGCCCACCCAACGAATCGCCAGCATCACCGCAACCGCCAGCACCACCACAAACAGGTTGTCCAGCCATTTCACTTTTAAACCCTTGCTATGCGCCAGCGACGGATTGAGTGACACCGCATAAAATCCGTTAAAGCACACCACCCATATTGCTGCCACCAGCAACAGCGTGCCGCCCAGTATCCATAGCTGGCGGGCGGTAATGGATAAAATATCGCCGATCAATAGGCTTTGATAGTCTCCAAAGCCGCTGTTACGTGACAGCAGCACCAAGCCCAGCGCCACGCCGCACGACGAAAACACACCGATGACTGTATCGGTAGAGGACAGCCGCGAATGACGAATGGCGTTCATCAGCAACGCAAACACGGCGGCAAACACCAGCATGGCCGGTTCGGGGTCGGCAAGGCCGAAGATAACGCCCACCGCAACCCCTGTCAGCGCCGAGTGCCCCAGCGCATCGGAAAAGAACGCCATGCCGTTGTTCACCACCAAGGTGCCCAAGAGCGAAAACAGCGGCATCATCAGCACGATGCCCAACAGCGCGCGGCGCAAAAAGTCATACGACAGCAGCTCACTCAACGCTTCAAGCATGGCCCTCCTCCTCTCCAAACACCTCGTTAAACGCGGCTGTGGCAAACACCTCGTCGGGGGTGCCGCAAGCCACGACCGTTTGATCCAGCAGCACCACGCGATCGGCGTGCTGCCGCACGTACTCCAAATCGTGCGACACCAGCAAAATCACCAGATCCTCATGAGCTTTCAGTTCTTCGACCAGCTGATAAAATTCGCGCAGACCGTTGCGGTCCACGCCGGAAACAGGCTCATCCAAGATCAATAAATCGGGAATGGGCAGCGTGGCCGCCGCCAGCAGCACGCGCTGCAGCTCACCGCCCGACAGCCGTCCAACCGGCTGCTCCAGCAACGATGCTGCGTGAAAACGCTCCAAATGCGCCGTTAAGGCTTCCACCGTTTTTTTGCGGCGCGGTAAAAACACAGGATAGGTTTCCGTATAGGCGGCCAGCATATCGTACACCGTAGCCGGCGAGCCGACGTCGGGTGCCAACGTTTGCGGCACGTAGCCGATACGCGGCCGTTGCCCTGCCACAGGCGTGCCGTTATGCCCCGAAAACTCCACGCTCCCTGTGTGCGGAATTTCTCCCAACACCGCTTTGAGCAACGTGCTTTTCCCGGCGCCGTTGCGGCCGATAATGGCGGTCATTTCCCCGCAGTGCGCGTGCAGATCCACGTCGTGCAGCAGCGTTTTGCCGCCCGCCTTTACACCGATATGCTTGATTTTCAAGCAATGCAATTTGCAATCGCTCATGCTGCCGCCTCCTTTAACTTTTGGGTATTGTTGCGCAATGCCCACAGCCACGTATCTTTATCCTCCACCCCTTGAACAGGGCGCACGGCACTGTTCAGCGCCACCACGGCACTGCGCTCGGCATACGCTGTCAGCTGTGTCATTTGCAAGGGGTATTGATCGTCGTATAAAAAGAGCACCGCCTGTCCACGTATGGCATCGGCCACCGCCGCCACCTCGGCCGCAGCAAAGCCCTGCTCCTCGCCAATGGGGAGCACGCCCGCCACTGACAGTCCCAGCGATTCCGCCACATAGGCCATGGAATCGTGAAATAACACCGCTTTTTCTAAGTTCAATGCCTCCGCCGCATCGGAAAACTCCGCCGCAGCAGCTTCGATCTCGGACACATAGCGCTCCGCGTTTTGTCGGTACAGCGCCATATTCTCGACATCCACCGTGCAAAGCGCTTCACACACCGCCATTACTTGAACTGTATAGATCGCCGGGTCCATCCAAATGTGCTCGTTGTGATGATGCTCGTGATCCTCGTGATCCTCGTGGTCGGAGGAACGTCCCCGTGCCACCGTGTTCACCACCGTGGCCGACAGCTGCGGCAACAGCGGCTCTAAAAACTCCTCAGCACCCGCGCCGTTTAAAATCAGCAAATCGGCCTGCTCCAGCACCGCGCGCTCGGTCGGTGTTAACTGATGATCGTGCACACAACCAACAGACGGCTGTGTTAAACAACGCACCGCAACGCCGTTGCTTCCCTCGGCCACACGCAACGCCGCCGTATACATGGGATAAAAGCTTGCCACCACCGACAGCTTGTCCTCGGACGCCGCCGTTGGCTTTACACCACACAGCGCCGTCAGCCCCAGCGACACCACAACGATTGCCGCCAGCAACCACGCAATCTGTCCATACCGTACCTTCACGCCGTATCCTCCCTATTGTTATTGCTAACCGTTTGCAATAATGGTACGTCTTTCCTTGGCAAAAGTCAAGAAAAATCTTGCGTATACACGCAAAATGCAGTATACTTATTTTTAGAATGATTTTGAATGGGGGGTTGCGCGTGAACTGGACGTTGCCGAACGGCACCGCGTTTGTCGGAAACGATGCCGCCAAGGCACAGCTGGCGGCGCGAGTCGAGTCCGGCTCACTCCCCCACGCGCTGCTCTTGGAAGGCCCTGTCGGCAGCGGTCGTCGCACCATGGCGCGACTGATCGCCGCCGCTGCCGTGTGCCGCAGTGCGGGCGAAAAGCCCTGCGGGCATTGTGCAGCGTGTCACAAGGCGCTCAACGTCATTCACCCCGACATTACCGAACTGGGCGGCGCCGAGGAAGCGCGTTCGTTTCACATTGATGCCGTGCGTGCACTGCGCGAGGAGGCGTATGTTCTTCCCAATGAAGCACCCGTTCGCGTGTTCATTCTGTGCGACGTTCAGTCGATGACCGACCAAGCACAAAACGCGCTGCTGAAGCTGTTGGAGGAGCCTCCCTCCCACGTGCGGCTGATCCTCACGTGCGAAAACCGCTCGCAGCTGTTGGAAACCGTGCGTTCGCGGCTGTTCGCCGTGAGCTTGAGCGGTATTCCCGCCAACGAGGCAGCCGCCGTACTAAAGCGGCATCTGCCCGATCGCAGCGATGAAGAACTGCTACGCGCTGCAACCCTGTGGAGCGGCGTGGTCGGGCAAGCCCTGCGCAGCTTGCAGGACGGCTCGTATCGCGAGATCTTAGATTTGTTGCCGCCGCTGGCACAAGGAATCGTAGCCCCCTCCGAGCTGGAGCTGCTCAAAGCCACCGCTCCGCTGGAAAAAGCCAAAGAAGCGGTGCCTGCTGTGCTGAACGGCCTGCAGCTCATTTTACGCGATGCGCTGTTTTGCCGCTACAGCTGCTCACCGCTCATCAGCACCTCGCCGGAATCGGCACAGCTGCTCGCCAAAGCGCTCACGCGGCAGCAGTTGTTAGCGCTGCTCGATACCGTGGGCGATCTGTACGCCGCGCGGCTGCGCAATATCAATCACACGTTATTTCTTACGTTGCTGTGCTCCCGTTTGCGGAGCGCTGCAGGCAAATGAAAGGTTGGAACAAACAATGACGAATATCATCGGTGTTCGCTTTAAGAATATGGGAAAGGTCTATTACTTTGAGGCTGCCGGCCACACGCTGCAAAAGGGTCAGCACGTCATCGTAGAAACCTCGCGCGGCATGGAATGCGGTGAGGTGGCCATGGCCAATCGCGATATGGCCGACGAAGAGATCGTTCAGCCGCTGCGCCCCGTCGTGCGCGTGGCCACCGAGGCCGACGTGAAACGCGCCGAGGAAAACGCCGCCCGCGAGGCCGAGGCCATGGAGATCTGTGCCCAGCGCATTGCTGCTCACGAGCTGGAAATGAAGCTGATCAGCGCCGAGTGCGCGTTCGACGGCTCGAAAATTCTGTTTTATTTTTCTGCCGAGGGCCGCGTGGACTTCCGCAGCTTGGTAAAAGATTTAGCCGGCATTTTCCACACCCGCATCGAGCTGCGCCAGGTTGGCGTGCGTGACGAAGCCAAAATGCTGGGCGGACTCGGCATTTGCGGTCGCCCCCTGTGCTGCGCGCAATTCCTCACGGATTTTCATCCCGTATCCATCAAAATGGCCAAGGAGCAAGGCTTGTCACTTAACCCCACCAAGATCTCCGGCACCTGCGGCCGTTTAATGTGTTGCTTAAAGTATGAGCAAGAAGCCTACTCCTCCCTGCTTAAAATTACACCCCGCCAAGGCGCACTGGTGAATACCGCCGAGGGCCGCGGTACAGTGGTGGATGTAAATCTCCTCACCGGCGTTCTCAAGGTGCGGTTGGATAAAGCTCCCGATTCGCCCCCCGTATCCATGCACCGCGACGATATCAAGGTCATCCGCGACGGCAAGGGCGGCAAGATCACTCCTGCCGAGCCCGACGAGCAGGAGTAAGCTATGGAGTTTTACGTGATTATCGGGCTGCTGGTCATCGCGGTACTATTGCTTATCGTACTGCTGGCGCGCCGCCCGCATGCCGCCGTTTCCAAGGAAATAGCCGACACCGAGCGTCGTCTGCGCGAAGAACTGCGTGAGCTGCGCCGTGAAACCGCCGATCTCCTCAAGGACATGACACGCATCATCGCCGAGGGGCAAAAGGAAACGCTGAAAAACTCCGGTGAAAATCAAGAAAAACTGAATGCCGCCTTAACAGCAGCCGTTAAAAACTTGCAGGAAAGCAACGAGCGCAAGTTAGATCAAATGCGTGAAACGGTGGACGAAAAACTGCAAAGCACGTTGTCCAAACGGCTGGATTCCAGCTTTAAGGCTGTGAGCGAGCAGCTGCAGCAGGTATACGTGTCGCTGGGCGAGATGAAGGAGTTGGCCGGCGGTGTGAACGATGTGCAGCGCATGCTGTCCAACGTGAAGATCCGCGGCACGTGGGCCGAGGTTCAGCTCGGCAACATTTTGGAGCAAACGCTCACCGCCGATCA
The DNA here is from genome assembly GCA_017503785.1 of Clostridia bacterium. Classification (GTDB taxonomy): domain Bacteria; phylum Bacillota; class Clostridia; order Oscillospirales; family Acutalibacteraceae; genus RGIG3009. The sequence continues at coordinate 64,730 of JAFVSK010000025.1, forward strand.
ATACAGCCGCAACGTATCCATTCGCAACAACAATCAACGCGTAGAGTACGCCGTGCACATTCCGTCGCGCGAAAACGACGGCACGTTCATTTGGCTGCCTATCGACTCCAAGTTTCCGCAAGAGGACTACGCTCGCCTGTGTCTTGCCGCCGAAAACGCCGACAAAACCGGCGTGGAGGCCGCCACAAAAGCACTGGTGCAGGTGCTCAAAACCGAGGCGCGCACCATTGCCGATCTGTACATCGACGTGCCGCACACCACCGATTTTGCCATTTTGTTTCTGCCCACGGAGGGGTTGTACGCCGAAGCGCTGCGTATTCCCGGTTTGTTAGAGGACCTGCAAACCAACTATCACATTATGGTATGCGGCCCCACCACCATCACCGCGTTTTTGAACACGCTGCGCATGGGCTTCCGCACGCTGGCTATCGACAAGCACGCCGCCGAGGTGTGGAAGGTGCTGGGCGCCGCCAAGGTTCAGTACGAAAAATTTGAAGACATTCTCTCCAAAGCCAAGCGCAAAATTGACGAAGCCGGCAACGTGCTGGATGAAGCCACCCACCGCAACAGCCTCATTCGCAAAAAGCTGAAAAAGGTGGAAGAAGTGGGGCAAGACGAGGTTCCCGCCCTACTGGCCATCTCCGACAGCGAGGATGAGGAATAATTGTAAAGATATGTTACGTAAAAGCCTCCCTCCCCGAGGGAGGTGGCACGCCGCAGGCGTGACGGAGGGAGTTTTATGTCATTAAACTATAACGGTAACAACATCCCTCTTGCTAAAGAATTGCGAAAAAACGCTACTCCGCAAGAAAATCATTTGTGGTATGATTTTTTAAAAACCTATGAGGTGCGTTTTCAACGACAAAAGGCAATTGGAAATTTTATTGCCGATTTTTACTGCCACAAAGCAAAGCTGATTATAGAGATAGACGGATCCCAGCACTACACCAAGGAAAATATAGGAAAAGACATCTTTCGCACGGAAGTTTTAGAAAGTTATAACTTGTCCGTCATCCGTTTTACCAATCGTCAGATTAAAGAAAATTTTAAAGGTGTTTGCGAATATATTGATTTAGCGGTAAAAAACTCCCTCAGTCAGCTTCGCTGACAGCTCCCTCAAAGAGGGAGCCTATGGAGGGGGCCTATGGAGGGAGCCTTAAATATACAAAAAAGAGCCTTGCCGATCGGCAAGGCTCTTTTTATCGGTTATTCTTTTTCCAGCGCCACGGTAAAGCCGTGCGGAATATGTGCCAGCTCGGCAATCAGGTTCATCCGCAGCATTTCGGGGTTGCCGCACACCGTCGACGTAAAGTCGTCGATGAGCATATACTCCGGATTTTCCACCCAACCGTACGAGCGAGTGACCGCCGACGGAATGAGTCGTCCCACACCGGGCAGGATAACGTCGGCATAGCAGAAGCCGGAGGCACCCACGCCGCTCACTTCTAAGTTCAAAGCGCAGGGCACCTTGTCGGCCGGAATGGCAAACGTGCGATCGAAATACACGTTACGGTCGGCCTTGTACGTGCCGTGACCCACCTCGTAGCTGGTGCCGTCGGGGTACAGCAGCGTAATACTCGTTTTGCAAGCCGCCGTATACTCGGGCAGGCTGAAATGGATGTCCAGTCGGCCGATCTGCCCGGGAGCTGCCGTTTTGGCCGCTTCCTCCAGCTCCTCCAGGCTCTTTTCGCAGCCTTCGAGGAAACGGTCTTTCCGCACCGAGGGAATCCCCTTGCGTGCCTTATCCCACAGCTTGAGGTTCATTTCCAAAATGACTTCCCACTTTTTTCGGGCCTCGGCCAAACGAGCACGCAGCTCATCCATATCCAAGTCGACTTCGCCCACGCGGTACTGATGCAGATCGTACGCAATGGAGCGCAGCATATACGCATAACGCCATTGCAGCACGCTGGCATAATAGCACTGCACGCAGTCGTCGTCAGCCTCGGAAACATCCTTCAGCATTTCCTCCAGCGCCGCCGCCGTGCTTTCTTCCTTTAAAAGCTCGTAGCGATTCAGCTCCATACTCTTCAAATTCGGCACTGAAATGTTATAGCGGTTAACCATGCTGTGCGTTGCCGCCGCAGCCACGGCTTTCGCCGCTGCCGGTGAAGCGGTCATTTGTGCCGCTGCCTCGGTAAGCGTTTCAAAGCCTGCACGCTTGCCTTGGTTCCACAGCAAGCCCGCATACCGCACCGACAGCTCCGATACCGCGTTTGTTTGTGTTGCAAGCTCCCAGTTCGTCATCATCATTCCCAGCGGCTCGTACTTTTCGGCATAGCCGGTGAGCGTGTCGATGGATTTGATTTGAATGTTGGTGCACGCAAAATACGGGAAGCCCAAGCGGTCGAACTTCTTAAACAGATCGTACCGACGGCTGGTGGTAAAGCGCGCCTCGGGATACCGCTGATAGAAGCGGTAGAACCACGCACACATCACGATATCCCGCGGGAGATCGTTAATGATGCTGTCGCAATGCTCCAGCATATCGTCCCAGATCATAACGGTTTTGCCCAGCTTCTTCAGCGTATTGTAGAAGTACAGCAGCGTGTCGCGGAACAAAATCGGCAGGCCTTCCTCGTCGACCACCTTTTTGCAGTGCTCGCAGAAGCCCATGTTAAAGATCTCGTCGAAACCGATATGGAAATATTTCGACGGGAACAGTGCCGCCACCTCGGCCATATACGCATCCATAAAGGCCTGTGTTTCGGGCAGCTTGGGGCACATTTCGCCGTAGGCCTTCACTTCACCGGCTTTGGTGAAGCGACCGGCAATGTTGCCGCGCAGCTCGGCCATGTGCTGCAGCTCGGGAAAACGCAAAAACCGCTCGGTATGACCGATAGGCGACACCACCGGCACCAGCTCCAAGCCCAGCTTGTCGGCATAGGCCACCATTTCGCGGATCTGGTCCTCGGAATAGGCCTCGCCCTCGGGCGGGTACGGATAGGTCTTCGTGCGAATACGGTCTTCCAAATACAGAATCACCATATTCATGCCGGCCTCGGCGGCCAGATCAAAATACTTCAGTACCACGTCCATGTGCTCAATCTGGCGAGCCAGGTCGATCTGGACGGCACGGTATTGCAGCTTTTTCACGGCAAGCTCCTCCTTACAGTTCGGCAATGCGAACGGTTTCGCGCTGGCCGCTCTTCATAGCGCGGTCGACAGCTGCCAGGAACATAACAGGCTGGATAAGCTCTTCGTAGGTGTGCTCCATAGCACCGGTGCGCAGCATACGTGCGATGCAGCGCGCCTCCTCGTGGTAGCACAGATCCAGCGATACCAGCTGACGGAACTGCGGATTGTCGCGTTTTTCCTGGTCAAGCTCCTCGGCGGTGCTGATATTGATCTCGTAATCCCAACGACCGTCGGTGTACAAGCACACTACGTCATATTCATCATAGTGCACGATCACGGAAACACCGTGCGGATTTTCCGAAGCCGACACCCACTGCGGATAGTAGCCGAACACCGGCAGCACCATCTCGGCCAGGTGAGCCGAATAGAAGTGGAACCCGCCGTACTCGTTGTGCATGCTTACAGGAGCCTTAACAAAGCCGCCCAGCACGTGCTCGCGGTTCTTTTCCATAAAAGTGATCGCCGCGCGAGTTTCAGGGCAAAGCTTCAACGACGAACCGCCGCACAGCGGCACGCCCTTGTCGCGCGCCAAACGGGCCAGCTCGATCGCCTCGTCCTCGTCCACGGCAAACGGCTTGTCGATGAATGCCGGAATACCGGCCTCAATAAACGCACGGGCATACGGCACGTGGTACTTGCCGTCACGCGCGGTCACGATGATCGCATCCACCTTGCCAAGCATATCCTCAGGCTTCTCGGCAATAAATTCAACGCCATACTTATCCTTCAGTTTCTGATCAACACCGGGATAGGCGCTGTAGGTTGCCACCGCTTGAATATCGTCGAACTCACCCACAACATCCTTATGGTAGCCGTTAAACATCGACGCAAATACCGTAGCGTGCGAATTTTCGCTGCCTAAAAAACCAACTCGAAACATACACTGTTCCTCCTTAGTCACCAAACTTCGGATTTTGGCGATGGGCCTCGTCCATAATAGCGATCACCTGGCGGATCTTCTCGGGACGGATGGTGAGCGGCGTGCCGTTGGTCAGATGATCGTACACGTTGCTGTAATAGCCCATAACCGCCGCGCCGAACGCGTCGCCTTCCATGGTCATGTGGACCTCGTTCCATTCCTTCTTCTCGCCGCAGTAGGCAGGCTTGCCGCCCTCGCCCTGCAGGGATTCCATGATCAGCTCGTGCTTGGGCAGCGTGGTCGGATCGAGATACTTGTAGTCGATCGACTGCAGCGTAGCCTTCAGCGTGCCGTACTCGCCCTGTACCACGTAGTAATCCTCGGCATAGGCGTTGCAACCGCTGATCTCCACTTCCACGATCGGCTTGCCGGGCGCAGTGAGAATGATCTTCGCGAAGTCTTCGGCATCGCCCCAGCTGTTCAGCTTATCCATGTATGCCACAACCGTGGGAGGCGTATCGTCATCGAAGAAGTTGATTGCCTGCTCCATCGGGTGCGGGCCGGTGTTACGCAGGCAGCCGCCGCCGTAAGCGGTGGAGCACTGCCAGTCCCAACGACGAGAGTAGCCGGAGAACTGGATCTTTACCTGAGCAATGCGACCGAGCACACCGCTGTTGATAATGCGCGAGATCTCCTGATAATAGGGTGCAAAATGCGACTGCTGGAACACGCACAGCGAAGCACCACTCTCCTTGGCAGCAGCGATCAAATCGTCGCACTGTTCGGCGTGAACGGAAAACGGCTTTTCGGTCACGATATTGAAGCCGTGCTTCAGCAGATCCAACGCAATGGGATAATGATGGTGCGAATACGAAGCGTTAACCACCAGGTCAATATCCTTGCGATCCAGAATCTCGTGATAATCAGCGTATACGTCGCAACCAAACTTTTCCTTGGCACGATTGCGACGAACCTCCAATTCGTCCACCACGGCCACCACGTCAAACCACTCGTTGCGAGCGCTGCCGAAGAACGCACCGTGAATGTCGCCGCCGCTGCGGCCAAAGCCAATGATTGCTACTCGTTTTTTCTGCATAAAGACTCCCTCATTTCTTTAATGTCGGTCGGTGACCGAAAAATGACTGTATTTTTACCGATCTCCTATCGGTGATCACCGTTGTTCGTCTGCATAGCGCTGCAGCTTCAGTGCCGCACGAGAGGCGGCGATGCAACCGGCGGTGTTATCGGCAGAAACGCCGGCGCGCACCTCGCGCAAGAAGCCGTCTAACGCGCGCTTGACCGGCTGTTCGGCTTCCAGCGTGCGCGGCTTGTCGTCGGCAGCGGATGCCACCGCTACCGTACTGCCGCCGGCCTTACACTCTAACCAGCCCTTGGTTCCCCAGAAGGTAAAGCGCCAATAGCTGGGCAGGCCGAACGCCGCCTTCGGGCCGGCGTAGGACACGTCGCCCATAACGGCTGCGCCGTTGGCAAGCAGACCGTTAAACTGTGCTGAATCTTTAAACTGCGGCACCTCCGTGGCGTAATCGTTCCACTGGCGAGCAAACAGCGTTTTGTCATAGGCGCTGCCGGCGATCCACGTTAACGCATCCATTGCGTGAATGGCAATGTCGTTAAACGTGCCGCCGTGCTTGCCTTCTTCAAAATACCAACCGGGACGCACACCGTAGTTGAGCGGATGCTGTGCTGTAAAGGTAACCGAGCGGATCTCGCCCAGCTCACCGGAAGCCACGATCTTTTCGGCGAGCTGCAGCACCGGATCGTCGCGCAGCTCCAGCTGAATACCCACGGGGATCGACTTCTCGCGGCTGAGCTTTTCGATCTCGTCCAGCTCCTCCAACGACGTGCACAACGGCTTGTCGGTAATCACGGCCTTGCCGGCGCGCAGCGCCTGCAGCACGCGCTGCCCACGAATGCCGTAGTAGTCACCGATCGCCACAATGTCCACCGTCGGATCGGCAAGCAGCGCTTCGTAGCTGTCATAAAACGGCTCCGAGATCGTGCTTTTTGCTTCTTCGGCAAACACGGGCTGTTCTTCCCACGCACCTACCACCGTTAAGTCGGGGTGTGCCTTGGCTTCGTTATATAACGAATAAATATGATCATGGCGCAAGCCTGCAAATGCAATATTCATCGTCTTACTCCTTACTGTACACCGTGCGACCGCCCACGATGGTGCGCGATACACGGAACTCGTCGTCAAACAGCACAATGTCGGCTCGCTTACCAACATCCAGGGTGCCGCGATCGGTCAGTCCCACAATGCGTGCCGGCGTTTCGGTTGCCATCTTCACCGCATCGGTCAGCGTGGCTTTGGCCAGCTGTACCATGTTCTTCACCAAACGATCCATCGTGGCAACGCTGCCTGCAAAGGCCGTGCGGTCGGGCAGCTTGGCAACGCCATCCTCAATAATTACCTTGAGGCCGGTTTCGCGGCTACCCAGCACACTTTCGCCGTTGGGCATCCCCGCGCCGCGCATCGAATCGGTTACCAGTGCCGTGCGATCGGGACCGATGAACCGATACACCTGCTGCAGCAACGGAGGCGGCAGATGCACGCCGTCGGCAATGATCTCCACCGTTAAGCCGTCCAGCAAATAGGCGGCTTCCACAATACCCGCATAGCGGTAGGCATTCCGCCGATGCACGGTGCTGCAGCACGAATACAGATGCGTTACGTGCGTGAAGCCCGCTTTCAGCGCCTCTACCACTTCGTCGTACTCGGCGTTGCTGTGACCAATGGCCGGCAGTACGCCGTGCTCACGCAGTGCGGCGGCAAACTTATCGGAGCCTGCCAGTTCGGGCGCCGCACTCCACCGCAAAATGCGGTTGGACAGCGACAGCACCTTTTCGTACTCGGCAGGATCGGGGGCGCGCACCTTTTCGGGGTCCTGCGCACCACACTGCTCAGGAGAAAAATACGGGCCCTCAAAATGAATACCCGGCATATCGGCACCGTCGTGCTCAGCCTCGGCCACACGGTCGATCACACCTAAGATACCCACCGTTTCTTCGGGGGTGCCCGACGTTGCCGTGGGCAACAGCGTGGTGGTGCCGTGCTGCGCGTGCAGCTTGGCTGCCGTAAAAAACGCTTCTTCGGTGTTATCCAAAAAATCGCAATCGCCGCCGCCGTGCGTGTGAATATCCACAAAGCCGGCCGACACGTACTGCCCTGCGGCATCAATGATCTCGGCACCGCTCACATCGGCAGGTGCGGGAACGATCTTTCCGTTTTCAAACGCCACCTCGGCGTCGATGATTTGGCCGCCGTAAATTACGCGACCGTTACGAATAATCGTCATACGTATCGCCCCTTACAGCTTTGCGCCGCTATCGGCATCGCAGAACATCACGGCATCGCCGTGCGAACGCATGGCCGTAGCCGGCACCATCTCGGTTACCGGACCGTTTACCGTTAAGGTCACCGCTTCACACTTGGTAGGAGCCGGCACGGTGCACACCAAGTGACCGGCACTCATCAGCGTGGGAATGGTGAGCGTTAACGCATGGGTGGGTACTTCGTCGATGGAAGCAAAGCAACCGTCGTTCACCTGCTGCTGACGACACACCTCGTCCAGCTTAACCACCTTCACCACTTCGGGATCGTCAAACTTGGCTTCACCCGGGTCGTTAAACGCCAAATGGCCGTTTTCGCCAATGCCCAAGCACACCAGGTCCACGGGGTACTGCTTCAGCAGAGCGCTGTAGCGAGCACACTCTGCCTGCGGATCTTTCGCCGACGGATCCAAGCGGAACACGCGGCCAAACGGCACGCGGCCAAACAGATGCTCGGTCAGGAAGTTGCCGAAGCCCTGCGGCGCATCGGCCGACAAGCCAACGTACTCATCCATGTGGAACGCGTTGATGCGGCTCCAATCAATGCCCTCGGCCGCCACCAGTGTATCCAGTGTTTCGTTCTGCGAGGGAGCCGCAGCAAAGATAATGTTTACCTCTGCCTTTTCCTCCAAAAGCTGGCGAATACGCACCGCCGCCGCCTTACCGGCTGCAGCACCCATGGCCGCGCGGGTCTCATACACGTTTACACGCAATTTATCTGCGCACAGTTGTTTCATTGCTTTCATAACGATCTCCCTTTCCTTTTTTCTTCATAATACCACGCGTAACAGAAAAATCAAGCCCGATATTGCTTATATTATCACAATCTTGCTAAAATTCCGTCGAAAAATTATTTCTTTGAACCCTCTTGCAATAGCGGCGATTTTTTGTCATAATATTTCTATACTTATACTGTAATATTGCAACATTCGGCAGCAAAGGGAAATTTCTTTTTTTACACTCCGTATGTCATTTGTTGACTTTTTCGTGAAACGAGGGCTATGTTATGTTTTTTCGCAAAGCGGCACCCACGGGTCCGGTTGATTTTCTGTTGGTGGGTCTCGGCAATCCCGGCAAAAAATACGAAGGCACGCGCCACAACGCCGGCTTCATGGTGCTGGAAGCGCTGGCCGAGCTCGGCGGCACGCGCATCAATCGCAGCAAATTCAAAGCGCTGTGCGGTGAAGCGGTAATCGGCGGCAAAAAGGTGCTGTTGATGATGCCGCAAACCTTTATGAACAACAGCGGCGAGGCGGTGCGCGAGGCGTTGTCCTTTTACAAACTTCCGCCCGAGCGTTGCCTTGTCGTGTGCGACGATATCACCCTCCCCGTAGGCACCGTTCGTCTTCGCCGCAAGGGAAGCGACGGTGGGCAACGCGGCATGCGCAGCATCATCACGCTGTGCGGCAGCGAGCAGTTCCCCCGCATCAAAGTAGGCGTCGGCCAAAAGCCGCATCCCGATTACGATCTGGCGGCGTGGGTGCTCTCGCGTTTTCCCGAAAACGAAAAAGCCCCGCTGCGCGAGGCTGTTAGCAACGCCGTTGAAGCTGCCCAGCTCATCGTGCAGGGCGAAATGGATATCGCTATGAACCGCTATTCAAAGTGAGGATCTCTATGTCTGTGTTTGAAAAAGGGCTGTCAGCACTTCCTGTGCTGGCAGCCGTTGACTCTGATCTAACCGCCGCTCGGTCGCCGGTCATGCTCACCGGGCCCGGTCATATCCATAAGGTACTGCTGGCGCACACGCTCTGTGCACGCCGCGGCTGTCGCGGATTGTTCCTTACAGCCGACGAAGCCGAAGCCACCCGCGTGTACGAGGATCTGCTGGCCCTGGGTGTCGATGCGCTGCTCCTCCCCTCGCGCGAGCTTTCGCTGCATCAAGCCGAATCGGCTTCCCGCGAATACGAACAGATGCGCCTCGGCGTTCTGTCGCGCATGGCTCAGAACGATTACGGCATCGTGGTAGCAGGCATCGACGCGGTGCTCGGCTACACCCTGCCGCCTGCCACGCTGCTGTCCCGCACGTTACACCTTACCGCCGGCGCTCCTCTGCCAATCGCCGATCTGCCTGCTGCGCTGGCCGCTGCGGGCTATGAGCGCTGCGCACAGGTAGAAGGTGCCGGCCAATTTGCCGTGCGCGGCGGTATCATCGACGTGTTCCCTGCCCAAAACGCCGCGCCCCTGCGCATGGAACTGTGGGGCGACACGGTGGATACCATCTCTCACTTCGATCTGCTGTCGCAGCGGCGCACCGATAGTCTGGAGCAAGCCAACATCCCCCCTGCCGCCGAGATCTTTTACGACTCCGCCGAGGAACTGGCTGAACGCATTGAGGCGTTGAGCGCTTCGCTCAGCGGAAAACGCGCTTCGGCCGTGCGCGAATCGCTGCAAAGCGATATCGACCGACTGCGTGGTGGGGCACGCCCCGCCGCACCCGATAAATATCTGCCGCTCATCTACCCCGAGGCAGCCACCGTGCTGGATTACGCCGAGGGGGCGCTCCTGTTTGTGTCCGAAACGCAAAAGGTGGAAGATCGTGTAACCAGCGCGCTGTGGCAGCTGCAAGAGGATATCAAATCCCTGTTAGAGGAAAATCGCATCTGCAAGGAGCTTTGTCGCTACCAAGCCGATTTTGAATGGTTTTCCGAACAGCTGAACGCTCGTCCCTCGGTGCTTCTGGAAACCTTTGCCCGCAGCGTTCCTCACGTGGAGTTGCGCGGGTTGTACAGCCTTTCCTGCCGTCAGCTTCCCGTGTGGTCGGGCGGCCTTGATCTCCTTTGCGAGGACCTGCACGACCTGATCGCCCGCCGCATGGCGTGCTTGGTGCTGGCCGGCGCCGAGGAACGCGCTGCTCAAGCGTTGGCCGACGACCTGGTGCGCCGTGGCATTCCCGCGTTGTACGCGCCATCGCCGTCCGAACCCGTGCGCGGCCAAGTGCTGGTCATGCGCGGCGGCTTGTCGGCCGGTGCGGAATTTCCCGATGCCTCGCTGGCCATCCTCACCCACGGCCGCATAACGCCGCGCAAGATCCGCCGCCGCTTAAATAAACAAAAAGGCTCGGAGATCCATAGCTTGTCCGAACTCACCCCCGGCGATTACGTGGTGCACGCCGCCCACGGCATCGGTTTGTACGAGGGTATTCGCCAAATGAATGTTCAAGGCGTTGTTAAGGATTATCTAAAGCTGCAATACGATAAGGGCGACACGCTGTACGTCCCCGTCACTCAATTGGATCTGGTATCCAAATATATCGGTACCAAGGACGAGGTGCGTGTTAAACTGCACCGCTTGGGCGGTCAGGAATGGCAAAAAACCAAAACCCGCGTGCGCACCGCCGTGAAGGATATTGCTAAAGAACTCATTCACCTGTATTCCCAGCGCATGGCCACGCCCGGCTATGCATTTGATCCCGATACCGAGTGGCAGTATGACTTTGAACGCCACTTTGAATACGAAGAAACCGAAGATCAGCTGCGCTGTATCGACGAGATCAAGGCCGACATGGAGCGCCCTGTCCCGATGGATCGTCTGCTGTGCGGCGACGTGGGCTTTGGCAAGACAGAGGTCGCCCTGCGCGCTGCGTTTAAATGCGTTTCGCAAAGCAAGCAGTGCGTGCTGCTGGTGCCTACCACCATTTTGGCGTTACAGCACTACAACACGCTGGTATCACGCTTTGAGGGCTTCCCTGTACAGATCGAAATGCTCTCGCGCTTCCGTACCCCTCGTCAGCAGGAAAAGATCTTAGCCGACGTTGCTGCCGGCCGCATTGATATTTTAGTGGGCACGCACCGCATGCTGTCCAAGGACGTTCACTTCCACAATCTCGGTCTGTTCATCGTAGACGAGGAGCAACGCTTCGGCGTGGCGCAAAAGGAACGCATTAAGGAGCTCGCGCCACAGGTAGACGTGCTCACCCTTTCGGCCACACCCATTCCGCGCACCTTGAACATGGCCATGAGCGGTATCCGCGATATGTCCATCATTGAGGAGGCGCCGCAGGATCGCCGCCCCGTGCAGACCTACGTGCTGGAGCACGACAACAACCTGCTCGCCGATGCCATTCGCCGCGAATTGCGCCGCGGTGGTCAGGTGTATTATCTGCACAACCGTGTCGAAACCATCGAACGCTGTGCCGCAGGCTGGCAAATGCGCTTACCCGAAGCACGCATCGCCTTTGCGCACGGTAAAATGTCCGAAGAAGAAATGTCTGAAATTTGGCGGCAGGTTATCGACCACGAGATCGACATGCTGGTGTGCACCACCATCATCGAAACCGGTATCGACATTCCCAACGTCAACACCCTCATCATCGAAAACGCCGACCGCTTTGGTCTGTCACAGCTGCACCAGCTGCGCGGCCGCGTGGGGCGCTCCTCGCGCCGTGCGTTTGCCTATCTCACCTTCTTGCGCGGCAAAGTACTCACCGACGTGGGCGCCAAGCGCTTGGAAGCCATTCGCGAATTCACCGAATTCGGTGCCGGTTTCAAGATCGCGATGCGCGACATGGAGATCCGCGGCGCCGGCAATCTGCTGGGTGCTCAACAACACGGTCACATGGAGGCGGTGGGGTACGATTTATACCTGCGCTTGCTCGCCGAGGCGGTGGACGAAGAAAAGGGCGTGCACAACCAAAAACGTGAAGCCGAATGCTTGGTGGATCTGCCCATCTCGGCGCACATTCCCGAAAGCTATATTGACACCAATGCCCAACGCCTGGACATTTACCGCCGCATTGCGGATATCCGCACCGCGGAAGATTCTTACGACGTTTATGACGAACTGATCGACCGCTTCGGCGAACCGCCGGCGGCGGTGCAAGGCCTTATCGACGTGGCACTGCTGCGCAATCTTGCCGCCAATCTCGGCATTTATGAGATTCGCCAAAGCGGCGATACGCTGCTGCTGTACCAGCGCACGCTGGATATGGCCATCGGATCGCAAATGTCGGCAGCGCTACCGAAGCAGGTTATGATCAACGCCGGCCCGAAGCCGTATATTGCCGTAAAGCAAAAAAGCGGTCTGTCGGCACTGGACACCCTGCGTGAAGCCCTGCAGGCGGTTACCCCTCCCACCAATGAGGAGACACCGTCATGAGCCGCTTGCGCTACATTCGCGGCAGATTGGCAGCGCTAATGGCGCTTGCCGCTCTGCTGCTCGGCCTGGTGATCGGTGCCGTGCTGCTCGACACGACCGGCGCCCTGCCTGTTGACGAATGGATCAGCAAGCACCCCACCGCGCCACTCGTCATCAACGTGAACACCGCCACTGTCGAAGAGCTGCAACAACTTAACGGCATGACCAAGGAGCTCGCACAAAGCATCGTCGATTATCGCACCGAGTTTGTGCGTTTTCGTTCGGTGGAAGAGGTGCGCTACCTCCCCGATGTCACCGATTATCTCTATCTCACGTGGTACCCCTATTTAACGGTATAACTCACATTCGCACAAACCAAAACCAGCCCCTTGCCTCCCTCTGACGAGGGAGGTGTCACGGCATCGCCGTGACGGAGGGAGAGAAACAAGGCACCGCCGCCAACCGAAAGGTTGGCGGCGGTGCCTTGTTATCTGTTCACTTTATCCAACCCACACGCCGCTGGCGTTAAACTTGTAGGTCTTGCCACCGATCACGCGCGTGCCGGTCACCATGTAGCCGTTGGCATCCAGGTAATACCACTGGCCGCCATCGTACAACCATTGCGACTTGGTCATGCTGCCGTTGCCGTTTAAGTAGCACCAGCCCACGCTGTCGCGTTTCCAGCAGTTCGTCACAGCATAGCCGTCAGCGCCTACATAGCACCAACCCACGCTGTCGCGTACCCACGCATTGGTCATCATAGCACCGCTGGAACCGAGGTAGACCCAACCCTTGCTATCCTTTTTCCACGCGTTAGCTACCATGTAGCCGTTAGCGTTCAGGAAATACCACTTGCCGCCGTCTTGCACCCACGCGTTCTTGGTCATGCTACCGTTCGCGTTCAGCCAGATCCAACCCACGCTGTCGCGCTTCCAGCAGTTGGTTACAGCGTAACCGTTGGCACCCACGTAGCACCAGCCTTGGCTGTCGGTGCACCAGGCGTTGGTGAGCATAGCGCCGTCTTTGCCGAGGAATACCCAGCCAACGCTATCCTTACGCCATGCGTTTTTCACCACCGTGCCGTTATTGTAGAAATACCACTTACCGCCGTCCAGTGCCCAACCGCTGTAGGTGATCTCACGCGGTTCTTCGCACACGTTGCAATCGGCATCCCAACCATTGCTGTAGGTGTGTTCGGTTTCGCGCACCTGCTCGCACACATTACATTCGGCATCGCAAGCGTTATCGTAGGTGTGTTCACCGCTTGCAGGGATGGGCGTGTTTTCGTTGCGCTTCTCGTGGCAAACCGAGCACTCCTCGTGCTTTTTACCGTCCACACCGCAGTTGCCGGCATCATCAACCACCCAGTCGAAGTCGTGCATCCCCTCTTTGACATTACGCAACCATTCACAGGTTTCGCAAGAAGCATCACAATCACTAAGGTAGGTATGCGCATTGGCATCACAGGTGTTGTAATGCCACGTTGCTGAAGTCAAAGGGGCATTGTCGCTATCAATCGTTATGACGGTGCGACTATTGCCACTATACCACACGTCAGAAAGATTGCTGCAACCGTAAAACGCACTACCCCCAATGCTCGTCACGCTATCGGGAATCGTCACCGAGGTAAGGCTTCTGCAATCGTAAAACGCAGAGAGCCCAATGCTCGTCACGCTATCGGGAATCGTCACCGAGGTAAGGCTTCTGCAATCGTAAAACGCAGAGAGCCCAATGCTCGTCACGCTGTCGGGAATCGTTACCGAGGTGAGAGCGGTACAGCTATAAAAAGCATAAGCTCCAACACTCGTTACACCTTGGGGAATAACCAAATCGGTCAGCAAAGTGCCGTTGTAATACAACTTCTTTGCATAATACAATGGGTTAGCAGAGGAGTTGTCAAAATCGATCGCACACCACGCGGCAATATCGTTAATATACACCGCGGTAAGATTGTTGCAACCGTTAAACGCAGAGCTTCCAATGCTCGTCACGCTGTCGGGAATCGTCACCGAGGTAAGGCTTCTGCAATCGTAAAACGCAGAGAGCCCAATGCTCGTCACGCTGTCGGGAATCGTCACCGAGGTAAGGCTTCTGCAACAGGAAAACGCACCATAAGGAATCTGTGTAGCATCGGTAATCGTTACCTTTTTTAAGCTGGAAGGAATGTAATAATACCTGCTATTGCCGCTGCTGTAATACTGCTCAACCGTGCGGTTTTCGCTGTGGCTTGTGGATCCAAAAATATATCCAAAAACAGCATCGTAGGTCCCGCTTGCCGTTCGCGAGGAACCCACAAACGGTAAGGTAATGCTTTCAAGGCTGCTGCAA
>JAFVSK010000026.1 GCA_017503785.1 Clostridia bacterium
CAACAGGCGCAACAGGCGCAACAGGCGCAACAGGCGCAACAGGCGCAACAGGCGCAACAGGCGCAACAGGCGCAACAGGCGCAACAGGCGCAACAGGCGCAACAGGCGCAACCGGCAATGATGGAGCGACCGGCCCAACTGGCAGTACCGGCGCCACCGGGCCAACTGGGGCGACGGGGAATGATGGCGCTGACGGCGCTACAGGGCCAACGGGTGCAACTGGTGCCACTGGCGGCACAGGCCCCACGGGAGCAACCGGGGCCACGGGTGGTGCTGGTGATGTGGCTGCGCTGATTCACGCCGCCACCAGCAAAGCAACCCCGGTCGATGCCGATGAACTGGGCATTGTTGACAGCGCTGCGTCCAACGTCCTCAAAAAGCTGACGTTTGCGAATCTCGCGGCGTGGGTGCGTGGGATCGCGCTCACAGGGTTGAGCACTGCGACGAACGCGGTGATCACTGCTGCAGACACGGTGCTGGTTGCTCTGGGCAAGCTGCAAGCGCAGGTCAACGAGCTGGACACCAAAAAGTTAGATAATACCGGTGGTGATATTGCAGGCAATGTAAATTTCTCGGGAACTGGTAGGCGTATTACTGCGGATTTCAGTAACGCGACCGTTGCGAGCCGAGCGATGTTTCAGACGAGTACGACTAACGGCGCTACGGTATTGGGGGCGATGCCAAGTGGGGCCGGTGGTTATTCAGAGTATTCACTTTACAACGGACCCGACCCGACAAACGCAGCTAAATTTGATTTTTCCATAAGCGGCAGTACCGCGCGGCTGCGCTCTACAGCCATAGGAACGGGCGCATCGCTCCCGATAAATATTGAAACTCCAGGCGGGACTACGCTTCATTTGGGGACGAATGGTGATGTGCTCGCGCTGCGTGGCGCGCTGGGTTACGGCACGGGAGCAGGAGGTACAGTTACTCAAGCAACCAGCAAAACCACCGGCGTGACACTTAACAAACCTAACGGGCAGATAACTATGAACAGTTCTGCATTATCGGCAGGCGCGGCTGTGGTCTTTAGCGTGAGTAATTCATACGCCTTATCCACAAGTTTAATTGATGTTTGCGGGGGATACAACTCCGGTGCCCCTGATCCATCTAATTATAGGATTGAACTTAATTGGTCTGGAAACGGGGTTTTTAGTGTAAGAGTGACAAATATATCCACCGGCACACTTTCAGAGGAGCTTGTAATCAATTTCCAATTAAGGACAGGTTCTACATCATGATTATCAAACAACCAATCCGCTACGAAAACGACCCCGCGACCCTCGAAGCAACATGGGTTGATGCAAGCGGCGCGGTCATCAAGTGCCACGCCTACAGCAACGGCCAAATGGACATGCTACGCGCAGACCTTGGCGCTGACGCCCCGCAGTACGAGGCACTACTCGCCCAGGTCGAGGCCGAATATGTGCCGCCTGAACCACCAACGCTTGCAGAGCGTCAGGCTGAAATCGTCGCGCGCATCCAAGCGCTGGAAGACCAGCACCTAATGCCGCGCATCACCCGCGAAACGATCATCGCGCTGGCTGAAGAACGCGCGGTTGCCATGGGGCTGACCATTGAGTATCTGCGTGCCAAGAACAAGGGCTACGCGGGTCTGAAAACCCTGGACGAACAGAGCGCAGCACTCAGGAGCCAACTGCCATGAGCCACCTCCTATTTTTCCCCGTCTACGCCTTCCTCCTGCTCTACGCACTGTGGGTGTTTTTCCTCGCGGTCATGTCGCTCAAGCGCGCCAAGGACGCCGGCACGCTGACCTTTTGGAACAAAATGTTCGGATACCCAGTGCTGTTCGTCGGGCTGCTATTGGACTTTCTGGCAAACACCTTGGTGCTCACGGTACTTCTGGGTGAACTGCCGCGCGAGGGAACTGTCACCGCCCGACTGAAGCGCCACAACGAGACAAGCACCGGCTGGCGCAAGGCTGTCGCCGTTTGGGCGGAACAGCACCTCGACCAGTTCGACCCGAGCGGCGATCACATCTGATCCGAAACCAGCCCGCAGTCCACCAGCACATTTTCCGACGACAATCGCCACCCATGCGACATCTAGACCCCACTGCGGCCTTCACCGTGCTGCTGGCCTCCATCTTTGGGGCTCAACTCAGTGCGGTGATTGGCCCCTACGCCGTCATCATCCTTGCAGCTACCACGGGGGCTGGCTGGGGCCTTGGGCGCTGCCCGCCGATGACCCGCGCGCAGGGCCTCTGGTACTTTTTGAAACTCAATTGCACCGCTTTGTTGGTTACAGTACCGATTGCATCCGGTGTTCAGCATATGCTCGGCTGGCAAGAGGCCAACTGGCTCCTGGTCCCCGTCGGCCTCCTGGTTGGCGGTGTCGGCAATAGCTGGCCCAAGGTCGGCGAGTGGTTCGTGACCTGGCTGGGTCGCCTGCTGGAGAAGCGCACCGGCACCGAGCAACCACCGAAAAAGGACGACTGAGATGAATTCCCACCTCTGGGCCCTGCTGAACACGGTCGTCTGCGGGGCGATCATGGTTGTCTGCATCTGCCGCTTGTCGGTCATGCACGTAGGCATTCGCAAGCTCGTCCGTCTCAAATACACCCTGCTGCTGTCCGGCGCCTGCGCATACGGATTTCAGCCGTTCATCTTCGGCACATGGCCCACGCCCGCAGGTATGTTTTTCGTGGTCACGGTGTTTGTCGGGCTGCTCACCAGCTCGCACCGCTGGCGCCGCGCCGCCCCCATCGAGACCGAAACACGTCCTGCCGAACTGGCCTGAGAGCGTCGTCCGAAATTGTGCCGCAGAGGTGAATAACGCAGGGATCAACACAATGCGCAGCATTCAGCAAAGGACTGCGCATGCGCCCCTGTTTCAAATTCACAGCCAAGGCGGGTAAAAAGCCCGCGGTCTTGGCGCTAGACGAGGAAATCGGCTTCTGGGGCACCCAGGCCAAAGATTTCCGTGCCCAACTGGATGCTGTCGAAGGCAACGAACTGGTGGTCGAGATCAACTCGATTGGCGGTGACGTGATGGCCGGCCTGGGCATCTACAACATGCTGCGCTCCTGGGCCAAGGACGGCAAGACCGTCACCACCCGCGTGACCGGCATCGCAGCCAGCATCGCCTCGATCATCGCCCTCGCAGGCGACAAGCGCGAGATGCCCAAGAACACGTTCGCCATGGTGCACCAGGCTTCGACCATCGCAGCCGGCACCTCGGAAGACATGCGCGACGCGGCCAACTGGCTGGACAAGGTGGACGGCTCTCTGCGCAACATCTACATGGACCGCATGGGTGCTGACGAAGCCAAGGCCGCCGAAATCATGGCGAAGGACACGTACCTGACCGCTGACGAATGCCTGGACCTGGGCTTCGCCACTGCGCTTCTGGACGACATCCGCGCCACGGCCAAGTTCGACCTGGCCCGCGCCGACCTGCCCGCCAACGTGGCTGCGATCTTCAAGGCGGAAGCCGACCCAGTGGTTGACCCCGTTGTTGACCCTGTGATCGACTCTGTGATCGACCCTGTGATCGACCCCGCGGTGCCAGACACCCCCGTCGCCAAGCAGATCGAAGCCCTGGCAATCACCGCTGGCCTGCAGGCCTACGCCGCTACGTTCGCAGTGGCCTGCACCTCGCTGGACGAAGCCAAGACCCGCATCACTGCGGCCAAGGAAATTGTGGCGCTCTGCGCCGTTGCCAAGCGCCCGGACGATGCCGCCAAGGCCATCCGCGCCAACCAGTCCGTAGAGGACGTGCGCGCCGCGCTGATCAAGGCAATGGCCGAGGCCGATGAGCACACCAACAACGCGCCTCCGGCGCGTGGGTCCCAAACCGCCGGCCAGTCCGGGGTGTTGTCGGCGAAAGCCGTCTACGAAAAGCGTGCGGCACGCAAGCAAAACTCTCGCAAAGGAAACTGACCATGGCAACCTCTCTTCTCTCCACGCCGCGCGTCAAAGCGGTGATCATTTCGGAAGCGTCCAACCAGCGCAGCCGTGAAAACATCGTCGTGACCCAATCGGGCACCGCGCTGGCCTCCGGCACCCTGCTGACCCGCTCGGGCGACGCAGGCGAGGGCACCTTCGCCATGGACGCCGGCGCAACTGGCAACCCCACGGCGGGCACTATCACTGTCGGCGCTGCGGCCATCCCCGGCGTCTACGTGATCGAGTTCACCGCAGCCACCAAGTTCACGGTGGAAGACCCTGAAGGCAAGACCGTCGGCACCGGCACGCTGGGTGCCGCCTTCAGCAAGGGTGGCGTCGGCGTCACGCTGACAGCAGGCGCAACCCCCGCAGTGGCTGGCGACACCGCGACCATCACCGTGGCTGCAGGCTCCGGCAAGTACATCGCCTACACCGCCAACGGCGCCGCAGGCCCCGCTGACGCGGTGCTCTACAACTGGCTGCCCGCCAAGACCGGCGACTCCGACGCAGTGGGCTTCGTGCGCGACGCCGAGCTGAACCGCTTCGAACTCACGGGTCTCGACGCGGCAGGCCAGACCGACCTGGCGAAGAAAGGTCTGATCGTGCGCGGCACGGCTGGCCTGCCAACCGTTTCCACCCCGGCTCTCTGAGCCTTTCATCTCTCGACTCAGGAGCACAAGAAACATGGCAACCCTCGACATTTTCCAGGACGATGCGTTCAGCGTTACGTCTCTGTCCAGCACCATCACGGACATTCCCGACGTGCCCACCAAACTGGGCGACAAGGGTCTGTTCCAAGAGGAAGGCATCTCGACCACTTCGTTCATGATCGAACGCCAAGGGTCGAGCATCAAGCTGCTGCCCACCGCCCCCCGCGGCGGTGTGCGTGAGCCTGTCGCCCTCGGCCCTCGCAAGCTGATCCCTCTGCACGCTCTGCACATCCCCGCCTCATGGTCGGTGCTCGCAGACGAAGTGCAAGGCATCCGCGCCTACGGCAGCGAGACCGAAGTCGAGCAGGCAGCCACACTGGTGCAGCGCAAGCTCGCCAACGTGCGTGCCAGCATGGACCTGACCCACGAGAACATGCGCGTCGGCGCACTCAAGGGTCTGGTGACCGACGCCGACGGCTCCACGCTGCTCGACGTGTACGACGCCTTCGGCATGACCCAGCAGACCCAGTTCTGGAACATCGCTGTGGCCGCCAACGGCGACCCCAAGGCTTCGATCATCACCCTCAAGTCGATGATCCGCGCCAAGATGGGTGGTCGCTCCTTCGGTCGCATCCGCGTGATCTGCTCGCTGGGCTTCTTCACCCCCCTGGTGCAGAACACCAAGATGATCAAGGCGTGGGAACTGTGGAACCAAGGCGCCTACCTGCGCACCGACCAGGTGAACGGTGGCGACTTCGAGTTCGCAGGCGTGATCTTCGAGGTCTACGACGGCGGCACCTCGGCCGGCGACTTCATCGCTGACGGTATCGCCTACGCCTACCCCGAAGGTGTCCCCGGCATGTTCCAGTCCAAGTTCGCACCTGCGGACTACATGGAGACGGTGAACACGCAGGGCCTGCCGTTCTACGCCAAGCAGGAAGCGATGCCTTTCAACAAGGGCATCATCGGCGAGGCGCAGTCCAACCCGATCCACTTCAACTCGTTGCCCGAGGCAGTCATCAAGCTGTCTGTGGCCGCGAGCTAAATGGCAAGCGTCTTCGGGCGCATGACGGAGAGCGTCCTTTCCCTGCTGGGCGAGGACGCTCTTTTACGTGGTGCGGTCCCCTGCAAAGTGAACATCGAGCACGACGTGCAGCTCGTCGGTATGGACGCCGAGCGCGCACAGAGCCGGGGCGACCTGGTGACCAACAGCGACGTGATCACCCTCGCTAAACGGCACAACCCCAAAGGCGGGGACTCTCTGAAATTCACGGGAACCGGGCCCCACGCGGGCCGCTCGTTCCGCCTCGAAACCATGATCGAGGACAACGGCTACTCCCGCCGCTACATCGTCATTGAGACGACGGTGCCATGACCAAAGCCCGCGACTACACGCTCAAGATCGACGCCTCCCAGGTAGTGAAACTGGGAGAACGACTCGCGCAGGCCAGCGGCGAAGAGATTGGCCGCGCGTCCGTCACCGCTTTGAACGAGGTGGTGGACCGCACATACGATCTGGCGCGCGACCGGATGATCGCCGGTATCAACCTGTCCGACGATTATCTGCGGCGTCGAATGACGCTCCAGCGCGCCACACCCGGCAAGCCGGTGGCGTCGATCACGGCCAGCGGTGCGCGCAACGCAACCACCGTGCTCGGGCGCTACGACGCCAAGCCGGTGATCGTAGCGAACAACAAAGGGCGGCCCGGAAAGGGCAACAAGGCCCTTGGCATCCCGTCGGGCCAGAAGCAGGTCGGTGTCACCGTTGAGGTGACCCGTGGGCAAACGAGTGACGGGTTTGTACCGCGCGGTTTCCTACTCCCGCTGAACCGAGGCACCGAGTCCGGTGGCAACGGCTTCGGCGTTTTCGCGCGTTCGCGCGACGGCAAGTTGCGCCACCGCTACGGCCCGTCCGTGTATCAACTGTTCGCCTACCAGGTCGAGCGCATCGTGAACGATGTGACCGACGACCTGGAAGACACCCTCGCCGCACAGGTTGACCTGGCGCTGCAGAAAGCCATCGAACCATGACCGCCACCCCCGCCATCTTCAAGAAGTCCTCCGACATCGCCGAGTATCTGACCACGGTACTGCAGGGCGTCACCAAGGCCAACGGCTACAAGACCGACCTCGGCACCACGGTGTACCGGGGCCGCCTGAAGCACGATGAGGACCGTGTGCCCTACGCCGTGCTTATCGAGGGTGAGGACCGCCCGCAGGAGAACGACGGCGGCCGACTGGACATCACCCTGGAGCAAGACTTCGTACTCGGCGCCTACGTGCACTGCAACGTGGACAACCCGAACGATGCCGCGCACGACGCGATCAAGGACATCAAGAAGGCGGTGTTCTCCAGCGACCTGGCCCGACGACCGATTGCCGGTGCGCGCGGGGCCAACGGCCGCGTAGCGAAGTTGAGCTACCGGGGGAAGGACATCGGCCCCCGCGCCGATGGCAAGAACATTGTGTTCGCCGTCGTGCACATCACGGTGGTGTTCGCCGAGAACCTGCTGGAAGCCTGAGTCCGAAATTGTGCCGCAGAGGTCGATTCGCCCTGTGCGATGACACTGCGAGCGTTGTAATCCGATCTTGCCGTGAGTGCGGCATGACATTCTCAAGGAGTTTCTCATGGCAGCACGCAGCTTCAATGGCGCTGGCGACGTTTACTTTAACCGTATGGTGGACGGCGTAAAGCAAGGTCTTGTCGGGCCGATCTACGCCGACAGTCTCTCGATCACCCCCAGCGTCGAAACGATCCAATCGACCAGCAAGGGCCGGTATGACTATGGTCAGGTGCTGGAGAGCGTGAACATCGCCCAACCGTCTGAGTTCTCCATGGCGCTTAAGGAAGTTACCGGCGACATCTTGACCATGGCCTTCCTCGGAACCTCTGCCGCGTTCACCGAAGCCTCCGGCACGCTGACGGGCTACGACCTGACTGTCACACAGGTGGGCACATGGCTCCCCATCGGCAAAAAGAATCTCGCCACACTGGTTACCGTTGAAGACGCGGCCACTGGTGGCGCCACGCTGATCGAAGGCACCGACTACAAACTGAACCGCCCCATGGGCTGGATCATGGCGCTGGCCGGGGGCGCTCTGGCGGTAAACGACCACGTTTTCATTACCTGCGCACATAGCGGTGCCACGGGCACGAACGTTAAGGGCTCCACCCGCACAGAAGTTCGCGTTGAAATCATTTTCGACGGTATCAACCAAGCTGACGGCACCCAGTGCACGGCAACGATCTGGGAAGCCATCCTGGCGCCAGACAGCGAGTTTGACTTCCTGGCGGATGACTTCGGGAACGTAAACCTGACGGGGACACTGAAGACCCCGGTCGGCAAGGACGCTCCGTACGAGGTGTTGATCCAAGACCCCGTGGCCTAAGCACTGCTGGTGTGGCGGGCCCGCCCGCAGCCCAAACCCGCCACGCGCCTTCAGCCTGGCGGGTTTTTTCATTCAAGGATCGTCATGCATAAATGCACCCGATGCGGGTTGACCAAGACCCCTAGTGAATTCTACAAAGCCACCAAGAATCCTTCGGGCCTGCAGTCCCGGTGCAAAGAGTGTTCGAAGGCGACAAACCGCGAGTGGATGGCGAAGCACCCGGAAAAAGCTGCGGAGTACACCAAGCGGTACGAAGAGAACAACGCCGAGCGTCGCAAAGAACTCCGCGCGATCAGTCGCGCGGCGTATGCCCCGCGTCGTCTTGAACTGGGACGCGCGCTGGAAGAGAAAAACCGCGCGAAGCGCAAGGCACAGGCCGACGCCCGTCGCGCGTCGATGCTTGATCGCCATAATGAAAAGTCGCGCCGTTGGCGCGCCGCGAACTTGGAAAAGTCCAAGGCCATCTTCAAGAAGTGGCGGGACGCCAACCCGGGCGTGATGGCGATGCATTCGGCGAAATGGCGCGCGGCCCTTTTGCAAGCAACCCCAACATGGGCCGACCAAAAGAAGATCGCGGAATTCTATGAGGCCGCCGACGGCCTGAGCATGCTCACTGGGGAGTGGTATCACGTGGACCACATCGTACCGCTGCAAGGTAAGACGGTGCGCGGCCTGCACTGCGAAGCCAACCTCCAAGTCCTGCCTGAAGCCGAGAACATCCGCAAAGGCAACCGCCACTGGCCTGACCAGCCCTGAAAGACACCATGGCTACTTCGAATCGTGATGTAACCCTCAAACTGAGCGTTGAGACCCTCGGTGAAGACGGTATCAAGGAACTGCAGAAGGCGGTTGAAGCTCTCGGGCGCGACGGCGGCGCAGCGGCGCCTGAGTTCCAGAAGCTCGCCGACGAGATCGGCCGCCTGGGCGAGCAGAGCCAAGCGCTGACCACGTTCCGGGAACTGAGCGAGGAAACCGACAAGCTGGCCGCGCGCCAAGTGGACGCCGCCGACAGCGCCGCGCAGATGGCCGAGCGGCTGGAGGTGTTGCGTGATGCCACTGCTAAGGCCACCCAGCGGCAGAGCGAGGCCAACGCCGAGTTGTTGAAGGGTCAGCGCACGCAAGCCGAGGCCACGGCAGCGTTGCGACTCCTGAAGGCAGAATACGACGCGGCCGGGAAGAACACTGCAGCCTACCGCGACCAACTGGCCGATGCGGTCAAAGCTCAGAACGCAGCAAACGTCGAACTCGTAACGCTGCGCGCCAACCAGAAGGCAGCCAACGCCGAAGCCTCGTCGGCCGTGGCCGAGCAAGGCAAACTGGAGACCCAGTACAAGAAGAGCGCGGCACAGGTCGAACGCCTGGACACCGCCCTGAACAAGCAGAACGAGGCGCTACGTCAGGCGACCACGGCGGCCGAGGCGCTGGGGCTGTCCACTGCAGACGTAGCTGCGGCTGAGGGCAAGCTGCAGGCGATCTTCAACTCTGGCGTTCAGACCGTAAACGCGCGCAACGCAGCGCTCCGCGAGATGGCAGAAGCCAACCGCCTGCTCGCCATCGAAGAGAAGGCAGTTGCAGACCTGCTGGCACGCGGCCAAGCGGCGCTGCAGGCCGAGACACTGGCCCAGCGCGATGCGGCGCGGGCCACGGAGCAGTACGCGGCCACAAAGCGCGAAGCGGCTGCGGCCAACGATGCCTGGCAGAAAGAGGCCGAGGCCCTGGTCAACGCGGCCCACGCCGCCCAGCAACTGGCCCGCGAGACCGAGATTTTGGCTGCGGCCCAGCGTGAACTCGCCAACCAGAACGCCTTCGAGAAGCAGGCCACCGAAGCGCAGAAACTGCTGCAGGCGGCCCAGTACGTCAAGTTCTGGGAGAACGCGCTGGAGCAGGCCGAGACCCAGGTCAAGCAGACCGCTGACGAAGCCCAGAAGGCTGCCCAGCGCATCGACAACGCCTTCGGCACGCTCGGCGTGCGCTCGGTGCAGGCCGTCCAGCAGGAAATCGCCGAGACACGCGCTGCGATGGCAACCCTGGCGACCACTGCCGGGCAGACGGGTGCACAGCTCTCCGGCGCCTTTGCTGCGGGCGAGAACAAGATCAAGGTGCTGGAGCGGGAAATCCGCGAGCTGACCGGCACGCTGACCACCGCCGACAAGGCGGCCGGCCTGTTCAAGAACTCGCTGGGCCAGATTGCGGCCGGCAACCTGATCGCGGACGCCGTGGGCGCGATTGTGGAGCGCGTCAAGGACATGGGTCGCCAGTTCATCGCCTCGGTCGTGCAGCTCGACACGTTCCGCCGGGCCATGAACGCTGTCTACAAAGACACCGCACTCGTCGCCAGCCAACTGGATTTCCTACGCAAGACCGCCAACGATAGCGGCGTGGGGGTGGGCGGCCTCAGCGACTCGTTCGTCAAGTTCTCGGCATCCATGAAGTCGGCCAACGTACCGGCGCAGCAGAGCAACGAGCTGTTCGCCTCGCTGACCCGCGCCGCAGGCTCGCTGGGCCTCGGCGCCGAGCGCACGTCCCTGGCCCTGGACGCACTCAGTCAAATAGCGTCCAAGGGCGTCGTTAGCATGGAAGAGCTGCGACAGCAATTAGGGGATTCCCTACCTGGTGCGCTCAGTTTGACGGCCAAGGGGCTCGGAATCACCGACGCCGAACTGGTCAAACTGGTGGAGTCAGGCAACTTGGCAGCGCGCGACTTCTTCCCGTCGTTCACCAAGGGTCTGCAGGAACTGCACGGCGAGACAGAAGGCTTGGTGCCCACGTGGGAGCGCCTGAAGAACGCCTTCACACTGGCCGCCCAAAACGCTGGTGACGCCGGCTGGCTGGAAATCCTGACCATGGGGTTGCGCGGTCTGGGCCTGGCGGCAGGATCGGTACTGCTCCCGCTCAACGCCCTGTTTGAATTAATGGCGGGCCTGATCCGGTCTGGGGGAGCCTTGGTCGCAGCCATCGCCACATGGACAAACCCCATGGAGGCTTTGAGTGAAATCTGGGGACAGGCTGCGGATCGCCAGTCCAAGTTGACCGAGGCTTTCGACGCGACGATCAAGGGGGTCGCTCAGACAAGCGCCGCCACGACGCAACTGACCAGTAAAGTCCAAGAGACTATCACCTCGACCGACGGCCTGACCAACTCGCAGAAGCTCGCAGCCATCGCGGCGCAGCTAAATGGAGACGCCACACTAGAGGCGGCTGCGAAGTACGTTCAACTCTCTATTGCCACGGCCACGCTGATCAAAGAGCAGGAGAACGAGACGCTGAACCTGGAGCGCGTCGCCAAAGCGCGCAAGGAAGAGGGTGAGACCCTGGTGGCGCTGGCGAAGTTGCGAGGCGATGAACAGGGCGTCCTGAAGGCAGCCAGCCAAGCGGCGGAAGAGTACGCACTTGCCAGCGCGCGGGTCGCGGCTTCGAAGCAGGAAGAGCTGAAAATCCTGGAGCAACAGTTGGTCGCACAGCAGGCCAAGCTCGAAGCCGACAAGGCGACGGCGGATCAGCAGGAAAAAGAGACGCAGAAGCTGCGCGAACTCATCAAGACCAAGCAGTCCGAGGTCGAGCAGACCAAGGCGTCAACGGAGGCGGCAAAACAGGAAGTCGCGGCGCGCAAACTGGCCGTTGAGATATACGGCGACCAGTCGGCCAAGATGGCCGAGTACCGCGCCGAAATGGATCGGCTCATCCTCGTCTTGCAAGAGTACGAAAAGCTCAACATCAACGGGAAAAAGACTGACGAGGAAGTCGCGGCTGTGCGCCAGAAACTGGCCGAGATAACGGCCAAGTACAAAGACACCGTGAATGACTTGGCACGGAACCTGCGCCTGCAAGCGGCAGAAGAAGTCGCCACGCTGAAGACCAAACAGGCTTCACTTTCCGTGGACATTCAGATTGCACAGGCAAGTGCCAACATCGCTCGCCTTCGTGGGGATAACACCAAGGCGATGCAGTTGGAGCGCGAGGCCATGGCGAAGCAGATCGAGGTCGCCAAGATCAAAATCGAGATCGACCGGGTACAGGCACAACTCCAGATCAAACTTCTCGAAAACGAGAAGTTGAAGCTCCAAGCCAGTGACGCCAACTACAAACTGTTGGTGCGGGAGTTGGACCTAAAGATCAAGTTGCAGAAGGCAACCCTTACCGAACTGGATGGCGCGGACAAACTCATCCGGTTGAAAGAAGAAGAGAACCGCCTGCGGCAGCAGGCCACCAACGACCTCGGCAGTGAGGCATCCGCGCGAGGCAACGTCACAGAGGCCAGCGAGCGCCAGGCCGACGCCATGGCGAAGATGCTCATGCAGTACACACTCAGCGCCGACTACAGCGAGCGGCAGATCGCCATCTTGGAACGAGAAGCCGCCGCCGAGGAAAAACTGGCCGAAGCCCGCCGCAAGCGCCTGAACGTGGACAAGGAAGGTTACTCCTTGAACACCGCAGGGGAGCGCGTGATGGCCGGGGAAACCCAAGAGCAGGTAGACCGCGACATCGCCCGGCGTTACGGCGAAGAGAACATCGGCAACCCAGACGCCATCAAGGCTCGCGGCCTGGCAGAGATGCTGAAGTTCATCTCCAGTCAGGGTGGGCAGATTCGAGACCCCAACTACAGCAAGCAGGTGGCTGACATGCGCCGGCAACTGCAGGAGTTGGAAGCGAAGCTGCTCAACACAGGCCCGGCACCAGGCGGCACGGCGACCACACCCGCAGGTGGGGGATCGACGACGCCAGGCGGCAGCCCTTCGGGTGGGCGCCCAAGCAGCGGTGGCGTCAGCAGCGGGGGGAACCTGACCGTCAACCTCGGCGGCCGCAACCTCGGAACCATCACCGGACTGAACCCCACGCAGTCACGTGAAACTCTCGCAGTGCTTCGCGCACTTGAAACCTCACAAGGAACCGCAGCATGAGCCTCACCCTGGCCGATGGCACGACCACACTGACCTTGAACCCAGACCTGTTCTGGTCCGACGAGAACAACTGGAACCCGGTCGAGCAGACTGCCGACCGCACGATCACGGGCGCGTACATCGTCCAGGCGGCGGCGAGGGTCAAGGGGCGACCCATCACGCTGGAGCCGGAGAGCGACAGCAGCGCGTGGATGACGCGCGCCGACGTGACGGCGTTGCGAAATTGGGCCGCAGTACCCGGCAAAACCATGACTCTTACACTTCGCGGCGAGGCTCGGGAGGTCATCTTCCGTCACCAGGACGGCGGTTTTGAGGCCCGTCCTGTGATCCAGTACCGCGATGGGCACGAACTGCCTGCCGACTTTTACCTCTGCACCATCCGTCTCATGGAGATTTAACAAGTGGCAATCTTGAAAGGCGATGTCCGCCTGGTAGCGTCGGCGGTGATGGATGACGTGAGCGAAGGCGGCGGTGCCCCCACGGCGACGATCATCCAGGACGGTGAGAGCAACAACATCTTCCCGGACATCAGCGAGCTGGACCGCGCGGGCGGTCGGGTGAACCTGCGCAAAGTGCATGTGCACGTCCAGACGGGCGACCGTGACACGCTGCTGGGCACCAATTTCATTGTGGCCGAGCCCCCTAATGATCCGAACGTGAGCATCACGGTCTTCTCTACCGGCGAGACCTTTGACACGCGCACCAACGCTGCGGATTTCATCGAAGCCTATCTGGTGAAAGGCCCCGCACTTCCGGGCTTCTTGCTGGAGAACCACGTCGCTGGTCAGCGGGCGATCCAGTTGTTCCAACGCCCCGGGTCCCCGCTCCCCGCTGTGGGCCGCACCCTGGTACTGGTGGCCGACGAAGACACCCCCGACGAGATCGTGCAGTACGTGCGCACGACGCGGGTGGAAAGCACCATCGGCACCTACACCGAACTGGTTGGCGGCGGTTTGGTGGACTTTGAAGCGGAAGTTGTCACCTGTGACATCAGCGATGCCTTGCGCGTCAACTTCCCTGGCTCACCCCCATCCCGGCTTTTCGCCGTGGCCGACGGCAAGACTAAGGTCCGTGACACCACCGTCGCGGATGCCGGGTCGTACCACGGTGTCGTTGCCCTGGAATCGGCGGGGGCTATCGGCGACGCAACGGTGCAGGTGGAGAGCGTCTACACCCAACTGGTTCCCAACGCGCGGACGGAAGTCAGTGCGCTCGACCAGCGGCCTTCCGCACAGCGATCCTTGGTCTTGGCCGAGACGCCACGGCTTGTTACCGTTGGCGCCGCGCCGCACAGCAAGCGCATCAAGATCGGGCAGGAAAACCGCGGCTTCAATTTCGTTGACATCCTGCGGCCGTTCCCGGCTGCGAACTCCTTGGTGGTTTCCTTCCGGGCGCTCGGTAGTTGGTACACCATCCAGGACGACGGTCTCGGCAACCTGACGGGCACGGGGGTTGGCACCGTCAACTACGACAACGGCTCCATCGCCGTAACGTTCCCCTCGATGCCAGACGTTGGCTCATCCATCATCTACTCGTGGGGTGAGAAGTCTGCGTACACCAACCGATCTGCCGCCATCGGTTTTCGGATGCCCGAATTGTCGTGGACCGTACCGCACTCCCCCTTGGAACCAGGGTCCGTCGTCGTGACCTGGGAGTCTGGGGGTGTGTTGAAGACCGCAACCGACAACGGCACAGGCGGTTTCACCGGAGACGCTACAGGCAGCATCACGTACAACAGCGGGTTCATCTCCCTCAAACCTTTGGCGATGATCGACCCAGGCGGCGAGTTCAACACCGAATACGCCTACACGTCGGCCCGCAGCGAGAGTTTCGCCGGCCTTAGCCCCGACGCCGGCGGTTTTGTGACCATCACCTTGAGCGAACCGCCCCTGGCTGGGACCATCACCGCCCGTTGGATCACGGTGCGCAACGTCAGCAACAGCAGCGGGACCAGCGATCTGGTGAGTGAAAGCAGCACGGAGATCGAGTACAACGGCGCCGTGATCGTAGACCCGCCGCGCTCTGGCGGTGGGGGCAGTACCGGCGGGGGTGGGGGCGGCGGGGGCGGTTCGTCCACATCCTACGCCTGGCTGGAATGCGGCAACCCGCAGGTCTTGAGCGGAACGGCGTTCAACTTAACCTTTGACGCAGGCCCCGGCGCGGACGGCACGTACTCCTGGACGACCATCACCCTTAAAGGTGGCGGCCTTGGCGCAACCTCCGGCACGTTCACCGTGTCAGGGGGTCAAGGGTCCTTCTCTGTACCAACAGTCTCCGGCTGGCTGGTGAACAGCACGCACCACGTTTTCGTGGAAAATCCGTCGTCCATCACGGTGGGCCAGTCGGTTGTTCTCTACAACTACAACGCCGGTTCTTGGCCTGTGCCAAACCCCAGCGTTCCCCTCACGATCAAAGCCCCGGCAGACGTGGTGCGCGATCCATTGGTGAGCGGCAGCGCTACGACCGGCGCGGTGGCCGTTGGTGGCGTCTATCCGGGCGGCATTCGAGACGACAACGGCGCTACTGTGTACGTCAACGTGATTCCAAGCAGCCTTGCAGGCTTTGGGAACGTGTACGACCCTCCGGCATCTGGCGGAGCCGTGTGGTCTTCCGGTGACCTGACGGCAGGCCAAAAATCGCTGATGAGCCGTGACGGCGTGCTCAAGACCTATTTCCTCGCAGGGGCATAACACATGGCAACCGGATACGCATACCTCGAACCCCAGCGCCGCCGCGCATCGCGCAAGGTCACAGCAGGCTCTTCGCACACGAAGACAACCTACAAGACCGAGAAGACACAGGAAACCTTGGTCAACGAACTCACTGACGACGGCACGGGTGGCCTCGGTGATTTCGGCACGGTCAACTACGGCACGGGCGCGCTGAATGTGCGCCTGGTCGAGCTTGACCTGACGACGGAAGGATACAAAAGCGATCACGAAGATGCCGAATCCTTCGAGAGCTATCTGGAGCCTTCCACCGGAGGTGACAGCGCGCAGAAAGGCGGGGAGTACGGCGACACATCCGTGGGTGAAGAGCTGTTGGCCGCTTCGACGCTGACGGTGACGTACGCGACAGACTTCGCCAGCACGGTCACTACGGAGTACAGCTTCAAGCCCCCGACCATCACGATTGACCTGTGCCCATACACCAGCGACTACGTGGTGCCAAACAGCGTGCAGTTCACCTGGATGGGTCACACCTATGCGGACTACGACGGCGACCTGATTCGGGATCGCACGACCCCGGGCACCGGTTTTTTCGCAGGCCGAGTCAACTACGCGGGCGGCATCGCCGAGATCACAGACTACGTGGTGGACCCCCTCTACGACGCCGAAGACCTGACCATCACAAGCCTCTGGACTGTGCGTCAGAAGTGGACGACTGCCAGCATTTTCATGCGCACCCAGATCGCCCCCCTGAAGCCCGCCGGGTTCGTGATGAACCTGTCGGACACGGAGGGTAACGCGATCACCGCCAGCGCGGGCATCGACGGCGTGATCGCGGGGACACACCTGCGCGGCAAGGTGGACTTCGAGACGGGCGTGGTCGAGTTGCAGTTCGGCGACTACGTTCTCGACACCTCGCTGACCGTCGAGCAGAAGCTGGAGTGGTGGTACGACGCGGACGACGTGGGCGCAGTTGAGGCGCTGAAAATCTGGCGCCCATGGCCTGTGGACCCAACCACACTGCGCTACAACAGCGTGGCTTACTTCTACCTCCCGCTGGACGCCGACGTGTTGGGCCTGGACCCCGTGCGGCTGCCACAAGATGGTCGCGTTCCCATTTTCCGCCCCGGTGGCTTCGCCGTGGTCGGCCATACGGCGGTAACCAGTCCGGCCACTGTGTCGAACGGGCAAACCATCGACCTGGCCCGCACGCGCCTGTCTCGCGTTCGGGTGATCGGCGATGACGGTGACACGATCAACACTGGCTACACGGCCAACCTGGAAGCAGGAACGGTGACGATTGTGGACACCACCGGTTGGAGCCAACCCATCACCATCGAGCACCGCATCGAGGACTTGGCCCAGGTCAGCGATGTGCAGATCACAGGCCAGATTGGCTTAACACGTCAGCTCACACACGACTTTCCGGTGCCAGGTAGCTACGTCTCGGGCGCCCTGATCGCGGGAGACCTGCGTAGCCGCATGTCCTTGATGTTCGACCAAGGCTCCTGGGATGGCACCACATGGTCGGATGTGGTGGACGGCTCTCCTGCCACGGGGACCTACAACAACACGCTGGCCCCCGTAGAGGTGAACAACCTTGGTGCCGTGACGGAGCGATGGGCTTTCCGTTTCACCAGCACCACGGCATTCCAGATCATTGGCGAACATGTCGGTGTGATCGGGACCGGGACCATCAATGCTGACTGCTCGCCGAACAATCCGGCCACTGGTACGCCGTACTTCACCATTCTGGAAACCGGTTGGGGTTCCGGCTGGTCGGTGGGAAATATCGTACGCATGAACACTGTCGGTGCGCAGTTCCCCGTGTGGGTGGCGCGCACGGTGCAGCAGGGCCCAGAAGCCGGCCTGGACTATTCGTTCTCTCTGATCACACGCGGTGGCGTGGATCGCCCGTAAGGATTTCCGATGACCTCTCCGGTTGACACGTCCGTCAAACTCTTCCGCAGCACCATGCCGGGTGCACCAGCGTTGCGCGGCCAAGTTGGCAGTCTGATCTCTTTGCTGGACGCCTGTTTGGTAAACGGTTGGGGCAGTCAGACCGCCTCGTCGGTGATCATCACGGGTGGTGTAGCCACGGCCACATTTCCAGCCGATCACGCAGCCGCCGTCGAGTCGGTGGTGCTGGTCGCAGGGGCGACACCTGCTGGGTTGAATGGCGAACAGAAGGTGACCGCGGTGGCACCGAACGTCATCCGGTGGGCAACTGCTGAAGCTGACGGCACAGCCACCGGCACAATCACGGTGAAGATGGCTGCGGCTGGCTGGACGAAGGTTTACACCGGCACCAACTTGGCAGTCTACAAGTCGGCCGACCCGCAGGCCCACGGGCAGTTTCTGCGCGTCAACGACACCGGCACGACGGCGGCGCGGGTGGTCGGGTACGAGAATATGACTGCGGTGTCTACCGGCACAGGTCTTTTTCCTACGAGCGCGCAGCTCAGTGGCGGTTTCTATTGGGGTAAGTCTCACACGGCTGGTTCCGCGGACGTGGCGTGGGCGATTGCGGCCGACAGCCGTGCCTTCTACTTCAACGCTGCGGCGTATGTGACGACCGGAGGGCCAACAGCCAACGGTGGTGCGGCTTACTTTTTTGGCGACCTCGTGCCGCATAGTCGGTCCGGGGACGCCTACGCAACCATGCTGACCGGCGCGCCAGGTTCGGTGTGGGAAAGCTACGGTGGTCAGTACATCCTGTCTTCGGACGTAGCAACGCGCGCGATACCTCGCAAGGTAGACGGGACGGGGACCGCGATACAACCAGAAGTCTCGCCGTACACCGCGTACAACCTTAGTTTCTTGCCCAACACCGTGAATGGACGTGTCCCGTTCACGCCGATCATGGTGCGGGACTCGCAATCGCAAACAGGCATTCGTGCGGACATACCGGGGGGCAGGTTGTCACTGCACTTCGGCGCCGAAACTGTACTCTCCGAGCATCAAATCTTCTACGACACAGATGGTCGTGCTCGCGTGAACATGCTCGCGCCGAACAACATGACCAGTGCGTCGGGTTTCAACTCCCTCGCGGTTGATGTGACCGGCCCCTGGAGGTAACGCCGTGGCCGCACACAAATATTGGCGTGCCAAGCTGATGACGGCCCCCACGCTGTCCACGCTTGAGCTGTCTGAGTTTCACCTGTTCGACGGCGCCACGCGCGTCGATGCGGCGGCCACGCTGACGGCGAGTGCGGCCCCCACGGGTCCGCTGACCAACCTGTCTGACAACAACACGGCCACAGGCTGCTACTGGAGCACCGGAGGTGATGCGGTGGTGCTGACATGGACGTTTCCAACGGCCGTACAGGTTACAGGCATTGAGCTGGGCGCGCGCACCACAGCCTCTCGATTCCCCACCGCTCTGGTCTTGCAGGGGGGAGATGCCGTAACAGGAACGGGTCCTAGCCCAGAGTACACCACACTGATGGGGTTTGGTGTGAAGGCATTCGCCTCTGCCGCCAAGACGGGGGTCATGCTGCAAGCTGTGCAGCCCACGGACGGTGGGGTGATCTACAGCGCGTTTGACTTTCAGACACCCAGCGGCATCGGCCGCGTACCCTACGACGTGAAGCGAGAGATTCTGCCCGCCACCACGCCGAAGACGTACACCCCGCAGTTTGCCAAGGTGCGCCTGGTGCGTGACATTGACGGCAAGGTGATCCGCGAAGAGTGGTCGGACCCGACCACGGGGGAAGGCGCGTTCGAGGGTGTGGACGAAAACTACACGTACAGCGTAATCGCCATCTACCCGAGCGCCGATTTCCGCGCCGTCATCGCCGACCGCATCGAGCCCGAGGGCTACCCAGGATGACCACGCTGGCACTCTCGGCTGCTGCGCGCGCGGCTGCGCTCGTGTCAGCTCGACCTGCTGTGCTGCAGGCTCTGATCGACCTGGCCGACGCAGGCTCTGGTCCCGCGCAACTGGAAATCTACGGCACGACGCGCCCGGCCACCTCTGGTGACGTTCCGGGGGGCGCCGCCCTGGCAACCTTGGTGCTCACGAAGCCGTGCGGCACGGTCGAACTGACAGGGATTCTGCTCACGCAGGAGTCTGTGATCGGCGACCTGATCGCAGTCAACGGGGCAGCGGTGTGGGGCCGGCTGGCAACCAGTGAAGGTGACCCCATCGCCGATGGCGACGTG
Source organism: Clostridia bacterium (assembly GCA_017503785.1). Classification (GTDB taxonomy): domain Bacteria; phylum Bacillota; class Clostridia; order Oscillospirales; family Acutalibacteraceae; genus RGIG3009. The sequence continues at coordinate 19,680 of JAFVSK010000026.1, forward strand.
ACCGACATGGCGGGCGACGGGCCGTTCAAACTGGACGGCGCTGACGGCGTGAATCTCTACGCAGGAGGCCGGGCGATACTGGGCGCAACGGCGCTCTCATGAGCACGAGCCTGATCTTCTCGGCCGCCCCAACCACTGGGCTGCCGGTACACCTGGTGTTCGGTGATGAGCCGACAGCCGACATCCCGAGCGTTGCCGTTTACGTCGAGGGGGTCTTCGACCTGGTAGCGGATGACGTTTTCGACCTGACAGGCGCGGTTGCGTTTGAATACGTGAGCGGGGCCGAGCGCCCCGACGTGGGCGAAGTGCGCTCTGTCTACCAAGGGGCCGCTGCGTCCCAGGAGCCGATGCGCGGTGTGTGGCAAGACAGCACGCCTCTCGTTCCCCACTGGCAGAGCCGTTGGCAAGACGCAGACCCCGTTGAGTCGCCCACCGACCTGCGATGGCAGGACCAAGAGCGCCTGCGCAGCGACAGCACGTCGCATTACCAGGAGGCGGCGCCCCTGCAGACGACACTGGGTTCCGAATTTCAGGACCAAATTCGACTGCGCAACGACGCCTGGGCTCGATTCCAAGAAGCGCTGGGCATACAAAGTGCGCGCACGACCAAGTTTCAGGACACCCTAAACGACCGGCGAAATTCAACCGCAGGGCGTTTTCAGGAAGCCGTCGGATACTGGAATTCAATTCTGGAAGGCTACCAAGATGCGCTGCCGTTCGGTGCACTGCTCGCCGGCCGATACCAAGAGGCCATGCCACCACCGGCGGGTATCTGGGTTCGGCCACCCGTGCCCGGACCGGACCCGTGCTACCTGCCTTCGTTGCCGGTACACCTGGTGTTCTCCGAGGCGCACGTCGATGCCGCGCACCTCGTTTTCATTTGCGAGCGGCACGGTGGGCCAACACCGGGCGGCACGGTCGTTGTCCCGATCAAAGAGGTCTACCTGGTGATCAACAGTGCAGTTCTGATTCGAGTTGAGGGTGCGGTGCCGATCCCCACGCTGTCCATGTCCATGTCGCTGGACGTGGACTCGTGGACGTGGAGCTTCAGCGCCTCCGTACCAGGCTACGCGCTGGCCGACATTGAGCCCGAGGACGGCGTGCCCGTGGACGTGCAGGCGACGATCAACGGCACGCCCTACCGCTTCATCGTGGAGTCTATCTCCCGCGAGCGCACGTTCGGCCGGAGCGACCTGCGCATAGGTGGCCGTGGCCGCGCGGCGGTGCTCGACGCCCCGTACGCGCCGATCATGAGCTTCGGCAACGAGTTTGGCCGCACGGCTGAACAGCTCATGAACGACATCCTGACCGACAACGGCGTGCCGCTGGGCTGGGACGTGGAGTGGAACCCGGACGACTGGAACGTGCCTGCGGGCGTGTTCAGCCACCAGGGCAGCTACATCACCGCGCTGAACCAGGTGGCCGGGTCGATCTCGGCGTACCTGCAGCCCCACAACACCGACGAGGTGCTGCGGGTCCTGTCGCGCTACCCCGTGGCGCCGTGGGACTGGGCGGGCGTCACACCCGACTTCGAGCTGCCATCGGCGGTGATGAGCCGCGAGAGCATCGAGTGGCGCGACAAGGCCCGCTACAACCGGGTGTACGTCATGGGCCAGCAGGTTGGGGTCAACGGCCGCGTGACGCGAGAAGGCACCGCTGGCGACTACCTGGCGCCCACCATCATCGACCCGCTGATCACCGAGGCGGTGGCCGCGCGCCAGCGGGGTATCGCCGTGCTGTCCGACACAGGCCGCATCGCCACAGTGGGCCTGCGCCTGCCGGTGCTCGCTGAGACCGGGATCATCGCCCCGGGCAGCTTCGTGCGCTACTTGGATGGGGGCATCGAGCGCATCGGTCTCACGCGCAGCGTGCAGGTCGAAGTTGGGCTGCCGTCTATCTGGCAAACCTTGGGGGTGGAAACACATGTCGAACCTGTTTAGCCGGTTCCAGAAGCTGATCCCCACCTACCCGTTGCGCGTGGGTGAGGTGATCGCCTATGCCGACGGCGTTGCCACCATCCAGGAGCAGGGTGGTATGGCTACTGCACGCGGGGAGGCCACCGTGGGTGACCGCGTGTTCTTCCGCAACGGCGCAATCGAAGGCCCCGCGCCGGACCTGACCATTGAGATTATCGAGGTATGACCATGACCTTCACGGTTGAACAACTCGCGGCGGCCACCAGCGCGCCGTACGGAAACGCGCAGACCTACCACCAGCCCCTGCTGGATGCCATGGGTCGATTCGACATCTGCTCTCTGCAGCGCCAGGCGGCGTTCCTCGCCACCGTGGCGGTGGAGTCGGCGCACCTGTCGGCGGTGGAAGAGGGCCTGTACTACAAGGACGCCTCACGGTTGGCGCGCATCTACCCCCGCGCGTTCAAGAGCATGGCTGACGCCGAGCCATACGCACGCAACCCCAAGGGCCTGAGCGAACTGCTCTACAAAGGCATGCATGGCAGAGGTTTGGTGCAGCTAACTTGGCGCAAAAACTACGAACGCGCCGGCGAGTCGCTGGGGTACGACTACGTGGGCAACCCCGCGCTGGTCACCACGCCAAAGCACGCCGCGCTGACGGCAGCCTGGTACTGGCACGACGCCAAGTGCAACGACCCGGCCGACAAGGGCGACATGACCGAGGTGACGCGGCGGGTGAACGGGCCAGCGCTCATGCACCTGGCCGAGCGCAAGGCGCAGTACGAGACTGCGCTGAAAGCACTGACATGATCGGGCTGCTCAAATTCTGGCGCGAGGCGCTGATCGTGGTGCTCCTGCTGGCGCTGGCCGGGCAGCAGGTGAGGGTGGCCGGCGAGAAGTCGGCGCATCAGAAGACGAAGGCCGACAACGCCGAGGTGCTGCGCGTGTTGGCCGACAAGACACTGAAGGCGTACCAGGCGGTGGTCGCCGAGGACGATGCGCGCAAGGCGGCCGTGGCCGCTCTGGACGAGAAACACACGAAGGAACTGAACCATGAAAAGCGCAAGCTGGAAACTCTGCAGTCTGATGTGCGCGCTGGCCGTGTCGGGCTGCGGATCAATGCCAAGTGCCCCGCCCCAACCGGAACTGGTGTGCCCCAAGCCCCCGGCGCCACCAGCGTGGTTGATGCAGGCGGCCCCCGACTTACTGACGCCGCTGAACGGGATTATTTCAGTCTCCGAGCCGGGATTGAAACTGCCCGCCAGCAAATAGCGGGGCTGCAGGATTACGTCAGGGGTGTTTGCCTGAAGTGATCAGGTTCAGGTCGTCCCTGCGCCACCCACTCTGCGTATAGTGCACGAAGTTTGGGGTGGCGCAGTGCCCTTCTCCAGAACGATCTCTAGGCGAGGACGAACACCTTGTCACCGCGAATCTCAACCACAGGGTGTGGGTACTGCTTGCGAAAAGCCACACGACGTTGATGCGAGTTCATACCTTCCTCCGACGCTTCGGCAGCGGGCACCACGCCTGCCAGAACGGATCACCGTGGTAGTCGCCGTATACCGCCACGCCGCCCGCGCCGAGCAGTTGGACCTTGGCGCCGCGAGGGCACGTGGTCATGTCCTCGTTCCAGAACACGTCGGTGGCGACGGCCACGGTCTGGTCGGCGTTGAGCTTGTGGGCCGGTTGTTCTGCTGTTTCGGTCATAGCGTGTTGCTTTCGTGCAGTTCTCGTTTTGCCGCGAGGTAGGCGGCCGATGCGGCTTCAGGTGTTGGGAAGCACCCCAGATACTTTCGGGCGCCTCTGGCTGCGATGCGCGCCATGTAGGGGTTGGGCAAACCCGGACGAGGCATCTTGAACACACCTATCGGTAAGTCTTCCTTCTTCCCGCGCATGAGCGCCCTGCGATTTTCAGCGTTGCCCATCGGGCAAACGACACGAAGGTTGTCCAATCGGTTGTCATATTTGTCGCCGTTCCGGTGGTCGATAATCCCGTTGGGCCAGTGACCATGTGTGTAGAACCATGCGACACGATGACTCCAGTATGTTTTGCCGTCGATGCGGATGTTGGTGTAGCGCAGTGTTGAGCACCCTGCAGGGCGACCGGCATGCTGCGTGTTCCAACTGCGCCATCGTCTTTCATCGCCGTCGAAATCTTCGAGGCCACGGGGGTGCCACGTGAACACGCCATTATCCGGGTCGTAGTGCAACACCTGTCTCAACCGCGCCAGTGAAATCCGTTTCATGGATTAACCTCGTAAATCAGTAGGTTATAGTTGCGCGCAAGAGACACAAGATGGTCGTTTCCCCCTGCACACACCAATGCGTCTGAGTGGAAAACAAGTGTGTAGTTCCGCGCCCGCTCCCGGGTTTCCACCGGCTGCATCGGGCAGATCGGGTAGACATCGACGGGCAGGCGGCTGCCGCGCGGCGGGTGGGACAGGCCGTTCGTCACGAAGCTGGTCGGGGTGATCCCGGCCATCAGTTCGGCATCGGCCAGGTGGTCGGCGGTTACGGGGCCGTGGAGGATCACTCGCATACGCGATACCTCACGATGTCGCCAGGGCGGCCGGTGTGACCCCAGTCAAAAGTTTGACCCTCACCGCGCGTCTGTCTACCCGAACGGGGCTGGAGGGCAACGACGACACCGGAAGCTACGGGACACGCACCGCCGGCCCAGTCGATCCACTCCGGCACACGCCCCACACCCTGCACCCCCTGGATCAGCCGCAGCACGCCGTCGATGTCGGGACCGCGCGCGGTGTACTCGGCGGTGCCCACTTGGAATTGGACTTCGTAGGTCATGGCTTGACCACCTTGTAGGCGACGATGTTCCGGTTGCGCAACTCGCCTGCGGTCCAGTCGGATTCCGGGGTCGTGTACGCTTTGTTGTCCCGTTCGGACCGGAACAACCAGCCCGCCATTGGTGTGTTAGGTGGCAGCTCGCGCGGGTGGCCTTCCACCCAGTCGCCTGAATCGTCGGGATACCAGGGGGTGGTGTCGGCCTTCGGCTCCATCATGAGGGCCGCCCACTTGACGAAGAACTCGCCAATCACCTTGATCTTGTCGTCGCCGCACTGCGCGCCGAAGAACTCTTGGTTCTGCTGTACCAGGCCCATCGCGGCGTTGAGGTCGCTGGTCGCTTGGAGCCAGAGGTTTTCGTAGATGGGCGGCTCGGGGTCTTTGCGCAAACCCATGTCCTGCGCAAATTTTTCGTTCTGCTCTGCGAACCCAGCCAAATCGCCCTCCGGCGCTTGCCCAGTAAGCGCTCGCAGCTCTTCTTTCAGGAGCGCGTCGAGGTGGACCTGCAGCGCGGTGCGGGTGGACTCGGGGAGCCCCGGGCCCATTACGGGCGGGCGAAGCTGGTTGGTGGTGCATTCGATGGCGGTACGGATGCGCGCGGTCAGTTGGTCGAGGTTCACATGGTGCTTTCTCCGACTCTTCGCCGGGGTTTGGTGTTTTGTTCGGAACGAGCCCACCTGTTGAACCCATCCATGTCGATCAGCAAGCGCCCATCCGGCGCCCGCACGTACTCGCGGCCCTCGACCCACACGCCGTCTTCGATCTTGCGGGCCAAGGCCTTCTCAGAATAGCCAGTCTCCTGGCAGAACAGGGGGATGCGTTTTAGCATGGTGCCCCCTTGACGTGCGGAACGCCGCGTGCTGTGGTCAGCGAGGCGATCAGCGCGTCGAACGACGCACCAGCAGGCGCTGGGTTGATCTCCAGCAGTTCCGTCGCCATGTCCTGCTGGGCCGCCTTCCACACCTTGCGCGCCACTTCCTTCGCTGCCGGGTTCAGCGCCACGCGCGCCGGGTTGCTGGTCCACCAGGATTCGAATCGTTTGTCGTTCATGGCATTGCCTTTCCAATTTCGGCGGCGGCGTGGGTTATGGCCCAGCGAGTGGCGGCGTGGGGGTCTGGAGTTATGTCGTACTCACGGTAACCAAAGTCGCCCTTGATACCGATACCCACCGCGTTGTCAAAGACCGTCACCGACATGCGCAACTTCACCGCCAGAAGCAGGGCATCGCCATCGTTGACGAGGGGGTTCCAGTAGCTCGTGATCGCACCCCGGCGAGAACCCAGTTCTAAGCACACACCGACTTCTTTATCCACCACGGTGTAGTTACAGAAATTCGGGTTCCGCAGGTTGTGCATGGCCTTCGCAGCCAGCTCCAACATTTCGTCTTCGCTCATCGCACACCTCCCCGCAACCGCGACTCGCGCACCCACCCGTCACGGCAGGCTGTGTCGCACCACCGCTGGTCGTCGGCAACGATCTCGTCGCAGTACAGGCACCGACCGGTGGCCGTGGGGCCAGTCGGCTTGCGGCTGGCTGCGAGCAGGTAAGGGGCCTCGCGCTCGGCGCGGTCTTGGCTCAGGTCGGCGTCATCCACGCTTCACCCCCTTCTTGACAGCCGCCTTGCGTGCTTCCTTGAAGAAAGCGAGGTCTGGCGACTTGTTCTGCAGCTTGGCGTTCAGCAGGCCCAGGCGGATGACACCTTGGATATTGGCCGCCGTGTTGTTGAGTTCGTGGGCCACTGCTGGCTCCACTTTGCCTGCGCGGATGTCTTTGTAGAGACCCGTCAATTCATTGGTGAGTGCTTCGAGGTTCATGGTGCGACTTTCTGTTTTCTGAGTTCACGTTTGATCAGCATCTGGGTGCGGAAGATCGGGAGCACTTCGTCGGGCACGTCCTTGCTGGTCAGACCGACAGACCCGTATCCGTGCGCCACGATGCCCCGAACACTGGCATCGTTGAGGTCCTGCCAGCGCTGGGCTTGGTTTGCCAGTCGGCGCTCGCGGTGGCGTTCATAGTCTGCGCGCCGGAGTTCCGCTACACGCTCGGGGTTGGCCTCCCTCCATCTGCGGACGCATTCGCGTTCCTTTTCTGGGTTGGCCTCGCGCCACGCTTTGTTGCGAGCAAGAATTTCCTCTTTCTTGCGCCGGTAGTAGTCCTTCTTTTGCACGCTGACCTTGTGCTTTTTCCAGGTGAGTAGATGCGCGTCGTGTAGCACCGTCGGGTATCCGGTCATCCACGCTGGCGGCGTGTAGTACTCCGGCGCGAGCATCGAAGCGTCAAACTTGCGTCTTGGCATGTTGGCGCTCCAAAATCGCCGCATCAATCGCCTCGCGAACCGTGGGCTTCTGCGCGCCGACCTGACGCACAGGCGTGCCCTCCAGCACGGCGAACTGCCCGTCGATGCACATGACCTTCCACTGGTAGGTCTGCAGCGCGTCGAGGCGCAGCTTGTTCAGGTTGGCTTTGTAGAGGTGGGCGACGAAGCCCAGGCCCAGCAGCGCGAAGCCGATGAGGCCAAACCATTCGATTGGTGTCATTGGTGTTTCTCCAGGCGCTGGCGCACCATCTTGAAAGCGGTAACGAGGATGAAGAACGCTGCTCCGGCACCGAGGGCAAGCAGCGTCATGCCGATTGCAAAAATCCATTCGAGTGGGGTCATGTGCTCTCTCCTTTGTTGACGACCAGCAGTGCGGCGATGCACACACCGATGAAGACGCCTGCGAACAGGCCGACTGCGAGGCCGATGGTGAAGTCATCCATGGGTGGACTCCTTGTGGAATCGGATGTCAAAGTCCGCAAGGGCGTCGTCTGCGTGTTTGGAGCTGCCGAATTTCAGTTGAACGCCGATCCAAAGTTCCTTGCGATAGTCGCGCTGGGGGATCACTTCGAGCGGTTCGAGCATCTGAATCTGGCCGGGCTTGAACATCTCGGCGAGGTAGGCTTCGATGGCCGGTGCTACGCCGTCATGTGCACTACCCGGGGCGTCATAGAAAGCCATCATCGCCTTCCGTAAGCACTCACGGTTGAGTTCCATCACACACCTCCTTCCGTCTTGCCCGCGCCGTACTCCAGTTCGAGCAGGAGCTGGCAGTAGTGAATGACCTTGCGCACGTCGTCGGCGCCGTGCTTCTGGCGGTGGCGCGTGATGTACTTGACCACGTTACCTTCGGCGAAGCCGAGCTTGTTGGCGTGGATGTACTCGATGGGTTGGATGGCGCAGTCTTTGTAGTGGGTGCCGCCGACCTGCACGTCGAGCGCGTTGGGCACCATACCGATGGGCAATTCAGCCTTCGGCTGCTCCGTCCACGCTTGGCCGTCGAACGTCCAGCCGAGGGCGCTCAGGGTTTCTTCGGCGAGGGTGGCGCTGTCGGAGGGCTGCGGGGCTGCGGCTTTCTCGGCCACTTTGTAGGCGGCGATGTCTGCGTTACCGCAGTGGTTCCACATATATCTGTCGGCAGGACCGTGCTTGGTCGAGCGGCCGATCCTAACTTCGACCACCTTCCCGCGCGTTTCCGCCGGCTGCTCACCGCCGCGCCAGATCGTGAAGCCGTTCTCGTCCTTGACGAGTTCGATCAGGTCGCTGTTGCTCTCTCCGTCATAAAACTCAGCGCCAGTGTCGGACACCGAGTCGCCGTTTTCGAGGTCCCACGGCCAATCGTCGTGCCCGTCGTTGCTGACGACTTTGCGCTCTTTACCATCTCGGCAGCGCCACACCTGCCCCACCTTGATCTCAATGCCATTTACTCCGACCATGATTGCCTTTCGGTTGTTGATGGTAGGAAGTTTAGCAAACGCGCAAAAACTGCGCAAGGGGGTTGTGAGGGGTTTTAGCGGGAAATTTTCATGGCTTCCATGAGAGCGTCTTGGATGGAGGCTTTTGTGCGCAGGCGCTTCACGACAACCTCTTCCAGCGTTCCGGCCGCAATGAGCCGATGGACGTACACCGGGCGGTTGTACCCGCTCTGCGCCTGGCGGGTGGGGCCCAGGCGCTCGACCATCTGCGCGCTGGCCTCAAGACTCCAGTTGCTGGAGAAGAAACACAGAATGTTGCTTCCGTGCTGGAGACTCAACCCGTGGCCGGCGCTTTGTGGGTGGGCCACGAGCATTTGAATCTCACCCGCGTTCCAGCGGTCGATGATCTTCGGGTCGGCGCCGAGGTGCACAGCCTTGGGGAACGCCTTCAAGATGCGCGCCAGGTCGCTCTTGAAGTGGTACGCACAGAGCACTGGCATGCCTGCTGCCTCTTCGACCACGCTCTGCAGCGCCTCGATCTTGGCGTCGTGCACCAGCGACCATGCGCCGTCAGCGTCGGTGTAGAGCGCGCCAGAAGCGATTTGTAAAACCTTCTGCGAGAGGGCTGCCGCGCTGAAGGCTTCGATGGGCTTGCCTTCCAGCTCCACGAACATTTCTTGCTCCATTTTTTTATAGAGCTTCATGGCGGCCGATGGCATCTCAACCTTGATGTCGTTCTCGATGAGTTCGGGTAAGTCAAAGTAGTCGCGCGCCTCCAGCGCGATGGTGATGTCTTTGATGGCTGCGCGAATTTGTTCGTCCGCAAAAGGTAGCGGTTCAATCTGTTGCTTCTGCGGGTCGCTTCCCGGGCGGGCGCGGAACCAGCGGTGGCTGAAGGCAGTGAAACTGGTTCCGAGGCGTCGGCCGGAATCCAAGAAAAAATACTGCGCCCACAAATCTTCCAGGCCATTCGGAGCGGGCGTGCCAGACAGGCAGATGAACCGAGTGGCGCGGGTCAACGCGACGCGGGCCAGGGCTTTGGCGCGCTTGCCCCCTTGGCCGGTGAGAAACTTCTTGCCGGACTTGCTCGTCTGGATGCTGACGCGCAGGCTCTTGAGTTTCGTGCTTTCGTCACAGACGATGCAATCGAACGACCAGTTGGCGCCGTGGTACTCCACCAGCCATTCCAGCACGTCGTAATTTGCCGTAACGATCACCGCGTCGGAGCCAATGGCGGCGCGGCGCGTATCGGCATCGCCGACGGCCACGGCGATCTTCATGTGCCCGAAGCTGGCTTTGAACTTCTCGATCTCACCGGGCCACGTGCTGACGGCCACGCGCTTGGGGCCGAGCACGAGCACGCGCTTGACCTCACCGAGCAGCAACAGCATGGACAGGGCCTCCAGGGTGGCCGGCCCTTTGCCGGTTCCCATGGACGCCGCCACGAAGCAGCGGGGGTGGTTCAGGATATGATTGGTGATGGCGGGCTGATAAACCCGAGGGGCGTAGCGGGTCACAGGAAAGGCGTGAGGTCAGGCTTGATGTACGACTGTGGCTTGGCAATCTTGCCGTTGGCATCGAACACCGGCTTGCCGTCAACGAATTTCGAATAGTTGCTCCGTGTGACCTCGGCCAGCGCGCCCTCGATGTCCAGCCCGAACATGTGGGCCACGCCGACGGCGGTGACGATCTGGTCGCAGATGGCGTCAAGCAGTTCGGTGCGGTCTGGTTGCATCACGCCCGGGAACTCGCTCTTCATGTAATTGGCCCACAGTTCGACGTTCGCCGAGGTGTTTTGGAAGCCCAATGCCGTCAGCATCTCGGCGAACTCTTCCGCGTGGCAACCGAGCTGTACGGCGCGGTTTTTGTCGGTGGGCTCCGGTACGGCAAGTTGGAACCACTGTTTGATGCGGGGAATTGTCATTTCGGTCTTTCAGTTGGTTGAGGAAACAGTGCTGCCCGCCAGGCGCTGCACCATGTCCAGATGCTGGGCCTTGCTGCGGTAGGTTCGCGCCCGTTCGGCGTCCGTCTTACGTTGCCGCTTGGCGTCGCGCCCTGGGCCGATCTTGTAAATCTTGATGGAGTCCCGGCCGCGTCCGTCTTTGTCCCATGCGCAGATGTGCGCGGCCTTGGCGGCGTGGAGTTCGCGGGTGTACTGCAGGACGGTGACGTAGTGTAGGCCCGTCAACTCGGCCAGGGTGCGGCAGTCGTGAACGCCCTCCAGCATGTGCAGGATCAACTGCGCGTAGGTCAGGGCTCCCACTTTCACTTGCTTCATTGCTTGCTTTCAGAGTTGATCTTCTTCACCGCCTGCGCCACCACCCAGCGAGTGCTGCCCATGCTGATGACGATCTCCGCCTGGGTGAGCCCCTGCTTGCGCAGGGCGGCCACGCGGGCGAGGTTGATGGGTTTCGTCTTGGGGCCGCTACCAGGGCGCGTACCGCCGTGGGTGTTCTTCATACCGGCACCTTTCCTGTTGCGTGCAGCACGGCAGTCCACACACCCTTGTCCGTGGGCGCCTGACCCCATTCCTCGGCGTAGCGGTTGTCGATGAGGTTCTTGGCGATGGAGCGGGCCTGCGCCTCTTTGACCCCCAGCCGCTCGGCCAGTTCGGCGCGGGTGGCGGGCAGGTGGGCCAGCGCTTTGTTGATGGTTTCGTTTCTCATGGTGCTTGGTCGATCACGTCTACGGCGAAGCCCATGGCACGCAGGCGGTCGTGCTCGCGCACTTGGCCGGGCCGGGGCTTCTTGTTGGGCGCCTTGTACTCCGCAAAGCGGAAGTAGCGGGCGACGATCTCCTGGTGCTCCGGTGGCACCGGGAACAGCTTGATGCGGTCGGGCACGTTGGCGCGGCCGGGCGACACGAACTTGAGGCTCAGGCCGCCGAGGGCGGTGGTGGCCTCTTTGTCGGCGCGCTCGATGGTGGACTCGCGGGTCATGCAGGGGCTTTCTTGTTGCGGTTGGCGATTTTGAACAGGTGCTCGACCTGGAACTGCGCGTCGGCCAGCGCGTTGTGCGCGCCGGTGCCCTTGTCGGCGGGGTTGTACTCGATGGCCGAGTACATGTTGCGCACGGTCCGAAAATCTCTTTCATTTGTCCAGTACCAAGGCGTCTTGATGTCGGCGCGCTTGTAGGCCCCGCCGACGATGGTCAGATCGAACGCATTCGAGTTGCCCCATGGGCGCACGTCCTCGTGGCGGCAGGTCTCTTTGATCCAGTCGCTGAAGTCCTGCAGCACCTTGCGGATGTCCTGCCCGTTGAAGCGCACGCCGTGGCGAGCCTCATCGCTCTGCCCCAGCCACCACAGGAACGCGGACGGGTCGATGGTGCCACCATCGCGCACGCTGGTCGCCAGGTGCACGGTGCGCAGGAACGTGGGGCCCAGGGTCTGCGTCTTCATATCGAAGAACACTGCGCCGATGGACATCAGCGCTCCGGTGGGCGGGAGGCCCGCAGTCTCTGTATCAATCATGAGATCGAAAAATTGGGTGGTCATATCAGCCCTTGTAGTAGCGAGTGGTTTCAAACCCGGCGGCCGAGAGCGGCAGGCCCGGGGCCCAGTCGGGGTTCGTGGACAGGATCGCCACGAGGCCGTCTGCGTCGTATTCAGGGGTGTCGGGCACTTCGGTCAAGCCTTCGTCGTGCACGCTGAGGACGGGCAGGTATCCCTTGTCCTCGGCCACTTGCAGCGCTGGCGCCAGGATGTCGCGCGAGGTGGTTTGGCAGACGTTGCCGGTCATCTTGCCTCCATGTGTGAACACCTTCACCCACTGCCGCGTGGTCTTGCCTTCCTCGGCTGCCTCGCCGAAGTAGGCGATGGTTCCGTCGTCCAACAGGTGCGGGTGGAAGTAGGTGATAAGCCGCCCGCTGGGCAGCCGCACGACCATCCAGCGCTGACCCTTGTGGGACACGCAGCGCACCTTGATGTACTTGCCAACAGGAAACACCACGCCCCAGTTCCGGAGGGCGCTCTTGGCCGCGTTCTGCAGGTCGTACCAGAAGGCTTTGGTGGCAGGGTGGCGAGCGCGCCAGGCGAGTTTGCACGCCTCGCTGGCGAGCCATTCGGTTTCGCTGATCTCCAGCGACTCCAATTGCGGGCGGCCCCACTTGTTCAGGTTTTCGTGAGCTTTGGCGATCAGCGCGGGGGACACCTGTTCCTGCAGAGTGCCCCAGTAGTCGGCCATGCGGACGTTGTAGGCCGCCGCGAACTTCTGGTAGCCAGACACACCGCCCATGTACCCGCTGGCGAGGTCTGAAACTTTCCCTAGCGAGTCGCGGATGTACTTGGGCACCTCCATGGCCGGCACGCCGGTGATGATGGAGGCGGTAACCTTATATAAATCGGGCCCACGGCCAGCGTCGTACTCCCGGAACGCCTGCAGCTTCCATTCTTCCCCGGCCACCCACGCGAGCATGCGGCCCTCGATGTTGGACAAGTCCGCCACCACCAGCTTCTTGCCGGGAGGGGCGATCACGCAACCGCGCAGGGCCGCCGCACCGAACAACATGAGGTTGTCGAACATCAGGTCGTGTGCCCCGGCCTTCAGGCACTCGATGTACTGCTCGACTGCGGTGGGCTTGGGGAGGCCACGGCTGGGCAGATTCTGGGGTTGGAACATACGACCAGCCCAGCGGCGGGTGCGGCTGGCCCCTGCGAACTGCAGGCCCCCACGGAAGCGTCCGTCGGCCGCCACGGCGGGGTCCAGTGCGGCGTACTTGGCCGTGCTGGTCTTGTTCGACGCCATGGACAGCTCCATCAGCTCGGCAAGACGTGGGTCGATCTTTTCGCGCGCCTTCAGCATCTGGGTGAAGGTGTCCTTGGTCGTGTCCTCCAATTCCACACCGAACTCATTGAGCACGAATGCCTTGAATTGGTCGCGCTGGCTCGGCCGGTCCACCACGCCGCGCGTCAGCTCGCGGAACCGCACGCCGATGCGCTCCTTCTCTACGATGGCCGCCCGTGCACCGGCGCGTGTCAACTCCTGGTCCACCTGGAACCCACGCTCGTTGATCCGTTGGTCGCAGTGCCACTCTGCAATGGCCGAGGCGTCCCAATTCCAGGTGGGCGTGCGGCGCACGCACTCGCGCATGGCGGTGATGTCGTCGGCCGCGTAGACCTTGAAGCGCTCCCACTCGGCGGGGTGTGTGAGCCGCGTGGCGCGCTGCACCTTGCGGTTGGCTGGCTGGGGGCGGGTGAACAACTGGATGAGCTTCTTGCCCTCCTTGTTCTTGGCCTGGTCCTCGGGCACCTTGAGCACCGTGCACAGGTCACCGAGGCTGGCGGGCAGCGCGTGGGACAGCGCCTGAGCCATGCTGCAGCGCCAGCGGGTCAACTCGATGCGGGGGAGGTGGGCCTGCCGTGGGCCGTTGTGGATGGCCTTATCGAACGCAGCGTTGTGCGCGATGACTTCGGGGGCTTCGGCCATCGCATGGCGCAGATCGTCGGGCAGCGGCTCGCAGGTGCAGTCCCAGACCTTGACCGGGCCGTCGTCAATCGCGTAGGAGACCAGCAGGTCCTCGGCGGTTTCCGCGTAGCGGTAGGTGCCGACTTCTTTCAGGTCGATCTCGCACCACGTCTCCCTATCAAGCCACAGTCGCTGCATTCAGTTCTTTCTAAATTTCAAAGTTCAATGACCGTTCCCCAAATTCCCGCTTGTGTCGTTGCCGGCCTCCAGCGGTTTGCGCATGCACTAGGTGTAAAACGTCCACGGGCACCTGGTGTTAGCCATAAGGGGCGAGTTACCGGGTGGTCAGCCCAGCGAAAGGAGGCGGAGGCCCCGTTGTGTATCCCTTTGGAGAAGGGCGGCAAGCGCCCCTCTGCGAAGGGTTTACTTCGGCTCTTGCGCGCTCATCGCGGCCTTGGTGCCCGCGGGCAGCTCGGTCACGGTGATGGTATTGCCGCTGTGCACGTACAGTTCGACGGCCTCGCCGGGTGCAAGCACGTGAGCGGGGTTGCCATTGCTCTCGGCGACTTGGGCTTCGTACGGCCCACCGTCGGTAGGCACTTCGATTTTGATTTTCAGGGTCATTTCAGTCTTTCAGAAAACGGGGCCGAAGCCCCGTGGGTTTAGAACAGGTCGCTGGCGCCTTGACCGGCGGTCTCGACTTCTTCTTCGCCGAAGCCTTCAGCGCTGGTCGGGCCGCTACCGAATGCCTCGCCGTCCTTCACGAACTGGATGGCGATGATGCGGGCGAACACCTGGTTGGGGATGATCTGACCGTCGCTGCCCTTGAAGGACTTGCCGGCCACAAATTCCACCTTGGCGTTCACGTAGCAGCCACGATATGGCACCTTGACCTCGTAGCCGAGCTGGTCGGTCACGTCCATGCCATCCACCAGGCCGCGACCGGCTTCTGTGATCTGCACGAACTTGCCGTTGTGCTTCTTCTGCGTGACCACCTGGGGCTTCTTGTCAGCCTTGTTGCTGGCCGAGATGAAGAACATGTTCTCGTACTCGGGGCGCACGGTGCCGTCGTCGCTCATCTTGTCGTTGCCGTCACGGATCGCACGGCTGTTGGCAGCCATGGAGCGGATCATGTTGGCGGCGTTCGCGGGACCCCAGAGCTTGGTGGCGGCTTCCAGCATTGCTGCCTTGCCGATCTTCAGCGCTTCGCTTTCGGGTTCCATCAGGCCGGTGAACTTGAACTTCGGCGCGCCGCCGTTCATGCCCTCGCCGGGCTTGAAGATGTCGAGCCATGCCGCCCGCAGGCCCTTGAGGATGACGGGTTGGGAAGATGCGAAATTGCTCATGTCTGCGCTTTCAGAGTTTCAGTTTTCAGGAAAAAAGATCGCTGTTGTCAGCGGGCGGTACGTCTCCGAACCCGTCCAGCGCGGTGGCGATGGTCGGTCTCGGGTCAGTTTCTAGGACGATGCTGGGCTTGCCAATGTCCTGTGTGATGAGCGCCTGCAGTCGGTTCCACTGAGTGGGGCCGAGCACAGGCGGTAGTGTGGGTTCACCTTTCTTGGCCTTGGGCGCCTTCACCAACTTCTCGGCGGTGGTGGGCGAGATGAGCGACTGGGTATACATCTGGTCGGTCTTCAGGCGCATCTTCTTCAGCGCGGCCTCGGCCTCGGTCTCGTCAGTCCAGGTGCGTGCACCCTTCTTGCCTTCGACCAGCTTGTAGGCCACGCCGTCGGCGCGAGCCACGCGCTTGCCTGCCTGCAGCGCCTCGTACACGCGCTCGCCCACCGCCTTCAGCCAGGTGGAGACCAGCGGCACGAGGCGGTAGGCTTCGCCCAGCTCGATCTCGGCGGGGGTGCGCACCTTGGGCTCGTCGGTGTCGAAGCCTTCGAGCGCGAGGTTCACCACCATCTCCGTCTGCGCCTTGCAATTGCCGGAGGCGCGGCAGAAGTGGCATGCGTCGGCCGACGGCACGTACTGCGGGTTGGTGCGCGTCTCTTCGGCCTTCTGCCGCAGGAACGCTTCGACCTCACGCAGCTCGTCAATCGAGCAAGAGTAGGTGCTGAGGTGGCCGATGGCAGGCTGCACAATGGTCATCACCACGTCGCGGATGTCGTAGAGCAGGCCAAGTTCCTCAATGGTCCCCAGCGCATAGCCTGCCATCTGCAGGTTGGCGCGCACCACTTCGGGTACGGGCTTGCCGGTGATCATGTCCGTGGTGGCAGGCACGATCACGTCGTAGGCATCCACGCGGCCACGGCCGCCCTTGAGGTCGATGACCTCCACCGTGGTGCCGTAGATCAAGGTCACGTCCGTGCGGCCGGTGGCACCTTCCTCGCCGGTGAACTGACCGATGGGGACGGCGCGCTCCACAAGCATCTCGGCGCCGGTGAGGGCTGCGCGCTCACGCACGTAGTTCACAGCCGTGGTCGAGATGTCGATCAGCTCTTGGTCGATGGTTACGATCTCTTTCGAGAGCGGCCCCGCGCAACCCGGGTTCACCCAGACTTCGCGGCCTTCCAAGAACACCAGATTTCGCCCCAGATAGCTCTGCGGGTCGATGCTCGGGTCCAACAGCATCTCTTCGAGCATCTGGTGGCAGGCGGTCCCCCGGCGCGCGGCCTCGTTGCCCTCGTTCGGGACACCCTCCTGGGCACCCACGGACGCGGTGCAGCTCGTCCATCTTGCGGCGCTCGACGGAGAAAGACGGGCATGGTATGTCATGCGTACTCCCACTTATAGCCTTGATAGACACGACTAGCATCGCGCAACGCTAAATGCATGCGGGTGCGATTGAAGCCTGCGCGCCAAGCTGCCACCACCGTCAAGAAACCAATCTTGTCGCCGGTAACCGCGTGGGTTCCAACGATGGGGTTCTTTTGGCCTGACCGAGTGCCGAGGACAGTACGAGCGTGCTCCAAGTTTTCCAGATGTGTCATCCACTCCAGGTTGCCGAGCGCGTTGTCGTGACGAATTCCGTTCTTGTGATTCACAGTCGCTTCTTGGCTATCGCCAAGAAAAGCGGCAGCAACGAGGCGGTGCACTTTCATGTGCGCAACGGAATCTCCGGCGTAGATCGTAACGAGCCGATAGCCGTCGGCATCGGGGCGGCACCGAAGTATTTTTCCGCACACAGGATACGACCGCCCACTGCCCTTGTTGAACACGACGCGATCCACACTTCGGACACGCCCGAGGCTGCTAACCTCATAAAGTGGGTAGCCCTCAATGGGTTTCCAGATTTCGTCCATCAGTTCACCGCCAAAAAGTAAGTTGCCCCAGCGAGCAGGGCGCCGTGCACCAGCACGCCGAAAATGTCGCCCTTGTCCATGCCGCCGCTCTCGTTTGCAACGATGAGGTCCAACACAACCGCGATGCCCATGTACGCGAAGACGCACCAGAGGAACGCGGTCATGATTTACAGGCCCAAATCAGCGTCCGCAGCCGGTGCCAGCAGGCCCTGCACGTGCGCCAAGATTTCGGCGTTCTTGTTCAGGTCCTTCAGCGCGGGGACGGTCTTGCCCTCGCAGCCGAAGTGCTTGAGCACGCCAAGCACCGCCTCACGACCGCCGCTGGGCGCCGTGGACAGTTCCTTGATGGCGCGGAACACCGTGTCCCAGTCAGCGTCCGAAGTCGCGGCCGAGGCAGTGTCCTGTTGGGCTGTTGCAGAAGGCGCGGAAGTAGCACTGGCTTGGGACGCCGCTGCAGCAGCCGCGTCTTGGGCCTTTTTTGCGAACTCTGCCTTCTTGGCAAGGTACTGGGCCGAGGACTCAATCTTGAAGGACTGATCCTTGGGGTCTGGGTCGCCGGGCTTCTGGGCGTAGGCGGTCTGTGTTTCTTCGCTCACCCAGTAGCGCGTGCCCTCGGGGTCGCCGTCCACAAGGTCGGCCTTGGTGGCAGGCTCGTCGGTCTTCTTGGTGCGGGGCTTCTTGGTCTCTGCGGTAGGCGCTGCAGCAGCGGCTTCAGGGGCGCCGGCCACGGCGGTGATGGTGCCTGCGCTCTGCAGGATGGTGACAAGGGTCTTCAGCGATGTGTCGATGGATTCCAGGCGGTCTTCGATGTTCATGAGTGCTCCAGTTTGAAAATTTAAGTTGCTCGGTGAGCGGACTGAAGTGTATGCGAAATTTCGCGTTTGCGTAATACCCGACAAAAGTTTGTGACCTTTTGCGAAAAAACTTGTCGTTGTTCACACTTGTCGGTAAAGTTCAGTTGTCAGTAACGACAAACCAACGAAAGCACCAGATGACCCGCAAACTCACCGTCAGCACCAAGTGGCTCGAAATGGCCGCCATCAAGCTGGAGATCGACGCGCAGGACTCCCTGCACACCTGGATCGTCCTCGGCCAAACCCACCGCTACTGCGAAGACTTGGGCAAAGCAGCGATGCTCCGCAAGGCCGCCGGCATCAAGAGCATCGCCGAGCGCCGCGAGTTTCTTCGGATCAACGGTGTGACGGCCTGATCGTGAAGATCATCGCCACCACCCACCGCGTGCGCCGGTGGACGCGCAGCGACTGCACCGGTTTTCAGGTGCTTGAGCGCGTCACCCGCGTGCTCGGTATGCCTATCTGGTGCCGCGAAATCGACCGCGAGGACGTGCCGAGCTGGGCCTTCATCCAGCGCGCATGCCTTGGCGAAACCGACTGGGAATCGCGCCTGTTCAAAGACTATGCACACCTGCTCGCCTGATCGTGCCGCCAAAGACAAACCTCTCCGTTCCAACTGAAAGCACCCCATGAAATTCCTAAACCCTTTCCGCAAACCCTCCCCCAAGGAACTGGCCCAGCGCGAGCTGGAAGAAGCCCAGCGCCAACTCCTGGCGGCTCAGTCCAGCGCGGACTACGCCCGCCGCATCGCCGAGTACAACGGCGACCGCATCAAGCGGCTGACGGCGTTCTTGAAGAAGGAGGGTGTGTGATGGAGACGGTAACTCTCTGGCTCCTGATCACCGTTGGCGGGTACTACGGACATGAGGCGACCGTGGTCGAACGATTCCCCACCGTTGAGCAGTGCGAGCATGTGCGCAAATCCATCCCGTTTTCAAATGAATCTCTGCGGAAGGGGACGCGCTGCGTCGAAGCCAAGGTGTTGCGCCCATGACCGCCCGCACCACCACTATCCTGCTGCTCGCCCTGGCACTGGCCGGCTGCTCTGAGGACAAGATCAAAGCCATGGAAGCTATCAACGAGTTCTGCAAGAAGAACAACGGCGAGCTGACCACGGTGTTCGAACACGGAACGTTTGGCAGCAAGCTCACGTTCGGCTGCACTGCGAGGGCCTACCCATGACCGCCCCCCGCCGCAACAACGCCAAGATCACCCTGCGCATGCAGACCGCGCTGAAGGCCAAGGGGCACACCTACGACGACCTGGTGCTGGTCTCCGGCCTGGCAAAAGAGTCGGTGGCCCGCTGGGTCAAGCAGATGCGCGAGCTGGGTGTGGTGCGCATCTGCGCATGGAACGACGACGTGCGGGGTCGCCGCATCGTGCCGGTGTTCCAGTGGGGCACCGAACCCGACCTGCCGCGCCCCGGGCGCCGGTGGACAGCCGCCGAGACGATGGCGCGCATGCGTGCGCGGCGTCGGGCCGAGAGTTCGATGGTCAGCCTGGAGGACACGTTATGACGATGGACGAATTTGATGAAGCCATTCGTGAAGCCAAGGTGGAAAAGCGGTCGGCCAAGCGGGATTTCGGAAAAAGCAGCCCTGAGTTCGCTGAGGCAAAGGAGGCGTTGGCCGCACTCAAGGACGCGCGTGACTTCGAGTTTCTTCACGGGGAAGGCACATGACTATCCCACCCACCAGCACCTACTACGCCAAGGCGTTCTGTGTGAAGTGCCTCACCGACCGCAACCGGACGGGCGGGGTGTGGCGCAACCGGATGTTCTTCTGCGGGGGTTGCAAATGAAAAGCACGACGCACGAACGCTTGGCTGCGTGTCGCCGTGTGACCGAACACCCACCTGCTGCGGTGCGCGCCGTTGTCGCCACCATCGAACGGGTGACAGAGGTCCGCATTCGGTTGTTGACCTGTCTGATGCGCAAAAAACGTTGGGATGGAGACCTCGCGGTCGCGTTTGTTCGGGCAAACGGGGACGTGTGGCGTTGATCCTACGCTGCCCTGAATGTCGAACCCGACGCAAGTCGTTCGACCTGTTCACGAAGCACCTGCGTGAGACCGGGCACCGCGTCTGCAACTGCGGGGGTTACTGGTATCCCCACCGCCCTGGCTCACCGTACTGCGAGCAGAACGCCATGAGCGCTGTCCGCATCGCCGCTCGTCAGGAGGGGATCACCGCCGACGAGTTACTGGAAATTGCGGTCGATTGCGCTTGGGAAAAAGCCGGTCGGCCGTTTACAAAATGGAGAGATTGATCATGACGAATGAAGAACACGACAGACCAGCAGCACCAAAGGGCGGGGCCTATGCGGAGCTGCCTGAGCCCACGCCAGATGAACTGCGAGCCATAGTACGCAAAGCACGCAAAGCACGCGACAGCTCTGGCAGCGCAAGCGACGACTGCGGCTCTGCCGCTTATGTGCTTTACGGGTGGCGCGCGGCAATTCGCGCATACCATGGGCAAGCACCAGCCTCCCGCATCACGGTCGAACAGGTTGAAGACGCCATAGGGCTGCAATCCACGGCATGGGACACCATCGGCGCCGAAAAAATCGTGGAAGCGGTGTTGCGATTGGCAAATGGGCAAGCACCAGCCGGGGCGACGAACACCAAGACGCACGCTCTACTGAGCACGATGATCGGCCTGTTCTTGAGAGCAAAGGAGAAGATTGGCTACCAACCCGGCAGTGCGATTGACAAGACGGTGGCCGAAGCCGTCGAGCATTTGAAGGACTGGCCCTACCCAGAAACCGCCACGGCACAGGCGGCACCAGCCGCAGGGGCGTGGATTGAGCGCTGGTACGGCTCTGGCGGCAAAGATGGCTACGAGGGCTGGAGCATCGTGAACAAGGAAGGCCGTGGCCTTGTCTCGTACCTTGGGCGGAATGTCGAATCCGGTGCGGTCACTGAAATCGTGATGGCCCACAACGCTACCCTGGCCGCCCCCACGGCACAGGCGGCACCAGCCACCACCGACTTCACGACGCTTAGTGCGGCGGTGCGAGCCATCCGGCAGGCCATCGAGTTGATCGGCGAGCCTGCCGATGACCGCATGCGCGCTGCGAGGCGCGTGCTGCGCGGCGCGGTGATCGTCGCGGAGGATTCTGGCGAGTTGGCGGCACCAGCCGCTGGCGCAGTTGCGGGGCCTGTCGAGACGATAAAGTTCTCGGACGGCTCCACAGCGGATCCGGTGGAGAAAGCGCGCCGATACCTCAACGCCATGGCCGACCACCGCATCAATAGCCAGTATTTCTTCGATGATGGCTGGCCGAAAAAGGAGAGTGCAATCGATGCAATGGCGACGTTGGCTGTCTTGGAGCAACTCGCCGCAGCGCCCACCCCAGCCGCCCAGGCAAACAGCCAGCCAGTGCCAGCTGAGGTTGCTGACGCCATGGCCGATAGCCAATACCTCGCCGGTGTTTCCGCTGGGTGGAACGCAGCAAATGCAGACGACCCCAACGCGGCGCTGCAAAAGCTCCACGAATCACGCGCTGGATACCTCAAGCCACTGAGCGCATCCCGTGCCCCGGCAGACAGCGTGACGGCACCAGCCGCTGGAGCAGTAACGGGGCCGCTGGACAGTCTCGCGCTGATGAAGGTTGTGATGCAGGCTGATGAAGCGCTGTCAGGTCGTTGCACCAGAGGCACTACGAATTGGGCAGCAGCCATCGGCAAGGCAGTTCAACGCGCCGTTGTCGCCGCCGCACCCCAGCCAGCACCCCCGGCAGACAGCCAGCCGTCCAGCTTTGGAAGCCCTGAACTGCAGGCGATGATTCTTGCGCGCTGCGCGGAGAAGGACAAGGCAGACAGCGTGCTGGAGGATGCGGCGCGGTGGTTTTCCGAGCGCGACAACGTGCTGCACTCATTCTGGGTGCTTTTGGGTGAAGCAGAAACCCAAGCGGACAACGACAACAACCCACTGCTGAAACACCAAGTCGAAGGGTTCTATCGCCAGTGGAACGCACTAAACGGAAGCGCGCTGGAGCCCCGCTGGGTGACTCGCGCAGCCCGCAAGCAAGGGGGCGCCCAATGACCATCGCGGCAAAAGGCGCCGTGCGAAAAGCCGTCGTCAGCACCTTGGAGCGCATCGGCCGGGGCTCGTGCGCGGAGATCGAGCGGCGTAGTGACATCGCCGACGGCGGTTCTCGTGCCGCGCTGTGGGCCTTGCACAAGGATGACCTGGCGCACATCACCGCATGGGAGCGCTCGACGGAGAAGTCGGCACCCGCCGCCGTGTGGGTGCTGGGCCCCGGGCAGAACGCGCCTCGGCCCGCGCCGAAGCCTCGCGCCTCTCGTGGGTACGTGGCGAAGTACAGTCCGTTCTCGGACGGTGAGCGTACCGTTGATCTGCCGATGGACTACCCGGTAAAGTCGGTGTTTGTTGGTGGGGTGAACCCCTGGACTGGAGGTGTTGCGTGAACTGGGTCTTCGTTTTCATCGCGTTCACGGCCCAAGGCGCCGTGGTCGAGAAGGTGCACATGGACAGCGCGAGCATCTGCGCGGCCTACGGCTAGGGGTACTCGTCCAGGGTGGAGTTGCGGGTCGCCCATGTGCAGGTGGCCCAATGCGTGTCGCTGCGCAGCGGTGCGGTGATCCCCGTGGGGCCGGTGGGTAAGCGGCCTGTTGGGAAAGGGTTGGTATGAGCACACCTCCGTGGGGCTCATTGGGGTGACGTAAGACTATCGCAGAGTTTAGGTGTACGCAACAGTTTTTTCGCGTTGGCCGATGGGTGGTTGTGAGCGATTGCGCAATAAGCTAGAATTTGCGCATGTGCGAAATAACTTTATCACCCTGCCCCTTCTGCGGGGGTGCGCCTTCCGAACGGCTGGGCCACAACCCTGGCGGTGGTTTCGGCCCTGACCCAGTGGACGTCTTCTCGGTCTGCTGTAACCCCTGCGGTGTGCGCTTTGTCGTGTCCAACTGGCCGGGCCACGTCACCGAAGACCAAAAGGCGGCCGTCCGCGCGAAGTGGAACCATCGTGCACAAACACAGAAAGACCCTTCCTAATGGCCCGCAAGAACACCCCGAAGACACCCCTGCTGGCCGTCCTGCGCCAGTTGGAGACCGACGACAAGCGCGACGAATTCGCGGGGCTCGCCGGCACGTCGCGTCTGTACCTCTACCAGTTGTCGATCTGCAGCCGCCGCTCGTGCCGCGCTGACCTCGCCAAGCGGATCGCCGATGCCTCGGTGGTCATGCACGAGAAGTACGGCACGCAGGTGCTGACGCTGGAGGTCATCTGCTCGATGTGCGCTGAGTGCGAGGTTGCGCCATGACCAACACCGACACCCGCCCCCAGTTCGAAGACGCCTGCTGGGCCCACTACCAGGGGCTGAAGGCGCGAGGCTGGTCGCACCCGGAAGAGGGTGATCCGAACAGCCGGGAGGCCCTGTTCTGGCGCGAAGCGAACGGCCAGTACGGCGTCCGGCAGATCGAGGCAGCATGGCGGGGGTGGTTGATGCGGGAGGCGGCCGAGGGTTGGGTAGAACCCGGCGGTTTCGGTCTCGGCACTACGGTGGACATCATGCTGACCGACGGCAGCGTGCTGTGCGGCTGCATCCCGCAGATGGACGGTGACCTCTGGTGGCACGGGGCCGACACGGGCGCGAAGTTCATCGACCCGGTGTACACCAGCATCCTGAAGTGTCGAGTGTCGCAAAACGTTTAGTGTTTTTGCGCAAACGCGATATACTGCACGCCGCCAGCCAGAATTCCCCGTCACCCGCAGAGCCGCACGGTGGGGGCCTGACACCCCCATTTTTGCGGATGGGGTACAGGCTGGCGCTCCGTCAGGTCTCCACCATGCGGCGCCTTGCAGAAAGGTCGCCAGCCTTGTTCTCTCCTACCAAATTCCCCTGTACCGCCTGGTACGTCACCGCTTCGCTGAACGTGAAGCAGTTGTCTGTCTGCGGTGTCTATCCTGGCTCCATCAAGGGATACTTCAACTGCGACAAACCGTCGCTCCTGCACCAGGGGGGCCTGTTCGCCACGCGCGATGAGGCCATTGCCGAGGCCGAGCGCAAGCTGGAAAAGATGCACGACGCCTACGTGCGCGCGGGCCAGCGCTGGACGAAGGCGCGTGAAACCGTCTCCAAGCTGAAGGGCGGTGCGGCATGAACATCGAACAGGTCGCAATCTTCATCAGGGTCGATGGGCGAACCACTCTTGCACCAATCGACCCGAACATGGCTGAGGCTTTCGTGGGGATGCTCAGTGCGTTCCAGACCGGGACGCCCAAAGAAACGAAGCTGGTTGTACTGCCAAAACACACTGTAAAACAACTGGGCGCCATGACCGCAGCGCTTGCTCGTGAGATCGCCTTGCGCCAGCAGAGCAAGCAGAAGAAAGCCGAAAGCCCCCAAGGATGACCGACCATTTTCGCAACCATGGCCGGGCGCTGCTCGCCAACGGCTACCTGATCGTCCCCATCCGCAAGGGCGAAAAACGCCCAGCAATCTCTGGCTGGCAAAAGGCCCGCCTCGGCATGGAGGACCTGACCCGCTACCCTGACCACGGGGTGGGTGTGCTCTGCGGCCAGGGGGCGCACCCCATCGTCGGCGTGGACATCGACGTGAGCCACCCGGTCATCGGCCCTGCGCTCATCGCCTGGTGCCGCCGCAACCTCGGTGATGGGGCCGAGCGTGTGGGGGCCGCGCCGCGCATCCTGCTGGCCTACCGCGCAGACAGCGCCGGCTGGGCCAAGGGCGCCTCGGTGCAGTTCTTCGACCCCACGGACCCCACCAAGCCGTCCGGCAAGGACAACCACCAGCAGGTGGAAATCCTGGGCCTGGGCCAGCAGTTCGTAGCCTACCACGAGCACCCGGACACCGGCCGCGACTACCAGTGGGTGGACCTGATGGGAGGGCTGGAGTCGCTGCGCGCCTCTGACCTGCCTGTCGTGACCGAGAAGCATGTCGCTGCGCTGCTGGCCGAGGTGAGCCGCCTGGTGCGCACCACCCCCGGTGTGACGGTGGTGGGCTCGGCCGAGTCGCCTGCCATGCGCAGCTCCAGCGACGCCGATGACCTGATGAGCTTGGTGGCCCGTGTGGGCATGTCCTTCGCCGAGGTTGAGCGCTGGATGTCGCACCTGGAGAACGACGGCGACTCCTACGACCACTGGGCACACGTCGGCATGTCCCTGCACCACGAGTTCGCAGGCACCGAGCATGAGTCCGACGCGCTGGCGCTGTGGAAGGAGTACGGAGCACGCTCCAGCAAGGACGACCCCAAGCAGTACGACTACAAGTGGCGCTCGTTCGGCGGGGGCAGCGGTGCGCCCACCACGCTGCGCTGGTTGCTGAAAATCTGCGGGCAGGCCAAGCGCGAGAAGGACCACGAAGGGCGCCGCGCCGCGCTGGACGAAGCCAAGGAACTGATCCAGTCGCAGACCGACAGCCTGAAGTTGGGCGGAAAGGAGGTGCTGGAGAAGCTGAAGCTGCTGATCCCTGACGACCCGCTGGTGCGCACGGAGATCATTGGCGCCTTCCAGGCGCGCTACAAGGCCCTGACCAAGACCAACATGCCCATCACGCAGGCGCGCGCCCTGCTGGTGGGACCACGGGCGGCCACGGTGCAGGCCAAGCGGCCCTTGACCGAGTTCGGCAACGCCGAGCGCATGCTGGACCGCTACGGCGACGGCCTGATGTTCGTGCCCGAGGTCGGAACGTGGTTCATCTGGACCGGCGTCTACTGGCGCCGCGCGGTGGACGTGGAAATCGAGCATCTGGCGAAAGAGACCATCCGCGCCCTGGTCAACGAGGTCGAGGAACACGAGGAACGCGCCGAGTTCTTCCAGTTCTGCGCCCTGAGCCAGCAGGCCAGGATGGTGAGCAACATGGTCAAGCTGGCGTCCAGCGATCCGCGCGTCGCCGTGCCGGCTGCCGAGCTGGACAAGCACAGCCACTACCTGGGCGTGCGCAACGGCGTGGTGGACTTGCGCACGGGCGCGCTGCTGCCCCCGGACCCAGACCTGCGCATCACCTTGGTGGCGGCCTGCGACTTCGACCCTCGGGCCAAGGCGCCGGTGTTTGAGCGCACCATCTCCGAGGTGTTCTCGGGCGACGAGGACATGGTGGAGTACGTGATGCGCACCTTCGGGTACGCGCTCATGGGCACCCCCATCGAGGACATCATGTTCATCGCCTTCGGCAACGGGGCCAACGGCAAGAGCACCATCTTCAACGCCGTGCGCCAGGCGTTCGGCAGCTACGCCCGCTCGGCCGATGCCGCTTCGTTTGTGGCAGATGGTAATAAGGGGGGCGGGGGTGGCCCGCGAGAGGACCTTGTTCGATTGCGGGGGGCTCGTTTCGTCTATGTCAATGAGCCGGATGAAAACGGCGAGCTGCGTGAGGGTATGGTCAAGAGCATGACCGGGGGCGACACCATCACTGCCCGGGGCATCCATGCCAAGCACAGCGTCGAGATGACCCCGACATGGGTGGTCTACATGCCGACGAACCACAAGCCGATCATCAAGGGCAACGACAACGGCATCTGGCGCCGCATGGGCATGCTGCCGTTCGAGCGCAACTTTGAGAACGACCCGAACGTGCCCAAGGATGGAAAACGGAAGGAAAAACTCGCCCTGGAAATGGCCGGCATCCTTGCGCTGATCGTCAAGGCAGCCCTGCGGTATCAGAAGGACGGCCTCGTGCCGCCCAAGCGCGTTCTCGCGGCCCGCGACGCCTATCGGTCGCAGATGGACCTCTTGGCCGAGTGGCTGGATGAGTGCTGCGACCTTGATCCTTCGGCCACGGTGTCGTCAAAAGAGCTGTGGGACTCGTGGGAAATGTTCGCTCGCGGTCGCGGATTGCTCAATTACATCCGAAGTAGCACCGCTCTATCGCGTCGGTTGGACACGAGATTTCCGCCAATCCGGGGGTCAGGCGGCGTGCGCTTGAGGTCTGGGTTACGCATAAAGGGTTCAGCGGACCTGTTTTAGCCCTACAGAGTGACGCAAGTGACGCATTTTGCCCTTTTTTGACTTTTTCCACCTATGCGTAAAGAGAGTTTTGGAAAAAGCACCTAAATGCGTCACTTGCGTCACTAACGGAGAAACTTGTAGACAAATTGCAGATTGGTTTTATGCAGATTTTTGAACACGACAAATTGCACTGTGTGATCAGAGCGAGTTTTCCGTACACCTCGGGTGTTTACGGATTGCTAGACCCGTTGTCAGGTGAGATTAGGTACGTGGGGTCAAGCGTTCGTATCGAGAAAAGGCTTTACACCCATCACCACAACATCGCCCCTAAAAATGCCCGGCCGTGTCAGGTTTGGATGGCACAGATGGTGCTGGCCGGATGGGACATCAAAGCATGTCTTTTGGAGGAAGTAGCTTCGGCAATTCTGCTTGATCAGAAACGACGCAATGCCCATGAACGTGTTTGGATTGAGCACTTCAACAATCTCGGTCAGGCCGATCTGAATGTGCAAATGGCACCAGTAGGGCATCCGAACGGCACCTCGCACCCGTACAAGGTGATGCGGGCTCACATCAATTACCTGCAAGGTTTGCTGTCGGGCCACAACATCCCGTTCACACGGTTTGACTGAAACGGAAAGACCCCCATGGAACTGCGAAACACCACCCTCGATGACATCAGCGCCGTGATCGGCTTCAGCGCGACACTGCGTCTCGTGGCCTGGTTCGGTGACGGCAGCAACCTCTACGTGCCCATCGTGGCCGAGGAAGGCCACCTGCTGGTCCGCCTGCTGGGTCTGCCAGCCGCCAAGCGACTGTGTGAGGCATGGCCGGGCGAGCACCTGGCCGTACCCCGCCTGCGCGACCATGAGGACGACCTGCGCAAGCGCAGCGTGGCTCGGTTCATCGAGAAGGGGTTCGGCACCCGCGAGATCGCCGGGATGCTCAGGATCAGCGAGCGCCGCGTGCAGCAGATACTGCGCGAGCTGGAGGTGGCCGGACTGGTGCAGGTGGCGGGGCCTGCGCGCCGAGGTGTTGCTGTGAAAACTGCCGGGGAAAACCTCCAGGGACATTGGCCCCCTCCAACCGGGCTCCTGAAAAAACAGAGCGCATAGGCGCCCAGCAAAAGAGGGGTCCGTTTGAAAAATTGCACCCAATTTGGCCCACGAAAAAGGGCGGGCGATTTTGTGCATGAGAAAGAGGGGTGCCGATGTGCACGGAGCACAGGTCTCTACGGCACCGCCAGCAGACCACTCCAAGAAATACAGGGAAATCGGGGTCTAGCGCTTATCCATAAAGCGTTGGTAGCTATCTGTTTTTTAGCAAAGGTAAGACCCCAAGAGCAGCGTTGAACGCCAGGGTGTAAAAGACGGCCAGCGCTTATCCAACAAGTGCCGACAGCTATCTGTTTTATAGCAAAAACCCGATTTGCCCACCACCAAGCAGTACCACCCCAATGGCCGCCCGCGTAGCTCACCCGGGCAACGACGCCAGATAGGCCACAGTGCCGTTGGCCCTAGCGAGGTCAACAAGGGCCTCATCGCCCTCGGAGCTACCAACCCCTTGCCCAACGAGAAAATCGCCCACAGCGCGCTGTTGGACGGACAGCAGGGGTGTCCGATCGACCCCATGGTCCTCCCCATAGTGAGTGAACATGCAGGTGGTCACGTAGATCAGCACCGCAACCGCTGTGGTTGAGCCCACATGGCGGTAGTTTAGAGAAGCCGTCAAACGCCCAATCTCGTTGTTGATCGTGTCACACATTTTTCTCAAGTCATCAAGTTGATCGAGACTCGACTGTGCCTTGTTGCGACGCAGCAGGGTTGTGGGTCGGCGATGGGCGGTTGATGGCCGGCGATGGGCGGTTGATGGCCGGGGGACGAACGGACGCCGAAGTGAGATGGGCGTCTCTTTTCCTGGGCACGCGGCTTGCCATGGTGCGCGCCGGATTTGAAAATGATCGGGAGGTGCACCCCTGGGCGGGGGTCCAAATTCAAAATTGACCGGGAGGCTGGGAGTACCCCCGGGGTGGTTTGTGGCGACCAGGTGGTGATCGAGCGGGCCGTTTTTCTGGAGAGGTCCTTGGTCTTGTATTTTTCTGGTGGCGAGAAAATTCGGGCGTAGGTCGGGCCCGGCATTTTTTCTGCCGCCGGTTGTGTGGATGCGCTATCGAATTGATAGCTACTAGCGCTTGCCAGTTAAGCGCTACCACCTGTTTTAATGGGCCATCCGCGCCCACCGCAGGCCATCCGCGCCCACCGCAGGCCATCCGCGTCCACCGCAGGCCATCCGCGC
>JAFVSK010000027.1 GCA_017503785.1 Clostridia bacterium
GAGTCGAACTCCTAACCGCCCATAGGGCGGCTTTTCGGCATAAAGCTTGTTTCGCCGCTTGAAATACGCGCGTATGTCGGCGCGGCTCAACTTCGTTTCTGCACGAAAAGCCGCGCCTATGGGTTGCCTACAAGTCAAAACAAACAATTTTGTACGGCAACAAGGCATACGAACGCAGGAATACTGTATGTATTTCAAGTGAGTATAACGCTGTTGCTGTGAAAAATTGTTGTTTTGACCGATTAGGGTTCAGCTCTCTTCGGCTATAACAAAACCACGAAAAAAAGAACAAGAACCCGAAAAGCATTGTTTTCTCGCAGGGAGAATGGTATACTTTCTGTGAAAAAGGAGGCTGGATAACATGAAACGAGCGATAGCTGTTTTGACAGTGGCAACGTTGCTGCTTGCTGTGACGTGCTGCGGCACGGTGGCGGCAGAGGAGGCAACTTACACGCCGGGTAACGAGCTGCTGATCAACGGTGATTTTGAAAACGGAACTACCGCCTGGGCGGGGGATGCTGCCGAGCCCGGTCACAAGTGGATCAAAAACGGCGTGGGTCGCGACGGATCGGCCGGTATGCAACTCACCGACGCGGAGAAAAATGCCGACGGCAATATCGTACAGTTTTACCAAGGCAAGATCGAGCCTGTGCCGGGGAATCGCTACGTGCTCACGTTCGATTATCTGGCCAACCCCGAAAACACCTTTGTGGTAAACAGCTCCTCACTGGGCTGCGGCAAAAAAACCGTTAAGCTTGGTGAGGATGCCGACGGCACCTGGAAGACCTATACCAAGCAGTTTGTGGTGCCGAATTCGTACGTCGCTAAAGAAAATCGCGGTATCGGCATTTATTTGCAGAAGTTGAACGAAAAAGCTCCCGTGGTGATCGACAATATTTCCATTCGGGAATGCACGCTGAACACCAAGCCGCAAAGTGTTACGCTGGACTACAACGAGATCACGCTGCTCAAGGACCGTACGCAAACGCTGAAGGCGTTGGTGAATCCGGTGAAGAGCGATATCAATAACACCGTATGGACCACCGGTAACGCGGCCGTGGCAACGGTGGAAAGCGGTAAGGTAACGGCGGTGGGTGCCGGCACGACCGAGATCACCGTGAAATTGAACAACGGCTTAAAAGACACTTGCACCGTGACGGTGGTGGACAAAGAGCCCACCGAAGCCGATCTTACGGTAACGGCACTCACGTGGCAGGGCGGCGACGGCCAGGTAAAGCCCGGTACGCGGCTGACGTTTACGGATACCATTAAAAACGTGGGCACCGTCGACGTGACGGAGCCGTTTGACGTGGATTTTTCTGCCGGCTTAAACCGCATTTTTCGTGTCACCTACGAGGGCGGCGTGAAAGCCGGTGAAGAGGTGCAGATCACCACGAAAAAGTGGAAAGCTGTGAAAGGTGACCACATGATGGCGGTGCGCGTGAACCCCACGCTCAAGGTGGCGGAGACGAACGATACCACCAACAACGCGTATCAGATCAACCTGCGCGTGGCGGCCGACCGTTTAACGCCGGCGTTCAATGCCGATCTCGTGACCGAGGCAGGCATGAACAACCTAACCTTTAACGACGATTTTGACAGCTTGGATACTATCGACAAGGCGGCGAGCGGAAAGCCGGGCTACAAGTGGTATGTAACGCGTCCGTACGGCGCTTCCACCTTGACCCCCGACGATTATTCCGCGAAAGACGGTATTTTGTATTTGCATAACGAGGTGTCCACCTACAACTATGGCTTGTCCACCGTGGACATTCCCACGTGGAATGGGTATACCTTTAATAAGGGGTATTTAGAATTCCGTATTCGTATGCCGCATTACGACAGCTCGCTGTCGGGTGGGCCGGCGGTTTGGTCGATGCCCGAAAACAAGCTTCACAATAAAGACGTGGAAATGTGGATCGAGGTTGACTGGATGGAGTATTGGGGCGTTACCAAAGATTGCCCCGAAGGCTATTATACCATTACCTTGCACGAGCAATGGGTGGATGAAACCATCACGGTGACCGATTGGTATAACAACGGAGGCACCCATTCTCAGCGTGGTTTTGCCGATGCCGAATGGCACACACTGGGTTTCTTGTGGGAGGAAGGCCACTTGCGCGCCTTCTATGACGGCGAGCAAGTGCTGGAGCAGAAGTGGGCCGATGGTGAGATTCCCGATCCGCCGGCAAAGCACCAGAAAGGTGAGTATCGCTTTGAGGATATTTTCACCTATATGGACGATCAGATCGTGCCGTTCTTCATTAACGGTTCCAAAGACAATCCGATGGAGATCGACTACATTCGTGTGTGGCAGGTGGGCGACGGCGAAACCGCACCGTCCGGCTTGCCGAGCGGTGTGGTGTGGGGCGCCGTAGGCGTTGCTGCCGTACTGATCGCAGCCGTACTGCTGTGGCTGGTGCTGCGCAAGCGCAAAGCGGCTTCTCCGGCAACGGAAGAATAAGAAGAAAGCACTCAACCGAACGGTTGGGTGCTTTTTGTATGGTCGTCATCCAAATGCTTCCGACCGAAAACTCTTGCAAGCGACAAAAAACTGTGATACACTTATTCTGTATAAAAAGGGGGAGTTACATGAATTGCGTGGACAAGTTTCTGGAACTCTATAAACGTGAACCGAGCGACGTATCCTTTTGCCCGTATCGTGTGTGCCCGTTAGGCGCACACAGCGATCACCAATTGGGCAAGGTGACCGGCTTGGCGATCAATAAAGGAATTCATATTGCTTATGCGCCGAAGCGGTCCGGTATTGTGGAATTGGTTTCGCTGCAATTTGAGAAGCGTGCGCAATGGCACGTGCAATCGGTTTGCGGTGTAAAGGAAAACGATTGGGCCGATCATTTGCGCGGCGCTACGATGGCGCTCAGCAAGCGCTATCCGCTTTCTGTGGGTGTGTGCGGCGTTATTGAAGGTACCCTGCCCATTGGTGGGCTCTCCTCGTCGGCGGCGGTCATCTTGGCGTTTTTGTCGGCACTTTGCCGTGTGAACAACATTAAACTAACGCCGCAGGAAATGATTTTAACCGCCTTGTCAGCCGAAAACGATTACGTGGGTGTGGCCTGCGGCAAGCTGGACCAATCCTGCGAGGTGTATTCCAAAAAAGATCATTTGCTGTATCTTGACACGCAGGACGACAGCTACGAGCTGATCCCCACCAATCCCGCGATGAAGCCGTATCGCATTGCGGTGTTTTTCTCGGGTGTGGAGCGTTCGTTGGCGGGCAGTAAGTTTAATATGCGTGTTGATGAATGTCGCTCGGCCGCCTATGCGCTCAAGGCGTATGCCGGCATGGAATACGGTAAGTTTGGGGAAACCGCGTTGCGGCAGGTGCCGTTTGAGGTGTATCAAGCGTACAAGGATCGCTTGCCCGAAAACTTTGCCAAGCGCGCCGAGCATTGGTACACGGAGTACGATCGCGTGCACCGTGGCGCAGAGGCTTGGCGGCGGGGCGATCTTGACGAGTTCGGTCGGTTATCCTTTGAAAGCGGCTTGTCGTCTATTGAAAACTGGGAAACCGGTTCCGATGAATTGAAAACTCTGTACGAGATCATGACACGCACCGACGGCATCTACGGCGGACGGTTTTCGGGTGCCGGCTTTAAGGGCTGCTGCATGGCACTGATCGATCCTGCGTTTGAGGAAAGCATTACCGAAACCGTAACGCGCGAGTATCTGCGGGTGTTCCCGCAATTGCGCGATAAGTTCTCGGTACATATTTGTGAAAGTGCGGATGGAATTGGCTTATGAAATGTTTGATTTTAGCGGCGGGCTATGCAACACGCTTGTACCCGCTTACGGAAAACTTTCCCAAGCCGCTGTTGCCGGTGCAAGGGCGTGCGATCTTAGATCATTTGATTGACGATATTGACCGCTTGGGTGCGGTGGATGAATACGTGGTGATCTCCAACCACAAGTTTGCACCGCATTTCCATGCGTGGGCAGCAGAAAAGGCGCAAAAGGTCACTGTGGTTGACGATGGCACCGATACCAACGAAACACGCTTGGGTGCTGTAAAAGATATTCAGTTTGCCATCGAGGAGTTACAGCTTGATGACGATATGTTGGTGATCGCCGGCGATAACCTGTTAGATTTCAGCTTGACCAAGTTTATCGAATATGCGCAGTGCAAGCAGGCATCATGCATTATGCGGTATTACGAGCCGTCAATGCAAAAGCTGGTAAAGTGCGGTGTGGTAACAATTGATGAAACCGACCGCGTAACGGAAATGACGGAAAAATCTCCCACGCCGGCCACGCACTGGTGCTGTCCGCCGTTCTATTACTACACCAAGGCCGATGCGCGTTTGGTGCAGGCGGGCATTGAAGCCGGTTGCGGAACCGATGCGCCGGGCAGTTATATTGCGTGGTTGTGTAAGCAAACCACGGTGTATGCGATGGAAATGCCCGGATCGCGGTACGATATCGGTAATTTAGAAAGCTACGAGGCTGTGCAGCAAACGTACAAAGGGATTCGGTAAGGAGGCGAAGCGGATGCCGACAACAGAACAAGTGTTTTTGGCGCTGCTTCGTTCGGAACTGACGGGTGAGGCGCCGCCGACGGTTGCGCCCAGCGAAGAATTGCTGAAGCTGTCTGCCAAGCACGACTTGTCGCACTTGGTTGCCGATGCGTTGGATAAACAAAGCGCATTGGGGGCAGACACTGTTTCGCAAGCGTTAAAAAAGCAACGGTACAGGGCTGTGCTGCGCTATGAGCAGTTGAACTATGAGCTGGAGGCTGTGAACCAATGCTTTGCGGAGGCGAGGCTTCCGTTTATTCCTCTTAAAGGCGCCGTAATACGAGCATACTATCCGGAGCCTTGGATGCGCACCAGCTGCGATATTGATATTTTGGTGCATCCCGAAGACGTGGATCGCGCCGTGCAATTGCTGTGTGATAAGCTGGGGTATCAATACAAAGGAAAAGGCACGCACGACGTATCGCTGTTTGCTCCGTGCGGGTTGCACGTAGAACTTCATTTTGATACCGTTGAGCAGGGAAGAGCTTCCAAGGCGAACGAGGTGCTTTCTCACGTGTGGGAGCACACGGAAGGCGAGATCGCTTGCCGCATGAGCGATGCCATGTTCTATTTTTATCACATTGCGCACATGGCAAAGCACGTGGAAGAGGGCGGCTGCGGTGTGCGGTCGTTTATGGATCTGTGGCTGCTCATGCACGCGGCCGAGTACGACAAAGCAGAGCGGCGAGCGCTGTTGGGAAACGGCGGGCTTGCGCGTTTTGCCGAAGCAGTAGAGCAGCTGGCGGATTACTGGTTTTCCGGTGCTGAACCGAGTTCGTTTATTTGCGATCTTGAAGAATTTATTTTGCACGGCGGTGCATACGGCACGGTAGCAACACGCACGGCGGTGCATCAGCACAAAAACGGACGTTGGAAGACCTTGTGGGAAACGATCATTCCGCCGTATTCCGATCTAAAACTGCAATATCCCGTTTTACAAACAAAGAGTTGGTTGTATCCGTTCTATGTTTTGTACCGCATCGGCACCAAACTGCAGCGCAAGGAGCGTAAACTTGCCGGCAAACGCTTACAGCAAATGACCTCTGTAGGAAACGAGGAGCGACGTTCCGTAGCCGACCTGTTAAACGGTCTCGGGTTGTCCGAGTAATATAAATAAGGAGTATATATATGAAAGACGACAAGAAATTTAAGGAAATGAGTGCTGATCCCGAATCCATTTTGAATACAAATAGCGCCAAAATGGCCGAGGAGCAGCCGCAGGAAAAGCAGAAAGCAAAGCCGAAACTGAAAAGCGTATTAGCCGCCTTATTGGTGGTCGTGCTTTTAGTGGGTGTGTTTGTCGGTGGCGGCGTGCTGTCGGAGGCACAATATCAGGCGGAACTGAAAAGAGAAGAAGCGCGTGCGTTGCGCACCGATGCGATGAAGCGGTATATTGATGCTCCTGAAAAAGTGGAAGGATCGGTGGAGTCCGGTGTTACCACGTTATACTATTCGCAGGAAAACGGTATGTGGTTAGAGGTAACCGTGGTTAACGGTATGGACTCCGATATTAAGATTCACACAATTGCCGCTGTTGTAAAGAATGGCGAAGATGCCGTGATTGCTTCGGGAAGCTCCAAAATTAAAAAATGCTCGGCGGTTGCCGGTGAAACAGAGAAGATCACCGTGTATTTTCCGCCGGAGTACGTGAAGATTACCGATGATAAGCTGGAAGAGGTCAGTTTGGAATTAACGGTTGAACACGAAGTGGAGAAGTAAGGCATGAAACAAACGCGCCAAACCAAGCAAAAGCAACTGATCTTGGACGTGTTGCGAGCGGAGCAGCCGCTCACGGCCACACAGTTATATGAGCGCGCCGTACGGCAATGCCCCACCTTGGCCAAGTCAACGGTGTACCGCAACTTGGAAGCCATGGTACAATGCGGCGAGCTTTGCCGCGGTTTCTTGGAAAACGGCGAAAGCTTTTTTAATCTCGGTGGCGAGGGGCATCATCATTACATGATCTGTCGTGAGTGCAATCGCATGCAGGATCTCCCCATGTGTCCTGTGGCACAGCTGCACGGTCTTACGGAAGGCTCGGGCTTTGTGGCAACCGATCACGTGGTACAGATTTACGGGTATTGTAACGAATGTGCCGCGAAGCACATATAGGCAAAAACAACAGCTTTTGCTAGCGCAAGAGCTGTTTTTTTATCATTTTAGTAGACTTCAAAAAATTTTGCAAAAAACTTAAAAAAAGGTGTTGACAAAAGGGGATAGGGGTGGTATGATAGCAAAGCTGTCCGAAAACGGGCGGCAGAGGGACCTTGAAAATTAAACAATGCAAAGAACAGAATTAACTACCCGTTAATTTACACGGATGAAGAATCCGGC
>JAFVSK010000028.1 GCA_017503785.1 Clostridia bacterium
GCGGCCGAGCGTGCAGTCGAGAACCTCGATCCCCGGCTGGACCGTCAGTGTATAGAGATTCTTCATATCGCTGTCGTCGATCTTGACGGTTCGGATGTGATACGCCTGTTTCTGATCCAGATTATAGATCATTTCGGGGTAGATGACCTCGGTGTCGTCAAAGCCGACATAAGCGCGGAGGGTGGCGTTATCCGGCGTGCCGGAATACCAGTAGTTGCCGGTTTTGTACATACGGAATACGCCGTCGCCGCCGTTCCAGAGGGAAAGACTGTTGTAATAATCCACATTCTCGTCGGTGATAACGGTGCCGCCGCAGCTGTACCAGTTAAAGGCGCCCGAGAACGCGGGGGCAAGCCAGAAATACGCATAGAAAGTGTCCGAAGTAGATGCGTAGGAAACATAATTGCAAAGGGTCGGGATGGAGTGGATGGTGGATGTTCTCCATTTGCCGGTCACCGTCTGAAGATCAAGGCAGAAGGTGAAAGCGTTGGGGAACAGGACCGTGTTTTCGAGATGCGCTTCGGTGACCGAGGTGCCCTGGAAAGCGGAGAGACCGATATAACTCAAGTGCGTACCGGGCATGGTCACAGCGCCGGTGAGAGGCGTGTTCTCAAACGCCGAGTTGCCGATCTTTTTCAGATTCGGGCAGTCCTCGAAATTGACCGAGGTGAGAGAAGTATAACCGATACAGCAGTTTTCGCTGATGTTGCGCAGCGTGGACGGCAGAATGACCCGGGTGATCGTTTCAGGGCTGTCGGTCAGATCCACGTGCCAGTAAGCACGATCCATGGCGCCGGTAATCGAGTTGAGATACACGACGTTGTCCAGGACGCGGCCGCCGCCGGCATAATGCAGTCCCCCGCCCCAGCCGGTCACGGGTTTCCCGCCCAGTTCCGAGGGAAGGGTGACGATCCTTTCGGTGCTGTAAAGCTTTTTCACCACGCACCAGCCCTCGTTCGGGGTGTCGGAACGCGAGGGCCAGAAATAATTTTCAGGGATCGAAGAATCGATGATATCGTAATCCGGAATGCAGATCCAGTCGCCGAAACGGACGGCGTTTTCATAGATCAGGCATTTCGCAAGGCAAGAGTCGATCCCCGGAGCCTTGTCACCGGGATGATTGGTAAAGTCGTTGTTCTGCGGGTTTTCGATCCAGACCAGGTTCGGGCAGTTATAGATCATCATCGAGGGCCACTGCTCGTTGACAATCACGGAGCAGTCCTCCGGGAACGCGAAGAAATACAGATTCTCGCAGCCGTCGAAGGAACCGCGGTAGGAATCCCCGTTGATCACGCTCGGTACATCCACCATAGCGCCAAGTGTGGGCGAAACCGACATATTGAGGACGAATTTTTTCATTTTCGCACCTGCGAACGCACCGCGGTTGATGAGTACGCCGTCGGCATTGACGGTGACCTCCGCCGTGTTGACAAACGCCTCTTTGAAGGCCTCCATGTGGATGACCTCCACGCCGTTGGGGATCGTAAGAGAGGCAAGCCCACAGCGCCAGAACGCTTTTTCCCCGATCGACCGCAAGGTCGAGGGAAGAACGACCTCGGTCAGGGACACAAGCCCGTAGAAAGCTTTGTCCGCGATCTCGGTGACGCCCTCGGGGATGACGATCCTCTGCGGACCGACAACGGTATTGAAATCGTTGAAGCAACCGATCTTGGTGACCTGCACGCCGCTGATCACCGAGGGGATGACAAGCTCGGTCTCAAATCCGAGGTAGCGGTTCACTTCGCCCTCGGGCGTGACCGTAAACATCTCATCCCGACGGGATACCGGCCAGGTCTCCACACAAAATGTGTCGCTGTAGCTGGTGTAGGAGTTGTTGTTCGGGCTGACGCAATAGACCATAAGACGGTAATATTTGGTCCCGACCACATTGGAGGGGCATGGCAACTCGATCGCCATCCGGCGGGAGCTTGCAACAGTGGCGCCGTACAGGTGCTCGCTTTGCTGATTCATATACAGGCAAGGGTCGGAGACGACCTGACGGTCGCCGATCGGCGTGTTGACATTGTCCGCGCTGTCGCCGACAAGCCATTGATACTCCAAACGGTCACATTCGCCGTAAATGTTCACATAGCCAGAAAGGCAGCCGACCGAACCGACGGTCTGATAATATTTTGAGTAATCGGTAAACCCGCTCGGACGCCACAAACCTTCGTAATTGCCGCTGAAATAGGAATCGCCGCCGATGTAAGATTCGTTCCCGCCGCCGCCGTAATAGTTCAGTCCGGCGTTGGCGCGCACATCCGCGACCGGTGCGTCGGTCAGGCCGAAATGCGCCGTATTGGTCTGCCACACGACCGGAGTGCCCGACGGTGTGGTATACGAACACTTCATGTAAAGATATCGGTCAAAGCATTCGTTGCCGAAATTGACCCGGTAGGTATAGGTATTTGCGCCCGCGATCGGCACGCCGTAGGTGTCGTTTGCATCGGCGCACTCGTACCACTGGTAACTTACACCCGCGCTGTTGGCAACGGCCGAGTGTCCGACAACCACATCGTAATAATCGTAGTGGGCTTCATAGATGTTATACACCCGGTCTTTTATCGTGGCAGAGGTGCTCGGCGCCATGGCCGCGACCCGGACCGTGCGGGCGTCAAGGAAATACAGGTCGTTAAAGCCCGGAACCGACACGCGCAAATAACAGCCGTAGTACTTCGTGGAATACGTATCGGTGGACGATACGCCGTCGCGCGCGCCGTCGGAAAAGATCGGGAGCCGCGGATCGGTCGTCCAGCCGGGGAGAGCTGCGAGGATCTGTTTGATCTCAAATTCGCTCTTGCCCTCCGTCATCGCCGCCCACGCTTCGGCGGTCATGCCGATGGGAATCTGCGCGGTGCGGGGCCAGGTGACCTGGGTCTCGTCGATCCACGTCCAGAGGTAACTGACCGTCGCCGGATACGGAACGGCGGTGTAGGAGCCGGAGGGATAAGCGTAGCGCTGGCCGAGACTGTCGGTCAGGTCGTAGGCATAGGTG
This sequence comes from Clostridia bacterium, assembly GCA_017503785.1. Taxonomy (GTDB): domain Bacteria; phylum Bacillota; class Clostridia; order Oscillospirales; family Acutalibacteraceae; genus RGIG3009. The sequence goes on from JAFVSK010000028.1 coordinate 2,996, forward strand.
ACCGGCGTATAGGTGTCGATACCCGCGGCTCCGCTCGACGCCGACGTGACGGACCACGAATAGTAAGACGGATTGTACTCCTTGGGTTCAAGAGCATTAAGATGGATCGGAGGATTCAACTCACCCAGGTTGCCGTATTTGAGATACACGGTCCCGGAGACGTAATGGAACGCCTTGCGATAGCCGGAGTCATCAGTGAAACGAACCCGCACCATGCAGGAATAGTAACGAGGGGTATACTGCCCCGCGGTGCCGTTCCCTGCGCCGTAGACAGCCGCGTCATCGAACAGCGGCAGAACGGGGTTTGTCGTCCAGCCCGGCAGATCGATCACCAGATCGGAATAATCCACCGGCATTCTGGGATTCTGGGTATACCAGTTGTTTTCATAATTGTTGACGGTGGTCTGCCAGACAGACGCATCCGTGCCGATGGGTGCCAGGCCGTAAATGCCGTCGGTATAGGTCCACAGATATTCCACCACGGCATTCGAGCCGGTAAGGGGTTTATAGTTCGCCCCGGGAACGTCAGACCAGACGATATTGTTGGCGTCGGTGACGGAATAGCGGAATTCAACGCCTGTTTCAACCGGATTCCGCGGCAGAATGACCGTACCGCCCTGCGGCGATTGACCGGTCGAAGTCAGTTTCGCCTCGGCGGAAGCGTTCGAGATCGGCGCCGTGATAATATCCGGCGCCTTTTCATGGAAAAAGACCGTGCCGCTGCCCGTCGTGTTGTAAACGGCAACGCCGTCCTTGACCCAGCGCACGAACACGCTGTAATAACGGTCGGAATAGTGCAGACTTCCGTCGCCGGAGGGTACGCCGTACACCGCTTCATCGGAATAGACCGAGAGGCGGCTGTTCGACGCGGAGGTCCAGTTCAGCGTAGCGAGCAGATCGGAATAGTCGAACTCGACGACTCCTCCCCCGCCGCCTGCGCCGCCACCGCCGGCACTCATCTGCTGATTTTCATAATTTGAAACCGCCGTCTGCCACGCGGAAGGCGAGGTGCCTACCGGGGTAAAGGAGCGGATCGTTCTGTATTGAGGAAGCGAGTCGGCATATACAAAAGCATACTGGATCACGCCGTCCTGTTCGCCGAGAGGCGTGTTCCAGGGAGCGCCGCCGAAGGTTCCGCCAACGGAGTCGACCGCGGTATAGAAGAAATCAACACCGGGATCGGCGTGGTTCACAAGCTCCACATCGTCCACTGCGACCGTGGAGCCGTTCCCCGTCTGATAGGGATTGGCTATGACCGACGATACAGGCGCGACAAAACCGGTGGAAGTGCCACCTGTTCCTCCCCCGCCGTCACCGCCGGCACCTGTTCCGCCGCCGGTGCCGCCGCCGGACGAGCCGTCATGGACGTAGACGACGCTGTTATCGGTGCTGATAAACGGATCGGAGCCGTCCAACTCCCATTTGACAAAAACGGAGTAGTAATGCGGCTCGTACACAATGGAGCCGTCGCCGCCCATGGAATAAGCGAGAGGCAGCGTGGTATTCGACGCATCGACCCATGTCAGCTGCGTTTGAAACAACTCGGTATAATCAAGCGATCCGTCACTGAAATGAGAGGGATCCTTCTCATAATCCGACAAGGCGGTAAGCCACGCGGACCGTGTCATACCGACCGGCACGACGTTGTAAAGAGATTTGCCCTTCTCCGCCGGATTCTCAAAGTAATAGACAAAACTGTAGGATACCGTGCCGCATTCGCTCGGCAAAGAGACGCCGCTCGCGTACGCATTGTTGGAAAACTCCATTCCGACACTGTCCGTCAAGTAGTAGTAGAATTTCACGCCGGAATCGGAGGTGCTGTTCCATTGTACGTTCGTCACAGGCTCAGCGCTGACGGAGCCGGCGCCGCCCATTTTGATCTGATAAGCGCCCGCCGTGAGCGAAGAGACCGGAGCGACGAAGGTTGTCGACCCTAATCCTCTTGTGCCGGTATTGATCCCGATGGTATTGCCTTGTTCGCCATCGTAACCAACTCCGCCGTCACCGATATCTACCGCAAAGACAGACATCGGAACAGCCGATACGATCATCATGATCGCCAAAAGCATGCTGAGCAGTCGAAGCCCATATTTTTTGCACTTTTTCATATAGTTGCCCCCGTAATCTCGTTTATTTTTGGTTTATGAAATGATCTGAGCCTTATCGTCATATTTCCGTCATTTTCCGTACGTTTTCGCCGCATTGCCATACTTCATCATAGCGCGGACCAACGCTGCAAGCGACGCGTCGGCGTCGTTCTGCTTGGCGTATGCGTAGGATTCGATGCTGTAAGAGACCGTGTTGCTGATCGCCGTATCTCCGTTATACGCCGTGACCAAAACGGTTTCGCTCATCTGTCCGGCGGTGATGCCGCTGTACGACGCGATATAATACCCGCCGGACGCGGTCAGATCCTCTGCCGTGATCTCTTTGAGCATGGTTCCGCCCGCATTTTCGAACCGAACCGTGATCCCGTCGGTGCTCGCCGCCGTGAACACGAATTGCATGGTGATGGAATCTCCCAGTCTGAGGGATACGCCTTTCCAGACGACAAAAGGCGATTCCACCGCTTGATAAGCAATATTCTTGACCGAAGTTAAGGCCGGATCCGTTGCCGTACCCCACGCGCGCTGTTCTTCGGTGAGTTTTGCGTTGGCAAGATCGCCTGTCTTATATCCGGTGTAGTGCTGCGCCGCCGCTCCGTAATCCAAGAGATTCACAAGCAGTGTTCGAAGTTCGGCGTCGTCTGTTTTTTTAAGCATGGAATAGCAGTACTCCGCAACGCTGTACTCGGTCGGTGCGCTGACGTATTCCTTTCCGTCCTTCACCGCGTGAAGCGTCACCTTGACGGTGTCGTTCATCTGATTCGGCGCAATGTCGGGAAGACTGAATACGTAATAGGTCTTTCCTTCGGAGGTGACTTCGCTGAACTGGCTGGCCGTCACCGTTTTACCGTTTATTTCAAAAGCGGCGTGAAGATCCGTATATCCGCCTTCGGTAATGGATTCTTTTTCTATATAAAAGTTTTCTTTCAGATTGTTCTGCAGCGTGATTGAAGCCGCCTCAATTTCAATCGGGCACAGGCGGTAATACGCCGTTACGGTGCAGCCGAGGTTGCCGCCGGCAACGCTGAAAGACGCCGCCGCGACGGGATTATCCACCCGAACGTCCTCTTCGCGGAAGTATTTGCCCGTTTCCGCAAGCGTTAACAGAAGTTTGTATTCCGCCTCCGGATCCATCGGGCGCGCCATGAATTCATCAACGCTGCCCGAAGCGATCCACCATGAATCGGACGCATAGTTATAAACGAGAGACGCTTGCAAATAACCGTTTTGGTAAACCGCCACCGTGAGCGCATCGCGAACGCCGTCGATATCCGCGTCAAAGCCCGAGAGAAATTCGCCGTACGTTTGACCCGCCACCATAGGAGCGAGTGTGAAATGACCGGCGGCATAGGCCCGCGGTGTGAAGGCAAGCACCGCTTCGATATGATTCCATGAACCGTATACATTCTCCCTCGTGGACGCCAAAAGATCGAGCGTCGCTACCTCGGTATCATCGGTGAAAAAATAGCCGTTACTGACGTTGAATTTGAGAAATGCCAAATACACGTGTCCGTCTTCCATGACCGTGTCGGCAGAAACCCGGTTCTTGTAGTTCAGTTCGTCGATATACCATTCTGTTTCATTCTCCATCGAGCCGTACTTCCGGTCTTCTTCACAGATGGCAAGCACGGGAAGCGTATCGCCGATTTTCGGAGTTTTCCCGGTAAGGCGGATGTAGGGCACTTCACTTCTTCCGTTGCTCACCGTCTCCTGATAAGAACAGACGCTGCATGTCCGGACATCTTCGCCTCCCTGATGGCTCCAATTTCCGAAGGTGTGCGCGGCGTGTTCAAACTCTTCGCCGCAGATGGAGCAGATCCGATAGTGGTATTCCGAATCATAGGTAACCCCGTTCGTGTTTTTGCTGTGATCGCATCCCACGTACTGCGGATCGGTCAGAACCGATCCCGAAAGACCGTCCGGAGAAAGATTTGTGATCGGATACATTTTTCCCATGACCGTGACGATAGTCGCGTCCGTGAAAACGTACGGATCCTGCGCCGTGACGGTGACGAGCGCACGGTATTCGCCAGGCGTTGACGTGCCGGTATAGGCCGATCCGTCCTTGTACCACACCGTGGAAACCTTCACGCCGGAAATCGGAGAGTTCAGCGGCGACGCCGCCGAGAGTTCGACGCCGACGGAAATGTCGCCCCGTACCGGGATCGATAAGATCTTAGAAGGGAGAACGTCGAGCGGGACGATATATCCGGTCAGCACACCGCCGCTTACGGTGAGTTCAGTCGCCGTTTTTCCTCCGACAGTCAGGCTGTGCTCGGCGTCGACCCGGTAGTACGGCTTGGGCGTGATCTGAACCTTTAAGCGGTAACTGCCGCCGCGCGAAAACGTACTGCGCTCCGACATAGGCGTATAGCGCGTGCCGCCTGCTTTTTGTTCTTCAAAGGTAAATGCCGCGGTGAACGCTTCCTGTTCGATACTCAGATTGACCGGATTTTTGCCGTGCTCCGGCCAAATGATTCCTGTCACGTCGTCCGGCAGGGAGATATTGCCGATCCGCTCGTACACGCAGTCGATCTCGATCACGTCGTCGCTGACAGTGTAAATGACTTCGTCAGCGGGTTTCCAGTATTCGGAGGCGTGAGCTTCGATCCGGTAGGTCGAGCCCTGCGTCATACCGCCGCGCAGATCCCGCGCCAGCGCGTAAAGGTCAAGGCGGTTTGTGTCGGTGAGATAGTAGTTATTGGAAACAGGCGCACCGGGCGCGTAGGAAACGTCTTCCCAGCCGTTACCGCCGAGCCGCGTGACCTTCCAGTAATAACTCATAACGTGGTACGGAGCATCCGGCAGCGGCGCAAAGCTTTCACTGTAATATTGCGCGTTATCGTTGATCAGTTCAAAGTGATCGGTCGGACTGTAGGTAAGTCCCGCGTCGATCCCGTCCTCGCGCACGATCCGTGAGGCGCCGTTCTCCTGAACCGAAACGGTGACGTCGGCGCCGATTCCTTCGGAGCCGAGATTTTCAAACTCGTTGCTCTGAGACGTCGTAAAATCAAGCGAGAAGGGATACTGATCCGGACCGATTTTGATCACTCTTCTGTCCGCGCCTGTATGGGAGAAAGAGCGCAGAGGGAGCCCGATCCGGCCGCAGTCCACGTTGACATAATAGGCGGTACCGTTCAACTTATCAACGGTGATCCGATTATCGTACTGCGCCTCAAAGTAGCCGAAATTGATAGAGGCATTCGCACCCCACGCGACGGAAAACACGTCGGCACAACTCTTGCCGTAGAAGTCGCCGGCGTTGACGATCGCCACCGCGCCGTTGCAAAGACATACCGCCGCGCAGACGGTCTCTTTTTCACCGTTGTCGTCGATCGTAAAGCCGCGCCCGTAGTATTCGCCGCCGTTGGAAGTAAAGCGCCCTCCGTCACGCACAACGACCGCGTTTCCGGGCGTGATCGAATTGACCGTTCCCGCGCTTGTGCTGCCGCCGGTATTGTATTTTTTCGTGTATGTGTAATACTCGCTTTCATAATGCCCCGCCGTGATCTCGCCGCCGTTCACGGTCAAGATCCCCTGCACGTTGAACACCGTCAGCGCACGGTCGAGAAAAATCCCCGTCTGCTCGTTCGTTTCCCCCATACTCGGGATACGTCTGTCAAAGATGATCTCGCCGCCGCCGACGGAATCGTCAACGGTAAGGTTTGCGCCGCTTTCCACGCTGAAAAGGGCATCCGAGGATAACGCGGTGCCGAAATCAAGCCGTACTTTTATCGTATGTCCGTTCAGATCCAGAACGGCGTCGCCCTTTACGGTAAAGGTGTCGATAAAATCACTCAGGTCGTCCTCAAGTCGGAGATAACGCTTTGACGACCCCGTCTGCCGCAGGAGCGTTTTCAGATCCGAAACGTATTTGATCCGATACGGAGAAGCCTTCGTTCCGCTTCCCGTCAGCGTTTCGACCCTCACGTCGATACCGGTCCCGCTTGAACCGAGATTCAGAAACACCGCCGCGTCGCTTGCGGAATAATCGGTAAAATCATAGTAATGTTCCGTCGAATCAACATAGATATGCGTGTAATCCTTTTTTTCATGGTTGAACGCGTACAGCGGGATCCCGATCCTGCCGCAATCCACATTGACGTAGGCGGCGACGCCGTTTGCCTTATCAACGGTAACGCGGTTATCGTAGCGTGCATAAAAATTGCCCGCGTAAACGGTAAGATCGACCCGGTCACCTACCGAAAAAACGTCGGCACAACTCTTGCCGTAAAAATCTCCGGCGTATATCACCGCTTCGGCGCCTCTCAACAGTTTAACCGCCGCACATGCTGAATCCTTCTGACCCTCGTCGTCGATCGTAAAACCGCGCCCGTAATACTCGCCGCCGTTGGAAACAAAACGCCCGCCGCTCTTTACGACGACCGCATTACCGGGCGTGATCGAGTTGACGGTTCCCGGAGACGGACTGCTGTCCGCATAGATATAGCCGTCGGTATAGGTATAATACTCGCTCTCGTAATGTCCCGCCGTGATTTCACCCGCATTCACGGTCAAAACGCCGTATACGTCAAACACCGTCAACGGGCGGCTGAGAAAAATGTCGGAATACGCATTCGTTTCGCCCATGGTGGGAATGAATCTGTCGTGGATGATCTCGCCGCCTCCGACGGAATCGTTCAGTGTCAGCGACGCTCCCGCCTCGATGACAAACAGACTGCGATTCTCGCTCCCGTCGTTAAAAAACAACTTGGATCGGATCTTATGACCGTTCAGATCGACGGTCTTATAGCCCTTCACACTGATCGGACCGAATGCATAGTACTGCTCTCCCTCTATATCGGCGCCGATCTGAATAAAGACCCTTTCCCCTCCTTCTTCGGTCAGAGCGTCGATCAGTTCCCTTTGGTTTGTTACGGTAACGTATTTCGGTCTCGATCCCGTTCCGTCCTCTCTTTCCGAAGCGGAAACAGTCATTCCGAGGGTTAAACTCGGCATGACGAGCAATAAGCACAAAAGCAAGCATAAAAGTCTTTTCAACACGGCGTTTTCCTCCAATCCGGGTTTTCGAAATTGTCCTTTTATAGAACGGAAATGTTATCGCATTTCCGATTGCAGAACATAGTACCCCCATTTTCATAATTCTATTTTATTTTCAGCTTTATCCCACAATGGGGGCAATACAGCGAGTCGGGGGCTAACACCGTATCGCATTCGGGACAGCAGGGATGCTGCCGTTTGTAACGGTCAAAGAGCGTTTCGCTTGATAATCTTTCGCCACAATCGGGACAGAAGGAAGCGGAGGCTTTAATCACTTGACCGCATTTAGCGCAGACTTTGGTATTCCGCATTACATTCGGGCCATATCCA
>JAFVSK010000006.1 GCA_017503785.1 Clostridia bacterium
CTTAATTGTACCATATCACGACTTATGTTTCAATAATTAAATCGCTATATTTTAGTTCAAATCCTCCCCAAAAGCCGTTTTGCGTGGAGGATATCTATAAAATTCAACTGCGAAAAAACGCAAAGAAGAAGTCCGAAACCGCAAAAGCGATTTCGGATTTCTTTGGTTGCGGGAGATGGATTCGAACCACTGACCAACCCTTTGCGGTGCCCGAAATTTGCTATTCGCCGTTCGGCGAGCAAATTTCGACCGCGGCAGCAGCTTATTGCTCGCTTCCTCTGCCGCAGGCAGCGCTCGCAAACGCTACAAGTTATTCGCCCTTCGGGCTCATAAAGGGTCTGGTTTTTTATCGTCCGTATTTACAATTGATTATTGTGGTGATATAATGCTTTAGTACCATTGAGTATCTTAAACGACCACTTTTGTAACAGTTACTTTTCTTACGAATTAAGAAGGAGATCATACCATGAAAATTTTAAACTGTAAAGTCAATCACCTTTCCACACCGCTTGGCTTTGCTATGGACAGTGCCTCCGTTTCATGGGTGACCGAAAGCGAAATTTCCAAGAAGCAGACCAAAGCCCGTATCCTGGTAGCACGGGATCACGCTATGACACAGGTCATTTATGACAGCGCGGAAACCAACCTCTCCTGCACCGGGGTTAAGTTACCTCTGACCCTGACACCTCGGACAGCCTATTACTGGACAGTTCAAGTATGGGGTGATGGCGGTGATACCGCCGTTTCCGCGGTAAACCGCTTTGAAACAGGTAAACTGGATGAGCCTCTGGAGGGTCAATGGATCACCCCGCCATGGGAAAAGAATCCTTATGTCCGAAAATCTTTTCAAGCGACCGACATCCGAAAGGCACGGTTGTACATTATAGGATTGGGCCTTTACTATTTGGAGGTTAACGGCAAAAAGGTCGGCAATGATTTTTTTGCTCCCGGCTGCACGCAAATAGACCGCTTGGGTCAGATATATACCTACGACCTGACCGACTACCTTCGGGATGGCCGCAATGTTCTCGGTCTGATGATGGGCAATGGCTGGTACAAGGCTCCATTCGGTGCTAACGCCGCCCACCGAGAGCAAGCCCCTTTTATCGATAAGTACCTTCTCAAAGCCGAACTGCGGCTAACTTTGGCTGACGGCACAGAGGAAATCATCCACACCGATGAAAGCTGGCGTTGTGCTCCCTCTCCCATTGTTGAAGACAGCATCTACGACGGTGAGGTCTACGATGCTCGTCTTGCCATCGCTCACTGGTCCGATCCCGATTTTGACGACAGTGAGTGGGATACCATGACCCTCGCAGATGCGAACGGGGTTGGCGTATTGACCGATCGTCTGTCTCTTCCCGTTGTCATCAAAGAAACCGTCAATCCCATTGCAATCATCCACACCCCCGCCGGGGAGACGGTGCTGGACTTGGGGCAAAATATCGTCGGATGGGTTTCTTTCCGTGTCAACGAGCCTGCAGGCACAGCCATTAACTTCCAGCACGGCGAGATCCTGCAGGACGGCTGTTTCTACAACGAAAACCTGCGCCGAGCAAAAGCAGAATACACCTACATATCCGACGGCACCGAAGCTACGGTTTCACCCTATTTCACCTTTTTCGGTTTCCGCTACGTAAAAATATCCGGTAACACGAAGCCTATCGACCTGAATGATTTTTTGGGTTGCGTGGTCTACTCCGATCTTGACGAAACCGGCTTCTTCACGACATCCGATGCCCGGATCAACCGATTGTACCTCAATGCCAAATGGAGCCAAAAGGATAACTTCCTGGACGTACCCACCGACTGTCCTCAGCGGGATGAGCGCATGGGCTGGACCGGCGATGCCCAAATGTTCTGCAAAACCGCTTGCTACAATATGGATACGTATGCCTTCTACCGCAAGTATTTGAGAGATATTTGGGTCGAGCAGAAAGAATTTGGCGGCCGCGTTGGTCACGTCGCCCCTTCTTTCTTTAAGGATCACAGAAAATTCAACGCCTTCTGGCAAGGTGGCTCCTGTGCCTGGGGCGATGCCGCTGTCATCATCCCTTGGACTCTGTACGAGCACTACGGTGATGCCGCTATCTTGGAGGAATGCTATCAGAGTATGACCGCTTGGATAGACTGGATTGACCGTACCGTTTTAAACCAAGACGGTCTGTGGGAGCACGGCTTTAAGTTTGGTGACTGGCTGGCACTGGATGGCGACCCCAACCAAGAGGATGACCGTTACGGCGGTACCGATACCACCTACGTAGCCTCCGCTTACCTCACGTACTCCGCCCGATTGGTGGCCGAGGCGGCCCGCGTTTTGGGTCGCACAGAGGATGTCGCTTATTATCAATCCATCAGCGACCGCACCAAAGCCGCTATACAGAAGGCCTATTTTGCCGAAGATGGTGCGATCAGCATCCAAACCCAGACGGCCCACATCCTCGCCTTGTCCTTCGATTTAACAAAGAAAGAGCACCGCCCCGCTGTAGGAAGAGCCCTTGTGAAGCTTTTGGAACAAAGCAATATGCACTTGCAGACCGGTTTCGTAGGAACTCCCTTCCTGTGCCATACCCTGTCAGAAGCCGACTACGCAGAAGCCGCCTATACGCTGTTGTTCCAGAATGATTTTCCAAGTTGGCTATATGAGGTGGATATGGGTGCCACCACCATTTGGGAACGTTGGAACTCCGTGCTGCCCGATGGTAAAATCTCCGGCACAGGCATGAACTCTCTTAACCATTACACCTACGGCAGTATCGTTCAATGGATGTACGAGCATATCTGTGGTCTGACCTTGATCTCTCCCGGATTCAAAACCTTCCGGATCCGCCCGGAATTCAGCAATCGTTTTACCTATGTATCTATGAACTACGCCTCTCCCATGGGCACCATCGAGACCGGCTGGAAACAGCATAACGGTGGCTATCGAGTAACTGTGACAGTGCCATTTGATACAACAGCCGTTTTGGAACTGCCCAATCGACAGCCCTTGACGCTGACCCCGGGTCGCCACACCGTCGATATCTGATATACAACTAAAAATTGATGATCCAATCGATTTTCATAATCAAAAATGAAAAGGACACCCGTTTGGGTGTCCTTTTCGTTTTTGGTTGCGGGAGATGGATTCGAACCACCGACCATACCTTTGCGGTGCCCGAAATTTGCTATTCGCCGTTCGGCGAGCAAATTTCGACCGCGGCAGCAGCTTATTGCTCGCTTCATCTGCCGCAGGCAGCGCTCGCAAACGCTACAAGTTATTCGCCCTTCGGGCTCATAACCCAAGACAACGGTAGAAACCCACGTCTTGTAACAAGCAAAAAACAAGGCACACCGTTTGGTGTGCCTTGTTTTTTGTGGTTGCGGGAGATGGATTCGAACCACCGACCTTCGGGTTATGAGCCCATAGGAGATAGTCCGTTTTGTCTAGGATAGCGATCACAAGACGGGTGCTTGGCGATTTCTACGCCGACCTCTCGCCGACCAAACCCGAAAAACAGACAGTAGCAAAGATGATTCCAATCCGTGCCGGATCCACCGAGAAAAGCGAGGGTATCTCCCCTATCAATTTTATTCGTCCGGAAATGTGATAGAGGTATTTCTTATATAACCCCGCTCTGTGTACGGGGAATCGGGGAATTTCGGCAAGTGCGCCTGTGATAGCGACGATCGTCTTGGCGAAAGATGCGCATCCGTTTCCCCTAGTTCACGGGAATCTTCCCCTAATCATCAGAGACTCTCCCTACAATTTATCACGCAGGAAACGTGGCTTTGTTGCAAGTTCGTCAGTACATAGAAGATCCTATATATGCGCCTCCGCACCTTGTAATTAGTCACGTTAAAAATAAAACCCTGTTAAAACACCCAAAACCTATTTCAATCCCCAAACACCTTTTCCTTTGCCCTCAACAGAATAAAAAATATCATCACCTTTAAAATTTTCACTATCAGACGAATGATCCTCTATACATTTTCTTATCCCTGCTTTTTGACCGGAAGTAAGTTTACATTGTGAAATATACTCGTATTCTTGATATATTTCCAAGTACTTTGCTTTTCCTCCTAAATTTTTTAATGATTGAATAATCGTTTCTAATACCGTCATTATAAACATCCTTTCCCTTACTGAACCAAACTACTAATATGCAAGTTGTATTCAAAAAGCCTTCCGCTATAATTTATGATACCATGAGAACACAAAAGTCGTCAATCATTTTCAATAGATCACAATATATTGATTAAAATAATTAGTTCTTCGTTTAACGGGCCTACACCACTTTCACAACGTGTGACTTGACGCAAATGCTTATATAGAGTAAAATTAGGTATAAACAATTGTGAGAGGTGCTTGCTATGCGGTGTTTTAACTGTGGTTATGAAACGACTGAATATTTGTGTCCCGATTGTCGCACTGCGGAAATCTTAGACAAGGTATTTAGTCAGATTCGATTTTATAAAGCAGAAACTTGCGACAACCCCTATCTTGCTGAATATGTCTCCGGTCTCACAGAAAAATATGCCGAGAGAAATGCAATTCCCGCTATTCTTGACTGTTTTGATGTTGAAACCAATGAGTTTTATTATTGCCAATATTACAGAATGCGTAAGGATGATCGGTTCGAGAGCGCTGCGCTTTCTTATTTGGCAACCCATTCATTGGATGAGACAAAAACCCAACGTGTTCTGTATGATTTGATCGACAATTACATTCCCAACGATTTTGTGAAACCAAAAAAATGGTGCGAAATTGTTGCCGAAAAAGATGACTTGTGCTGTGAGTTGTATTTGGTGGCAGCAAAATACTTTTCTATGATCGGCGAATACGATGTTTCTGACGCGATTGCAAAGAGAGCTATTTCTGCTTGCGGTTCAGGTAATGCGAAGCTTTTATTTTATTCGCTTGAAGGAATAGTTCCGAAGCTCTATAAACAGCAAGAAGATACGCAACGATATCGGACTAAAATACCATATTGGCCCAATACTGAAGATCGTCGCCGCGCTGTTGCAATGTTTTATGACGAAAGAGGAATTTCCTATCGGCGTATAGAAAGCAAGCCCGAGAAAACGCCTGAAAACGAATTTACGCCGCCCACCGCATGTTACGATGCACCAGATAGTTACTGTGCTTTTTGGTGTGCTGCTGCTTTTAGTGTAGCGCAATCTAAGCCAATTTACCAAATTGCTGCCGTAAAAGTTGAAAACGGCAAACGAATGGATAGTTTTCAGGAATACATCCGTCCTTGGGATGGTGAGACCGGTCGCAAGTCGGCCGCTAAAGAAGCCGACGTCGATCTTACCGTTATTGACAGCGCAAGAGATGTGGATCAAGTGATGGTTGATTTTTTGATTTCGTTGGTGATGCGGTACTGTTATCAACCGATGCACTGGGTGGACAAATGAAGCTGCTATGCCGCGCGGCACGGTATGCCGGCAGGAAGCGACTTTCCAACGCGTTGTTTGATCTTTTGGATTTTGCCACCGAAGCACACAGTCATTTTGATATGAAAAACCGTGTTCAACTTTTGCAAACACTTGGCATTGACGAAGGAAAAGACTCACTTGGGAAAGCCGAAGCCAACATAACTCTTTATGAGGCTCTAAGAACTTATACGGCATAAACCGAGGAAACAACGCAAACTATTCCATTGATTCATAAGGGGTATTTATGAAACTTACCGATGAACAATTGAAAGCCATTAACCATATTGACGGTCATTTGCAAATTATCGCTTGTGCCGGTTCAGGGAAAACAACCGTTATCTCCAAGCGGATTGCGAATATTCTTAAACAAAAGCCAGAAATCGACCCACATAATATCGTCGCGTTCACCTTTACCGAAAAAGCGGCAGTTTCTTTGAAAAGACATATTGAAGATGCAGTTGGAAGAACGTTGCCGACTATGTATATCGGTACGATTCATGCTTTTTGCAAACACCTTCTCGATAAATACGCATTCGATTTTGCAGATTTCACGGTGCTTGACACGGTAAAAAATCATTTGTTTGTAACCCGGTATGCTGATAAGTGTGGTATGTCATTATTGAATTTGAAACCGTGTTTGCTGAACAATACGCTGTTTTGTGAATGCGTGGAGAAACTTATTGACGATTATGAGAATCGCCCCCAGTGGACCGACACACAACGCGCGGTATTGGAACAATATACCAGATGTTTATATGAACATCAATATATTGACTTCTCTTTGTTGATATCCGAAGCATTACGGCAGATTTCCAAAAACGCTTCTGTACAGGCGTATTTGCAACAAATCAAATATCTGGTGGTGGATGAATATCAAGATGTAAATGACCTACAAGAAAAGCTCGTTCGCAGTATTGCTCATTTTGGTGCGAACGTATGCGTGGTTGGCGATGACGACCAGACAATCTATCAATTCCGCGGAAGCGACGCCGACCATATGATAGCATTTTCTACCCTTTATCCAAACGTGACGAAAGTAAATTTAGGGGAAAACTTTCGCTGCCAAGCAGAAATTCTTGACGTAGCAAGTAAGGTTATTGCTCACAATGAGCATCGTCTGCAAAAACAAATGAAAGCACACAAGACAAAATCTGATGGTGTTGTTCGAGCAGAGGGATATGCTGACGATCAGCAGGAATTCGAAGCTATTTCAACAACCATCACAGAGTTGCACGAAAAAGGGTTGCCATATCGTGATATGGCAATTTTGGTTCGCAAAGGTAAGTTCATCCCACAAATCGCAAAAGCGTTGGAAGAGAAAGGCGTTCCGTATACGGCCGACAGTGCGGAATCGTTCTTTGAAAGTCCGTATTTTAATCGATTGGTTAGAACTTTACAAATACTGGTTGACATCAACAAGTCGGCGCTTTACGAGCAGTGGGAAGGCATAGCAAATCACACAAACTTTACAGCGGGATTTAGGTATTTGCGAAGTTGTTCCATCGGAGGGAATCACCGTCTAAGTGAAATTCTATGCAGATTTTGCGATGCCATTGGCTTTTTGGATAAGTCAGTTCCGGACCTATCTATACGGACAGAAGATTTGGAGGGTCTGTGCACTATCTTAAATGATTACGACGAGATATATGGCGATTATCAATTATCTGCGCGCATTACCGGTGTACTGAAATTTTTAGATACGCAAGTACGTTTGGAATATAAATATCACAATTTCCGAACAACTACAACCAATGAAGATGCCGTGCAGCTGATGACTGTACACAAGTCAAAGGGGTTAGAATTTCACACCGTATTTTTGCCCTGCCTTAACAAACGTGAATTCCCAGTATTGGCAAAGGGCGGCAGAAAGTATTATCATGTGTTAGGAAACCCGTTTAACGAAAACAAAGCCAAATACGAATCCGATATTGAAGATGAGCGCAAGTTGTTTTACGTAGCAGTTACCCGCGCAGAACACAATCTGTACTTGAGTTACACACTCGCAAACGCATCTGTTTCAGAGTTTGTTGCAGAAGCAGCCGAATCCAGCTATTTGGGAATGGATCGGAACGACCTGCATTATCAACCTCCCAGAGCGACAAAAAGAAGTGCAAAGACAGCCGATAAAGACTTTGAAGAATTATGTGCAAACTGGGAGCGGGAACAGCAAGAAAAAGCTGAATACTGGGAAGCGGTTCGATATGCGCGGGAAGCGCTTTATAATTACTACCATGTCGGCAATCATTTTTGTCCGGGTATGATTATGGAATATTCGGATATTTGCAAGCAGGGGCCTGAGGCCATACTTGAAGCAGCATGTAGGCTATAACACTGAACCTTTCGCTGCAAAGTTTCGATCGGATTCGTGATACAGTTTATAGCACTATTTGATAAGATGCAGCATCGCTTGGCATGACAATAATCTTTATCGTAATCCAGCGAGTACCCAGCGAATGAATCTAGAATAGCGAGATCACTGAGATGCATGACCGCGTTAACTTGAGCGGCGTGATGTATTTTGCTAATTAAGAAAAACTTAGGAGCGTGACTATTTATGAGCAAAATAAATTCGATGACCCTTGAACGTTCGTTTGAATACCGTATATTCCGTGGAAATGTAATAATTGAGAAATTTAAGGGCTACGAGACGGAAGTTGTCGTCCCTGCGACGCTGGGTGGGTATCCCGTGACCGTGATTGACCGCAATGCTTTTCATTTTTGTAAGAAACTTCGGTCGGTAACGATCCCAAACAGTGTGACCGAAATTAGAGATGGCGCTTTTTCCTGTTGCTTCGAGCTTACGTCGGTGACGATTCCCAATAGCGTAACCGAGATTGAACATGATGCTTTTGCCAGTTGCTTCAAACTTACATCGGTGACGATTCCTGATGGCGTGACTTTAATCGGGTACAATATGTTTGAACGTTGCTTCAAACTTGCGTCGGTGACGATTCCCAATAGCGTAACCGAGATTGAACATGATGCTTTTGCCGGTTGTACCGGGCTGACCTCGGTGACAATTCCTGATAGCGTGACCGAGATTGGAGACAGCGTTTTTGCCGGTTGTACCGGGCTGACCTCGGTGACAATTCCTGATAGCGTAACCAAGGTTGGAGACAGCGTTTTTGCCGGTTGTACCAGTCTTACATCAGTAACGATTCCCGATAGCATGATCAAATTTGGAGACAATGTTTTCACCGGTTGTACCAAGCTTCAAGCAACGCCGATTGTTGCCTCGGCACCGCTGCTGACTATGGAGACACCTGGAGGTTTGTTCGAGTATCGCGTATTTCACGGAAAAGCGGAAATTACTGATTTTTCTATAGGTAATGAGACGAACATCATCATTCCTGCAATGCTAGGTGGATATCCTGTAACCTCAATTGGTGAATATGCGTTCCCCGAAGATTCAGGACTAACCTCGGTGACAATTCCCGATGGTGTAACCTCAATTGGGGTCGGTGCGTTTTCCGAGTGCGCAGAACTAACTTCGGTAACAATTCCGAACAGCGTGACCTCGATTGGGGAAGAGGCGTTTTCCGAGTGCACAAAACTGGCCTCGGTAACAATCCCCGACAGTGTGACCGAGATTGGAGACTGGGCTTTTGCACATTGTACTGGGCTGACCTCGGTCACGCTCCCCGATAGCGTGACCGAGATTGGGCGCTGGGCATTTTGCTGGTGCAAATCGCTTACATCGGTGACGATTCCAAGAGGTACAACCTCAATTGGGTCCTCGGCATTTGGAGAATGTGCGGGATTGACATCGATTACAGTGGCTAAAGGCAATACGGTATATCACAGCGACGGAAATTGCCTGATCGAAACCGCAAAGAAAACACTGATTGTGGGTTGTAGAACAAGCGTTATTCCATCAGACGGCAGTGTAACCTCAATTGGGGATAATGCTTTTGAGGGTTGCGATGAGCTTATCTCGGTGACAATCCCGAGTGGTATAACCTCGATTGGGTGGAACGCGTTTTACAGTTGCAGCAGGCTTCGGTTGGTGAGTATTCCTGATAGTGTAACCCTGATTGGGAATAATGCGTTTTACAGTTGCAGCCAACTTCGGTCAGTGGCGATTCCCAACAGCGTGACCTCAATTGGGGACTGTGCGTTTTCCGGTTGCGCAAAACTAGCCTCGGTAACAATCCCCAGCAGTGTTATCTCAATTGGGAAAGGTGCATTTAATGATTGCACGGGATTGACATCAATTACGGTGGACGAACAAAACACCGTATATCACAGCGCTGGAAATTGCCTAATCAAAACCGCAAAAAAAACACTGGTTGCCGGTTGTAAGACGAGTATTATTCCGTCGGACGGCAGTGTAATCTTGATTGGCGAATATGCGTTTTATGGTTGCGAAGGACTTCAGTCGTTGACCATTCCCGATGGAGTAGTCTCAATTGAGAAGCGAGCATTCTCCTATTGTACAGATCTGACGTCGGTAACGTTCCCACACAGTCTGATTTCGATTGGGTACCAGGCATTTGACGCCTGCAAAATGATAAAAACCGTGTATTTTGCAAGCAAAGAGCAGAAGACGATGCTAGGAGGGGATGAATACTTCGGTTCGAAGCATGTGAGGTATCTTGTCAAATAAAGAAGAAGGTGGAACAATTGTGAGAAATCTGCTGTTCAACAGATTAGTTATGAGTTTTGAACACCAGGGTCCCCCCTGCGGCATTAGTTTGAAATTGCGAAAAACTTGTCTCCCTGTCTTCTTGCGACAAATTCGCAGGAGGTCGCATTTGCAACAAATTTTCATTATAATTGCTCGACAAGGAACAAAGAAAAATACTTCTGTGTTCCTGAGAAACACCCTCCCCGCCCGTTGTATGGGCAGGGAGGGTTTTCTTGGTTATTCGCCTGTTTCTTTCTTCTGCTCTTTCTCCTTCGGTTTCTTCTTCGGCTTGGTTTCGGGTTCGACCGCCACCGTAATCAGTTCCTTTACTTTCAAGGGTGAAAGGTTCCACCGCCGCACCTGCGGAGACAAGGGATGTTGCAGTCTCCCCTCGCCTTCCTCGTTACACAAGCAGCACAACTTGGATTCGTAAGATTGTAGCGCACGGATCACCTGTTCCTGTAAACGCACAAATGTCGTATTCTTGGCTTTACCGGTACCGGGAGCATACACCACCATCTCAGCTTCTTTGGCCGCTTCTACGATAGCTTTGATATTCTCCTCATCATCGTCACCATAACGCAGATTAAAGTCATTCAAGGTAGCCGAGAGGTTAAGGATCGCTACACTTCCATATCCCAACCTCGACGAATTATTGATTACCAACTGTGTAGTGGTATCTAACTGGATCCCATCCGCACCGCCGGCCGCCAACATAACGATTGCCAGTTTCGGTTTGGTAGCATCCCACGTTTTTCTCAGTAGATACCGCTTTTCCCCATCATCGGAATATACGGCTTCCGTTCTCAGTTCCGTTACCTCGGTTTTCATTTCACATCATCCTCCAGTTCTTGTAATATAGCGATCGGCATTGCCGATTCAGGTGCGTACAGCAGTATAGAAAAGTCATTGTTTATCACATACAGAACAGATACCCATCCACTCGTTCCTATACGGGTTACCCATTCACACGGATGGTTCTTCCCAATACTTACAATCGCCAAACCCGTATCCTCGGCGGTATCGGCAATCAAGGAATAGCCACCCGTGGTTAAGTAGTCTCTGTTTGCTCCATATTCGGCATCTAAGACGATAACGCCTTGTAACACCTCTACTATTACCCGTTCGGGTATTTGCCCGCTTAAACTTGATATTTCAGCTTCCGTGCCTACTCTGTAAAGCATATGTTTAGTCCTCCTCCATCGGCAGAGCAATAATCTCGCCATCCAGCATTACAAACATCTGCGGGTTCCGGTATAGTGTCAAATACGTTTGCTGTTGTTCCGGTGTCAGAGAAATAAAATCATCATCGCCAAGACCACAAATAAAGAACACGCCCGCTACCACATCGTAGATATGTCCATCTTCATCATACAGGGCACGGTTTAGTTCTAAACCGTTCAACTTACCTTCCTCGTTACAAACGATACCGACCTCGTCCTCAAAGGGATAGATCACTTGGATATATCCACCAACGAAGGCTTGCATTGCTTCTAAGGTGTTCTCAATTCGGATAACCCTTGCTTGTTTGCCGGGATAACAAGCGACCACCGTCATTTCCCGTTCTTTCGTTTTACTTGCCATTTTCATAACACATCCCAACAAAAAGTTAAGCGTATGGAGCATTACCGCTCCATACGCTTTCTAAGTTAGAATATATATTTGTAGTTTTCATTGTTACGAAAGGCCGTCAAGCTCACCAAAGAAAGCATCCAAAGCATCCTCATCGTTCCATAGTTCCGTTCCCCTGAATCGCAAGCTATACCTTACAATCTCGGATTCTGTCAGCGAGCATAGCTCTCCGTTGCGAACCTTTACAACGTAGAAGGTACCTGCAATTATCTTCCTACCGATCTTACGGTTTGGTTTCATCCCATAGAAAATACTATCGGGGACATATAGGACAGCGATATTCTTTTCCAATACAAGTGTATCTACCGAGCATTCGCATTCCGGCTGAATATCCAACGCATAACGCAGATATTCACTATCACAGCATAACTGCGTAATGCAAGGCTTACGTTCGGGTTCTATCATCAAAGCGGTTACCAGTTCCATCACCACCTTAAAAATCCAAAGGAAACAGTTCTCTATCAGGATCGGCCAATATCCTTTCTAACTGTGCGCGTTCCACATAGATACGATTTCCTACACGTTTTGGGGTTAAGTATAACGATACAAACTTACGAGCTTTGCGGCGGCTTATAGGCAGATATCTTTTCGTAATCTCACATATGTCCACCCATGCGGTATTTTGTACTTGGTTCATTCACTTCCTCCTTCGTTTCAATTTCCTCACCTGTAAACAGTTTAGGTATCTGTACACAGTATTGATTCAGCGTTGACCTACAGATCATTCGACCGATACGGTTTGCCTCACCTTTGTTAGGCGTAGGTGTAACGGTATAACAATCCTTGTACACGACCACCTTAACATCTTTTCCTGTCATAACCGATGTTACGGCTTCGGCAATCACCTTTTCATAGTCACGTAGGTCAACTGTTCTCCTTGCATCACTTGATGACAAGGAATAGCGTCTCATAGCAATTCACATCCTTTCGTGTCATTTTATAGGGTAAAGGAGCAAACAGGCCACGCTCGTGGCCGTTTGCTCCTTATAAATTTGTTTGTTTTTTAGTATTCGAAAAAAATTTTAAAAACGAGTTCGTCAAATTGCACAAAAGTTTCGGCAAGGACATCGAAGCCAAAACAAAACGCCCTCTGGGATGGCTAGGATAGCCTATCAAAGGGTATCAAAATCTTTGTAAATATTGCGAATAGCAATTTTGAAAAAGACGTGGTATTCTTCCTTTACCGCGCTAATGAAGCCGTAAAATTCACGGTCGGGAAGTGCGGAGAAAGGAGAAAAATGATTACCCCGAAACGGCTAGCAAAGCCTTGGCAAAAGCGGCTCTCACGCGTTTTTGCCAGTCGATGGAGGCTGTTACGTGGTAACGGCAAGAACCCGACAACTGAATATTAAAAGGAGGCATTTGTAAAATGCAAAATTTCGATGTCAATGGGCTCTATTATGGAGTCTGGAAAACCGCAGGAAAAAAGGAACGTCAGTTCGTTCCACTTGGAAGAAGGCCAGAAGTGACCGATGTCCTTGAGAGCATCGAAGACGACACCGTTACTTTGAAGCTCGCAACCGAGTTCTTCGGCCGTCGCAAGACCGCCTACCTCAGTTGTGCTGACCTCGTAGGTCTCAAAGCCGTTAATGCGCTTTCTGCGCAAGGTTTTGATGTCACGATGGGCAAAGCGCAATACTTCCTCGAATCAATCCGTCGATATATGGATTGGTTAGAGAACGACGACACTCCCGTGACACCTTCGTACGAAAACCTTGGCTGGATTCGTGTTCCGAGTGAAAATCCCGATACCGGCGAGGACGAATATGCGCTATGCTATCGTGCTCACGAGTTGGTCGGTGCTGAGGACAAGGTGCGCTATCTCGGTAACCTTGAGATCACTCCCTCGGGCGATTTTGAGATTTGGAAAAGAATGGTGATCGACGATGTCATCCCCCATCCTGCGATGCAATTTGGGCTCATAGCTTCCTTGTCAGCTGTTGTCATAGGTGCGCTTTCGCTTGTCATCCCCATCGAGAACCCGATCATTCACTTCTGGCTGAAATCAGGAGCAGGTAAGACAACACTGGCATACCTAGGAACCAGCGTATACGGCAAGCCTTTCGAAGGCACAATGACTGTCATTGACGAGGATGGCCGTGCTGTTGATAAGCATAGCGTGATGGGCACATGGGGCGGTACAACCGCTTCGATGACAACTTCCTTGGCCGGTAATCGCGGTGTAGCCACGATCCTTAACGAGCTGGGTAAGAATATCGCCAAAGATCTAGATCGGCTCCTCTTCGATTTCTCTGAGGGATCTGATCGAAAAAGATTGAGCACCACATTAAAAACCCGCGTGAGCAAGAGTTACGCCACGACATTCCTCAGCACCGGCGAATGCAGCTTGCTTGAGAAATGCCAAAATCGCTTAGAAGGTTTAGCCGTTCGCGTGATGGAGATTACCTCTCCTATAACGAAAGATGCCGCCCACGCCAATCGTGTAAAGCGTATCAGCAGCGAGAATTACGGCTTTGCCGCGCCGATGCTGGCTGAGTACATCATCAAAAACGGCGGTGCCGAGTATGTTCGCAATCGATATGATTACTGGCGCATAAACCTCCGCCCAAAATTTGGTGATACTCCAAATGTCGACCGCTTCATCGAGAAGTTTGCCGCATTGTTCATGGCGACTGCAGAGATTGCTTCTAAAGCACTCAGTATTGGTTTCGATATGACCGGTTTGCTCAACTTCCTCAAAGCATACGATGCGAAGCAAGGTACCAATCGCAACACCTCGTTGGCGAGCTACGAGCTCCTTTTGGAACACTTCAAAAGGAAGGAACATAGCAATTTTTACATCCGGCACGATAAGAGTTTCGTATATGGTTCCGGCAGTACTACGGCAGTCGAAACACCCAAGTTTGAGTGCTACGGCCGCATCACAGAAAAAAGCGTTCCTCAACCGGATGGGCGCGTGCTTGTTCGCGAGTACGAGGTACATCCTTCGGTGGTAGAATCGTTGCTAAGAGCGAATAAATTCTATAGCACCAGTACTTGCGCCGATGCTTGGATTGCCGCCGGTCTGCTAGACGCTGATTCCGACCATCTGACCAAGAAGCGTAAGATTGGTAGTTCTAATGCTAACGGTCATCACGGACGTGTGTTTGTGTTCAAAGAGTTCGTAGATGGACTAGAGGCTACCGAGATAATCGATGCCATTGCTAAGAAAAACGCTAGGTTGCAAAAGCTTAGCAGCAGCAGTCAAAAAGCCGCCCTCCTTTCGGATGAAGAATGAGGTGTAGGAAATGTCTATGTTCCTCACACCTCACGATATCGCTGAGATTCTGCATATCAGCTACGAATCGGCCCTTGCTTTCATCAAGCAGTCCGGTATCGACTATATTCAGATCGGCAGGCAATATCGCGTGTCACAAGACGCGTTCGAAGCGTTCATCAAACGAAAAGGCCAATGGATCGTCTCACTTGACGGGTAACCGTGAAGTCCAGACAGATAGGTATATATAATAAATGTACAGGTCTTAAATGAAAGGAGAAATAAACTATCATGGCTATGGGCAACATCCGCAAGAGAACTGACAGCAAGGGGCGTGTGAGCTATCAAATCTCGCTTGACCTCGGCAGAGATCCGCTAACCGGTGAGCGCATTCGTCGCTATAAAACCGTACACGGCTCTAAAAAGCAAGCAGAGGCAGAACTTCAGAAGATGCTGGCATCTCCCACCGAGAATCCCGATGCAATCAAGTCTTCCGTCCGTCTTAAAGATTGGTTGACAACTTGGCTCGGCGAATATCTACCGGACATCGCGCAGACAACCCGTGATAGCTACCGTGAGAAGATAACCAACCACATAAATCCGGCTTTAGGGAACATCCCGCTGAACCAGCTCGAGACCACGAGAATCCAGCGTTTTGTCAACGGGATGATCGCGCAAGGATTGTCACCAAAGACCATTCGTAACACCTATAACAATCTTAACGCTGCCCTAAACAAGGCTGTTGTGCTGAAGATCTTAGCAAGCAATCCGTGTTTTGGCACAGTGTTACCGAAACTTCAACGCTATCAAGCGCAGGTATACGGTGTACCCGAAATTCAAAAGGCGTTAGCAGAAGCCAAAGGCGATACGAACCTCGTTCTCATCATTGTGCTTGGTGCAATGCTTGGCTTACGCCGTGGTGAGATGGCAGCACTCAGATGGGAGCATGTGGATTTCACGAACAAGAGCGTAACCATCTGTGAAAACCGTGTCCAATCCGTAAGCGGCATCATCAAGAAAGCTCCCAAGAGCAACGCCGGCAAACGCACCATTAGCATCGGTGACGAAGTCCTAGACATCTTACAGCAAGCGAAGAAGCTGTACGATGACGATTGCAAGCGCCCGTGGTTCCACGACCTCGGCTACGTCCTTCACAAGGAAAAAGGCGACCCTTACGTGCCTGATTCCATCAGTCAGCTTTGGGACCGCTTCGTAGCGAGAAAAGGTCTTCCCCGCATTCGTCTTCACGATCTTCGTCACAGTAACGCCACGCTGATGATCGCTAACGGTATATCCGCCAAGATCGTCCAGCACCGCCTCGGTCACGCCGATGTGAGTACCACGTTACAACGATATGTTCACGTACAACCCAGCATGGATGCAGCAGCATCCAGTACCCTTGACTCGTTGCTTTTCCCGCAACAAACACCAGTGATTATTTGACCTACTTTACCATCAAAGCCATATAAAATTGACTTCTATGAGTGCCGTTTACAGGCGGCACTTTTTTTGACAGGCCACACGCTATTTGAAATGCGTGCGGCTATTTTTTTACCCCTGTAACGGGGAAATCCCCTTGGCAAAAGGGGAACAAACGAAGCGGCTTTAGCGAACCAAGCTTCACCACCACAGGCATACTTGCAGAAATCCCCCGATTCCCCACCTTAAGAGAGCAGTTAATAACTATACATGGTACGCCGTCGATGTATCGACGGCGTATACTATTGATAAAAAAACAACTTTGTATTACAATGGGTTTGTAGAACAGAATGAAAAAGCAAAGGAGAAATAAGTGTGTGTAATGGTATTTATCCAATGGAAGGGCGTTTCAATTTTTTAGCTGGTATGTATTGTGAGATGGCTATGGAAGCATATCATACCATTATAGAACAATATGATATTATTTTAAGAAAAAACTCCTGGGTAGATTCCCAAGACGACCAAGACAAATTAGAAAAAGCACTAGTTTCGTGTGTTGTATTTTCTGCAATGAGTATAGAATCTTATCTAAACAATTACGCGGCAGCTTGCTTGGGTGACTCGGAATTCTATGACAATTTTGACAAGTTATCTGTTATAGGGAAACTTGAATTAATATCAAAATTCATCCTGCATGCGCCATTGGACAAAAGTTGTGAAACATATCGCTGCTTAAAGGCGCTACTAAAGGAGCGAAATTTTTTCATACACAACAAAAGTTCTCGTTCCGAATACCAAGGAAGCACCAAAGAAGAAATAGAGGAAAAAAATAAGCACATAGAAGAATGTGCGTTGTATGAAGAACCGGAGGTAGATTGGATAGCTATAAAGGAATACTTGAAAGAAGCGGAAAATGCATTAAAAGCTGTTCATGGAATAGCAACCCACTTTGACAAATACGATAAAAGCGCTTACGCAGAGGTGCATTTGTTTTCACCAGATCATGTATATTTTCTTGCTCCCGGACAAACCAATTACCGCGAAAGAGCTTTTAAATTGTTGAAAATAGAAGTTCCGCAAACCCCTTTTATATAAAAGTAAAGACAGCGAATGTTAATTACATTCGCTGTCTTCTTGTCATTTTACATCTTTACGCTTTTCGGCCATGTCCTCCAACACTAAATGGATGGGAATAAACCCTTGGTTTCCGCTAACATCATCATCGTCAAGCGATTGAATACCACCTTTGATAATGCCAACCACCTCGAAACCGGTATTAAGCACTAACCCTCCGCTGGCTCCGTGAACAATGCTACCACTAACGGTAAAGAAAGGCGCAGACATGAAAGTTTTTTCACTAGTAATTGCGCAATTTTGAATAAACGGTGTATTGCCTATCTGATGATTCGGATAACCAATAATTGTCACATTATTGCCGACACGTAATTTCTTACTATCGCCAATTTTTAGTGCATACTCCCCTAAGTCTGTTAAAGGCGGGCTAAAAATCGCATAGTCAATTTCCCTGTTGTCTGCAACCCTGTTGAGAGAGAGTCCTATTACCATCGCAGGCTTCGAAGGATAATCCATATGCGTATACCCATAAAAGAACTCCCCGCTCTCCACCACGTGATAACTTGTAATCAACCCAATATTTGGAACATAGAAAGCGCTACCTTGATAAAAACTCTCGCCTTGATTACACTCCAAGACAAAGGTATTCTTTTCCGCTATTGTTTCCAACCGGTTTAACAAAGAAATGTCAAGAATTTCCACTCCGACAATCTCGTTCAGTTTTTGTGCAAAAGATAAATATGTCAGGCTCTCTGCGCCTTTAACATTTCGTATATACTCGATTTTCCCTTTTAGCACTGAAATAAACCAGTCTTCGACACTCCCCCTTGCTTCGTCACATTTATACGTTGCTAAGATAGACGGATTTTTGCAAAACCCCTTCTCAATATAAGTTTTTGCTGTTTGGTGCACCCCGTCTCTCTGACAATGATCAAGAATGGCCCGTAAGTTGCGAATATAGCTCCTACGCAGATTTGGAAAGACATTTACTGTCAAACCGGTAACTTCTTGACGCTCAGTATTTCGTCTTACAGCTACTTTTTCAGGGTTAATCTGAAAACTGTGCTTATCAAAAATATGCTGCAGTTTTGACCCAATACAAAGCTTTTCGCCATCAAGGTAGACGACTTCCGGATCAAAAGACCTCTTAAAGGTAGATAAGGATATATCATCTGCATAACGTGTATACACACAATCTGTGGCTTTAGCAAATTTCATCATACTATTATCTAAAGGAACACAAATCATATTAGTGAGAACCGGCGAACACGGTGCTCCTTGGGGTAGCACGCCATTTACACATGCTATTTGTGCAATAGTTGTAGCCGCCTCTTCCCCAATACCATAAGGCGGGCTCGTTAACAATCCACGAACACGGCCAAAATGGATTTGTGTAAAGAAATCTTTCAAATCAATGTTGAGAACAAGATGGCGCTTTGTATGCTGCCTAGCGTTATCAACAATACTTTTTCCCGGAATAAATCCGTATGCACATATTTTGGGCGCATATACACACGACAGTACATCTGCTAGTTTCCGTTGTATTTCCTTCCACTCTCTGCACGGCACCGAAATTTCACGAGGTTTACCATTTCGTTTTGTAATTGTAAAGGTCGTGTACAATCGTTCAGGACGACGCTTGAACAAAAAATAACGCAAGCTTCGTTCTTTTATTCCAAGTAGTTCCGCCACATCTTCACGCGTCTTCAATTCTAAAAAGGCTTTTTTGACTTCATCTCGGTTCATTTCCACACCTCATAAGGAAGAACCTAGGGGGACTCTACCTTCTGACACTGCACTTTATACGATAAAATCATAATCAGTAATAGGTTTACATAGGTCACATGCAGGAATATCCTCTACACGTTGAAATACGACGTTGCGGTAACGCTAACGAAAAACAATTCCCCTAGGTTCTTCGCTAAAATTATAACAAAAATCTCTACAATATGTCAATATACTCCATTAAAGAGTATGAAGTCATACATGGATGTTGAAACCACGCCGTCGGCGCGCCGACGGCGTACTATTATATCATCGTTTATTCCGTGCCGACATCGTGCCGACCAAATAGACCGGATTACATCCACTAAAACCGAATACTTACGAATAGATCCCAATCGTAAAAATGGGCAAAAAAAGACTGCTAAACCGGTGTTTAGCAGTCTTTCCTTGATGGTTGCGGGAGATGGATTTGAACCACCGACCTTCGGGTTATGAGCCCGACGAGCTACCCCTGCTCCACCCCGCGATATGTTGCCCTCTTGAGGACAGTTAAAGTATAACATATCGGCAATCGGCTGTCAAGTGGGAACACACAAGTTTTTTTAGAAAAAAGCGGGGTTTTACGACAAAATAACACAGCGGCCCCTCTGTGTGGGGCCGCTGTGAGTTTTATAATACCTTGGACAAAAATTCCTGCGTGCGCGGATTCTTTGGATTGCCGAACACCTCTTCGGGGGTGCCCTCCTCGCAGATCACGCCTTGGTCGATGAACAAGACACGGCTGGCGACTTCACGGGCAAAGCCCATTTCGTGAGTGACGATAACCATGGTCATCCCCTCGCGGGCCAGTTCGCGCATAACCTCCAGCACCTCGCCCACCATTTCGGGATCAAGGGCCGAGGTTGGTTCGTCGAACAGCATAACATCCGGACTCATGGCTAACGCTCGCACAATGGCAACACGCTGCTTTTGACCACCGGATAGCTTTGAGGGATATTCCCCCGCCTTATCACGCAGGCCGACCTTGTCTAACAAACCGTATGCCTTTTCTTCGGCCTCGGCGCGAATGGCCTGTGCGGTTCGAATATCTGCCGCTTCATACGGCTTTCCCAAAAGGCGTAACCACTTGGCTTTACGTGCCTTTTTGGTGGCAACATAAATAGGGGCTAATGTAAGGTTTTCCAGCACCGTTTTATTGTTAAACAGATTAAAATGCTGGAACACCATGCACATTTTCTGCCGATGCACGTTGATATCAACCTTGAAATCGGTAAGATCGACGCCGTGGAACAAAACCTGCCCCGAGGTGGGATCCTCCATACAATTAAGGCAGCGCAGCAGCGTACTTTTTCCCGAACCGGACGGCCCGAGAATGACCACGATCTCGCCTTTTTCAATGCGAAGATTAATGCCGTTTAGGACATTGAGGCTACCAAAGCTCTTGTGGAGATCACATACTTCTATCACTTTTCCTCAATCTCCTTTCCATAAGCCGAATGGCCAGCGAAATAATCAGCACCATTACGATATAGATCAGTGCCATTGCCAAATACGGCACCATAAACTCATAGTTATTGGTACCGATATCGTTAAAGGCTTTGTACAGATCGGTGGCACCCACGAAGCTAACGATTGACGTTTCTTTGATGAGCGTGATAAATTCGTTACCCATTGTCGGCAAAATGTTCTTGACGGCCTGAGGTATAACGATCTTCATCATCGTAGCTGCGAAAGTAAGACCCATTGCACGGCCGCCTTCCATCTGCCCGGAATCGACCGACAAAATACCGCCGCGCATGATTTCTGATATGTAAGCACCGCTGTTAAGGCCAAATACAAGCACGGCTACCGTTACCGATTTAATGTTCAAGCCCAGCAGGGGGAACAGTACGTAGTAGAACAAAAGCAGCTGCACCACCATGGGTGTGCCGCGAAAGAACGAAACATAGACACTGCAAATACCGTCTAAAACACGCGGCAAGGTCTTATATTTCGGCATTACACGAACAGCGGCAATGATCGTACCGATCACGGAGCCGATGAGCAAGCCTAAAACGGCGATGATAAGCGTGTTTTGCAAGCCCTCCAACATTTTGTTGTAGCCGCCTTTGTCGATAAAGGTTTCCAAAAACGCTTCGATTTTTCTTTCAAAATTACCCATAACACATGTCCTTTATAGAACAAATACTTCACCGTTGCCGGTGAAGTATTTGCCGGATACCGTTTTCGGTTTACGCCATAGCGTTGATCGCTTCCGTGATAAACGTGGCAGGAGCGGAGTCAATAACAACATAATTGATGTTACCATTGATCATATCCTGCACGGCCAAAGAACCGTTCTTATAGCCAACCGTAGTCACAGCGTAACCATCGAAGCCCCAATCCGCATCACCTTCGCAGTAGAACTGACCGGTGGTACCGTTTTGAACGCCGATCTTGGTGTTCTTGTCGTAACCCTTCAGAATCGCCTCTACATCGGCTACCGTGGTGCAAGCATCGAAAGTGGTGTCGTCACCCTTAACGACGATGCGCTGGGAAGCGGTGTAATACGAGGTGGAGAAGTTAACATGCTCTTTTCTGTCTTCACGTACAGTCAAGCCGGCCATGGCGATGTCGGCCTTGTGCTGACCAACGCTTAAGCACACAGCATCGAAGTCGATGTTCATGATAACCAGTTCTTTGTTCAGCTTTTCGGCCAACAAAGCAGCGATTTCCATATCGATGCCGAGATACTTATCACCGTCGGTGTACTCAAACGGTTCAAACGCAGCGTTCGTTGCTACAACAAGCTGATCTTTGGTTTCGTCCAACTGAGCAGACGTTACCGGCGTGGGAGTGCCGTCGCCGAAATACTTGTTGCAGATTTCTTCGAATTTGCCGTTGCCTTTGATCTCGGTAATGAAATCGTTAACCGAGGTAAGCAGTTCGGGCTGATCTTTATCAACACCAAAAGCATACTCTTCTTCGGTCAAGTCGATTTCGATAACCTTAGTTGCCGGCGTTTTGGGGGTGTCGTCTTCCTTCTTATCGGCGCCGCAAGCTGCAAACGTGAACAGCATTGCCACAACCAACAGAATTGCTAAAAACTTTTTCATAGTGTAAAACCTCCTCAATAAAATTGATACATACATTATACGCCTCAATTTTCTCAAATGCAAGAGTTTTATGGAAATTTATGCACGTTCGGCGTATATTACTCGGTCGATTCCCGAGAAATCGGGATAAACGCGAATATTTATCAGCCCCGCTTCGGTAAACAAGCGGCAAACGTCCTCCGCTTGGCCGATACCGATCTCTACCGCAACGAAGCCACCTGATCGCAAATGCGGTGTCCACTCCGTGGCGATGGTGCGATAAAATACAAGGCCGTCTTCCCCACCATCCAGCGCCATGGACGGTTCGTGCTGCACCTCACGCTGCAAGGCAGGCAGGTCAGCGGCAGGAATGTACGGCGGATTGGACACGATCGCATCGAGCTCATCACCAAAGCGTGCGGCATCGTGCAGTACGTCGGCAACGTGCGGCGTGACGGTCAAATCGGGATATCGTGCTATATTGCGTTTTAAATAGGTAAATGCGGCTTCGGATTTTTCCAGGCATTCCACCTCGGCGTTGGCGCAAAGCGAGGCAATTCCCAGCCCTACGCAGCCGCTGCCGGCACACAAGTCAAGCACGTGCGGTTGTTTTAAAGTTTTTAATCTTTCGGCGGCAACCTCACACAGCAGTTCGGTTTCGGGACGCGGTATCAGCACGCCCTCACCCACCTCTAACGTGAGCGACAGAAAATCCCACGTGCCGAGCAGATATTGCAGGGGTTCTCCTGCGGCACGGCGATCGGCTGCGCGCAGCAGGCGGCGGCAAACTTCGTCGGAGAGTTCAGCTTCGGCCATAGCGGGAACACACCCGCGGCCGAGGCCGCCGATATCCTCCAGCAAGCAGCATGCATCAAAAGAGGACGAGTCACACCCGCCCTCTTGCAGCCGTTTTTCAATTTCCCGTTGAATGTCTTTTACTTTCGGCATACCATCACCATTGATCGGAGGTGTGATCCTCCGGAATAACGGGGCAAAATGCCGCCAAGGCACATTCGATCATGGAATCGTCGGGCTCCTTGGTGGTGAGCCGCTGGATCCACAGACCGGGTGCCGAAATTAAACGAGTAAACCAATTATCCTTACGACCGGCCAACTTGATAAGCTCGTAGCCGATGCCCACCGTAAGCGGCAGCAGCGCGATCTTGATAAGCACGCGCAGCCACACCGTTTGCACGCGAATACAAATGGAAATGATGATACCAACCAGTAATGTCAAAATCAAAAACGAGGTGCCGCAGCGCGGATGAAAGCGGCTTTGACGGCGCACGTTTTCGACGGTGAGCTCTTCGCCCTTTTCGTAGCAGAAAATGGTTTTATGTTCGGCGCCGTGGTACATAAACACGCGGCGGATATCCGGCATCAGCGTTACCAGCAGCAAATATGCCAAGAACAGAATCAAGCGCAACAAACCTTCGAATACGCCGCGAAGCACGGCATTGTCCATCCAAAAGGTGTTGCCGGCAGCAGTATCCAAAGCACCTGCCAGCAGCTTATACAGAAACGACGGCAGGAATATAAACAATCCCAGTGCCAGCGCAACGCCCAGCACGGTGCTGACCACCATCATTAAGCTCATCAGCAGCTTTTGCGCAGCGCCGGTGGGTGCCGCTTCCTGCACGTCATCCTCCAAGCCGGCAAGCACCGCCGAACGCATGAGGCATTTGTAGCCGAATTTCAACGAATCGACCATGCTGTACATACCGCGGAAAACGGGAATTTTCCAAAAGCGGGGACGGTCGCTTAAATCGACTTCGTATTCTTCGGTAACGATCTCCCCCGACGTGTGGCGCACGGCCATGACTGTTTTTTGCGGACCGCGCATCATAACACCTTCGATCAGCGCCTGACCGCCGATCGAGGTTTTTTTAGCAGGGCATTGCTTTTCCGACATAAGTTCCTCCTTATTCGCCATGGACGGGCAAGTTGACGATGACAACCGTTCCCTCGCCCTCGGCGCTTTCGATCTCCAACGTGCCGTGATGCGCGTTGATGATCTCCTCCGCTACGGCCAACCCAATGCCCGAGCCGGGCTTGTGGTTATTGGCACGGTAGAATTTTTGCTTCACGTTGGGCAGATCCTTTTTGGAAATGCCGATACCGTTATCGCTGATAACGACCTGCACACTATCGGCTACCGTTGCCGCATCAACACGCACGGTACCGTTTTCGCGGGAATACTTCAGTGCGTTGTCCAAAATGTTCACAAACACCTGGCGCAGGCGAGCACGATCGCCCAACACGGCGGGGAGTTTTTCTTGTTCGATGCATTGCACCGTGATGCCCTCGCGCTGAGCGCGGTCGCGGAACAGGAATACCGCTTCTTGTACCTCGGCAAACACGTCCAGCTTTTCGAACTGCGCCGAGGGCTTTAATTGACGGATGCGTGAGAAATCCAACAAATCCTCGACCATGCCCGACAACCGCTCGGCCTCGCTGCTGATAACGTCGAGTCCTTTGCGCAGTATCTCCTCGTCACGCATGCTTTCGTCGCGCAGTGTTTCACTCCAGCCCTTAATGGCCGTGAGCGGCGTGCGCAGCTCGTGCGAGATAGAAGAAATAAATTCATTCTGCAAGCGGCCGGCATCGGCAATATCGGCAGCCATTTCGTTGATGGTATCGCACAATTCGCCGATCTCGTCGTCGTGCCGTTTTTCAACATGACAGGAATAGTCGCCTTGGGCGATCTTTTTAGCTGTGGCACCGATCTCGGTGAGCGGCTGTAAAATGCTGCCGACAAAATAGGCACTGGACAGCATCACGAAGAAAATGACCGCCAGTCCAAAAGCGACCATAATGGAGATCAGCAGTGTAATTTGAGAGTCGACACGGTCGAGCGCCACCAAATAGCGAATGGCACCGTACACGGTATCGCTGTTATCGGTTACCAGCAGTGTGATCGCCAGCACCTTTTGCCCCGCCGCGTTTTTGCCTACCCAAACGCCCTTGGGTTCCCCGCTTTGCGTAGCATAGGTCTGTACAGCTGCGCGGTAATCCTCCAACGAATCGGATTCGGGGATGAAGCCGGTGGAGCTGGCTAAGATCTCGCCCGTGGCACTGAGAACCTGAAATTCGATTTTCTCTTTATCGGGAAACTGCTCCATGTAATCACGGGCGCTAGCTTCAAAATCCAGCGGCGATTGCTCGGCATAGGCACCGAGCATATCCGAAAACGAGCGAGCACGCGTGTACAGACTGTTTTCCGTTTGTTCGTAATAATAAGAACGAATGACCAAAGCAGCTACTACCTCTAAAATAAGCAGCAACACAGCAACAACGCCGAGCCCGTTAACGAGCCAGCGACGTGTAACCTTTTTAAACAGCATCGTTCTCCCTCCCTACGGATTGATCAGGGATTCCAGCGGTATCCGCTTCCCCACACCGTGATAATATGGCGCGGGTTGGACGGATCGTCTTCGATCTTCATACGCAAGCGGCGAATGTTGACATCGACGATTTGGTCTTCTCCGTAATAATCAGCGCCCCAAACACGACTTAAAATATCAGTACGGGACAGCGTTTGATCGGTATGGCGCAGGAAAAACTCCATAATTTGAAATTCCACCTGTGTTAATTCTACGGCCGTGCCGTTGCGATACAGCGTGCGTTCCAACAGATTCAGCGCAAAGCTGCCCGACACCAATTCCTCGCGATAGCCGGTGTCGTCGGTGTTCTTCACGCGGCGTTCCAACGCTTCCACGCGGGCAATCAACTCTGACGGACTGAAGGGTTTGGTTACGTAATCGTCGGCACCGAGCTTGAGCGCCTTTACCTTTTCTTGCTCCTGCGAGCGAGCGGTGAGCATTAAAATGCCCATGACCGCATCCTGCTCACGCAAACGGCGGCATAGTTCAAAACCGTCCATTCCCGGAAGCATCAAGTCTAAAATTGCCAAGCGGACGGAGTCTTTATGCTCGGCATACAGCTCCAGTGCTTCCTCGGCAGTGGCGGCTTCGATGACGTTGAAGCCGCTGCGACGCAAATGAATAACGATAAACTCGCGAATAACGGTTTCGTCTTCGCAAAGAAGGATACTTCTCATTCGGCATCCTCCCCGTCTAACACATAGAAAAGATGGCGGATTTCCTCCAAGGAAATGGCTTCCGTATCCTCGGCCATAAGAACCGCATAGCAGCGATCCTTCTGCTCGTGGAACAGCACGTAGCCGTCGGGAAGATCGTTTTTCTCG
The DNA here is from genome assembly GCA_017503785.1 of Clostridia bacterium. Lineage (GTDB taxonomy): Bacteria > Bacillota > Clostridia > Oscillospirales > Acutalibacteraceae > RGIG3009. The sequence goes on from JAFVSK010000006.1 coordinate 26,397, forward strand.
CTCGCCGCAAAGGTGCCGATACGGAACAGCCACTCACCGCCGTTTTCCTTGCGATACAGCGTTAACGTGCGATTATCCCTGCTGTATGCGGCAGGCAATGTTTGCCACTCCTCACGTAAGCGGAGCATATAACCGTCTTTCGCGGGCATTAAGCCGAAAAATTCCGTGCGAACTTCGTTGCTCTGCAAATCGTAGCTGCACCACTCGGTGTACCACAACGTTTGATTGGGCTCGGTTTCCTCGAAGCCCGGCATGCGCGTGGTAATGGGCCATTCCACCATGCCGTCCCCGTCGATATCGCGGCAGGACAAGGAAATCTCGCGGGCGGTATGCGTGTTCAACTGCGTGCTTTGATTGCACAGCGGGGCAATCAGCTTTTTATCTTGCCAGCAAAGCAGCTCGGTAACCATGGCATCCTGCTCTTTATAGCAATCCAAAAACACGCCGTTAAACCGATTGTCGAAAGAAACGGTTATGTGATCGCCAAAGCGGATAATATCGCTGTCGAGCAGGGCGTGACCGCTGTCGACCACGTTGTCGGTGCGGAAGGAAAACATTTGCGCCGATACCAAGTCGAAGCTGTTGGCAATGGACAGCAACAACAGATCGTCGGAGCCGTCGGCGGTGATATCGGCCACCACAAGATCAGTGTATGTGGCGCTGAAGGAGCGCATGGTCAGTTTTTCGTCGATGTTATAAATCGCCAGCCGAGAATCACGCGTGTTGTACAATGACCAGCCGATCAGCAATTCGGGAGTACCGTCGTTATTTAAATCGCCAAATTCCACTTGGTTCACCGATTCGCCTTTACCTTCAATATCGGCTACCGATCTCCATTGCCCTTCATCGTTGCTTTTCAGCAGATTGATGTGCACCAAGGCGTTTTCATCGTTACGGCGATAAAAAGCCAGTGCCGATTTGGTTTCGACAGGCTTTTCGGCGGTGGGAACGGCGTTGCCGGCCGTGAGCACCGTGTGCTCTTTTACTTGATCCAGCATAATAAATGCCGACAAATACCGTCCGCCCGAGGGATATTTAAGGGTGTAATCGGCACTTTGGCCGTTTTTGGTATGTGTGCCGATATACTCATCCAGCGCCGCGCGGATGGCTTTATGCTCGCTGTTGCTTTCGGGAGGCATTAACTGGGTTTCAACGTCGAGACCGATCACGTTACAACCGGTAAGAAGAGTCATGATAAGCAAACACGCAAGCAGCGGCTTTACGGAAAAACGTTTCATAGCGGGCACACCTCCTATAAAAAATAAATATACGTATCTATTGTAGTAGAAAACCCACGTAAAGTCAACCAAAAAAAGCAGCGCGGAACTACTGCCGCGCTGCTTGGATGATTTACAGGGTTTCCGCTTCGTGCAACCACAACGTTACCACCGCATCGGAGGGCATTTGCCAACCACCGCGCGGCGACACGCTGATGGAGCCAACGGCGGGGCCGTCGGGCAAGCAATTACGTTTAAACTGTTGCGTGAAGAACCGACGCAGGAACACGCACAGCCAGGTTTTGATCTCCTCCGGTGTGAAGCGGCCCTCAAAAGCGTGGCACGCCAAGCGATACACGCGAGACGGTGCACTGCCCCACCGCAAAATGTGGTACAAGAAGAAATCGTGCAGGTCGTAATTGCCGACGATCTGCTCCGTTTTTTGCGCAATATCGCCGTTCTCGGGCGGCAACAACTCGGGGCTGACGGGGGTATCTAAAATATCCTTCAGCACCGTATACAGCTCCGTGTTGGTCTGATTACTTTGTGCCACGTGGTTCACCAGCACACGAACCAGGGTTTTGGGAATGGAGCCGTTTACGCCGTACATAGACATGTGATCGCCGTTATACGTAGCCCAACCGAGTACCAGCTCGGACAAGTCGCCCGTGCCGATCACCAAGGCACCGCTTTGGTTGGCAATGTCCATAAGCACCTGCGTGCGTTCACGCGCTTGTGAGTTTTCATACGTAACGTCGTAGGTGCCGTTGTGACCGATATCCTTAAAATGCTGATTAACCGCATCAGCAATGGAAACCTCGCGCAGCGTTGCACCGCACGCCTTGGCCAGCGCACAGGCATTGCGATAGGTGCGGCCGGTGGTGCCGAAGCACGGCATGGTAACGGCGGTGATATCCGAAAGCGGACGACCCAGCTTTTGATAGGCGCGCACGATGACCAGCAGCGCCAGTGCCGAGTCTAAACCACCGGACAAGCCCACCACCGCTTGACTTCCCGTGTGGGACAAGCGCCGCGCCAAGCCTGCCGCCTGAATGGACAGAATCTCCTCGCAGCGGGCTGCGGGGTCGGTGGGAACGAAGGGGGTAGCGTCGATCGTTCGCGTTAAGGTGATATCCTTTACAGGGAGATCGAACCACACGGAGGCGACCGTTTGGGAAGCCTTGCCCGCTGTGCGATGATCGTGCAGCAGGTGCTCAAGATCAAGTTCGGTAACGGCAGCACCGTTTGTGTAGGGCTGTGTTTCGCACAGCAGGGTGCCGTTTTCGGCAATGAGATTGCCGCCGGCATACACGTAATCGGCGGAGGATTCGCCCTCGCCGGCATTAGCCAGCACGTAGGCGCAATGCAAGCGCGCCGACTGCACCGTGACCAGCGAACGCAAATAGTCGCGGCGTGCCACCAGTTCGCGTTCTGCCGACAGATTGACGATTACCGTAGCCGCCGACGCGAGGTTGGGGTCGGTGTTTTCAACGCCTGCGATGCCGCCTACCTGAACGATAAAGCTGAACGCTTGCAGTGCTTCGCAGGTGAACACGGTGTTTGCGCAGAAATAGGCGGAACAGCCGGCAAAGGTTACAAAGGCTTCTTCGGCTGCCGCTCCATCGGCAAACCAGCGGGACTCCTCGGCGGAGAGTGCCGTTTTGGGAACCAAGCCAAGCAGCTCGCCCTTGAGACACACGGCAGCGCAGTTATAGACCGCCGAGCCGAGCGCAACAGGAAGACCCACAACAACGACCGAGTCGCAGTCTTTCGTTTGGCGGAGCAGATAGGTCAGCGCTTCCTCGGCGCCGCGCAGCAGCGCCTCTTGGTGAAACAGATCACCACAGGTACTGCCGGTGAGGCACAGTTCGGGAAAGACGACCAGTGCCGTATCGGTTGCGTTGTTGATACACTCCGTGATCTGCTGCGCGTTATAGCGACAATCGCCCACGCGCAGTGCCGGTGTGTGCGCCGCAACGCGTAAAAATCCGTGTTTCATAGACTCATCCCCTTTTACGCCTACTAGTATACTCCACTTTTTTCAAAATGAAAAGAGTTTTTTTACTCTTGACAAAAATAGTGCAAAATGTTACCATAATTCAAGGTAAAGCATTGATGGGGACGGCGATTTGCCGCAGTTTTCTTTCAGAGAGCGTTCGGTTGCTGAAAAGAACGCAAGAAAACGCAGATCGTTACCACCCCTGAGCGCTTCCGGGAGCTGCGGCGAAAGGAAGTCGGTTAGCCTCGTTATCGGCTGCACGAGCGTGGCTTCGGCCACGGAATCAGGGTGGAACCGCGTGGCAACTATGCCTCGCCCCTTTTTGGGGCGGGGCTTTTTATTTTGTTTATTTTGAAAGGAGCGACCTTTATGTTGAATATCACTTTGAAAGACGGCAGCGTTTGCCAAACCGAGCAAACCACGGTGGAAGCGTTTTGCCGCGAACTGTCCATGGGCTTGTTCCGCAACGCCTGTGCCGCTCGTTTGAACGGCGAAGTGGTGGATCTGCGCACGCCTCTCACCGAGGACTGCGCCATTGAGATCCTCACCTTTGACGATCCCGACGGTAAAAAGGCCTACTGGCACACCACCTCGCACGTGATGGCACAGGCGGTAAAACGCTTGTGGCCCGACACACTGCTCACCATCGGGCCGTCGATCGACACCGGCTTCTATTATGACTTTGACCATCCCGCCGGCTTTACCGCCGAGGATCTGGCTGCCATCGAAGCCGAAATGAAGAAGATCATTAAGGAAGGCTTGCCGATCGAGCGCTTTACGCTTCCCCGCAACGAAGCGATCGAGCTGATGAAGGAGGAGCCCTACAAGGTGGAGCTGATCGAAGCCCTGCCCGAGGATGCGGAAATTTCGTTCTACCGTCAGGGTGAGTTTACCGACCTGTGCGCCGGCCCGCATTTGATGGATACCGGCCGCTTGAAGGCGGTTAAGCTGCTGAGTGCCACGGGCGCTTACTGGCGCGGTGATTCCAACAACAAGATGCTGCAGCGCTTGTATGGCATTTCCTTCCCCAAGGCTGCGGAACTGGAAGAGCATTTGGCTAAGCTGGAGGAAGCCCGCAAGCGCGACCACAACAAGCTCGGCCGCGAGCTGGAGCTGTTTACCACGGTGGACGTTATCGGCCAAGGCTTGCCGGTGCTGCTGCCGAAGGGCGCCCGCATCGTTCAGCTGCTACAGCGCTGGATCGAGGACGAGGAACAAAAGCGCGGCTATTTGCTGACCAAAACGCCGCTCATGGCAAAAAGCGATCTGTATAAGATCTCGGGTCACTGGGATCATTATCTCGACGGTATGTTCGTGCTGGGCGATCCCAACGACGAAACCAAAGAATGCTTTGCCATGCGCCCGATGACCTGTCCGTTCCAGTATCAGGTGTTCTTGAACCGCATGCGCTCTTATCGCGATCTGCCGATGCGCTTGGGTGAGACCTCTACCTTGTTCCGCAACGAGGACAGCGGTGAGATGCACGGCCTGATCCGCGTGCGCCAGTTCACCATTTCCGAGGGTCACCTCATTCTGCGCCCCGATCAGCTGGAAGAAGAGTTTAAGGGCTGCTTGGAGCTCGCAAAATACGTGTTGGATACCGTGGGTATGCTGGAGGATTGCTCGTTCCGCTTCTCGCAGTGGGATCCCAACAACAGCGACAAATACATCGGCACGCCGGAACAGTGGGACGAAGCCCAAGGCATTATGGGCAAAATTTTGGACGATCTGGGTGTGGAGTACACCATCGGTATCGACGAAGCTGCGTTCTACGGTCCGAAGTTGGATATTCAGTACAAAAACGTGTTCGGCAAAGAGGATACTATCGTGACCATTCAGGTCGACCAGTTGTTGGCCGAGCAGTTTGATATGTCGTATATTGACCAGAACGGTCAAAAGGTGCGTCCGTATATCATTCACCGCACCTCGTTGGGCTGCTACGAGCGTACTCTCGCCTACTTGATTGAAAAGTACGCCGGTGCGTTCCCGCTGTGGCTGGCCCCCGAACAGGTGCGCGTGTTGCCGTTGTCCGAAAAGATGATGGACAAGGCTGTGGAAATCACCGAAGAACTCAAGAAATACGGCTTACGCGCCGAAACGGATATGCGCAACGAGAAGATCGGCTACAAGATCCGCGAAGCACAAATGCAGAAGGTACCGTACATGCTCATCATCGGTGAGCGCGAGGCCGAAGCCGGCTTGGTGTCGGTGCGTTCCCGCAAGGATGGCGATATCGGCACCATGACCACCGACGAATTTATCGCCAAGGCACTCAAAGAAGTTGCCGACAAGGTGCGCTGATATGACGATCGCTATGCTCGACACCGCCACGTTAAACGACGACGTGGATCTGTCGATCTTCGACGAATTCGGCACGGTACACCGCTATGCGCTGACGAGCGCCGAGGAGGTTGCCGAGCGCAGCAAGGGCTGCGACGTGCTGATCTTAAACAAGGTGAAGATCAACCGCGAAACGCTTCCCGACACGGGCTGTGTAAAGCTGATCTGCGTTACTGCCACCGGTGTGGATAACGTGGATCTAGGCTACTGCCGCAGCCATGGAATCGGCGTGTGCAACGTGAGCGGCTACTCTACCGATTCGGTAGCACAGCTGACCGTGGCGATGGCACTTTCGCTGGCCAACCATTTACCCGCTTTTCAGCGGTTTGTAAACAGCGGCACGTATACCGAAAGCGGCATGCCCAATCATTTGGTGCCGCCGTTTTACGAGCTGCGCGGCAAGACCTGGGGCATTTACGGCTACGGCAGTATCGGCTCGCAGGTGGCCGCCGTGGCCGAGGCGTTGGGCTGCAAGGTGCTGGTGTGCAAGCGTACACCGCTTCCCGACCGCGAGGTTACTGATCTGGATACGCTGTGCGAGCAAGCGGACATTCTTTCCGTTCACGTGCCGCTCACCGAAGAAACGCGCGGCAGCATCAGCCGCGAGCGGTTGGCCAAAATGAAGCCGTCGGCTATTGTGATAAACGTGGCGCGCGGTGCGGTTGCCGATGAACAGGCACTTGCCGAAGCCGTGTTAAACGGTCGCTTGGGCGGCTTGGGTGTGGACGTGTATTCCACCGAGCCGTTCCCTACCGAGCATCCGTTTCAGCAGCTGCTGGGGCGCGATAATGTGTGTCTTACGCCGCACATGGCGTGGGGGGCCTACGAAGCGCGCGTGCGCTGTTTGGCCGAGGTTGCGGAAAATATTCGCGCTTTCGCTCGCGGTGAGCGGCGCAGCCGCGTAGATTGATAATTAAAGGCCACTTGATACGTTAAGTGGCCTTTATGTAAAGAGGTGACCAACGCATGAAGCGTTATATACTGGGTGTCGATCAAGGAACCACCGGTGTGGCAGTCCTGCTGTTTGACGAGCAGTGGCGACAGGTAGCACGAGGCTATGCGGAAATTCGGCAGATCTACCCGCAAAACGGCTGGGTGGAGCATGATGCCGAAGATCTATGGGAGGCTGTATGCTCCGCCACGGCACAGGCCATAGAACTGGGAGCTGTTGACCCGCGTGAGATCGTTGGCGTTGGCCTAGACCACGAGGGCGAAAGCGTGGTGTTGTGGGATGCCGAGACCGGCAAACCGCTCGGCAATACGTTGGTGTGGCAAGATCGTCGCACCGCTGCAGCCGCCGAAGCCTTAGAGGCTGAACACGGCGCACTGTTTCGTGAGCGCACCGGCCTTGCCGTTGATTCCTATTTCAGTGCGCTAAAGCTGCAATGGCTGCTCAACAACACGCCGAACGCACGCGAACTGATGGCGAGCGGACGGTTGCGCGCCGGCACGATGGATGCCTGGCTTGTGTGGAAGTTGACCGGTGGTGCACGGCATATTACCGACGTTTCCACCGCCTCACGCACAATGCTGATGAACGTAAAAACCGAGGATTGGGACGACGATTTGCTGCAAATACTGGGTATTCCGCGACAGATCCTGCCCACCGTTTGCGACAGCACTTCCCTGTTTGGAAACACTGTTCCCGAGGCATTTTGCGGTATTGCCGCACCGATCGGCGGTGTGCTGGCCGATCAGCAGGCAGCGCTGCTGGGGCAAGCCTGCTTTACCCCCGGTTCGGTGAAAACCACCTACGGAACCGGCTGCTTTTTACTGATGAACACCGGTGATACACCGACACCGTCGAAGCACGGACTGATCTCCACGACCGCTTGGCGCATCGGCGGCCGTACCACCTACGCGCTGGACGGCGGTGTGTATATTGCGGGTGCTGCAACCGGATGGCTGCGTGATGGGCTTAAGATCATTCGTTCCGCCTCGGAAACCGAGGAGATGGCCTTGCGCGCCGGCAGCAACGGCGGCGTGTATTTTGTGCCCGCCTTCACCGGCTTGGCGGCGCCGTACTGGGATTCCTATGCACGCGGGACGATGCTGGGCATCACCGGAGGGACCACGCGTGAACACATTGTACGCGCCACGCTGGAGGCTACGGCCTATCAGGTTTACGATCTGACGAAGCTGATGGAGCAAGAGTCTCAAACGCCCATTCAAGTGATGCGTTGCGACGGCGGCGCCGTTGCCAATCGCTTTTTAATGCAATTCCAAGCAGATCTTTTGGGTATTCCGCTGCATATCCCCACCATTACCGATACCACGGCGCTGGGGGCTGCTTTCGCGGCTGCTATTGGGTTGGGGTGGTACTCATCTCCCGAGGAGCTGACTCCTTTTTGGCAACTGAGCCACTGCTACGAACCACACATGAGCGCCGACGAGCGCGACAGCTTACTGCACGACTGGCATCGTGCTGTAGAACGAGCGCGAAACTGGGCCAAGTAAGCAAACACAGCCGACAAGGGTCTCACCTTGTCGGCTGTGTTTTTATTTTAACCGATGAATTCCCAGCGTGATGACCGTGACATCGTCGCCTTTTTCGTCGGTTTGGCGGTCGCGCGCCATATCCACGATTAACTGCGCCAAGCCCTGCATACCGCCGGTATCGCGGTCGTAGTCGCGCAGCAGGTCCTCCACCCAGTCCACGCCGTCGTTGCTGACACCGTCGCTCATCAGCACCAGCACATCACCGTCTACCAAGCGGTCAGCCGTGCGGGCAAAGGTCAATTCGCGGAGAATGCCGAGCGGCAACGAGGAGTCGTCCAAACGACTTACACGGCCGTTGCTGTACAACAACGACACACCGGCACCCGCCTTGAGCAGCTCCATGTCGCCGGTAAACAGATTGATTACCGCAATGTCCAACGTGGCCAAACTCTCGTCTTCAGACTTGGCCATTAAGGCGGTATTTACGAGCTTTAACAGGCTTTCGTAACCAAACCCTGCCTTGAGCAAGCGCGCGGCTAAACCGGCCGCCATGGCGCCGTCTACGGCTGCTCGGCCGCCGTTTCCCATACCGTCGCTGAGCACCGCCAGCTGACGGCCTGTGCCGTCTTGAAAACATTCAAAGGCATCGCCGCACAGAGCTTCACCGTCACTGCGCAGCTGTGCCGTGCCCACCGTAACGCGAAACGCGTGGCGTTCGGTAAAAGCAATACGTGTGACACGGTCGGCGTATTCGACGATGGGCAGCGAAAACGACCGACCGCAAAGTTCGCCGATGCGGCTGCTGAAAACGTTGCGGTTTTGCGTTTGGTATTTGCCGTCGAGCAAGAGCTCGATCTCCATTCGCCCTCGTTCATTGATACGACATACCGTTTGCTTCACACGAACGCCTTGCTTTTTCAACGCCGCTTCAATACGTGAAGCGGTTTCGGAATCGGTCCATTCCGGCCGTGAGAGGGTGTCGGAAAACTCCTCCAGCAGCTGTGCCGTAGCGGAGAATTGATCGGTAATCACCCGACGCAGCTCCGTTAAACGACGAAAAGCACTCTCTCGCACGCGGTATTCCCGATGCGCAGCATTGATGCGCGCACTGATCTCACGCAAGCGACGGCAGCGCTGCTTCAGCCGCTCGCTGAAATCCTCTTCGGTGATTTCGCCGCGTTCATTCAACAGCGGTGTGAGATGATTGAAATCGTCCATGGTATCCGCATACTGCTTTTTCCAGCAATCCATTTTGGATCGACAGGTGCGGCACACCTCCTCGGACACGGTGTGGTAAATACTACCCGGCTCGGGGGCGCCGAGCCCCGCCAACTGGGCCGACACGGTATCCAGTGTGCCTGCCACTTCTTGCATGGCACGTGCGGCGTGGTCCATTTTGAGTGCAGCTGCACGGCGAGCGGAATACACCTCCGGCAAGCGGTGCGTGGCGCGAAACAGACGTTCCACCGCACTTTCAGCAATCGGCGGCAATAGTAAAAACAGCACGCAAGCGGCAGCCGTTTCATACAACGCGAACACTACGGCGGCCTCATCGCCCACCACCACGGTAACGATCCCCACGGCAATCAGCGGCATCATTGCCGTTACCCATTTGCTTTTTTCGGAAAACAGCCCTGCCAATAATCCGCTCAAGGCGAACGCGGGCGCTAGATAGCTGTGCGAAGGCGTGGACAGCAGCAGTGCCGTTCCCAGCAAAATGCCCACTACGCTGCCGCCTGCCCATTTACCGCTGCGTGCGGCCAACAAAATGAGCAACACAGAAACAATGCGCGCCGGAGCGATGCCACCGAAATCCACGGTGAACAGCGCCATCATGGCCACCGCCGCGATCACCACCACACTGACCTCGGCTTCGCGGGTGAACGTGATTTCGCGTTCGATCACCGACTCCTTATACACCGTAACGGCAAAGAACGCAAAGCCACCCGCCAACAGCCCCTCCGACAAAATGAGCAGTACCGACAGGGCCGACGGCGAGGCGGTGAGCAGCAAGGCGCTCCCCGTTATGACCGTTCCCAAAAACGCCGTTACCGATGGGAAGAGTCGCGACTTGGTAATGCTTGTGAAGCCACTCACCGACCAACGGATCCCCGCTACCGTGATGAGTGCCGCTAAATAGCGCAAGGAGTCGGTCAGTCCTTGCATGAGATAGCCGGCCAGCGTTGCCAAGTACATAAGCACTGTTCCCGGGCCGCTGACAGCCGCCGCCAAGCCGATGCCAAAAGGCGCCAAGTCGCCGTAGACTGTGGCTCGCGGTAAAAGGAAGCCCAAGGCTACCCCTACGGCCATGTACACGAATTGTCGACGCATTCCCTCGTCGGGAAGGTACCGCTTGGCGGTCGTCCGACCGCTAAAGGTTGTGTTTTTCATATCCCGTCACCACCATATCTTGATATTTCCATTATAAAGGTTGTCCATCGTTGTTTCTGTCGCATACCGTAGGCAGATATACAAAGGTTTGCACGAAGAATGGCTAAAAACGCCGACGGTCTATTTTGTACAGGCTGTGAATATGGTGGTAGAAAGGAGGATGTGACGATGCAGGGTTTACGGGAACACGAGGTTATTCACTCACGCAAGGAGCACGGCAGCAATCGCTTAACGCAAAAAGCGAGCCGCGGATTTTTTAAGCAGTATTTAGACAGCTTTGGCGATCCGATCATTAAGGTATTGCTGGGAGCACTGGCCATTAACGTGGTGTTTTTGTTTCGCGGACACGATTGGTATGAATCGGTAGGCATTGCCATTGCCGTGTTTTTGGCCACATTTGTATCCACGCTGTCGGAGTACGGCAGCGAAGCCGCCTTTGAAAAGCTTCAAGAGGAGGCTTCCTCCGTGCGCTGCCGCGTGTGGCGCGACGGCGTGCTGTGTGCGGTAGATATCAACGAGCTTGTAGTAGGCGATCTGGTGCAGCTGCAAAGCGGTGAGCGTATTGCCGCCGACGGTATTTTAATACAGGGTGCCCTGCGTGTAGATCAATCGGCATTAAACGGCGAAAGCGGCGAGGTGAAAAAGGTGGCCGCTGAACTCGACGAGGTGTCCCCTACCTCGCCTGCGGGGTTATTGCGCGGAGCGGTGATCTGCTCCGGCGAAGGCGTGATGCGTGTTACCCGCGTGGGCGACAACACCATTTACGGTTCTCTTGCCATTGAGGTGCAGGAGGAAACGCGCGAAAGCCCCCTCAAGCTGCGTTTGGAGGGATTGGCCAAAACATTGAGCCGTTTGGGGTTTGCAGCAGCAGGACTGGTGGCGGCGGTGGATCTTTTCCACGCTTTTGTGATGGAAAATGCCTATTCCGCTTCGGCCATTCTCGCTTCGTTGGCCGACCCCACGCAGCTCATCGGCAATCTGTTGCACGCTGCCACGCTGGCGCTGACGGTTGTGGTGGTAGCGGTGCCTGAGGGGTTGCCGATGATGATCACCGTTGTGCTTTCCTCAAATATGCGGCGGATGCTGCGCGATCACGTGCTGGTGCGCAAGCTGGTGGGCATTGAAACCTCGGGAAGCTTGAATATTCTTTTCACCGACAAGACGGGAACGCTGACACAGGGGCAGCCGTCGGTGGCGTTGGTGGCAGATGCTGAGGGGCAGTTGTATCGGCATATTGACGAGCTGTACCGCCATAAACCACTGTGGGAGCTGCTTCGGATATCGGGCGCGTATAACACCGAAAGCACACCTGTGGGACGCGAGATCTTGGGCGGTAACGCCACGGAGCGGGCGCTGCTGTCTTACGTAATGGGGCGCTCGCCCCTGCCGTCGTATACGGTGCTGAATAAGATCCCCTTTGACAGCGCACGGAAGTGGTCGGGTGTGGAACTGGGGGGTGATCTGCCGTTCGGCAAGCGCCTTTCGTTTTACAAGGGGGCACCTGAACTGATTTTAGATGCATGTGACCGCTATCTCGGTGCCGACGGACAGCTCCACGAGTTTACAAACCGCGACACGGTAAACGTCGTGTGCCGCTCGCTGGAGAACGAGGCCATGCGGTTGATCGGATTTGCTGTGTGCGAACAACCGCTCGACAAAGGGCCTCGTCATTTGATCTTTGTGGGCGTCGCCGGACTGCGCGACGAACTGCGACCCGAAGTGCGCAAGGCCGTGCATACGGTACAAAAGGCCGGTATTCAGGTGGTGATGATGACGGGGGATTCTCCCGAAACCGCCACGGCCATTGCGCGTGCTGCAGGATTGATCGACGGCAAAGCAACGGAGGCGGTCATTACCAGCCGCGAGCTGGCACGCCTGCACGACAATGAATTAAAAGAGCGACTGCCCCGGCTGCGTGTGATCGCGCGGGCGCTGCCGTCGGATAAGAGCCGTTTGATTCGCTTATCACAAGAATTAGGGCTGGTTACAGGCATGACCGGCGACGGCATCAACGATGCCCCTGCACTAAAAAAAGCCGACGTGGGCTTTGCCATGGGCAGCGGCACCGAGGTGGCAAAACAGGCGGGCGACATTATTATTGTGGACGATAATTTTTCGTCCATCGCGCAGGCGGTATTGTACGGTCGCACCATCTTTAAGAGTATTCGGAAATTCATTATTTTTCAGCTGACCATGAATTTGTGTGCCGTGGGGATTTCGGTGATCGGGCCGCTGCTGGGCTTGGAAACACCTGTTACCGTTATGCAGATGCTGTGGATCAATATCATTATGGATACGCTGGCGGGGCTGGCGTTTGCCGGTGAGCCGCCGCTTCCCGAATATATGGAGGAGGCACCGAAAAAGCGTGACGAGCCTGTGTTGAACCGTTATATGCTCAATCAGATTATTTGCACGGGAACCTTCACAGTGGCGCTGTGCGTGTTCTTTTTAAAATGGGAGCCGCTGCAGGCGCTGTTTCGCTATCAAATTCAGCCGATCTATTGGTTGACCGCGTTCTTTGCCCTGTTTATCTTCTGCGGCATTTTCAACTGCTTTAACGCTCGCACCAACCGCTTAAACCTACTCGCCTATCTACACCGCAATCCGGCGTTCGTGGGGATATTAACGCTTATTACGGTGGTACAGATCGGGCTGATCTACTATGGCGGTTCGCTGTTCCGCACGGCCGGATTAACACCGCGCGAGCTCATATACGTGCTGTTGATGGCGGCGCTGGTCATTCCGTTTGACTTACTGCGCAAGGCGGTGCTGCGGTTCTTTCATCGAAAAGGAACGCTCTAAAACCCAAAAAAACGCCCATACTATCGGCGGGTGATGCTAATGTTTGTGAAACGTGCAGCGGCAAAAAGCCGTTTAGACGGTGTTTGGAAAGAAGCCATGGCCGTACAAGTGCTGGTGGCGCTGGCTGATCTTTTTCTGTTTACCGCCGTGTGGTGGCTGCCGGGGCCAACCGTGGCGGTAACCACTTGTGTGCTGTTGATCGACCTGCTGATGATCTCGCCCTTAAAGGCGGGGCGGGCACTCTATTTTAAACTGTTGGCTGACGGCAAGGCCGTGTCCCCTGCTTTGCTGCTGCGGTATTATCACGGCGGCTACGCTGCTGCCGTGGGATGGCGGGCGTTGCTTTGGGGCGAGCGGCTGTTGTGGGGAGCGCTGTGTTGTTTTCCTGCCTTAGCCGTGTTTTCGTGCAGTGATATGTTAGGAAGCGATACCCCGACGCGCCGTGAGGCCGTGCTTTCCATGGCGCTGTTCGCACTGGGGCTGTTACTGCTGCTTCTGGGGCTGTTGATGGTTGAGGTGCTGCTGTTCCGACGACTCCCGATTCCCTATTTACTTTCTTCACAGCCGCGTGGATTGCGCGGTGCCATACGATCGGCCAACGCCATCACGCAGGGGCGGCTGGGAAATTGGGTGTATTTCTACTTGGATCACGCAGGTGGGCTGTTGCTTTGTGTCTTGTTGTTTCCGTGGGTGTATACCTCAACGGTGTTCCAAACCGCCAAAGCGGCCACCGTTCTGCAATTTTTGCGGCAAAAACCTGCGAAGAATGCTCCGTATCGCTTGCAACATCAAAAAAAGTGTGGTAGAATGGGCAGGTAATTTTATCAATAGTTTTCGGAGGACGTATGATTACCGTATCGGATCTTGGAATTAATTTTAGCGGACAAAACCTGTTCACGCACGTAAACCTGCTGTTTACGCCGGGCAACTGCTACGGTGTGATCGGTGCCAACGGCGCCGGCAAATCCACCTTTTTGCGCATTTTGTCGGGTGATCTGGAGCCGTCGGCCGGTGAAGTCATCATCGACAAAAACAACCGCATGTCGGTGCTGAAACAGGATCACTATGCCTACGACGAATTCACCGTGCTGGATACCATTTTGCAGGGCAATCCCCGCTTGTATGAGATCATTCAGCAGAAGGACGCCTTGTATGCCAAGGAGGATTTCTCCGAGGAGGACGGCGTGCTCGCTTCCGAGCTGGAGGGCGAATTTGCCGAGCTTAACGGCTGGGAGGCCGAAACCGAAGCCGGTCAGATCCTGCAAGGCTTGGGACTGTCGGTGGATATTCTCTATCAGCCGATGAACACCCTGGCCGACAAGGAAAAGGTGAAGGTGCTGCTGGCGCAGGCGCTGTTTGGGCAGCCCGATATCATCCTGCTCGACGAGCCTACCAACCACTTGGACATTGCGTCGATCGCGTGGCTGGAGGATTTCTTGATGGATTATATCGGTACCGTTATCGTGGTATCGCACGACCGTCACTTCCTGAACAACGTGTGCACGCATATTGTGGACGTCGACTACAACAAGATCAAGATCTACGTCGGTAACTACGATTTCTGGTACGATTCCAGCCAGCTGATGCAAAAGCTGATGCGCGAGCAGAACAAGAAGGCCGAGGATAAGATCCGCGAGCTGCAGAACTTTATTCAGCGCTTCTCGGCCAACAAGTCGAAGTCGCGCCAGGCCACCTCGCGTAAGAAGCTGATCGAAAAGCTGTCGGTGGAGGAAATGCCTGCTTCGTCCCGCCGCTATCCGTTTGTGGGCTTCACGATGGACCGCGAGGCCGGCAAAGAGATCTTGGCGGTGGAGGATCTGTCGCTCACGCAGGACGGCGTGAAGGTGCTGGATAACGTGTCCTTCCGCGTGAACAAGGGCGATAAGATCGCCTTTGTGGGCGAAAACGAGTTGGCCATTACGGCGCTGTTCCGCGTGCTGATGGAGGAGATCACCCCCGATACCGGTTCCTTTAAATGGGGCGGCACCACCTCGCAGTCGTATTTCCCGAAGGATAACTCCGCATTCTTCGACGGCTGTGATCTTAACCTGATCCAGTGGCTGAACCAGTATTCCGCCGACAACACCGAAACCTATCTGCGCGGCTTCCTGGGCAAGATGCTGTTCTCGGGCGACGATGTGCTGAAGCCTGTGAAGGTGCTGTCGGGTGGCGAAAAGGTGCGCTGCATGCTGTCGCGTATGATGATGTTCGGCGCCAACGTGCTGCTGCTCGACCAGCCCACCAACCACCTTGATCTGGAATCCATCACCGCCGTGAACGACGGCTTGATCGCCTTCCCCGGCAACGTGATGTTCTCCTCGTATGACCATCAGTTCATTCAAACGGTGGCCAACCGTATTATTGAGTTTAAAGCGGATGGTACGATCGTGGATAAGATGATGTGCTACGACGATTATCTGGAATGGAAAAAAGAACACAACGCATAACAAAAGCAAGAACCGCTGTGCAGAAAAATTTCTGCACAGCGGTTTATTTATTGCAATCTCAAAAAGTTCTGCTATAATTGGTTTAGGTGGTGATACGATGTATCCGTTACTGTTAAAACCCGCCGTAAAGAACTATCCTTGGGGCGGCAGTCGGTTAAAAACCGAATACGGCCTGGCTTGCGATACCGAGATCGCCGCTGAGGGGTGGATGCTGTCTTGTCACCCTGACGGACCGAGCATCGTGACAAACGGACCGTATGCGGGCATGACACTCCCGCAAGTATTGGAGCGATGCGGTGATGAAGCGCTGGGGAGCCACACGGCGGCATTCCCCTATTTTCCGTTGCTGATCAAGCTGATTGACGCCAAGCAAAATCTTTCGGTACAGGTTCATCCGAGTGATGAATACGCTCTCAAGCACGAAGGAGAATTCGGCAAAACAGAGCTGTGGTATGTGGTCGATTGTGAACCGGGTGCCGAACTGATATACGGCTTTACCGATACCGTTTCCAAAGAGGAGCTTGCGCGCCGTATTCATGATAACACGCTGGCCGAGATCTGTAACCACGTGTCCGTGCAGGCGGGCGATGTCTTTTTTATTCCCGCGGGTACCCTCCATGCTATCGGTGGCGGCATCTTGATCGCTGAGGTTCAGCAAAATTCCAACACAACCTACCGCGTGTACGATTACGGCCGCGTGGGGGCCGACGGAAAGCCGCGACCGCTTCACATTGAGAAAGCATTGGACGTAACGGTGTGCGATAAAACTACCATCCCCTACGGACAGATCGGCGAGGTGCACACACACGGCAGGAACGCGGTACGCACCCTTGCGCGTTGCCCCTTGTTTTCGACAGAACTTTTAACGCTGAACGAAACGTTTTCATTGTGCAATGCGAACAGCTTCGTTTCGCTCGTGTGCCTTAACGGTGAAGCAACCCTTACCTACAGCAGCGAACGCTTGCCCATCCAAAAGGGAGACAGTATCTTTATTCCCGCAGGGGTTTCCGTCATAATAGACGGTGCGGCAGAGCTGTTATGCAGTTATCTTTAAATCATCAAGCAGTGGAGGAAACGGCCATGAAAGAGTTTTTGCTGGGATGCAATTATTGGTCCTATAACGCCGGAGCAGATATGTGGCGTGATTGGGATGAAGCACAAATTGAAAAAGACCTCCGCCTTTTACAAGAAAATAAACTAACCACCATTCGCGTGTTTCCCAATTGGCGTGATTTTCAGCCTGTTATCCCTGTTTACGGCATGGCAGGCACTCTGCGCGAGTATAGGATGGAGAACGAGCAACCGCCGGAAAACCCCTATTTTCTGAGTGAAACCATGCTTTCGCGCTTTGCGTGGTTTTGCGACAAGGCGGGACAATATGGAATTCAACTGATCGTCGGTTTGCTGACCGGTTGGATGAGCGGTAAATTGCATATTCCTCAGGCGTTGCACGGAAAAAATTTGTTCACCGATCCGTTGGCACTGCGCTTTGAGCACTACTTTATCAAAGGGTTTGTTTCGCGCTTTAAAGCACGTCCTGAAATTTATGCGTGGGATCTCGGAAACGAGTGCAACTGCATGTCCTCCGCCGCTTCTTCCCACGAAGCCTATGCGTGGAGTGCAGCCATCGCCGATGCGATCCGTGTTGCCGATCCCTCGCGACCGGTTATTTCGGGAATGCACGGACTGACGGTGGAAAACGGCAACTGGACCATTCGCGATCAAGCAGAATGTACTGATGTGCTGACTACCCACCCCTACCCTTATTTCGTTCCCCATTGCTCGAAGGATCCTATGGATTCCATTCGCACGCTGATGCATGCCACCTGCGAAACCTATCTGTATTCGGCAATTGGAAAAAAGCCGTGTCTGGTGGAAGAGCTGGGAACACTCGGCAACAATCTGTGCGCCGATGCCACTTCGGCCGATTTCATGCGTGTAAATCTGCTTTCCAACTGGGCGCACGGCGCAGAAGGCGTTTTATGGTGGTGCATGAACGAACAAGGCCACCTAAACAACCCGCCGTATCGCTGGAGTATGCTGGAACGCGGTCTCGGCATGTTTGACAGCACGCAAAAACCAAAGGCGTTTTTGGACGAAATGCGTGAATTTGCGAACTGGCTTGAAACGGTAAACATTACTGTCGCCGCTCCCAAGACCGATGCAACGGTGCTGCTGTCCTGCGGGCAGGATCATTGGGGGATTGCGTACATGGCGTTCATTCTCGCAAAGCAGGCCGGTATCACGGTGGATTACGCTGCGCCAAACACCGATCTGCCCGACAGTAAGCTGTATTTTGTCCCCTCGGTTCACGGTGATGCCTGGTTGTACAAGCCGTATTATGAGCAGTTAAAGCAACGCGTGCGCGCCGGTGCGACCGTGTGTATTTCCGATGCCGACGGTTTTTACACCGAGCGCGACGAATTCTTGGGAACGGCGGTGCTCGAAACCGAGCAGGTCAGCGAAAACGGAACGTTCCGACTTTTCGATGCGGTCATTCCCTATTCGCGGGAACGCAAACAAAAGCTCGCTCCCATCACGGCCACCGTTTTGGCGGTCGACTCAAACGGCGATCCGATCGTAACCGTCAACCGTTACGGCAAAGGAACGGTGTATTTCGTCAACTTCCCGCTTGAAGAAACGTTGCTCAACCGATCTCGCGCGTTTGATACCGATGCGTACAAGCTGTACGAGTACGTGGTAAAGCAAACGGTTACCGCACCGAACGTGACAAAGGACAACAAGATGGTGGGCATCACGGAAAACGGCAACATGGTGACACTCATCAACTATTCAGATCAACCGCAAAAAACAGGGCTTGCACTGCACAACGGCAAACAGATCGATCGTGTTTTACGCGGTGATCCCAACGTGCTTCCTCCTTGCGATGGCGCGGTGTTTACCATAAAATAACCGAACGGCGGTACCACACGGTACCGCCGTTTTTATTATTAGTTATTCGCTCTTATATTTTTCTGCCTGTAATTCAAACATTTCGGCGTACTGGCCGCCCAAGGCCATCAGTTCATCGTGTGTGCCGACCTCCTTCAGTTCGCCCGAAGCAAACATATAAATGCGATCGGCCATACGGGTGGTGGACAGACGATGCGAAATAAAAATAACCGTTTTATCCGCGGCGTAACGCAGAATTGCCTGATTCAACTCGTACTCGGCCACAGGGTCCAAGGCGCTGGAGGGCTCGTCCATGATAATCAGCTCGAACGGTTTGGCAAACACACGGGCAATGGCGACCTTTTGCGCTTCGCCGCCCGACAGATTGATGCCCTCATCGTCGAATTCGCGGGTAAGCACCGTGTCGATGCCGTGCTCCATACGGGACAAGCGTTCCGTAAAGCCGGCGGCATCCAGCGCTGACAGCACGGTTTCTTTATCCGTTTCCTCATTATACACACCGTGCATCACATTTTCAGCAATACCGGCGGCGAAAATGCGGAAATCCTGAAACACCGTACCGATACGGTCACGGTAATCCTCCAGCTTGTATTCGCGAATATCGACACCGTTGAGCAATACCTGCCCGTTAGTAGGATCATACAAGCGCATCAGCAGCTTGATGAGCGTTGTCTTGCCGGCACCGTTATAGCCGACGATGGCGATCTTTTCCCCTCGCTTTAGGGATAGATCAACACCGCGCAACGCCTCGCCGCTCTTCCCTGCTTTATGTTCATCACTCTGCTCGTGGAACGGATAACGGGGATTATCGGAAAAGTCATAGGTGAACGATACATTGCGCAGCTCCAGCGATTCAAACGGCGGCACTGCTCGCTCGCCGCTCTTGACACGGGGCTCGTAGGACAAAAAGCCGTAGTATTTTTCCAAAAACAGCGAGGTCTTGGAAAATTTGGATAAATGCTCCACCAGATTGGCCAACGCCCAGCGCACACTCCAGATCATGCCAAGTGTAGCAGCGAACTCACCGATGAGCACCTCTCCGTTAAGCAGCATGTAGAACATATAGAACAATATCCCGAAATACGGAATTTGCCGAAGCACGGTATCCAGCAGCCCGCTGAACAACAAATACTTTTTGCCGTATTTTACATTGGTGCAAACGGTCTGCTCGGTATTCTGATCGAGTTTATCAATAAGAACATCCGCTACGCTGCTCAATCGCATTTCCTTGGCGTATTCGGGCAAATGGAAGATACGGTTAACGTAGTCTCTCACGCGGTTAAGTGGCTGCATTTCTTTTTCCTGTTCAAAGGAGATCTTATTGATGTACTGCTCCACAACGATCATCAGTGCCGAGGTCACCAGCAGCACGAGCGCTACCCAACCGTCAATGGAAAACATCAAGGTAAACAGCGTACCGCCGGATACCGTTCGGTTGATAATACGGCTCACGTCACGCATCATATCTGCCGCTTGGTTAGCAGAGCCGTTCATTGACCAAACGAAATCATTATAAAATTCGGGATCATCATAGCAGGCAATATCCATTGTGCGAGCCTTGGCAAACAACTCCTCGTGCAAGCGAAAATCCATTTTTTTGCGCTGTAGCTGCCACCAATATTCCCAATACCAGGAGTTAAGCGAATAGGCTACCGTGTAAAAGGCGGCCATTATGCCAATGATCGCAGCCAACTCAGAAAACGCGGCACCAGCATCCAGCGCATTGAACAAGCGCAGTGTAAAAACCGCGCTTACGGAGTTCATCACACCCCAGAACAACCCTTCAAGGAGCACGCCGACAAAGTAGACAGGGGCTATCCGCGCGATCTTTACCATCATACGAAAGCAATTGCGAACAATACGGCCAAGTGGCTGACGAGGCTTTTTTTGACGATTACTCATACACACGCCGCCTCCTTTCCGACGTAGTTTTCCGCCTGGAAACGGAACATTTCGGCGTATTTACCGTTTTGCTGCATCAGCTCGCGATGGGTGCCTACCTCGGTGATACGGCCGTTTTCCATCAAGTAGATGCGGTCGGCATCCACAGCCGAGGACAACCGATGAGAAATACAAATAACACTGCGACCGCGCGCAGCACGCATCATATTTTCAAACATAGTGTGCTCGGCAATGGGGTCCAACGCACTGGACGGCTCATCCAAAATAACACAGGGAGCTTCCTCTGCAAACACGCGAGCCAGAGAGATCTTTTGTTGTTCACCGATGGAAAGATTCACACCTTTATCGTCAAATTCGCGGGTAAGCGTCGCATCAATACCGTGCTCCAATGTCATTACCTTATCGTAAGCACCGCTCTCCCGAAGCGCTTCGGTGACCAACTCGGCATCACCGTCACGCGCCCTCCGCAGTACGACGTTTTCACGCACTGACAGCGAAAAAACTTTAAAATCCTGAAATACACAACTGAAATTGTTGCGGTACGAGGACAAACGGTAGTCGCGAGCATCGCGGCCATCCAACAACACGGCACCCGACGTGGGATCGTACAACCGCAACAGCAGTTTAACAAGCGTGGTCTTACCGGATCCGTTTTGCCCTACCAGGGCGATACGTTCACCCGCCTTGATCTGTAAGGAAATATCATGCAGCACGTCGGCATCGGTGCCGTCGTAGCGGAAGGACACGTTTTTTAGACAAATATCGCCGCCGCGGGCAAGAGGTGCGTTCTCATCTTCGGCCATTCGTGGCTGATAATCAAGAAATTCGCGCGCATCTTGCAAGAAAAGTGCATGCTCGTTAAACTCGGCGGCGGTCTGTACCATATTGCTGAGGCAATACGAGATGGTGCCTATGGAATTTAAAATGATAAGACAATCGCCGATGGACATACTGCCATCTCCTACCGTGCGCCAAACGGCGTACAGCATCGTACCAAGGATGGTAATGACCTCAAGACCGATATTTTGCAGCGCACGTGCCAGAGCGGCCTTTAAACCGAAGCGGCGCCAGATCACCTTATATTCCTGATACGCCTGCGCTAACTGCGCAAACATTCGCTTGTGCATACCGCCGACCCGCATTTCCTTGGCGAAATCCGAAAAATAGAAGGTACGGGTGACGTAATTGATGCGGCGATCGACGGGAGTGCGCACTGCGGCATTGTCGTGATTGATTCGGTTGTGCCAGCGACGGAGAAACCCGAGCAGCAAAGGAAATAAACCGAACACGATGAGCAACGGATCGATGGCGAACAACAGAAACGAGTTGCACAGTAAGGTAATAACGCGCCAGATCAGGTTATTCACCGTGTTCATCACCTGCATCACGCGGTTTTGCGTTTGGTTCATCGCCTTGGCATAGCGATCATAAAACTCCGGATTTTCGTAGCAGGCCAGTTCGACTGCTGCCGCTTTGCGGAACAGCTTCTTCTGAAGTTCGGCACTCACGCGCGGGATCTGCTTCGGTGAAACAAGATTCCAGTAAAAGCTGCTGATAAAATTAACGATGATACTCACAACCGCTATCACGGCGATATACGTAGCGATCACCGAGGCGGGAGTCCCGTTTTCCACACCATTGATGATGAGGCGCAGCAGATACGAATCCGAGAAAAAGTTCAGCGGTGCGTAAATGAACGTCAGCAAATAGTGCATAATAAAATAGCCGTGGGACGTTTCCCACACCTGTTGCAGTGCAAAACCGATATTGGCAGCGGTGCGGCCGAAAGGGAGCTTCTTTTTGGGCGCCTTATTGCTCATTGTACGATCCTTTCTGATAAACAACACTTCATACTTTGATTTCCAAAACCATTGTAAAATTAGGCAGCGCCTCGAATTGTCCTGTTTCAGGACAACCGAAACGTGAAAATAGAATATCATAAGAATTGTCCTATGTCAAGACAATTCTTATGAATGGATGAGGAACGGTTATGGCAAGAATCGTAGACGGAGCCCGAATGAATCTCATCGGCGACAAAGTGCGGCAGTATCGGCAGGAGCGAAATATGAGTCAGCAGGCGTTGTCCAACAAGCTGGAGCTGTTGGGCGTGTACGTGTGCCGCGGCTCGATCTCTCGCATTGAGGAGCATTTGCGCACGGTGACAGACGTGGAGCTATGCGCGATCGCCACTGTTCTCAAGGTGGATATCACGGCATTGCTGGAATCCCCTCTCCCCTTTGCCGATTAACAAAGCCCCGCTGTAGTTCGGTACAGCGGGGCTTTTCTTATAATTGTTTATTCAGCCGTTTTTCGACGGAGCGGACGGCGAGATAGACAATGAGCCAGATGATAAAATAGCTTACCACGAAAATGACGGTGAAAATCAGCAGTACCATCGGTTTAAACGGAATCCACGTATTCAACAGGTAGCACGCGCTGTGGGCCACGTAGATGGTGACAAAATGGCACAGCAGGGATTTGGGCACCGACCAGTGCTCAATTTGATTAAACACCGAAGCACCCGCCTGCAAAAACGCCAACAGATACGTGGAAACGATTGCCATAAGCACCTCTTTCCCGCTTAATGTAAAGCTCGGCAGCGTTACCGATAACACGAAATAGACGATGCCTGCAACAATGGGGCCGCAGCCGCCAAACAGTAATCCGCGGTGCAAAAAGTTCTTCACATACACGTTCATATTACAAACCCAACCTTTCTTTCACTTGCTTCAGCTGCCTGCGGGACACGAAATCCGTAAAGCCGTTTTTGAGCGTGACCCGCAGCGTACCGGATATTGCGGTGTCAAATCGGCTGATCTTGCCGAGGTTGACCATGCAGGATTGATTGATCCGCACAAACGCGTGCGACAGCGTTTCTTCCAGCTGATACAATCGCTGCTTCATGCGCAGTTTTTCGTTTTCGCACACGGCGTACACGCGCTCGTTTTCCACGGTAAAGCAGTAAATCTCGTCGGGTGACAAGCGGCGGCCCTCGCGTTCGTTATAGCCGACAAGCTCGGCGGCTTCATCGTCGGCAAGGGCTTTTATTGCCTCCGTAAAACGGCTGTGGCAGTGTGCGTGAACGATCACCTCCTCTTCTCGTTTCGGGTCGATAACGATCGTGCACTTCATACTATCGCCTCCTTGTGAGATCATGGTACCGCACAATTTCAGGTTTGGCAAGGGTTTGGCGGTATGCGGTTATTTGGCCGCGGTATGTGGTAAAAAAGAACCGCCCGTAGTTTTCTACGAGCGGTTTTGCTTATTTACAGTAATTATTTCGCCATCGCAGCGACTTCGGCAGCGAAATCGTCTTCGCGCTTCTCGATGCCTTCACCCATTACGTAGTGGATCGCATCGACGAAGGTGACGTTGCCGCCCAGTTTCTTGCCGGCATCGGCAATGTAACCGGCGACGTCGCCCTTGAACAGATCGGAGCGAACAAACTCCTGCTGCAGCAGGCAAGACTCCTTGTAGAAGGCGTTCATCTTACCGGAAGCGATCTTTTCCTTCACGGCGTCGGGCTTGGAAGCCATGTTCGGATCGTTGTTCATGAGAGCGATCTGAACCTGCAGTTCCTTTTCGGCATCGGCAGCAGGGATCTGCGACTTATCCCAGTACTTGGGATTCATGGCAGCGATCTGCATAGCCACGTTCTTGCCGATCTCGGTAGCATCAATGCCACCCTCGACAGCCAGATTTACCAGCACGCCGTGCGTACCACCGGCATGGACATAGGCCACGGAGGTGTTGTCGGCAAAGCGGGCAAAGCGGCGGATCTGCATGTTCTCACCGATGGACATAACCTTTTCCTGCATGATCTCGGCAACCGTGAGGTTGGACTCCGGATAGGTGCAGGCCTTCAGCGCCTCGATATCGGCGGGGTTCTGCTGAGCCACGGCCACGGCCAGGTTCTTTACCAGATCCTGGAACGCGTCGGTCTTGGCGGCGAAGTCGGTTTCGCTGTTGACTTCGATCACAACACCGACACCGTCGACGGAAGCGGCATAGGCAACGCCCATGGCAGCAACGCGATCGGCCTTCTTGGCAGCCTTGGCCAAGCCCTTTTCGCGCAGCCAGTCGACGGCCTTGTCCATATCGCCGTCGGTTTCCTGGAGAGCCTTTTTGCAGTCCATCATACCGACGTTGGTCATTTCGCGCAGTTTCTTAACGTCTAAAGCAGTAAAAGCCATAGCTATATACCTCCTGTTAATTATTCAGCGGCGGGAGCCTCTTCGGCAGCCTCTTCAGCCTCGGCAGGAGCTTCGGCAGCAGCCTGCTCGCCCTGACGGCCCTCGATGATGGCGCTGGCCATAGCACCGGCGATAAGCTTCACGGCACGGATAGCATCGTCGTTGCCGGGGATGACGTAATCGACATCGTCGGGATCGCAGTTGGTGTCGACAATAGCAACGATCGGAATACCCAGCTTCTTGGCTTCGGCAACGGCGATCTTTTCCTTGCGGGGATCGACGATAAACAGAGCACCGGGGATCTTATCCATACCCTTGATACCGCCGAGGAACTTTTCGAGCTTCTCGATCTCGTGGTTCAGCTTAACGACTTCCTTCTTGGGAAGCAGGTTGAACGTACCGTCTTCGGCCATCGTCTTGAGCTGATTCAAGCGAGCGATGCGGCCGCGGATGGTGCGGAAGTTGGTGAGCATACCGCCCAGCCAACGAGCGTTAACGAAGTATGCGCCTGCGCGGACAGCCTCTTCGGCGATGGAATCCTGCGCCTGCTTTTTGGTGCCGACGAACAGCACCGACTTGCCCTCGGCAGACAGTTCACGGATGAACATGTAAGCTTCTTCGAGCTTGCGCACCGTCTTCTGCAGGTCAATGATATAGATACCATTGCGCTCAGTGAAGATGTAGGGCGCCATTTTGGGGTTCCAGCGGCGAGTCTGGTGACCGAAGTGGACACCGGCTTCCAGCAGCTGTTTCATGGATACGACTGACATACAATATTTCCTCCCGGTTTTTTACCTCTACGGATGCTACGACCGATTGAAAGTTAGATTTTCGGCCGCATCTCCGGAACCGTTTGAGCGGCACCGCCGGAGCACAATACACCCGTATGCATAATATTGCCGTAGTATTGTAACATAAAGAATAAAAAAAGGCAAGTCCTTTTTTAAAAAAATTCTTTGATTTATGTGCCGAAAATCCCTTGTAATATCCCGTTTTTTCGGCAATTTTGACCAATGCGCGGCGGCATGGGGTGATTTACCAGAATGGTCTGCTCCCCGATCACTTCAATTTCCTTCCAACTGATGACGATATCCTCTTCCCTGCCCAAAATCCCCAGCAGCTTGGAGCGGCCGAAAATAACCAGCGACACCAGCTGTGCGGTGCAGGTGTCGACCTCGACGTCGTCTACGCAGCCAAGCCGCATACCGTCGCAAATATTGATAACCTCTTTGTCGTGCATATCCGTTATTCTGCAAAACATATCTTACACCTCCGTACCGCCAGTATATGCGCCGAAACGGTAAAATATGTTTGTTGATTGCTGCGACGTTTTTGAACCCATACTCCCCGTGTAAGGGAGTGTGTGCTTTGTACAACAAGGTTGAGATCTGCGGTGTAAACACGTCAACGCTGAAGGTGTTGAGCGAAAAAGAAAAAATGCGACTGCTGAAGCTTACAAAGGAGGGTGACGCCAACGCACGCGAGGAGCTGGTGAACGGCAATCTGCGGCTGGTGCTCAGCGTGATACAGCGCTTTTCACAGCGCGGTGAAAACCCCGACGATCTGTTTCAGGTGGGGTGTATCGGGCTTATCAAATCCATTGACAATTTTGACATTACGCAAAACGTGCGGTTTTCCACCTATGCGGTGCCGATGATCATTGGCGAGATACGCCGCTATCTGCGCGACAACAACGCCATTCGCATCAGTCGCAGTATGCGCGACACCGCCTACCGTGCCATGCAGGCCAAGGAGGCACTGACGGCCAAGCACCTGCGCGAGCCCACGGTGGAAGAAATTGCCGCCGAGCTGGAGCTGCCCCGTGAGGAGGTGGTGCTGGCGCTGGAGGCCATTGTGGAGCCGGTATCGCTCTACGAGCCTGTGTATGCCGACAGCGGCGATACCATTTACGTGATGGACCAGGTGAGCGACACCAACGACGACTCCACCTGGCTGGATGAGCTGGCACTAAAAGAAGCGATACGCAATTTAAACGACCGCGAAAAACGCATACTCAATCTGCGCTTTTTTAAGGGGCTGACCCAGATTGAGGTATCGGCGGAGATCGGGATCTCACAGGCGCAGGTATCGCGCTTGGAAAAAGGGGCGCTGGAAAAGATCAAGGGGCAACTATAACGGATTGCAGCAACCGTTAAATAATAGTTGAAAAATTTCAATTTTGCTGGTAAAATAAGTATGTAGGTATTGATCAGCTTACAGCATCTCTTAACCGTGTGATTATTAAGGAGGTATGCACCATGAAAAAAAGGCTCATCTGTTTCGTTGCCGTTTTATTGTTGCTGTTACCGGTAACCGGTTGCGAAAACAACACCTCTTTATTTGTCGGTTCGCTTGATACAGAGGGGTTTTCGTTAGATGCGCCGGTGTTCAACGATTTAAACAGCATGGTATCGGCCTCGGAGTTGATCGTGATTGGCAAAACCACAAGCGAAGCGGAAACGATCGACGGTGACGTTATGCCAACTACCATCCACACGTTTACCGTTGAGGAAACGTTAAAAGGTGATCCGGTTGAAAGCGTTAAATTTTTCCAATTGGGTGCGGAAGAATCGGATAATTACGAAACCAAGATCAAAAAGAATAAAACCTACGTGCTGTTTCTAACGAAAAACTACACCCGCGAGACCGAAAGCGGCGAGGAAATTATTTATAATTCCATTAGCTTTGAGCAAGGTATTTTCGAGGTTAACGATGCGAAAAAATTGATGCCGTGCACCCGCATCGGTGCCGCACCGCAGCTAAAGGATATGCGTTTAGAGAATCTGCGATCGAAAATTCGGGAGCAAGTCAAGTGACACCGTAAAAGTAAAAGCACCGCAAGGGAGTTCCCTTGCGGTGCTTTTCTGTTTATACGGAAAGATCGTCATCCTCGACGGTGGGTTCGCTTTGCACCACGGCGGCCAGAGCCTCCTCGGCGACGAGGGTGTGGATTTCAAATTTCGGTGCTTCGTAAGTCATTACGCCGCCTCCTTAATTGCATATTCGTCGAACGCAGCAGCGGCGGCCTCGGTTACCAAGGCTTCCATGGTTGCATTGGCCGTTACCGAGGTGTTAAGCTGATCCAGCGTAACGGTGGGTACGTCTCCGGTGAGCGCCTGATACCACACACGCGCCAGCAGATAGCGGCCCCACGTGTAGCTGACGTGCGCGTTATCGCGCTGAATGGAGGTTTCGCTGTAGTTACCGGTATTCAGCGCTTCCTGCGCAAACTGGATGGCTTGACCCGACGGAATGAGTGTCAGACCCGTTTCGGCGGCAGCCGAAGCGTAGGCGGCTTCGACCTTCTCCCACATGGCGGCCATGGTACCACCGGTGTGAGCGGGGCTGTTGGTGTGATTGGCACTGCCGTCACCGTAGGCCCACGTTTGCTGGAGATAGATCTCGGCATTCGGCTGTTTTTCGCGCAGCACGGTGATCAGATCGTTCAAATACGGCTGGAAGGTGCTGTAATTGACCGACGACCACGAGGCCTGCTGCAGGGTGATAACGTCGAAGTCGTCACTCTCCAGTACGGCAGCCAGTGATACATAGGTGTCATAATCGGTTACGCCGTTCAGCTCGTAGTTATAAATGGCTTCCCCACTCGTCCAGCCCTCGGAATGAGTTTTCAGCGCACAACCGGATTTGTAAAGATTAACGCATTTGAAAAGCTTGCCCTCGGCGGCAGCCATGGCCTGCAGGTACTTATGTGCATCCTGTGAGTAGCTGTTGCCGATGGAGAGGATCTTCAGATCGGCATTGGAGTAATCTTTATCGTCCTCGGGCACGGTGATGGTGGGTGTTTCGGGAACCTCGGGTGTGTTGCCGTCCACGACGTCATCGGAGATCTCGCCGTTCAAGCGAGCCAGTGCGGTGTTGACATTATCGGTACGTTCGTTTGCGTATAACACGGTTTCCACGCCGCCCTTTTCCAGCACCAAATATCCACGTGCCGTGTAGCGGCGCTCGTTAAATGCCTCACTCGGTGTTTTGGTGGTCATGGCGATCGTATAATCCAAATAGCCGTCGGTATAATCGGTTAAGTGGAAGGTTTGAGAATCGGCGGTATAAACGTCGACGTTCCACATACGCTCATCCGCTACGGCGTTGCTGTAGAACGGCAAATTCTCGAGTGTGAGCGGCAGCTCGTTCGCGGCACGCTTGAGCAGCAAGCCCAACCGCTTTACCGTGTAGCTCTCGCCGTCGTAGGTGAGCGAGAAACCGGATTCCTCGGCATCGAACGCCGTGAGGTTTACACGCGTAAGGAAGCGGATACCGTCAAGTTCTTCGTTTCCGTTATAACGCACCGAGGTGCCGATGGTGCCCCACGCAAAGTTTTGAGTATCGGTTTCTACAAAATCAGCCGTAACACGCACGTTATCTTTGGGCATGGCAAACGTAAAGGTATTCCCCTCGCCTTCGCCAAACGTATTGGTGTTTTTATTGAGAACGCGATAGGTTTTACCGCCCGATGTCGTGTAGCGCAGGCTGCCGGGCACCATTAAGTAGCCGGCTTGCGGGGCAACCGTAATGGTTGCAGTTTTATCAACCATATTTTCGATCGTCGTACCGACGGTAGTGCCGTCGCTGAGCGAGAGCGAACCACCCTTGAGCCCCTGTGCAGTGTAGGCTACACCAAGAGGTACCATAGAAACATCGTCGTAATACACCTCTTTGCCTGAATCCAAACCGCCAAGGTAGAAAATGTAATTTTTATTAAAGGCATTGTTGGAATTTTTGGTAGCTTTAAAAAGAATGGAATACTCCTGCCAAGTGGAGGTGGGCGTAATGTACACACGCTCGGCATTACCGTTGGAAGCGGTAGCGATCTGGTAATTCTCGGTGCCAAGCACCGTATAATCACCGTACGCTGAATAGCCAAACGTATTACTCAGGCGACCCGTGCCCTTGGCTTTATAAGTGAGCTTGTACCACGTATCTGCTTGCACATTGGACAGCGCATAATAGTTGCACGTTTTGGCACCGGTTACCTTCATACACCGGTTATCGGCGTTTTCGGGATCGGTAACAAACGACACATTTGCCGTAGCAGCGGTAAATATCTTCCAGTTGGTGCTTAACGTTTCGGACTCGAAATCACCGTCGACAATCAAATCAACAACAGGTGACGTTTCCACCACCACGGTGCACGTAGCGCTAAGGCTGCCTGACGTGGCGGTGATGGTGGCCACACCGTCGGCAACGGCGGTAACCACACCCGCAGCGCTCACCGTGGCAACTGCCGTGTTACTGCTGGTGTAGGTAACGTCGGCAGGCACCTCGGCTCCATCGGGCTGCGCCACCAGCGACAGTGCTTCGGTTTCACCCTGCTCGAGTGATACGGATTGACTGACGAAAGAAATGCTTTCTGTTTCGATCACTTCCGTTAACTGAACATCGTCTACAAGCACCGTACCCGCCGACGCTTTGTGTCCGATGGCGATTATAAAGTTCTTGTTGATACTGGCAGCGGTAGTAAATTCGCGCGTGAACGTTTTCCACTCCGTTGAATCGGCAATTGTGGGAGCGCCTTTACCAGCCGTGCAGTAGGTGCTATGGAAATACAAGCGAAGACCGCTGCCCTTATAACGCAGGGTCAGCCGATACGTCTTTGAAGCAGCCACGTTGAGGCTGTAAAAATAGCGGTCGTATTGCTTCGATGCACCGCTTTCCACCAATTCGGGGATCTCTAAGCAGTGGTTCCCATCGGCTTCCTCGACAACCGTCATGGGGCTGTTACCATCGGAAATAATGGCATATTTCGCAATGTTGCTTGCAGACGCTCCCGTCCATGACCATTGCTTGGACAGTGTACCTTCGAAGTCACCGTCGCCGAGCAGGTCGGTTGCGGCCGAGGCCGGCAGGACAAGGCCTGCCAAACAGCAGGTCAACAGCATTGCTGCACACAGCATGAGTGCGATCCAAGATTTACGCAAGCTTCATCATCCTTTACCTATTTTCTTATCTATATCATAGCAAGTTTACACCGGGATAGCGATACAAAAAAGTAATTTAAATATTACAAAAAATAACATTATATTGACGAAACAATATTTTTGTAGGATAATACCCTTGAGGTGAGTAGTATGTTTCGGTATAACGACAGATTCGGCACAAAATACATTGACCGATTTCTGCGCGGCGTGCACGTGGAACCCTGCACAGATTACATACTTTCCTTTGAGTCGCTGGGCGGTGCCGTGGGGGTTTGGGTGAACCATTGCTTTGCCGTAGCGGTGCAACCGGCCTCATACTTTGATCGCTGCAACGAGTGGACGAAGCACGCTGTAACGTTCACCACCACGGCAAAGCTTGAAAGGCAAGCCGCCTTTGAAAACTGGGGGATTTCTTTTTTTAAAAAAATCAACAGCTTATATATTACCGGACTTGAGGACACGTATATTGATAACGTTCGTCTGACACGCGCAGATGCACCGCAAACCAACCTTTTGGTCGGCGGCGA
Organism: Clostridia bacterium; assembly: GCA_017503785.1. Classification (GTDB taxonomy): domain Bacteria; phylum Bacillota; class Clostridia; order Oscillospirales; family Acutalibacteraceae; genus RGIG3009. Next base: position 57,503 of record JAFVSK010000006.1, read on the forward strand.
TTTTGAAGCACCCGAACAGGATGCGGTGTATGACAACAACTGGCGTGGTATGTTTTTGGGAGAATCGGGAAAGGCATTCCGGATCACTCTTACCGAGGATCCTTTGAACCCTCGCAATCATTGCTTACTGCTGCCTAAGCTAACCGCCTCACCGCAATATCCCGCATCGTTGACGGTGCGCACAAGCGCGTTTGGCTTTTACAAGGATATCACGCCGATAACCATCCACTACAGGGACACGCTGGGAACACCGGAGCATTTGCTGCTGTTCGTGGAGCGCGGGAACGTGCAAGTGTGTGACGAGCAGTCCTTTTCCGTAGCGGCCGGCAGTGGGCTGCTGCTGCCCAAAGGCACCCCTACCCACTTCACCATGGAGCACGGCAAGGGTACCTCGTATTATTGGCTATACTTTAGCGGCGACGAGATCGACACGCTGGTTACGGAATTTTCACAAGGGCACGTCACATCGTTTACGCCAAAGAACATCAGCTTTTTAACCGCTTATATCGACCGCATGCTGCAGTTTCCCGACGATAATCCGTTTTACCCTTATGCGGTCAGCGGATATTTGCAAGTGTTGCTGGCCGAGCTGAGCCGCTTTACCACGGCCGCGGAGACGGTGAACGATCGCGAGATGCTGCTGGAGCGTGTGGCTGAACGACTGCGCGAGCAGCCCGAGATCACCGTGAGCAATGAGGAGCTTGCTAACAGCTGCGGCTTTAGCGTGGGACACTTTATTCGGCTGTTTAGGCAGTACAAGGGCTGCACACCGCATCAATACCAAATTCAAACGATCATGCAAAAGGCTGCAACGCTCCTGCGGGAAACCGCATTGCCTGTGCGGGAAATTGCGTTCAGTTTGGGCATGGACAACGCGTTATATTTCAGCAACGCGTTTCGCCGTTTTTACGGGGTAGCGCCCACAGAATATCGCAAACAAAAAAGAGAGGTCACGTGACCTCTCTTTTTTACTTACCGTGTGGGATAGTAGGCTTTCACGGCGTCCATCGCCGTGTTGTAAATCATGGCACGCACGGTATCATCGGGAATGTAGAATCCATCAAACGCATCGAAGGTGTTGGAGGGGGTATCCCCCGTGATGGTTTTATACCATACCAGTGCCAAAAGATAGCGCCCCCACGACTCGCTGGCGTGTGAGCCGTCGCGCTGGATGCTCTCCCCCAGCCCACGTTTGTTAAACGCCTGCTGTGCGTTGAACATGGCCAGCCCCGACGGAATGAGCGGGAGCCCTGTTTCGCGAGAGGCTTGGTCGTAGTTAGCTTGGATCTTGGCCCACATAGCGGCCATGCTACCACCGGTTGTCGAGTTGTGAGCACTATAGCCGTCGCCATAGGCCCAGGTTTGGTGCAAATAGATCTTGGCCTCGGGGGCGTATTGCGTTATCACGCCGAGCAAGGTATCCAGATAGGGCTGCATGCTGTCGTTCGCGCAGCTGTCGTATGAGCTTTCCTGCAGGGTGATAACGTCCCACTTTTCGGTGGGAAGAATATCCAAAAGGCTGACGTGGCTGTTCCAGTCGATCTTGCCGTTCACCTCGTATTGGTAGGCGGTTTCGTTATTTTTGTAGAAGTCACAATGCTTTTTGAGCGAGCAGCCGCTATGATACAGATTGACGGTGCGCAGCTCGCGGCCCTCGTGGGCAGCCAGTGCCGACAAGAAGTGGTGTGCATCCATGGAATAGCTGTTACCGATGGATAAGACGCGCAGCATCGGCTTTTGCGGCTTCGTTGTGGTGGTAACCTTAGTGGTAACTTTGGTGGTGGTTACGGTGGTGGTTGTTTTTGTGATGGTGACCCTAGGCTTCACCGTGGTGCGCGTGGTGGTGCCTTTTACAACCTCCGTAACGGTTGTGGTGGATATCGACGGTACCGTGGTGGTAGTGAGCTGTTCGGTAACGGTGGTGGTTTGCGTTGCTGTGGTGGTAGCGGTGCTACCGCCGTTTTGCGGCGCACAGGCCGAAGTAAACAGCAAACAGACCAATAGCACTGCAGCCAGGATGCGTTTCATGATTTCCACCCCTTTCCTGCTCACTATACCACAGTTTTTGCCGAATGGCAAGAAAAAACAGCCGCGTGACTGTTCACGCGGCTGTTGGATATTAAACGGAGAGATCGTCGTCCTCGACGGTGGGTTCGCTTTGCACCACGGCGGCCAGTGCCGTATCGACGGTGCAGTGCAGCACCTCTAACGTGGGAGATTCATACGCTTTCATGATTAGATCCTCCTTTAGCCTGCATAGGCCGCTACCGCCGCTTGGGCGATCTCGTGCACCTTGGCGCGGATAACGGGATCGTCGGTGTAGGCGGAATCGAACGCGGTGAAATCGTCGTTCGGCACCTCACCCGTTAACGTTTGATACCACACCAGCGCCAGTAAATACCAGCCCCATGTGTTGTCAGCGTGGCTGTCATCCGTTTGATAGAACGACAGCGTGGGTTCGTTTGCTTCAAACCAGTCTTCCAGCGCCATGGCCGCCGTACCGGCAGGAATAATCGGCAAATTCATCGACGTGGCGATCGTCTTGGAGGTGGGCTCGACTTTCGCCCACATTTCAGCGCGGCTGTAACCCGTGTCGGCGGTGAGATGGGCATAATCGTCACCGAACGCCCACGTCTGCATGAAGTATACCTTAGCTGTGGGACAATACTTGCGAATAGCGGCGAGCAGGCCCGACAAGAACTCTTCATAATTACCCGTGGCGCTCTCGGCCGGGCCGGGATATGCGGTAACGATATCCCAATCATCGCTAGCAAGCGCCGCTTTCAACGTAACGGCCGAGTTCCAATCAATAACGCCGTTGAGCTCGTACCAGTATTGTGGCAGATTGTTTTTATAGCCGTTGTAATGTTGCTCAAGCGAGCAGCCGCTCTTGAACAGATTAACACACTTGAAGGTCTTGCCGTTGGCGGCAGCCACGTCGGCAAGATAGCTGGTGGCATTGTGGCCCCAGCTGTTACCGATATTGAGGATCTTGAGGTCGGCGTCACCGAGATCGTCCTCAGGAATGGGTGTGGACGGATCGACCGTTATGCCACCGTCGGGCAGCGCTGTTTCATCGTCGGACAAAAGGCCTTCGGCGCGTGCCATCGTGGTATCCACACTGTCGGTACGTTCATTGCCGTAGATCACCGTTTTGACCCCCTCTTTTTCCAACACAACGTAACTGCGCGCCGTATACAGGCGCTCACAAAAAGCGGCATCGGGATTGCTCGTGATCAGCGCAATGGAGAAATCGATATAACTATCGGTGTAGTCGACGGCGCGGAACGTGTTCGTTGCGGCATCATACGCTTTGATGCCCCACATTTTGACCGCATCCGAGCCTGCGTCGTGCGTGAGTTGATCGTAGGTCTCAAGATCAAGCGAGTAGTTCAGCGTACTGCGTTTAAGTAACAAACCGGCTTCCGCAAGCGTGTACGTTTCGCCGTTATAGCGGATCGTATACGCTTGCGCTTCGTCGTCAAACGACGTAAATTGCACACGGTTAAGGAAACGAATACCGTCCTCGACACCCTGACCGTTCAGGTGAACGGCCGTGCCCACCGTGCCGAAAGCAAAATCGGTATCGGTGGTGCTGACGAAATCGGCCGTTAGCCGAATGTTTTCGTTGGGGGCTTCAAACGCAAAGGTGTTGCCCGCTCCCTCGCCGAAAACAGCGCTGTCTTTATTAAGGATGCGTTTGGTGATGCCCTCGCTCGTCGTGTAACGCAGACTGCCCGGCACCAGTAAATAGCCGCTCTTCGGCGTGACGGTAACGGTGACGGTTTTGTCGGTGACGCCCGACAGAAGCGTATCTGTGGTTTCATCGACCGTCATCGTAAGCTCGCCGCCAACCAAGCCGTCCTGCGCATAGGCGTTGCCGAGCGCAACCAGCGAGATGTCGTCCATGTACATCGTCGCGTTGTCGGTATAACTGCCGAAAGAAACGTTGAAGTTGGCATTAGTCGCCTGCAACGTAAAGACGATGGCACAATCCGTCCATTCGGTGTCACTCGTCGTGTCGATATAGACGTATTTACCCGAGACGCTACTCTTCCCGGCGGGCAGGCCGGATACCTTCATCGAATTTTCCACGCCCGTATGGAAATAAAATACTGAGCGGCCGTTGCCGCGCACCTTGAGGCTGAGTTTATATGTCCCGCCTGCCACCATTGCGGACAATTCTTTGACGTACGGCCACGCTTTGCCGCTGAATGCCCAGCAGTTGCCGCCGTTTACCGTATCGGTGACACGGGACACCTTCGCATTGGCCAGATAATCGGACCACTGGGAGGCCAGCCCCTCGGACTCAAGATCACCGTCAAGAATCAGATTGTCGAAGGGCGAAACCTCCTGCAAGTACACGTCGTCCACATAAGCCGTACCGCTCGAGCCGTCGTGACGAAAGGCCAGCGTGAAGTTAACGTTCGTCGGTGATTTGGCCGTAAACGTTCGTGTAAAAGTCGTCCATACATCGGTCGTCGTGAGCGCATACGCACCCGCGCCGGTGGACACACCGTTGCTCATCAAGTAAAGTGAACCGCCGCTGCCCTTGTATTTCAGCGTAACACGGTAGGTCTTACCCGCTTCGACAGGTGCACCCAGATAAATGCGATAGTACACACTGCCGGTTGACGGGAGCTTTAGGCAGTTGTTACCGCTTTCTTCTGTATGTACGGACATGGGGCTGGCGTTGTTGATAATACCGTAGCTCGCATTCTCCCACGTCCAGCCGCTTGAAAGCGTACCTTCAAAATCACCGAGCAGCATCGGTGCATAGCGATCCACCGTGACGGTGCAGGAGGTGGTAAAGCCGTCTGCCGTGGCATAAACGTGCGCAACACCGGGCGAAACCGCGGTGACAACACCGTTCGCATCCACCGTTACGGCGGCAGTATTATCGCTTTGATACGTAACTGCGCCCGAGATGATGGCCCCGTCGGGTTTGGCGACAAGGGTCAGCGGCTTTTTCTCACCCTTCGCGAGCGTAAGCGACGAGCCCTCCGCAAAGTCGATACCTTCGGTCTCCACGACCTCTGTCAGGTAAACATCGTCGATACACACGTCGCTACCGCCCGTTTTGTTCCAGAAAATAAGCTGATAGCTGGCACCGACAGTAATCGGATCAGCCATCGTAAAAACGTGCTGATAGGCGGTCCATTCCGTGGTAGCGGGAAGCCAGTGGAGACCGCCACCCACCGTGCAAGACTGGTACGCAAGGCCAAGCCCGTTTCCTTTGTACCGCAGACGCAGGCAGTACGTCTTTCCCGCTTCAACGGGAGAGTTATAATAATAGCGGGCATAGTTTTTATCGCCCGTCGGCATCAACAGATAATGGTTGCCGTTTTCTTCCTCCACCGAAGCCGGCGTGCCGGTGTTGCCCAGCATACCGTAGGTGGCGTTTTCCCACCAAAAGCCGTTGTAGACCTCATTTTCAAAATTGCTGAGCAAGCCTGTGCCTTCCGCTTTCAGCATAACCGTTCCTGTTAAACACAGCGAAATAAGCAACGCCAAGCACAGCACACCCGCTAACATGCGTTTCATAGAAATCTCTCCTTTCTATATAAGCTTATCTTACCAAATCGTCGCCGTTGGGTACAGAACTCTAAAAACAAAAACGTGGACAAAAATACAATTTTCGTTGACGGCGATCCTCTGGTTTGATATACTCGTTTCGGAGGGATGCGTATGTTTCAATACTACAGCAGTACGCGCAATCGGCGAACATTTTATTTCAAGGGACTCACACTGAAGCCGCAACGCACCTACCGCTTTTCCATGCTGGTGTTGGGCGGCGCCGTTAAAGTCTATATCAGCGCCCGCGGTATCCCGCAGGGAAATCGACTGTACATTGCCGGCCCTTATGCGGAATGGACACCGTTTTCTTTCGAATTTACCACCGGCGACAGCCCCGAGCTGGCCGAGTTTGCCAAATGGGGTATTTCTTTCATTAAAGACAATCGCCCGCCTTGCGACAGCTCCACCGAGGACACCTATGTGGATAACGTCACCTTAACAGCGGTGGATGAGCCGACGGAATCGATCATCGTAGGCGGTGATTTTGAGGAGTCACGGCGCAGTGCTGTGTATGAAAAAAATTGGAACGACGAATTTTTCAGCACCGCCGGGCGCACGGCCGTCTGCGATATCGTGACCGATCCGCTGTGCCCTACCAACCGCTGCTTACTGCTGACTCGTGTTAACCCGGAGTTTAGCACCCATCATGCACCTGTGCGCGTGTGGAACTTCAGTCGCTTCACCGACAGCGACACCGCTATTCCTTGTCGCCATCTTGCTAACGAGAACATGTGCTTTTTCCTCATGGTGAAACGCGGATGCGTACACCTAACGGCCGACAACGCTCACTTGACAGCCGGAACAGGCGACTTGCTGTACTGTCCGCCGAGCATAACCGTTTCCTACATGCTGGACGGCGGAGAAAATACCGCGTATTACCGTTTGATCATAACCGGCGAGGAGTCGGAACAACTTTGTAAAAAGCTGCAGTTGTCAACATTGCAGGTAATTCCCGTGCAAAACATTGCCGCGCTGACCGAATACGTCGATACCATGGCAAGCGTTTCGCCGCGTTTGCACTTGCACACTGTTGCCGTGGACGGATTATTGATGCAATGGTTCGCCGCGTTGGAGGCACAGTTGTTTTCGGAAGCGATATCGACCAAACACGTTGATGCCTTAGAAAACGCCGCAGCACAGTTGCGCGAGCATCCGGAGCTTGCCCTCAGTAACGACGAATTGGCCGCCATGTGCGGGATCAGCAAAACACATTTTATTAATTTGTTTAAGCAGCACACCGGCGCAAGCCCCAATCAATACCGACTGCGGTATTTAATTCGTAAGGCCTGCAGCCTGCTGACGGAAACCGAAATGACCGTACAGGAGATCGCCTACTCGCTGAACGTAGACGACCCGCAATATTTCAGCCGCCTGTTCCGATCACTACAGGGTATCTCGCCGCGCGACTACCGCAACCGCCATCGATAAAAAAAGCCCCTCCGCATAGCGGAGGGATTTTTTTATTCTGCTCGCTCGATCTCCTGGCGCAGACGCTTGATGATCTTTTTCTCCAGCCGTGAGATATACGACTGTGAAATACCCAGCATATCGGCTACCTCCTTTTGTGTGTGCTCCTGCTCACCGCCGATGCCGAAGCGCAGACGCATGATGGTTTGCTCGCGCTTGGGAAGATGGGACACACACTCCAGCAGCAGGTCACGCTCGGCCTCCTGCTCCACACCGCGGTGGACAATGTCGGGATCGCTGCCGAGCACGTCGGACAGCAGCAGCTCGTTGCCATCCCAATCCACGTTGAGCGGCTCGTCGATGGACACCTCGTACCGTTGGCCGGTGATCTTGCGCAGATGCATCAAGATCTCGTTTTCAATGCAGCGAGAGGAATATGTGGCTAATTTGATATTCTTATCGGCGCGAAACGTGTTGATGGCTTTGATAAGGCCGATGGTGCCGATGGAGATGAGATCTTCGATCCCCACGCCCGAATTTTCAAATTTGCGGGCGATATACACCACCAACCGCAGATTGTGCGCGATCAGCTCGTCGCGTGATTCACGGCTGCCGTTGGCGGCGCGCTCCAGCAAAGCGGCCTCCTGCTCGGCCGACAGCGGCGGCGGCAACGTGTCGGTGCCGTGTATGTAATACACACCCTCCCCGCTTCGTTTCCAAAACAAACGCCGTAAAAAGGCAAGTAAGGCTTTCATACGGTTCTCCTTTCCGTTAGAGCTCCAGCACGTCGCTGCCGATGAGTGCGGTGTATTCGCCACGAGGCGGGTCGTCGGACAGGGCCACGTACACGCCCGAAATATCCCGTGCCGCTTCGCCGCGGCGCTTCACGGTGACCGAGTGCGGTACAAACGCTTCCAGCAGGCCGCTGCCGCCCACCGTGCGGTACGGTACCATGCGCATCCGCGCTGCCGTTTGCATGCACGGCTGCAGTGCCTCGCGGTTGACAACGATAACGGGAGCTCCCGAAAACGGTTCACGCAGGTGTAAGCCGGTGTCGTACAAGGCGCGACACTCCACGGCGCGCTGTCCGTCGCCCACGGTGACGGTGTATTCCAGCGCTTCGGGAGCACGCTTGCGGGTGAGGCGCTCATAGAGTCGAATGATCCCATAGCTGACGGCTGACAGCACCGCCACCGTCAGCGGCGAGATATCGCAATAGATCACGCCGTTGCGTGTGACCACCGCCTCGCTGCCGCTGATATGCCACAGGGCGGTAACCAGGCCCGACAGCAGCGCCGATACGCAAAAAAACGTGACCAGTTGACGCAGATAGCTTTTAAAGCCGCGCCACGCAAAGGCAATGCGAATAATGAGGGCGGCACCGATACCGTGCAGCAACAGCGATAACGGAGCCGGAATGGTGAGCAGCAGCTGACACGCCGCCACACCGCCCACCGCTGCGCCCAGCACCACGCGGCCGCGACGTGTCGGCAAATGCAGCAACTGTGCCGTGAGCAGCAGCAACAGCCAGTCGATAAACCAGTTCAGTACGATCAAAATATCCACGTAGATCACCGGCATTCCGCTCACCTCACGTTCATTATATGCGCCGAAAAGCGAAAATTCTGCCGATTTCGGGGAGTGTGAAAAATTTTTGAATAATCTTCCTATCGTCTTGTGCCGAAAAAAGTTTTATGATATGATAATACTAAACAAGGAGGTATGTACCATGAAAAAAGGTTGGATCATTGTAATCGCTGTTGCCGCGGTTATCATTTTGGCGGTGGTTGCCGTATCCGGTGCCTACAACGGCTTGGTGGATGCCGAGCTTGAAGTGGATGCCAAGGAAGCCACTATCGACACCATGCTCACACGGCGTGCGGATCTTATTCCCAATTTGGTGAACACCGTTAAAGGCTACGCCGCACACGAGAGCGAGGTCTACACGGCCATTTCCGATGCCCGCGCCAAACTGGCCGGCAGTAACACCACCGAAGAAAAAATGGAAGCAAACGACGAACTGAGCTCCGCTCTCAGCCGCTTGCTGGTGGTTGTGGAGAATTATCCCGAGCTGAAGGCTGATACGCAGTTTATTGCGCTGCAGGATCAGCTGGAGGGTGCGGAAAATCGCATTTCCACGGCGCGTGTGGATTACAACGAGGCGGTTAAGGACTACAACAAAAAGCTGCGCCGCTTCCCCACCAGCATCATTGCGGGTATGTTTGGGTTTGAGGCGCGCGACATGTATGACGCTCCTGCCGGCGACAGCGAAACGCCTGTGGTGGATTTTAATTAAATGCGTATGAAGAGGTGTGTAAAAGCCGTCCTGACGTTGCTGCTTGCGCTGTGTTTCACGCTTCCGGCGGCAGCGGCAGCGTTCCCCGAGCCGACGAGTCGCTTCTTTGTGAACGATTTCGCCGACGTTATGAGCGCTGCGGCCGAGGATGCCGTGTACGCTGCCGGCGTGCAGCTGTATGAGAAAACGGGCGCGCAGGCGGTGGTGGTTACCATCGACTCACTGGACGGACGGGATATTGAAAGCTACGGCTTGAATTTGGGCCGTGAATGGGGTATCGGCGATGCGGAAGCCAACACCGGCGTATTGCTGCTGCTGGCCGTGGAGGACCGTGAGGTGCGCATTGAGGTGGGCTACGGCTTGGAGGGTGCCATTACGGATGCTCAGTCGGGCTTGCTGCTGGACACCTATGCGATCCCCCATTTCTCGCACGATGATTTTGAAACCGGCTTACAGGAAACCTATGCTGCGATCGTGAACGAGGTGTATCTGGAGTTTGGCCTGGAGGCCGACCCGGATTACGTGCCTGCCGAACAACTGGAGGATGAGATGGCTACGCCCCTGTGGGACGTTATCTATTTCGTGTTTCTCATTATTCTTATTGTGCTCGGCGTGCTCTCGCGTGTGCGGCGCGGTGTGTTCTTTGTTGGACACTCGCGCCATCACCATCACGGCGGTTTCCACGGTGGTGGCGGTTCTTTCGGCGGCGGAGGCGGTTTCCGCGGTGGCGGAGGCTCCTTTGGCGGCGGCGGTTCTTCCCGCGGATTTTAAAGATAGGTAACTCTTGGCGGGACGGTGTGGGCACCGTCCCCTACGGTCTCAAATCAAGGAGGTAGGGGTCGATGCCTACATCGACCCGTCTAAAAAGTCGCATATTCTGGACCGACCGCGGATTTTAAAAAGAAAAAGCAGTCAGCCGCAATTGTGGCTGACTGCTTTTTTATACACTGTGCTTATGCTGATAGACCGAGGGAGCCATGCCCTTGACCTCGCGGAACACGCGAGAGAAATAGAGCGGATCGGTGAAGCCCACCTCGGCGGCGGCCTCGCCCACCGTGAATTCGGGGCGACGTAACAAGGAGCACGCTTCGCTGATGCGATAATTTTTTAAGTACGTGTGCGGTGATACACCGTACTTTTGCACAAACGCACGGTACAGCTGGCTGCGGCTGACCCCCACGTGTGAGGCGATCTCATCGACCCGAAGGGGCTGCGTGTAATGATCGTGAATATATTCTAATGCCTGCGCCAAATAGTCCTGCGTACCGACACGCTCACGCGCGGTGTAGGTGATGCGCATCAGCTCACTCAAAAAAATATGCAAATGCCCCGTCATAGCAGCATCGGCCGCCGGCGTGTTGCCGCTGGCACGGTAAATGTTCAACAGGTACTCACGCAGCTCATCGGTGTTTTCCAAATGCAGCACCGGACATTCCGAAGAAAAGCCCGTGTGCCCCAGCATGCGGCGCGCTTCGGTGCCGTTGAACGCAACCCAATAATAGTCCCACGGATCGTCGATATCAGCCTTGTAAGAAACAATGTCGTTGGGAAAAATGAAGAACATATCCCCTGCTGACAAGTGGTATTCGCGGTCATTAATATAAAAAACGCCTTTCCCTGCCACAACGTAATGCACCAAATAGAAGCCGCGCTTGCCACGCCCCGTGCAATGACCGGGCTGGCATTTTTGGTAGCCGGCATTGTACACCGACAAGGACATATTCTCTTTTAAGGTATCCTCAAATATGTACAGCTCGCCTTTTCTCGGTACCACGCTACTCACCACCTTGCTGTCAGTATAGCACGTTTCGCAACATTTGTCCATATACATGCCGAAAATTTTTGTAGCATTTTTTGGGAACATACAGTATAATAAAGATATTGCGCAAAGGAGGGCTTACTCATGAGCAACGTAACAACGATTTTAGAAGCCATCAATCGCGGCAAGTACGACGTTACTTTGGCGCGCTTGTACGGTGCCGATGCCGTGTTTTCGCAACGCGAGCGGTATCGCAGGGCTGTGAACAGTTTTGTGGAGATCTACGGCGAGGAGCACGACATATCCCTGTTCTCGGCGCCCGGACGCACCGAGATCGGCGGTAATCACACCGACCATAACCACGGCTGCGTACTGGCAGCGGGCGTGAATTTGGATATCATCGGCGTGGCAGCCAAAACCGACGAAGCGATGATCCGTATTCAATCGGCCGGTTATCGTCCCGATTGCATTGAGCTGAACGATCTTTCGGTACATAGCAAGGAAACCAATCGGTCGGCTTCGCTGGTGCGCGGTGTGGCGGCGCGTTTTGAGCAGCTGGGCTACGCTGTGGGCGGCTTGTGCGCCTACACCACCTCCGATGTGCTCAAGGGCTCCGGTCTTTCCTCCTCGGCCGCGTTTGAGGTACTCATCGGCACTATGCTCAATCACTTATATAACAACGGCGCGGTTAACGCCGTGGAGATCGCCAAGGTTTCGCAATACGCCGAAAATGTGTATTTCGGCAAGCCCAGCGGCTTGATGGATCAGATGGCATCATCGGTGGGTGGTATCATTACCATTGATTTTGCCGACGTGGAAAATCCGCAGATCCGTGAGGTGGAGTACGATTTCCGCAAAAGCGGTCACAAGCTGTGCATTGTGGATACGGGCGGTAATCACGCGGCACTCACCCACGAATACGCAGCGGTAACGAACGAGATGAAGAGCGTTTCCAATCTGCTGGGAGTGAACTATCTGCGCGAGACCACCTACGAGGCATTTTTGGAGAAGCTGCCCCAGATCCGTGAGTCGTGCGGCGACCGTGCTGCGCTGCGCGCGATGCATTTCTTTGGTGATAACGAGCGCGTGGCCAAAGAAGTAGCGGCCTTGGAAAACGACGATTTTACCGCGTTCTGCCGCTTGGTGATCGATTCGGGACATTCCTCGTTTGAGTATCTGCAAAACATTTATTCCAACGCCGACGTGCGGTTTCAGGGCTTGTCGCTGGCGTTGGCACTGGCCCAACGCGTGCTCGGCGGCGAAGGCGCCTGCCGCGTACACGGCGGCGGCTTTGGCGGTACCACGCAAAACTTCGTGCCCACGCACAAGGTTCCCGAGTTTGTAAAAACCATGGAAGCTGTGTTCGGCGAGGGCAGCTGCCACATTTTGTCTATCCGTCCGTGCGGCGGTGTGCAGATCACAGCCGAATAACCATCAGCAAAACAAAAAGCGGTGTGTCACGTGACACACCGCTTTTTTGCAATGAGAAAACCGCCCCCGAATGGGAGCGGTTTTGGAAAACTGAATTAGTTTTCGCCTCTCATGCTGGCGAAGCACTCGCTGCAGTATACAGGACGATCCTCGCGCGGCTTGAAGGGCACCTTCGCCTCTTTGCCACAGTTGGCACAGGTGGCTACGTGCATCTCGCGCTCGGGTCTCGCAGCGTTCTTGCGAGCATCGCGGCAAGCCTTGCAGCGCTGGGGCTCGTTTACAAAGCCTTTCTCAGCATAGAACTCCTGCTCACCGGCGGTGAACACGAATTCGGCGCCACATTCCTTGCATACCAGGGTCTTGTCTTCGTACATACCTATTTACCTCGCTTTGATTTTTGTTTGCCCTGCGACGTACTACAGACCGACACCTTTGCAAGCAGCGCTCTTGTTCGGCTACTCGGGCAACTATTTGCGAAACGGCTTTGCCGTTTACAGCCTTGATAAAAACGGGGCAGACGCCAGCTTGCGGCGCAGACGCGCAAGCGCATTATCCACCGTTTTGCGACCGACTGACAGCTCGGCCGCGATCTCCTCATACGAATAGGAGCCTAAATACCGCATGAGCACGTTGTATTCCAGTTCGGTGAGAACCGATCGCAGATGCGTGCGCAGGGACTCCAATTCCTCGATACGCACCAGCACGGCGGCAGGATCTTCGCTGACAGCCGAGGGCGTTTGCGGCTCGTTTTCCAAAAGGAGCACGGGCTCGCCGCGCGAAGCACGGATGGCGGAGATCATGCGATTGCGCATGCAGGTGTGCGCATACGTGGAAAACGAAGCGCTACCGCCGCTTTGGTACGACCGTACGGCCGACAGCAGACCCAGCAAGCCTTCCTGGGCAAGATCGTCTTCTTCGGAAGCACCGCCAAGCTTTACAGACAGGCGATGCAACGATTCCGAAAAGCGCGATACCAAAAGTGCAAACGCTTCGTCGTTTCCGGTGCGTGCCAAGGCGGCTAACTGTTCGTCGCTGATTTGTGTTTCACAAGCGGAAAGCAATCATTTCACCTCGCGCAACAGAACCGAAAACTGTTCGTATATCCACAAGTATATCGTGACCCTTTTAAAAAGTCAACACTTTTTTTGAAAAATTTATTCAATGTGTAGAAAAACTACCACAAAATGTCAAATATTTTTTCTACATTTCATAAATCGACGAAAAAACTTATTTTTCGCTTAGGAATTCGTGGATGGAAGCGGCCGCCTTCTTCCCTGCTCCCATGGCCAAGATCACCGTAGCGGCACCGGTAACGGCATCGCCGCCGGCATACACGCCCTCGCGGGTGGTGCGCAGGGTATCTTCGTCCACCACCAAGCAACCGCGGCGGTTGCTTTCCAAGCCGGGCGTGGTGGTGCGAATGAGCGGATTGGGCGAATTGCCGATGGCCGCGATGACCAGATCGACCTCCAGCTTGTGGTTGCTGCCGGCGATCTCCTGCGGACGGCGGCGACCCGACGCATCGGGCTCGCCCAGCTCCATCGACACACATTCCAGCGCCGTTACAAAGCCGTTATCGTCGCCGTGAACGGCCACCGGTGCGGTGAGGAAGCAAAACTCGATGCCTTCCTCCTTGGCATGGTGGATCTCCTCCAAGCGGGCGGGCATTTCCGCCTCGCCGCGACGGTACACAATGCTCACCTGCTCGGCGCCCAAGCGCTTGGCACAGCGTGCCGCATCCATGGCCACGTTACCGCCGCCCACCACGGCCACGCGTTTGGCGCGCGGTGCGGGGGTATCGTACTCACTGCGATAGGCCTTCATTAAATTGATGCGGGTAAGGAACTCGTTGGCCGACATAACGCCCAGCAGCCCTTCACCGGGAATACCCAAAAAGCCCGGCAGTCCGGCGCCGCTGCCGATGAACACGGCTTCGTAGCCGTTATCGAACAGTTCATCGACCGAGAGCACCTTACCGATGACCATATTGGTTTGCACCTCGACACCGGCAGCACACAGGCTGTCGATCTCCTGCTTAACAATGGCTTTGGGCAGGCGAAACTCGGGAATACCGTACATTAACACACCGCCTGCGGTGTGAAACGCTTCGAATACCGTGACATCGTAGCCCAAGCGATTGAGATCGCCCGCACAGGTAAGGCCGGCAGGGCCGGAGCCCACCACGGCAACGCGATGGCCGTTACGCGGCGTTTGCGCAGCGGCGGTACCCTGACTGTGGGTACGGTGCCAATCGGCGGCAAAGCGCTCCAAACGGCCGATGGCGACCGCCTCACCCTTGATGCCGCGCACGCAACGCGACTCACATTGGTTTTCCTGCGGGCATACGCGACCGCAAACAGCCGGCAGCGCGTTGGTGCTGCTGATGACGGCGTAGGCCTCCTCAAAGCGGCCGGCAGCCATTTCGGCAATAAATTCGGGAATCATTACGTTTACGGGACAACCTGCCACGCACGGGCGCGTTTTGCAATGCAGGCAGCGCTGCGCCTCCTGCACCGCCATTTCGGGGGTGTAGCCCAAGGCAACCTCCTCAAAGTTGGCGGCACGCAGCACGGGATCTTGCTCCGGCATGGGCGTTTTGGTTAGCTGATTATTGACCGCCATTACTGCTCACCCCCCAAAAACGTCATGCGACATTCGTGCTCCTGCTCATGATACTGACGCAGGCGCTTCATGGCTTCGTCCCAGTCGATTTCATGGGCATCAAATTCGGGACCGTCAACGCAGGCGAACTTGACCTCGCCGCCCACCGTTAAGCGGCAGCCGCCGCACATGCCGGTACCGTCGATCATGATGGGGTTCATGGACACCACCGTTTTAATGCCGTAGGGCTTGGTGACGTTTGCCACGGCTCGCATCATCGGCAGCGGGCCGATGGCGATGACCAGATCGTACTGTTCACCCGCATCCAGCAGCTCCTGCAGCTTGACGGTAACAAAGCCTTTGTTACCGTTGGAGCCGTCGTCTGTCATGACAAACAAACGGTCGCTGACCTCACCGAGCTCCTGCTCCAGCATAATGATATCCCGACTGCGGAACCCCGCGATCATATCGACGTGCGCACCCAAACGGTGCAGCGCCTTAGCCTCGGGATAGGCAATGGCACAGCCCACACCGCCGCCGATGACCGCGACCTTACGGTGCCCCTCCAGTTCGGTGGCACGACCGAGCGGACCCACCACATCGAGCAGGAAATCACCGACGTTCAGCGTATCCAACAGCAGAGTCGTCTTCCCCACCTTTTGATACATAATGGTGATGGTGCCGCGCTCGGGGTCTTGATCGGCCAGGGTGAGCGGAATACGCTCGCCCGTTTCGTTGACGCGCAGAATGATGAACTGCCCTGCCTTGCCCTTAGCCGCAATGAGCGGCGCTTCGATCTCCATAAGGCTGACGAACGCGTTCAGCGCGCGTTTATTGACGATTTTATACATAACAACCACCTCGGTTTAGTGTTTCTTCGTTTGCCACGTGGACGGTGACAACACCACCAGCAGCGGATAGATCTCTAATCGACCCAGCAGCATGGCCAGCGACAGCACCAGCTTGGAAAGTATCGAATAGCCGCCGTAGCTGCCTGCGGGACCTACCTCACCCAAGCCGGGACCGACGTTGTTAAAGCAGGCAATGGTGGCCGTAAGGTCGGTTTCAATGTTGGTGGGTTCAAATGACAGGAACAAAAAGGCGGCGGCAATGCACAGGATATACAGCACAAAATAGGCGCCGACACCCGAAAGCGTGCTGTCGTCCACTTTTTTGCCCTCTAAGCTGACACTGCTGACCGACCGCGGATGCACCACGCGTTGCAGGTCGCGCTTGACGCTTTTGAACAGCAGCATCACGCGGGAGACCTTTAAGCCGCCCGCTGTGGAGCCGGCGCACGCACCTATCAACATCAGCAGCATTAAAATGGTGCGCGACATACCGGGCCACAAGTCGAAGTTGGTGGTGGCGTAGCCCGTGGTGGAAATGATAGAGGCGACCTGGAATACAGCGTAGCGTGAAGCCTCGCCGACGTTGTAGGCATATTCCGGAAGCAGGTTCACCGTGATGGCGGTGGAGGCGATCGCCACAATGGCAAGGAAACACCACATTTCGCTGCTGCGCAGTGCGGTGCGAAAACGGCGCATCAACAGCAATTGATACACATTGAAGTTGATGCCAAACACCAGCATAAAGACAGCTATCACCCACTGCGAGTAGGCGGAATAGGCCCCGACACTGCTTGTTGTTAGGCCAAAGCCGCCCGTGCCGGCCGTGCCGAAGGTGTAGACAACGCTGTCGAACAGCGGCATACCGCCGAACAACAGCAACACCACCTGCAACGCGGAGAGCACAATGTAAATGAGATAGAGCGTTTTCGCGGTGTCACGCAGGCGGGGCACCAGCTTGCCCACGATGGGACCGGGCATTTCGGCGCGCATAATGTGAATGGAACGGCCGGATTCCGCCGGCAGAATGGCCATCATCAGCACAATCACGCCCATGCCGCCGATCCAGTGCGTAAAGCTGCGCCAAAACAGCATGCCGCGGCTAAGCATGGCGGGATCGGACAGAATGGAGGCGCCCGTGGTGGTGAAGCCGCTGACCGTTTCGAACAGCGCATCCACGTACGACGGGATCTCGCCGCTGATAACGAACGGCAGCGCGCCGATGACCGACAGTGCGATCCACGACAGTGCCACGCTGACCAAGCCGCCGCGAGCGAAAATGCGGCGGTCGCCGCGTTTGTTGGTGAGGGTGAGTGCAAAGCCGATGACCAACGCCACGGCGGCGGTGACGGCAAACGCCATCACGCCCGAGGCTTCGCCGTAATATAACGACACAAGCAGCGGAAGGACCAGCAAGGCCGCTTCGATTTTAATGATCTGCCCTACGGTGTGCAGGATCACTCGACGATTCATACGTTAGTTACCTCTTACTTTAAAATATCGGACAGATCGTGCAGACGCTGATTGGCAGCAAGCACGACCACGCGGTCACCGGAAAGGATCATATCGTTACCGGTGGGAATGAGGGTCTTACGGTCGCGCACGATACCGCCGATGAGCGTGTTGGGCTTAATGTTGAGGTCCTTCAACGGGATCCCCACCACGCCCGGTTCATCGCGCACCAAAAATTCCAGTGCCTCGGCCTTGCCGTCCATCAACTGATACAGCGTTTCCATGCTGCTGCCCATGGAGTTTTGCAGGGCGCGCGCATAGCGCACCAGCACGTCGGAAACGATCTTGCGCGGCGATACGATACTTTCCAGCCCCAGGCTTTCTGCCAGCTGTGCCAGCTCGTCGCGGTTGATCTTGGCGATCACCTTGGGCACGTTCTGCGAGGCGGCAAAGATGGACATGAGGATGTTCTCCTCGTCCATGCCCGTGAGCGCCACCAGCGCATCCTGCGCGGTGATGTCCTCCTCCAGCAGCAGCTCCTGCTGGGAACCGTCGCCGCGAATGACCACGGTTTTGGTAAGCTGTGCGCTGAGCTCCTGCGCCAGCGCAGCATCCTTTTCAATGAGAGTAACGCTGTTTCCTGCCGTTTCCAGCAGACGCGCCAGATAAAACGCCGTGCGGCTACCGCCGAGGATCATGACACGGCGCGCCTTCTTTTGCAGCACACCCAGCTCGCGAAGCAGCTTTTGCAGTTCCGACGGCGTGGCAGTGAGAATGATCTTATCGCCGCTTTTCAGCACGAAGCTACCGTCGGGAATGTACACCTCGGTGCCGCGCTCGACACCGCATACCAGAAACTTACCCTTGTACTGCGTGCGCATTTCCGAAAGGCGCAGACCGTCCAGTGCGGAGTTTTCGCGCAGCTTAAACTCGATCATTTCAAAGTTTCGCTGCGAAAAGGTTTCCACCTTTACGGCAGACGGGAATTTGAGCAGGTCGTGCAGCTCTTGTGCCGCCATTTGCTCGGGATTGATGGCCATGGACAGACCCAGATTTTTCTTTAAGAAGCCCAGGCTTTGATCGTTATATTCAGGGTTGCGGATACGCGCGATGGTGTGACGCGCTCCCAGCCGGCGAGCCAAAAAGCAGCTGAGCATGTTGTTATCGTCGGAATCGGTGACAGCCACGAACAGGTCGGCGTTTTCCACACCGGCCTCTTTCAGTACGTCGTGATCGGCACCGTTGCCGCAAACACCCATTACGTCGTAAATATTGGTGATCTCCTCCAACACGGACGGAATACGGTCGATGGCCGTAACGTCGTGCCCTTCGGCGGACAAACTATCAATGATGGTGGTACCGATCTTACCGCAACCGACAACCAAAATTTTCACAGAATCCTCACCCTTTGATGCAGATACTTAAAATATTCCTTGTATTTTATCACATTTTCCCGCCTTCGTCAATTAGGCTTGCAAATTCTTTTAAGATAGGGTACAATCTTTCAGAAAGGAAGTGACTGTATGGAGTTTTTGCGCTTCTTGGAGGGCCTTCGCGCTCCGTGGCTCACCGAGGTGATGCTGGTGATCACCGCGTTCGGTGAGGAGCTTTTGTTTATGGCCGTAGCCGTAATTCTGTTTTGGTGCGTAAACAAGTACCTCGGCTATTATATGCTGTCGGTGGGGTTCATCGGTATTCAACTCAATCAACTGGGAAAGGTGCTGTTTCGGATAGATCGCCCCTGGGTGCGCGATCCGTCGTTCCACGCGGTGGAGAATGCCATTCCCGAAGCGACCGGCTACTCGTTCCCCAGCGGTCACACCCAAAATGCGGTGGGTACCTTTGGCACCGTTGCGCGGTGGATACGCGTGCGGTGGGTGCGCATTGCCCTATGGACGTTGGCGGTGCTGGTGGCGTTTTCCCGTATGTATTTGGGCGTGCACACGCCTGCTGACGTGGTGGTATCCTTTGCGGTGGCGGCGGTGCTGATCTTTGCGCTGTTCCCCGTGTTTAAGGACAACGAGGGGCGCGACCGCCGTATTCGCGTGCTGATGATCGCCATGCTGGTGTGGTCGGCGGCGCAGATCGCCTTTATGGAGCTGTTTCCGTTCCCTGCCACAGCCGATGCCGAGCAGCTGTATCACGGCTTGGAGAACGCCTATAAGATCGGCGGTGCGGCCGTTGGCTTCGCCGTGTCGTTCGAGTTGGATCGCCGCTACGTGCGGTTTGACACCAAGGCCGTGTGGTGGGCGCAGATCATCAAGGTAGCGCTCGGCTTGGGCCTTGCACTGGGGCTTAAAGAACTGGGCTACGCGGTGTTTGGGTTCATTCCGTATGCGCCGGTGGTGAAAGCGCTGGCCTACCTGCTTATGGTGCTGTTCGTGGGCTGTGTGTGGCCCATGACCTTCCGCCTGTTTACAAAGCTCGGCAAGCGCGAGGCGTAAGGCTATGAAACGCATTTTATTCATCTGCCACGGCAATATTTGCCGCAGTCCGATGGCGGAGATGATTATGAAAAAGCTGGTGGCCGATCGTGGACTCACGGCGGAGTACGTGATCGAATCGTGCGCCACCAGCGCCGAGGAGCTGGGGAACGACGTGTATCCCCCGGCGCGGCGCGAGCTTTCGCGGCACGGTATCCCCTGCCCTCGCCGCGCGGCGCGGCGGCTCAAGGCAGAGGACTATGCACGGTTCGACCGACTGATCTGCATGGAAAGCTACAACCTGCGCAATGCGCTGCGGCTGCTTGGCGGCGATCCCGAGCACAAGCTGTCGCTGCTGCTGGACGACCGTGACGTGGCCGATCCTTGGTATTCCGACGATTTTGAAACCGCCTACCGCGATATTGAGGAAGGCTGTGGGCGGTTGCTCGATTTGTGATTGCGTTTTTTGTAAAAAATCAAGGTTTCCCTAGACAAAAATCACGAATTAAAACAAGTTGACTTGCGTTTTTGATCTCTCGGTAGTATACTCAAGCGTATGAGTGCTATCGGGAGGTCTTTTTCTATGAGCGAGTTAACCAAAAAGAAATTTGACTACACGTGGGTCATCGTAGCATGCTGCTTCTTAATGGTGGGCACCAGCTTGGGCTTCTGCAGCAGTCCCAAACAGCTGTTTGTGGAGGCTGTTACCGAAGTGCTTGATATTCCGCGCAGTGTCTACGCGCTGAACACCACGTTCCGCTACGCTGCCGTTGCTGCAATAAACCTGTTTTTCGGCAGTATTTTAATGAAGCTGGGCGTGCGCAAGATGATCGCACTCGGCTTTGCCTCGTTGGTGCTTTCCAACATTTTATACGCCGTCGCGCAGTCGGTGTGGGTCATTTACGCCGGTGCGGTTTGCTTGGGAATCGGCATTGCGCTGGTGGGCTCCACCACGGTGAGCTACATTATTCACTCCCGCTGCAAAAACAACGTCGGCACTGTTTTGGGCTTCTGTTTGGCAGCCAACGGCTTTTGCGGTGCCATTGCCATGAAGGTGCTCGCTCCCATCATCGGCGATCATACCGTGAATCCGAACGGCTATCGCAATGCGTACTGGCTGGTAACCGCGATTTTGACGGTTGTGGGTATTTTGGTCACGATATTATACAAAAACGCTCCGGGCGGCGAGTCCGCTGCAAACGCCAAAAAGCAAAAGAAAGCGCGCGGCAACGTGTGGGAGGGCTTTGCCTTTGACGAAGCCAAGCGCAAGTCGTATTTTATCCCCACGGCGGTGTGCTTGTTCCTCATTGGGTTCGTGCTGTCGGGGATCAACGGCATCTCGCTGGTGCACATGAAAGCTAACGTGGGCGCCGCAAACCAAGATTTTATCGTGAGTGTGTGGGCGTTCCATTCGTTGGCGTTAATGTTCTCGAAGTTTATTACCGGCTTTATCTACGATAAGCGCGGCTTGCGCGTGTGCTTTCTCATTTGCCAAGGCACTGCGGTGATCGTTATGACGGCTCTGGCCTTGGTGAACGAAAGCACACTTGGCTTGGTGCTGGCGGTGGTCTACGCGATCTTCTCGTCGCTGGCGCTGCCGATGGAAACGGTGGGCGTGTCGCTGGCTGTGGGCGATATCTTCGGCAGCCACGATTATGCAAAAATTTTGGGCCTGATGACCTCGCTGGTGTCAGTCGGCTTTGCGGTGGGCGACCCCATTATGAACGCTGTGTACGATCTGATGGGCAGCTACACCGTGGCCATTTGGATCGCTGTGGCGGCGATCGCTACGGCTTCGGTGGGGTTCCAGATCATCATTACCGTGGCTCACAAGGACCGCGAAAAAACGCTGGCAGAGCGTGCAGCCGCTGCCGCCGCGGCAGAGAACACGGTGGTATCGTAATCCGAATAAGCATAAAAAAAGAGCCGTACGGCTCTTTTTTTATGCCTCTTCGGGCTGTTTTTCTTTTTTGGGGGCCAGGCGCCGTTTGGTGACAGGGCCGTCGTAGGTGAGACGCACCTGCACGCGGCCGTGGTACAGCGTGTTGCATACACCGCATTGCAGCGTGGAATTGAACTGATTGTGGAAAAAGCGCCACTTCCCTGTTTCCTTCAAACGCTTGCCGCAATCGGGACAGGTGAACACGAATTTTTTACGGTCGACCGCCGGGTCGTTCAGTTCTTTCACGATGGTGGGCTTAAACGTGAGGCGGCGATAAAATTCATCGTCGAGTGAGCGCACCGCCGCTTCAAACGACGGCCGGTGGTACACGCGGCGCAGAATTGCCGCCGACAGCACGCTGTCGTCAATGGCGTGGTGCAGCGCCAGATCGTCGCTGTTCATGCCCAGCAGCTCGGCAAACTTGGCAAGGCCGATCTGCTGCTTGGTGCCCAGCTCCAGCCGCGTTTGCGCATAGGCCTGCAGGTCGAGATAACCGGTGACCGACGGAATACGTTCGTCGCCGTAATAGTAACGGCAGTTTTCCATAAGTACCAGCAGGTCGGTGGTGCTCCACGTGAGCAGCGTGGCACCGCCCTCGCCGATGAAACGCTGCAACCGCTCCATGGCGTCCAAAAAGCTGATGCCGGCTTTGACCTGTTCATCGGTGTAGCCGGTGAGATCGGTGACCCAATGGGTGAGCTTGCGGCTCACACGAGGACGGATCACGGCATCGAATCGTTCGGCAACCGTGAGATCGTCGGCCAGGCGCACGGCGCCGATCTCGATGATCTCGTTAAAATAGCCGTTTACCTTTTTACAGTAGGCGCCGTTCCATTCCAGATCCAATACAACAATAGACAAGAGCTTAGCACATCCCCTTCAGCGTGCGACCCGCCAGAATGTGGAAATGCAGGTGATGCACCGTTTGCCCCGCCTCGGCGCCCTGATTGGACACCACGCGGAAATCGGTGATACCCTCTTGCTTGGCAATTTGCGGAATGACCTCGAAAATGTGGGCAACCACGGCGCTGTTTTCGGCCGTGATGGCACCGCAGCCGCTGATGTGCTGCTTCGGGATCACCAAAATGTGTACGGGGGCAGCGGGCTGAATGTCGCGGAATGCGAGCACCTGTTCGTCTTCGTACACCTTCGTGGAGGGGATCTCCCCGGCTATGATCTTACAAAAAATGCAATCCATATCACTCACTCCTTATTTCAACATACCGCCGACAATGGCAGCAACCTTTTCCAATGCAGCGGGAACGGCCGAGACATCCTTGCCGCCGGCCATGGCCATATCGGGCTTACCGCCGCCCTTGCCGCCGCACAGCGCCGCGACCTCGCGCACGATGGCGCCCGCGTTGGCACCTGCGGCCACCGCCTGCTGAGTGCACCAGCAAACGAACGTGACCGAACCCTTTTCCTGCGACGTGCCTGCCAGCACCACGACGGCGCTTTCGGGAGCGCGGTCTTTGCAGCGGTCGCACAGCTCACGCAGCTCGCCGCCGTCGGTTTCGGGCAATACGGCGGTGACCAGCTTCACGGCGCCGCAATCCACGGCATCGGCAAACAGATCGCCGGCCTTTTGCGCCGCCTGCTGGCTGCGCAGCGTTTGCACCTCGCGCTGGGCCTCCTTGCACTCGTTCACCAGCTGTGTGGCACGGCGCACCACATCGTCGGCACCGTTGGCCTTCATGGCTTCGGAGGCACGACACAGGTCGCCGTAATAGCTGTTGAGCAGCTCCAGCACGCCCGTGCCGGTAACCGCCTCGATGCGGCGCACACCGGCCGCAACGGACGTTTCGGCCACGATGCGGAACAAGCCCAGCTTAGCGGTGTTATCGGCATGCGTACCGCCGCACAGCTCCATGGATACGTCGCCCATGGTGACCACGCGCACGATATCGCCGTACTTTTCGCCAAACAGCGCCGTAGCCCCTTGCTTGCGGGCTTCGTCGATGGGCATTTCGCGGCTGTCGATGGCGTGACCGCCAAGGATCCAAGCGTTTACCAGCGCCTCCACCTGAGCCAATTCCTCGGCAGTGAGAGCGGAGAAATGCGTGAAGTCGAAGCGCATACGGTCGGGGCTGACAAGCTGACCTGCCTGCTCCACGTGGGTGCCCAGCACACGACGCAGAGCCGCCTGCAGCAGATGCGCTGCCGAATGGTTGCGCATGACCGCCGCACGCGCCGTGGCATCCACGGCTGCCGTCACGGCGTTGCCCACGTTCAGCGTGCCCTCTTCCAGCACGCCGCTGTGCAGCACGGCACCCGAAGCGGTTTTTTGGGTATCGGTAACCTTAAAGCGCAGGCCGTCGGCTTCGATCACACCGCAATCGCCCACCTGACCGCCGCTTTCGCCGTAGAACGGCGTGGTATCCAGCACCACGGCGGCACTGTCGCCCTCGGCAAGGCTTTCCACCAGCTCGTTGCCGCGCACGATCGCGGTAACCGCTGCCGAAGCGGTGAGCGTTTCGTAGCCCACGAACGCGGTGGTTGCCAGCTGCTCGGCAATGCCGGGATCGGCCTTCCACGCATCGGCACCCGCATCCTTACGGGCGGCGCGGGCGCGGGCGCGCTGCTCGGCCATGAGAGCGTTAAAGCCCTCTTCATCGACGGTGATACCCTTTTCTTCCAAAATATCTCGCGTGAGGTCTACCGGGAAGCCGTAGGTATCGTACAGTTTAAAGGCATCCTCGCCCGACAAAGTGTTATCCTTTACATTCTCCAGCATGGTTTCCAGCAAGGAAAGGCCGCTGTCGATGGTTTTTTCAAAGGCTTCCTCCTCG
Organism: Clostridia bacterium; assembly: GCA_017503785.1. Lineage (GTDB taxonomy): Bacteria > Bacillota > Clostridia > Oscillospirales > Acutalibacteraceae > RGIG3009. Next base: position 82,028 of record JAFVSK010000006.1, read on the forward strand.
TTGCGGATGACGCGGATGATAAAGTCTTTCTTTTCCTCCAGTTCGGGATAGGCGGTGCGGTTTTCCGCGATGACGGTTTCGCACACCTCATACAGGAACGGACGGTGCAGGCCGAGCAAACGGCCGTGGCGAGCCGCACGGCGCAACAGGCGGCGCAGCACGTAGCCGCGACCCTCGTTGGAGGGCATCACGCTGTCGCCGATCATGAACGTGGTGGAACGGATATGGTCGGTAATGACGCGCAGCGACACGTCGGTGGCTTCGTTTTCGCCGTAGGTAACGCCTGCAATACGGCCGATATGCTTCATAATGTTCTGCACGGTATCGACCTCGAACAGGTTAGCCACGCCCTGCATGATGCAGGCCAAGCGCTCCAAGCCCATGCCGGTGTCGATGTTGGGATGCTCAAGCGGCGTGTAGTTGCCTGCGCCGTCGCTTTCAAACTGGGTGAACACGTTGTTCCAAAATTCCACATAGCGGTCACATTCGCAGCCGACACCGCAGGTGGGAGAGCCGCAGCCGTATTGCTCGCCGCGGTCGAAATACAGTTCGGAGCAAGGACCGCACGGACCGGAGCCGTGCTCCCAGAAGTTATCCTCCTTGCCGAGGCGCACGATGCGGTCGGGCGATACGCCCACCTCTTTCGTCCAGATCTCGAAGGCTTCGTCGTCGTTCTCGTAGATGGACACCCAAATGCGATCGGCAGGCAGTTCGAGCACCTGCGTGCAAAATTCCCACGCCCAAGCGGTGGCCTCGTGCTTGAAATAATCGCCGAAGCTGAAGTTGCCCAGCATTTCAAAATACGTGCCGTGGCGTGCCGTTTTGCCCACGCGCTCGATATCGGGCGTGCGGATGCACTTTTGGCAGGTGGTCACGCGTTTGCGGGGCGGCGTGACCTCGCCCGTGAAATATTTCTTCATGGGAGCCATGCCCGAGTTGATGAGCAACAGCGACGCATCGTTCTTGGGAACCAGCGGGAAGCTGGGCAAGCGCAGATGCCCCTTGCTCTCAAAAAACTTGAGGTACAGCTCGCGCAGTTCGTTTAATCCTGTCCATTTCATACCGTTAACATCCTTTCGAAAATAAAAATACCTCCGCCCCAAGCTTGGGACGGAGGTCCGTGGTACCACCCAAATTGCACCGCCGCAGCGATGCCGCTCAACACCTTTAACGCAGGCCTACGTGCGACTCTTCGCCGCAGGGCTCCGGGGTGGCTTCCGTGCACGGCAGGAGCGCTTTACAGCCGAGAGCGCTCTCTCTGAACAGCCGCTGATAACGGTTTTCCCCATCACAGCCACAAGTCATATTGCCTATATTCTACTCCATAAAGGCGGCACTTGTCAAGAGGGGATTTTCACGTAGCCCATACGGTACAAATTATCGCAGATGCGCTTGAATACCGGTGCGGTGGCTTCGCCGGTGGTTTCACTGTCCTCCGCCAGCACCGTTACCACGTATTGCGGATCCTCGGCAGGATAAAAGCCGGTGAACCAGCTGTGCACCATGGTGTCGCCCGCCGCAGTCTTCCAACCGGTTTGTGCAGTTCCCGTTTTGCCGGCGGCCGTGCCCACCGCCGTGGCGGCGGCTTTGCCCGTGCCGCTTGCCACCACCTCGCACATCATCGCACGCAGCGCGGCGGCCGTCTGTTCGCTGCACACGCGCGAGCCGGGCTCACGCACGGCGGCGGTGAGCTGCTTTAGTTGATCCACCGTGCCGAGGTACAGATTGGGGCGATAATAGGTGCCGCCGTTGGCAACACAGGCGGTCATGGCCGCCACGTGGATCGGCGTGGCCAGCAGGTCGCCCTGACCGATCGACACGTTTGCTAACAGCACCGAGCCGTCAAAATCCTCTTGCGAGGGCAAGGTGGCGCGGTCGGTCTGCCAGCGATCCATCAGCATTATGGGGCTATCGAAACCCAAAAGCGAGGCATAGCGATGCAGCCACTCGCCGCCCATAAGCTGTGCCAATTGAATGAAATAGGGGTTACAGGACTGGGCAAAGCCGTCGCCGAGCGTGAGCAGGCCGTGACCCAAAACGTGATGACATTTGATGCGGTTCTCCCCCACGCGCAGCACACCCAAGCAGGTGAAGCTTTGCGTTTGCGGGACGCCACGCTCGATGGCAGCCATGGCGGTAACGGTTTTGAACACCGAGCCGCAGTTATACGCTGCCGTGGCGCGATCGAACAGCGGCGAGGCTTCGTCGGTCAAATAGTCTGACAAGCGGGTTGCCGTAAACCCCGGGAACGAGGCCATGGCCAGAATATCGCCGTTTTGGGCGTCCATTACCACCACGGCACCGCGGCTGATGCTTTCGCCCGCCAGCGTTTGCACCATGTGCTGCATAGCGCGGTCGAGGGTGAGCGCTGCGCCCGCATTGGCGCGTGCCAGCGTGTTTTCCACCGTGATCTCACCGCCCGGCAGCACGGTGCCGGTGCCGTCGGTTTGATAGGTGACCGAAAGGTTACCTGCGGCCGAATCGAGAATACCGTCCAAGGCGTATTCCACACCGCAAACGCCGTGTACACCGTCGTCGCCCACGTAGCCAAGCACGTGTGCGGCGAGGCCGCTGTCGTCGTAGCGCTGCGGCACGGTGAATTGTACGATCCCCTCGGCCAGCGGCAAGGGTGACGATGAGGTGATCACCGCCGGCTTTCCGCTGCTGAGGCGCCCGCTGAGGTCGGCCCACGCCTCGTCGTCGTACACCGAGGACAGCGCCGCCAGCGCCGAGGGCACGGCAATGACCGAGGCGGCGTAGCGGTCTTTTGCATTGGTGAGTGCGGTAAGGTTGCGGTCGTAGATCGTACCGCGTGAATTGGCCAGTGTGACCGTAACGGTAGACTGCGCTTCGGCAACCTCGGCGTAGCCCTGCTCGGTGAGCGTGTATAGGCGAACGATGATACCGCTGAACAAAAACAGCAGTGCGGCAAACAGTATGATCGGGCGTTTCGACATAAAAAAACTCCTCTCCGCTTTCAGTTTGCCCAAAGCAGAGAGGAGTTAATCACACATTAATTGTCGGCGCGGCGGCGCAGATACGTGCCGCGCGGCAGAGCGCGGGAATACGGTACGCGCACCGTCATCATCGGATGAGGGGCACAGTCGATGGCTTCGCCCTCTTCGTTAAATACCTGTTCGGCAACGAGGGTGAACATGGGCTCGCCCGGCATGAGCACCTCCAGCGTATCGCCCGCAAAGAAGCGGTTGCGCTGGCTGAGTATCAGTTCGCCGTTTTCGTAGCCGAGAACCACGGCTGTGGCTTGATACTCGCGAATGTAGCTGTTGGTGGCGAGATTTTGCTGCGGCATTCCGAAATAGAAGCCGGTGCCGTAGGGACGGTGGCTCACCTTGCCCGGTTCCTCGCGCAGCCATGCCGGCTGTTCGTACACGCGCGGACAACCGGCGGCAAAATAGCCGTCGACCGCTTGGCGGTAGGCGTTGGTGATGCCGGCCACGTAAAACGCGGCCTTGGCGCGCCCTTCGATCTTAAACGAGCTGACACCCGCGCGGCACAGCTCGGGAATGTGCTCCAGCATGCACAAATCGAACGCGTTGAGCAGGTGGGTCTCCCCCGCCTCCTCCACCACGGTGATGGGCTGATCGGGGCGCGTGGGCTCCACCATGTAATAGCCCCAGCGGCAGGGCTGCGCACAGTCGCCGTGGTTGCCGTCGCGGCCGGTGAGGTAGGTGGACAGCAGGCAACGACCCGAATAGGCCATGCACATGGCACCGTGAACAAACGCCTCCAGCTCCAGCTCACGCGGGGCTTTGGCGCGGATCTCGGCCACCTCCTCAATGGACAGCTCCCGCGCTAACACCACGCGAGAGGCGCCCATATCGTACAGCGTTTGCGCCGTTACGTAGTTGACCACGCCCAATTGGGTGGACACGTGCAGTTCGCAGTGCGGTGCATACCGCTTGGCCAGCGCCATAACGCCCGGATCGGCGGCGATGATGGCATCGGTGCCGATCTCGTCGAGCAGCTCCAGATACGGCGGCAGCAGCTCGATCTCGTCGTTACGCGGCAGCACGTTACAGGTAACGTACATTTTTTTGCCTGCGGCACGGCAGGCCTTTGCCGCCGCGCGCAGTTGATCCTCGGTGAAGTTGGCGGGGGCACGGCGCATACCGAAGCGCGTGCCCGACAAATACACCGCGTCGGCGCCGTACAGGAGGGCGGCTTCCAGCCGCTCGCTATCCCCTGCCGGTGCCAGAATTTCCGGTTTTTGCAACAACTCAGCCATACATACCGATCCCATATCTCTTACACACGCTGACGTGCTGATTGTACGTTTCGGAATAATACGTTTTGCCCGTTTTATAGTCGGTGGCAAAGAAATAGCACTTGGCGACCGTTTCGTTTTCCGAGGGCGTGAGCACCGCTTTGATGGCGGCCAAGCCGGGGTTGTTGATGGGCCCTGCCGGCAAGCCTTCGCACTCGTACGTGTCGTACGCGGTGTTTACCGCCGACAAGCCACTGTTACCGCCGGCGATCAGTTTTTCCACATAATCGCCCGTGGAGTCGCACTGCAGCTTGGGATAGGTGACCGGATCGGCCATACGGTTGGCCAGCACGCGCGACACCATGGCCATATCCTCGGTGCTGCCCGCTTCGCCCTGCACGATGGATGCCAGCACGATGAGCTGATCCATGGTGTAGCCCTTGGCGCTCATCGAGGCACGCAGCGTGGTGTTCAGACGATAGTTGAAGTTATCCAGCATTTTGCGCACCACCGTTTCGCCCGAGCAGCCCACGTAGAACTCGTAGGTATCGGGGAACAGATAGCCCTCCAGCTTATAAATGCGGGCATCGTAATCGGCCTTATCCACGCCGGAGAAGGCGGCGATAAAGTCGTAATCCTTGCTGTAATCCACCGAGGTGACGGCACGCAGGAACTCCTCTACCGTGCACACGCCCTTCTTTTCCAAGCGCTCCGCCATTTGCATAACGGTGTAGCCCTCCGGGAAGGTGACCTTGGCGGTATCGCGTTTACGCGCCGTTTGCAGGCTCTTGATAAGCGTTTGATAGCCCATGTTGGGGTTTAAGCTGAAGCTGCCCGGCTGCCACGTACCGTCGGCTCCCGACAAACGCGCATACAAACGGAACACCAACGGTTGGTCGATAAGACCGTTTTCCACCAGCACCTCCGATACCGTCAGTGTGGAAGCACCGGCAGGAATATCGACATCGACCGTTTTGTCAATGCGGGTGAGTCCGGTGAAATCGAGGCCGCCCACAATGAGAAAATAGGCCAGCAGTGCCGACAACCCAAGCACCACCACCGTGTAGATAAGACTATGTACCCAACTGCGCTTTTTCTTGGGCTTCGGGGCCGGTTTTTCTGCCTTGGGCGGTTCGGGAGCGGGTGCGGGAGGTGCTTCCTCACGCACCACGGGTGCTGTTTCCACGGCCTCGCCGTACTCGCTGTCGAGATCCAGTTCCAGCTTGAACGCCTTTTTGGCAGGAGCGGGCTCCTCTTTGGGAGCGGCGGTGCCCTGCACCTCGTTCAGAATGTCGTCAACGTCGTAGCGTTTTTCATCAGCCATCGTTCGTTCCTCCTTTAGTAGCGATGCCGCGATCGGTGCGGCGAAGATAATTTTCGGTTACCAGCAGCTCGGCAGGACGGTCGAACCGCCCGTGCGGCAGGTGGCGACGGACACACGAGCTGTAACAAATACCAATGAGATTACCGCCGAAGCGCGGTAAAAAACGGTCGTAATAGCCCTTGCCGTAGCCCAGCCGATACCCGGTGTGGTCGTAGCAAAACGCGGGGATAATGCACAGCCCTTCTGACAGATCAGTCACCAGATTTTCCGGCAGAGGCTGCGGTTCATCTACGCCAAACGAGCCCGGGGAAAGCTCGTCCAGCGAGGAAATGTAATAAAATTCCATTTGGCGCGTATCGGGAATACAGCGCGGCACCGCCACACGTTTTCCGTCGGCCAACGCCTGCGCGATGATGCGGCGGGTATCCACCTCAATGGGGGTGGACACGTACGTGAGCACCTGCCGCGCACGGCGATATTGCCACAGCCGCCGCACGCGCTCGGCAATGCGACTGTCGCAGTGCTCACGCTGCTCGGCCGTCATTTCGGTGCGAATGGCCCGATATTTGGCGCGCAGACGTGTTTTTAATTGTCGGATATCTCCTATCGGCATTGCATTGCTTCTCCTAACTGTGCGGCCTTTTGCGGCGATACCAGCCGCGATACGATGGCGAGTGCAAACGGAATGGACACACCGGCGCCGCGAGCGGTGATGCGGTCGGCGGCGACAGCCACCGATTCATCAACACACACGGCACCGAGCAGATCCGCTTCGTACCCGGGATAACAGGTGGCTTCCCTGCCCTTCAACAAGCCCTTGCGACCCAGCACCGACGGTGCGGCGCAAATGGCGCACAGCAGCACGCCGTCGGCGGCTTGGTCAAGACACGCGTTAACAACGGCGCTCTCGCGCAGGTTTTCGGTACCGGGCAGGCCGCCCGGCAGCACCACGGCCTGCAGACCGTCAGCAGCGGTGGGCAGCGCATCGGCAGTGGTGCAATCGGCCGTGACGGCAATGCCGTGCGACCCACTCACCACACGGCCGCCCACGCCCACCGTTGTGACCGTGAGTCCGGCGCGGCGCAGCACGTCAACCGTGGCAAGCGCTTCAATTTCCTCGAAGCCATCGGCTAAAAATACCAGTACCATAGTAACCTCCTAATCAAACACCGGCCCGATATACGGCGGCGGCAATTTGTCATTCGTGAACGGCAGCAGCATGGTGTAGACCTCGCCCGCTGCCGCGGGGCGCACCCATTCGTACTCGGCAAGGCGCAACGCACCGCACAACGACGACGGTTCTCCCTCGCCCAGCCATTCCTTTACCAGCAGGGTGTTTCCCACCGTTTCGCACAGCGCCCACGCTTCGGGTGTGGCGTAAGCGCCGCTTTGAGCGGCGTATTCCACCAAAAACGACGGCCATTCCACCGCACCGTGCGGCAACCACCGTTGCCGTTGCACGGCATACGCTTTGGGGGACTGCGCTGCGATCGGTACAACGCGACCGCAGCCGCCGTGCACCCGCTCACAATACGTCCACGGGCGGTAGCCAAAGCGTTCGTAATACCCCTGAAGCGACGGCTCTGCCGGCCGCAGAAACGACCCGACACAGCCCTCGCTTCGGGCGGTTTCCAGCGCATAGCGCAACAGCTCGCCGAACACCCCGCGACCACGGTATTCGGGCAGCGTGGCGGCGGCATAAATGTATTGCAGGGGCTTGCCCTCCACCGCGGCAGGCAGGCCGTAGACCATGGCAACGGCGCGACCGTCCTGCTCGGCAAGAAAGGCGTATTTCAGCGGCACGGCTGCCAAAAACGCGGCAATCGTTTCCTCACTGTCCTGTGGAAAGGAGGCACGCCAAATGGCGGTAACGGACGCGGTATCCTCTGTTTGTGCTTTTCGCTTTACAAGCATGGTGTCAGCGCACCTCGCAATGGTATTTCTTTAAAATTTCCGCCGGACGGTAGGACAGTTTCGCACGGCGCAGACCCTCGATGCCCATATCGTTTTCGCGGTTTAAGAACGCATACTGCGTGAGCGTGGCGGCAAATTCGCGGTTGATAACGGCATAGGCGCCCGAAAACGCCGACAGCGCTTTTTCCACGTGAATGTCGAACACCGAGTCGCTGATGGGCGAGCCCAAGGCGAACGCCACGGGCGCACCGTCCACACGCACCAAGCCGCCCGATAGCGAGAACTGCTCGGGGTGCTTCAGCACGCGGCGAATGGCGCAGGCTTCGGCGTTGAGGCTTTGACTGCAGCCGCCCTTTTCCTCGCACCAGGCTTTCGATACGGCAAGAATATCGTCGGTATTTTCGGCCGACAGGGGTTCAAACGTCCAGTTATGGGCGCGTGTGAACGCCGAAATGTGGTTTTTCTTGCTGTGATAGGCCTTGCCCGGCAGGGTGGCCAGATCGTCGGTACGGTAAAGATAATCAAAATCATCGGGCGATTCCTCGGCGTGAACGCGGCCGGGAAACCATGTTTTTAACGCGGTGAGCGTTGGTTCGTCAACACTGTGCAGCAGCAACGGTTGCCCCGCTGCAAGTGCTTCCTCGCGCAGCCGGCAAAGCAGCTCCTCGGCACCCTCGCCCACCGGCGGCAGGTACGAATAGCGGCCGTCGTGCTCGCTGCGCAGCAAGGGGATATTTCCCACGCGGGCCAGCTTCACGCCGTAGTGACCGCTCCACATATACGAGGTGGTAAACGAATATTCACAAATACGATGCCCGGAGGACAGCAGCACAGGCGCAGCCCAGGCGGCATCCTCGGGCGTGATCTCACGGAAATCGAAAGACATAACGTACTCCTTATAAGGATTGGATCAGGCGGGCGGTGATGGTATCCATCGGTAACGGCTCGCCGTTTTCGCCGCAGGTAATGACCACCCAGCCCAACCGCTCGGCGGCATACAGCGCGCTTTCACGGCAGGTGGCCAAATAGCGCAGGTCGCGTTCGTGGATGTCGCGCTTGGCACTGTCGCCCTCGTAGCGGCCGACCAGCAGTTTTTGCGATACCTCCAGCGGCATGTCCAAAAACAGCACGCGGTCGGGGCGCGGCAGGCCGAGCAGCTCGTATTCGTAATGCTCCAGCCACGTAAGATACGCATCCCATTCCTCACGCGGAAGCTTGCCCATTTGGTGAATGGCGTTGGACGTGGTGTAGCGAGCAGCCAAAATGAGGGTGCCCTGCTCGTAGTCCTGCTGCCAGAATTTTTTGAAGCTGGCGTAACGGTCGACCGCGTAGAACGACGACGCCGCGTAGGCGTTCACCGCATCGGCCGAGCCGCCGAATTCGCCGCCGAGATATTGCTTTACCAGCGCCGACGAGGGCTGGGTGTAATCGGGAAAGCTGATCTGCCGATAGTGTACGCCGTTTTCACGGAAATACGCATCCAGCCGTTCCAGCTGTGTGGATTTACCGCTGCCGTCGAGGCCGTCGAGCACGATGAGGCTCATTTATTCCGCCCCCTTGATCGCACGGTATTTTTCACGCATTTCCTTGATCTTGCCGCAGGTCATTTTACCTTCGGGGCACGCGCCGCACACGCAGGACGGACCGGCGTTTTTGAACAAATGCGGTGCCACGGCCACACATTCCTTCAGCATCAGTTCGGCCAACTCACGAATTTCCCACTGGGCGCGGTTGCAGCAGCGATGACGGAAGAAATTGAGCAGGCTGCGGGCGTTCATCGTCATAATTAACTTGGTGGTGCAGGCGTTGGGCAGCACGAAGCGCGCATCCTCAATGGCCTTCTTTTCGGCGGCGCGGTTGGCGGCCTTTTCATCCATGCCGTTTGCCAAAAATTCCTTTACGTGCTTGGCCTTTAACAGGGCGGTGAGCGCTTCGTAGTGCTCTTGGTCCTCCTGCATGGCACGGCGATACCGCTCGGCCGCTTCGGGAATGGCGGCAATTTCGGGCGGCAGCACGTATTCAAAATGCGCTTCGGCCACGTAGCGCTGGCTTTGCACGCTGTACGAAGCCAAACGGTGGCGAGTGAGCTGGGCCAACAGCGAACGCGAAACGCCCTCTACACCAAAAGTAAAATTGGCGTGCTCGATGGGGCTTTCGTGCCCGATCTCGGCCAGCATGTCCACAAAGGCTGCGGCTTTATCCTCAGTGAGCTTTTCACGCAGCTCGTCGATGGTGGCGGGAGAATAGCATAAGCGCGCCGCGGAAGCTACGGTGTGCTCCGGCAACGGCGTGTGAGTCAACAATGCAACTTTCATTTTTCTCATCCCTTCTACGGGCTGACAGCCCTATACAGAATATAGTATAGCAGAGTTTGTCGACAGCTTCAAGGCTAAACCAACTTTTTTCTGAATTTTTTTGCTTTTTATCAAACGATGTGGTACACTATATAAGAAGTAATTTGTAAGGAGGCACCGCCATGAGCCGACAACCATCATCCATAACGCGACGGCGTGTGCTGGCACTGTGCTCGCTCGCGGCGGTGCTGGCGCTGTTTACGTGGCTCACGGTATTTTTGTGGAAACGCTTTGCCGCCTTTGGCGACGATCCTGCCGCCTTTAAAGCCTTCGTGGAGGGCTACGGCTGGAAGAGCCGCCTGGTGGCGTTGGGCATCCAGATGCTGCAGGTGGTGGTATCGTTCGTGCCCGGCGAGGTGGTCGAGGTGGGCATGGGCTACGCGTTTGGTGCCATTGAGGGCACGCTGCTGTGCTTGGCCGGTGTGGCGCTGGCTTCGGTGCCGATCTTTTTGCTGGTAAAGTCGGTGGGCGTGAAGGCGGTGGAGCTGTTTATCAGCCGCGATAAGATCGACAGCCTGCGCTTTATCAACAGCGAAAAACGGCTGAAGCGCTTGGTGTTTTTGCTGTATTTCATTCCCGGCACCCCCAAGGATCTGTTTACGTATTTCGTGGGTCTCACCCGCCTGCGGCTGCACGAGTTTTTAGTGATCACTCTCATCGCCCGTATTCCGTCGGTGATCTCCTCCACTGTGGGCGGCAACCTCATTCAAAAGGAAAATTATATCGGTGCGGTGCTGTTGTTCGTGGTGACGGGAGCGGTCAGTTTGGGCGGTATGGTGCTATATAATCGCTTGAAAGAACGCAAAAGTCGTTCGAAACCGTAAATTCTTTTGGCGATCCGTACAATTTTTAGGTTTTTACAACAATTTGTAACACATAATTTTTATTCACATTCTGTGAGTTTGTGAATTGTTTTGTGAAATCATGTGGAAAAATGTGAATAACTATGTTGACAACTGTTTGCAGCAAGCGGTTGCAAATTGTGTTTCCAATCCAATCCAATCGTAATCCAATCTTATTTTGAATCCGAATCCAACTGCAAAGCGGCTGTGGAAAACTTTTCACAGTTGGTGGAGAAATCCACCGTGTACATCGCTTATAAATATAAAAAAGCAGGAAATGGGTCATTTTGAGCGTAGGGCGAAGCTTGGAGTTGAAGAAGCTTTTCGTAGCAGCGCTGTATTTGGGTTGTGCGACCGTAGGGAAAGATACCCACACATTGGTACAAGCCTTGGCGGGACGATGTGGGCATCGTCCCCTACGGCGTTGTATTAATGCGAGAAAGATGACTGTTTGATAACTGTTTTACCTAACAAAAAACACCGAAAACCCGCGTGGCTTCGGTGTTTTTTTATTTGGTTGGGTGTCTTGAAGGTGACTACCTATCTTATGCTATAATGAGGGCACGCAATTCCTCCACCGTGGCGGCGATCGCATCGGCTCCGGAAGCGGTAAGCTCCTCCCTGCTGCCGTAGCCGTACAGCACGCCCACGGTAGCCATTCCCAAGCGACGGCCGCCCTCTACGTCGAAGCAGCGGTCACCGATCATGACGGCTTCGGTAGGATCGTGCAGGCCCTCGCGCTCCATGGCGCTGAGGATCACGGCGGTTTTGTCGGCGCGCTTCTCCCCCATGTCTGCCCCCGCAATGCAGGTAAAATGCTGTGTAAGGCCGAAATGCTGCATCAAGCGGCAGGCGTACATTTCGGGCTTGGAAGTGGCCATAATGACGTGATAGCCGGCACGGCGGGCATCGTGCAGCAGCTCGGGAATGCCTGCGTAGACCTCGTTTTCATAAATGCCGGTGACGGCGTAGTATTCGCGATAGGCGGCCAGCGCTTCGCGGGATTGCTCGGCGGTCATGCCGTAGAACTCGCAAAACGAATCCAGCAGCGGCGGGCCGATGAAGCGCTGCAGCTTGGTGAGATCGGGCTCGTCGATGCCGAAGCGACGCAGCGCAAACTGCACCGAGCGAGTGATGCCGAGCGCCGGATCGGTGAGCGTGCCGTCGAGATCGAACAGCAGATATTGCCGCTTACGTCCCAGCTGCTCCTCACGGAAATAGCGCACGGGATACAGCCTTGTTACCGGATGCGGTGCGGTGTGATCGGCATACAGCAGCGTACCGTCGGAAAGCAAGGCGGTGCCGCGGCGCACGCCCTCGGGGCGGCGCAGGCGGACATCGGTGTCCAGCAGGCGCTTTAGGCGGCGGCGCTCGTCGGCGTGTTCATCCAGACACGGCGGCAGCACCCCTGCAGGGTTGCCGGCCATACGATCGTGCAGCAGCGCATCGCGCAAAGCCGCTTTATCGGTGCGCGGCGCATACAGCTCCCACAGCAGCACCGTCAGCTCATCGAGCGAGGGCGGCGTTTCGGGAAGCTGCGCCCCCACCTCGGAAAACACCGCCACGGGGTCCAGCCCCACGGTGTCGGTGAGATAGGCCAGCGTGTGCGGAAAGCGGCCGCTGTTATACAAACGGTCCAGTGCCTCCTCCAGCACGTGCAGACGGTGCAGATCGTCCTCGGACAGCCACGGCGTTCGGCGCACCTCATACGGCGGCTGCGCGGCGAACACGCCGGGATAGCGCGCCGGGTCCTCGGCCAGGGGCGATCCGTGCAGGCGCTTTAAGAAGCCCAGCTGCAGCTGATGCGGCCGCAGTGCGTAGGCCGTGCGGAAGCTGTGCAGGCAGGTGGGCAGATCCTCCTCGGGCAGGCCGGCAATGAGATCGAGATGCACCGCCACGGTGTTGCATGCCAGCAGATGGCGAATGTTCTGCGTAAGGCGCGCGGTATCGGTGCGGCGACACACCGCCGCCAGTGTTTCGGCGTGAAAGGATTGCAGGCCGATCTCCAGCTGGAACAGCCCTGCCGGTGCTTCGCACAGCACGGTGAGCATCTCTTCGTCCAGCAGATCGCCTGCGATCTCAAAATGGAAGCACACCCCCTTAGGGATGCGCGTGCCGTAGTTTTCCACGATAAAGCGCCAGATGCGCAGCGCGCGCTGTTTATCGGCGTTAAAGGTGCGGTCGACGAATTTCACGGTAGCCGTGCCGCTGTTTGCCAGCTGCAAAATCTCCGCAAAGGCGCGCTCCTCGGGATAGAACCGCACGGTACCGCACCGTCCCGACAGGCAAAACGCGCACGAGAACGGACACCCGCGCGAGGTTTCAAGATAGGCCATACGGCCGCCGAGGGCTTCAAAATATTCCGGCACGTAGGGACTGGGCGGGATCTCGTTGGTAACGTAGGGCTCGGCCACGTGCTCACGCGTGCAGACACCGGGCAGCCCAACCACCGACTCCCCTGCCGCGCAGGCGGTGAGATAGGCCGCCAGCGGCCGCTCGCCCTCGCCGGCGATCACGCAGTCCACAAACGGATACCGTGCCAGCAGCTCGGCCGCACGGTAGCTGACCTCGGGGCCGCCCAGCACGATGCGCACCATCGGTGCTGCCGCCTTCAGCCGTTCGGCCAAGCGCAGTACCGTGGTGATATTCCAAATATAACAGCTGAAGCACACCGCCTCGGCTGCTTGTGCCGTTAAGCGTGTGAACAGTGCGTCGTCGCTTTCGTTCACCGTTCCCTCCACCACGCGTGCCTCGACACCGCTGCCGTAGGTGCGAATACCGCTGAGCAGACACCACGGCGCCAGCGCTGAGTGTATGTAGCGGGAATGAATGCCGACCAGCGACACCTGAAAAGTATGCATTGTATTCACCTCATATTGCATATTTTAACACGCTTTTCCGCAGGGTGCAACCGATTTTCTTGTGCTTTTGTCCAGTTCGTACACACAAACGCCGCTTTGACTTGTACAGAGTGACGATTTTGCAAAAAATGTGTGAATATTTATAAGCAAACGCTTGACAATGCTTTATATAATGTGTATAATGTGTGCATATTCGATGAATACGATGAATATTTATTCTAGGAGGATGCATACCATGAACAAGGAAAATATCAAGAAAGTCGTACTCGCCTATTCGGGTGGTCTGGACACGTCCATCATCATTCCGTGGCTGAAGGAAAACTACAACAACTGCGAGGTTATCGCGGTGTCGGGCAACGTGGGTCAGGCCGACGAGCTGGAGGGCCTTGAGGAAAAGGCGCTCAAGACCGGCGCTTCCAAGCTGTACGTGCTCGACCTCACCGAGGAGTACGTTGACGAGTACATTATCCCCTGCCTGAAGGCGGGCGCCGTTTACGAGGAGTACCTGCTGGGCACCAGCCACGCACGTCCCTGCATTGCCAAGGGCTTGGTCGATATCGCCATCAAGGAAGGCGCCGACGCCATCTGCCACGGCTGTACCGGTAAGGGTAACGACCAGGTGCGTTTTGAGCTGGCTATCAAGCACTTTGCTCCCAGCATGCCCATCATTGCTCCGTGGCGTGAGTGGGATATCAAGTCCCGCGAAGAGGAGATCGAGTACGCCGAGGCGCACAACATCCCGCTGAAGATCAACCGCGAGACCAACTACTCCAAGGATAAGAACCTGTGGCATCTGTCCCACGAGGGCATGGATCTGGAAGATACCGGCAACGAGCCGCAGTACGAAAAGGAAGGCTTCTTGGAGATGGGCGTGTCCCCCATTCAGGCTCCCGATAAGCCCACCTACATTACGCTCGACTTCGAGCAGGGCGTGCCCGTAGCGCTCGACGGCGAGAAGATGACCGCGAAGCAGATCGTGCTCAAGCTCAACGAGCTGGGCGGCGCAAACGGTATCGGTATCATCGACATTGTGGAAAACCGCTTGGTCGGTATGAAATGCCGCGGCGTGTACGAAACTCCCGGCGGTACCATTCTGTACAAGGCGCACAGCGTGCTGGAAAGCATCTGCCTCGACAAGATGACCCTGCACGAGAAGCAGCGCATGGCCATCACCTTTGCCGAGCTGGTGTACAACGGCCAGTGGTTCACTCCCCTGCGCGAGGCGATGAGCGCGTTTGTTGACAAAACGCAGGAGCGCGTAACCGGTAAGGTGCGCCTGAAGCTGTACAAGGGCAACCTCATCAACGCCGGTGTGTGGAGCCCCTACACGCTGTACAGCGAAGAGATCGCTACCTTCGGCGAGAGCGATTACAACCAGAAGGATGCCGAGGGCTTTATCAACCTGTACGGTCTGCCGATCACGGTTCAGGCCTTGGTTGACGGTAAGAAATAAGAAGTTTTCAGTACATCCTGCACGGGTGACCGTGCAGGATTGTCTGGTTTTTACAAGCATGCCACCAGGCGAAAGGAGCAGCTATGGCTAAGTTATGGGCGGGCAGAACCGACGGTGCTACCGACAAGCTCGCAGACGATTTTAATTCGTCCATTCGGTTCGATCACGTAATGTATCGGCAGGATATCACCGGCAGCATGGCACACGCCGCCATGCTGGGTGCACAGGGCATTATTACGCAAGCGGAGGCCGCACAGCTCATCGACGGACTTCAGAACATTCTGAACGATCTCGACAGCGGCGCGCTGGCGTTCGATATGTCGTGCGAGGATATCCACATGTTTGTGGAGCAGGTGCTCACCGAGCGCTTGGGCGCCGTGGGCAAAAAGCTGCACACCGCCCGCAGCCGTAACGATCAGGTGGCACTGGATCTGCGCATGTACCTGCGCGAAGAGATCGACACCGTGGTGGCGTTTGTGAACGAGCTGCTCGCAGCCGTGACCGAACAGGCCGAGCAAAACAAGGCGGCCATTCTGCCCGGCTACACGCATTTGCAGCGTGCACAGCCCGTTACCTTCGGGCATCATCTCATGGCCTACGCCATGATGCTGCTGCGCGACCGCGAGCGGTTGCTGGATTGCCGCCGCCGCATGAATCAGTCGCCCATCGGCTGCTGTGCGCTGGCCGGCACCACCTACAACACCGATCGTCGCTTCGAGGCGGCACAGCTGGGCTTCGACGGCATCTGCCGCAACAGCCTGGACGGCGTGTCCGACCGCGACTTCTGCGTGGAGCTGCTGAGCGCGTTGTCGATCTTGATGATGCATCTCTCCCGCTTTTCGGAGGAGGTCATTCTGTGGTCGAGCTGGGAATTTAAGTTTGTGGAGCTGTCGGATGCGTTTACCACCGGCTCCTCCATTATGCCGCAAAAGAAAAACCCCGACATGGCCGAGCTTGTGCGCGGCAAAACGGGCCGCGTGTACGGCGATCTAATGGCGGCGCTCACCATGCTCAAAGGCCTGCCGCTCGCCTACAACAAGGATATGCAAGAGGATAAAGAGGGCGTGTTCGATGCGCTGGAAACCGTGAAAATGTGCTTGCCGGTGTTTGCCGGTATGATCCGCACCATGCGCACCCTGCCCGATAACATGCGCCGCGCCGCGCAAAACGGCTTTATCAACGCCACCGACTTGGCCGACTGGATGGTGGCGCACGGCCTGCCGTTCCGCGATGCGTATAAGATCTCGGGTCAGCTGGTGGCTCGCTGCATCGCCGAGGGGCTGGTGCTGGAATCGCTGCCGCTGGAGGTCTACCGCGAGTACAGCGAGTTGTTTGACGAAACCGTGTTCGAGGCCATCGACCTCGACGCGTGTGTGGAGCGGCGTATCAGCGAGGGCGGCACGTCCGTGCCCTCGGTGGAAGCCCAGATTGCTTATGTGAAAGAGATGTTGAGCGTATGAAAACAGTATTTATCGACGGCAGCGCCGGTACCACCGGTCTGCGCATCCACGAACGGTTGGCCGATCGCCGCGATTTAACGGTGCTCACCCTGCCCGATGAGCTGCGCAAAGACCCCGCCGCCCGCGCCGAGGCATTGCACAAGGCCGACGTTGCCTTTCTGTGCCTGCCCGACGACGCGGCGCGCGAATCGGTGGCGCTGGCGGAAAACAGCAACGTGGTGATCATCGACACCTCCACCGCCCACCGCACCGCCGCAGGCTGGACCTACGGCTTCCCCGAGCTGGGCTACCGCGAAGCCATTGCCGCTTCCAAGCGCATTGCCAACCCCGGCTGCCACGCCAGCGGCTTTTTGGCACTGGTGGCACCGCTGGTAAAGGCCGGCCTGCTCGCCCCCGATACGGCGCTCACCGCGTTTTCGCTCACCGGGTATTCCGGCGGCGGCAAGAAGATGATCGCCGAATACGAAGACCCCGCCCGCGACGTGCTGTTTGAAGCGCCCCGTCAGTACGGATTAACGCAAAAGCACAAGCATCTGCCCGAAATGGCCGCCGTGGCCGGACTCACGCAGGCACCCGTGTTCTGCCCCATCGTGGCACCGTATTACGCGGGCATGGAGGTTACCGTGCCGCTGTTCGCCGCACAGGTAAAGGGCTCTGCAGCCGACATTGCAAACGTGTATCGCGCCTGCTTTGCAAACGGCTTGGTGCGCTTTTGCGACAATAACAGCGAAGGCGGTCTGTTGTCGGCCGGTGCGTTTGCCGGACGTGACGATATGGAGGTTACGGTGCAGGGCAACGACGAACGCATCCTGCTGGTGGCCCGCTTTGATAACCTGGGTAAGGGCGCTTCGGGTGCGGCCATTCAAAACATGAACATTGTGCTCGGTGTCGACGAGGCTGCCGGGCTGTGCGTATAAAGTGAGGGACAAACTATGGTAGAACTGATCAAAGGCGGCGTGTGTGCCGCCAAGGGCTTTAAAGCCAACGGTATTCATTGCGGTATCCGCCACAATCGCTTAAAGCGCGATCTGGCGCTCATTTACAGCGAGGTGCCCGCTTCGGCAGCCGCCGTGTACACCACCAATCTGGTGAAGGGTGCACCGCTGTCGGTCACCAAAAAGCACCTGCAAAACGGCGTGGCGCAGGCGGTTATTTGCAACAGCGGCAACGCCAACACCTGCAACGCCGACGGTATTGAGGTGGCCGAGCAGATGGGTCGTATGGTGGCCGAGGTGCTGCCTGTGGCTGCCGAGGACGTGATCGTGGCTTCCACCGGCGTGATCGGTCAGCCGCTTGACCTCACTCCCATTGCAGGCGGCCTGCCCACTTTGGCAGAGGGTATCTCCTACGAGGGCGGCGAGGCTGCCGCCGAGGCCATCATGACCACCGACACCTTCAAAAAGGAAGTGGCGGTGTCGTTCTCGGTGGGCGGCAAGACCTGCCGTTTGGGTGGTATTGCCAAGGGCAGCGGTATGATCCACCCCAACATGGCAACCATGCTGGTGTTCCTCACCACCGATGCGGCGATCGCTCCGTCGATGCTGCAGAAGGCGCTGTCGAGCGATATTCAGAACACGTTTAACATGGTGAGCATCGACGGCGACACCTCCACCAACGATATGGTGGCCATTCTGGCCAACGGTGTGGCGGGCAACACCCCCATTACCGAGGAGGGCGAGGATTTTGCCGAGTTCATGAAAGCGCTGAACACCGTAACGGTGGAGCTGTGCCGCCTGATCGCCGCCGACGGCGAGGGTGCTACCAAGCTGCTGGAGTGCCACGTGAGCGGCGCCCCCGACAAGGCTACCGCCAAAACCGTGGCCAAGAGCGTGATCTGCTCCAGCCTGCTCAAGGCGGCCATGTTCGGTGCCGATGCCAACTGGGGTCGCGTGCTGTGCGCCATCGGCTACAGCGGCGCGGCGGTGGACGTTTCCAAGGTTGGTGTGGCGTTCCGTTCGGCAAAGGGTATCGTTCCCGTGTGCGAAAACGGCGCGGGCATTCCCTTCTCGGAGGAAGTGGCCAAGGAAATTCTGCTGGAAAAGGAAATTGATATTCTCATCACGCTGGACAGCGGCTCGGAAAGCGCTACCGCGTGGGGCTGTGATCTCACCTACGATTACGTGAAGATCAACGGCGATTATCGGACGTGAGGTGACAAGAATGGACGCTTTATTTTCAAACGCACAGCGCGCTGAGGTGCTCACTCAGGCGCTCCCCTACATTAAGCAATATAACGGCAAGATCGTCGTGGTAAAATACGGCGGCAACGCCATGATCAACGAGCAGCTTAAACAGCAGGTCATGGAAGACGTGGTGCTGCTGTGGCTTATCGGTGTCAAAGTGGTGCTGGTGCACGGCGGCGGCCCCGAGATCAGTGAGCTGATGGCAAAGCTCGGCAAAAAGCCCGAGTTTGTGGACGGCTTGCGCGTGACCGATAAGGAAACCGTGGATATCGTGCAAATGGTGCTCGCCGGTAAGGTGAACAAAACGCTGGTGAATCTGCTGGAAAAGCAGGGCGGCAAGGCCATGGGCATCTCGGGTATGGACGGCATGCTCATCGAGGCCGAAATGAAGGACGAACGCCTCGGCTACGTGGGCAAGGTCACCAAGGTGCACATTCAGCCGGTGCTCGACCTGCTGGAAAAGGGCTACATTCCCGTCATCTCCACGCTGGGCTGCGACCGCGAGGGCAACGCCTACAACATCAACGGCGACACGGCCGCCGCCTACATTGCGGGCGCGCTGAATGCCGAGCGTTTGGTGATGATGACCGATATTGCCGGTCTGCTCAAGGATAAAGACGATCCCTCCACCCTCATTCCCGAGGTGACCATCTCGGAGGCCAAGGCGCTGTGCGCTGAGGGCGTGGTGTCGGGCGGCATGATCCCCAAGGTGGACTGCTGCATCGAAGCCATCCACAAGGGCGTGGAAAACGTGGTTATCATGGACGGTCGTGTTCCCCACTCTATCCTGATGGAAATTCTCACCAACGAGGGTGCCGGTACGCTGGTAAAGGGGGATCCCCAATGAGCACATTAATGGAACGTGATCAGGCGGTGGTAGCGAACACCTACCGCCGTTTCCCCGTTGAAGTAACGCACGGCAAGGGCTCGCTGTTGTGGGATACCGACGGCAAGCGCTATATTGATATGGGCTCGGGCATTGGTGTTACGGCGTTCGGCATTGCCGACGATGCCTGGCAAGCGGCCGTAACGGCGCAGCTGGCGCAGGTGCAGCACACCTCCAATCTGTATTACACCGAGCCGTGCGTGGCACTGGCTGAGCGCTTGTGCGCGCGCACCGGTATGAGCCGCGTGTTTTTCGGCAACTCCGGTGCCGAGGCCAACGAATGTGCCGTTAAGGTGGCCCGCAAATACGCCGCCGAGCACAAGGGCCCCGAATACAACGTGATCGTCACGCTGGAAAACAGCTTTCACGGCCGCACGCTCACCACGCTGGCGGCTACCGGGCAGGAGCATTTTCACGAGCTGTTTCAGCCGTTAACTCCCGGCTTCTGCCACACTCCCGCCAACGATATTGAGGCGTTGGAGGCGCTGGTGGCCGAGCAAAAGGTGGCCGGTATTCTGCTGGAATGTGTGCAGGGCGAGGGCGGCGTGAACTCCCTCACCAAGGCCTACGTTACCGCCGTGGCCGCCTTGTGCGAACGCGAGGATATTGTGCTGATGATCGACGAGGTGCAAACCGGCAACGGCCGCACCGGTCGGTTGTTCTCTTACGAATACTACCGTATTCAGCCCGACGTGGTCACCACCGCCAAGGGCTTGGGCGGCGGTCTGCCGCTGGGCGCGGTGCTGCTGAGCGATAAGGTGAAGGACGTGCTCGGCTTCGGCGATCACGGCTCCACCTTTGGCGGCAATCCCGTGTGCTGTGCGGGTGCGGTGAACGTGCTCGACCGTCTTGACGATGACTTTTTGGCCGAGGTACGCCGCAAGAGCGTTTACGTTTTCAACGAGCTTATCAAGGCCGAGGGTGTGCGCTCCGTGACGGGTATGGGCCTCATGGTGGGCATTGAAACCGTGCGCCCCGCCGCCGACGTGGTGGCCGCCTGCCGCGAAAACGGCGTGCTGTGCCTCACCGCCAAGCATAAGGTGCGCTTGCTGCCTGCGCTGAATATTCCGTGGGACGTGCTGAAAGAAGCCGTTACCGTGCTAAAGAACGCCTGCAAGGAGGGCTGAACCATGTCGCTGAAAAACAAGCATTTTTTGAAGCTGCTCGACCTTACTTCCGAGGAGATCAACGGTCTGCTCACGCTGGCCGCCGAATTGAAAGCCAAAAAGAAGGCGGGTGTTCCCCACCGCTTATGTGAGGGTAAGAACATTGCGCTGATCTTCGAAAAAACCAGCACCCGCACCCGCTGCGCGTTTGAGGTGGCGGCGGTAGACTTGGGCATGCATCCCACCTACCTCGACCCCTCCGGCTCGCAGATCGGCAAAAAGGAAAGCATTGCCGACACCGCCCGCGTGCTGGGCCGTATGTTCGACGGTATCGAATACCGCGGCTTCGGCCAGGAGATCGTGGAGGAACTGGCCGCCTATGCCGGTGTGCCGGTGTGGAACGGTCTTACCAACGAGTTTCATCCCACCCAGATCTTGGCCGATTTTCTGACCATCCAGGAGCATTTCGGCGAGCTGAAGGGCAAAAAGCTGGTGTACATGGGCGATGCTCGCTACAACATGGGCAATTCGCTGATGGTGGGCTGTGCCAAAATGGGCATGCACTTTGTGGCCTGCGCGCCGAAGAAATATTTCCCCGATGCCGCGCTTATTGCGCAGTGTGAGGCTGTGGCCAAGGAAACCGGCGCGGTGCTGGAATTTGAAGAGGACCCGATGAAGGCCACCAAGGGTGCCCACGTGATCTACACCGACGTGTGGGTTTCCATGGGTGAGCCCGATGCCGTGTGGCAGGAGCGCATTGAGGAGCTTTCGCCCTACCGCGTCACCAAGGCGCTGATAGACAACGCCGGCAAGCAATGCCGCTTCATGCATTGTCTGCCCGCTTTCCACGATCTTAAAACCACCGTGGGCAAGCAGATCTACGACAAATTCGGACTGACCTGCATGGAAGTCACCGACGAGGTGTTCGAAAGCGAGCAGTCCATTGTGTTCGACGAGGCCGAAAACCGCATGCACACCATCAAAGCGGTAATGGCGGCAACGTTGGCCTAACTTTCGCCGCCCCCTCTGTGAGGGGGCTTTTTACCCGACAAAAAGGAGTGTTAACGCTATGGCCTTTTTGATATTGGAAAACGGCACCGTGTTTGAGGGACAGCGCTTCGGCGCCCTCGGTGACACCGTGGGTGAAGTGGTGTTTACCACCGGTATGGTGGGCTACCCCGAAACGCTGACCGACCCCGCCTATGCGGGGCAGCTGGTGGTGCAAACGTTCCCCATGGTGGGCAACTACGGCATCATTCCCGAGGATATCGCCCCCACCGCCGCCCCCTGCGGTTATATCGTGCGCGAATACTGCGAGCAGCCCTCCAACTTCCGCTGCGAACAAACGCTGGATGCGTTTTTAAAGCAGCAGGGCGTGGTGGGCCTTTGCGGCATCGACACGCGCGAGCTCACCACCGTGTTGCGTGAACACGGCACCATGAACGCCATGATCTGCGACACTGTCCCCGATGATCTCACCGTTCTGCGTGAGTACACCGTGGGCCGTCGCGTGGCCGACGTCAGCTGCACGGAAAGCCGTGTCTACCCTGCTGTGGGCGAGAAACGCTATGCCATAACGCTGGTGGATCTCGGCACGTCGCTCACCCTCGTTCACGCCTTGTGTGAACATGGCTGCGAGGTAACGGTGGTCCCGCACGACACCTCTGCTTCCGCAATCAAGCACCAACAGCCCGACGGCGTGGTGTTCGCAGGAGGCCCCGGTGATCCGCGCGACTGCACGGAATATCTGCCGGTTATTCGTGAGCTCTTCGGCAAGCTGCCGATGCTGGGTGTCGGCTTGGGGCATCAGCTGATCGCGCTGTCGCAGGACGGTGCGGTGGAAAAGCTGCCCTACGGCCATCGCGGCGCCAATCAGCCTGTAAAAATTGCAGGCACCTCGCGCCGCACCTACATTACCAACCAAAATCACGGCTACGTGGTGTCGGAGATCCCCGAGGGCGCGCTGCCGTGGTTCCGCAACGCAAACGATAACACCTGCGAGGGGATCTACTACACCACCCACTACTGCGTGACGGTGCAGTTTGATCCAAACGATGTGGTGTTCGACCGCTTTTTCGCTTTGATGGGAGGTGCCGACCATGCCTAAAGATACCACCATTCGCAAGGTGCTGATGATCGGCTCGGGCCCCATCACCATCGGTCAGGCCGCCGAGTTCGACTATGCCGGTGCTCAAGCCTGCCGCGTGCTGCGCGAGGAAGGCATTAACGTGGTGCTGGTGAACTCCAATCCTGCCACCATTATGACAGATAAGAGCCTCGCCGATGAGATCTATCTGGAGCCGCTGAACGCCGAAACCGTGCGGCGCATCATTGAAAAAGAACGGCCCGACGGGTTGCTCGCCGGCTTGGGCGGGCAAACGGGCCTGACCATTGCCATGCAGCTCTCGCGCGACGGCACGCTGGAAAAATACGGCGTGCGCCTGCTCGGCTCCGATATTAACGCCATTGAAAAGGCCGAAGACCGCGAACTGTTCCGTAACGCCATGAACGAGATCGGTCAGCCAATGGTACCCTCCGACATTGCCGAGGACGTGGATACCGCGCTGGCCATTGCGGCACGCATCGGTTATCCGGTTATCGTGCGCCCTGCCTTCACACTGGGCGGCTCGGGCGGCGGTATTGCCGCCACCGAAGCCGAGCTGCGCGAAATTGCGCGCGGCGGCTTGGATGCCTCCCCCATTACGCAGGTGCTGGTGGAAAAGTGCATTGCAGGCTGGAAAGAAATTGAGTTTGAAACCATGCGCGATGCCGGCGGCAACGCCATTGCGGTGTGCTCGATGGAAAACGTCGACCCGGTCGGCGTGCACACGGGCGACTCCGTGGTGGTGGCGCCCGCGCTCACGCTGTCGGTGAAAGAATACAGCATGCTGCGGCAAGCCGCGCTGGATATTGTGAACACCATCGGGATCGTGGGCGGCTGCAACTGCCAGTTTGCGCTGGATCCCAACAGCTTTGACTATGCCGTTATTGAAGTCAATCCGCGTGTGTCGCGCTCATCGGCGCTGGCCTCCAAGGCCTCGGGCTATCCCATTGCCAAGCTCACCACGCGGTTGGCACTCGGCTATCGGTTAGACGAAATTAAAAACGATATCACCGGCAAGACCTGCGCCTGCTTCGAGCCGGCACTCGACTACGTGGTGGTAAAATTCCCCAAATGGCCGTTCGATAAATTTGCCGGCTCCAGCCGCTTGCTGGGCACGCAAATGAAGGCCACGGGCGAAGTAATGTCCATTGGCCAGAGCTTTGAAGAAGCCTTAATGAAGGCGGTGCGCGGTGCTGAGATCTCGCTGGACACGCTGAACGCTCCCCCGCTCACCGAAGCATCCGTGCGTGAACGCCTGCACGAGCAAAACGACCGTCGGTTGTTCACGATATTTGAGGCGCTGAAAAGCGGTGTCACGGTGGACGAGATCTACGCGATCACCAAGATCGACCGCTGGTTCCTGCACAAGCTGGCCCGCATGGCGGCCTTTGAGCAGCATCTGCAGGCCGAGGGCTTGTGTGAGGGCGATTACATGGCGGCGAAACGCATGGGGTATCCCGATGCCGCCATTCGCCGTCTGAGCGGTGCCGACACGCTGCCCGACTTTGCGCTTTCGTATAAGATGGTGGACACCTGCGCCGCCGAATACCGCGCCAAAACGCCGTATTTCTACTCCTGCGCCGATACGGTGTGCGAGTCGCGTCGCTTTGAGCGCAGCGGGCGCCCCGTGGTGATGGTGCTGGGCTCCGGCCCCATTCGTATCGGCCAAGGCATCGAATTCGACTACAGCTCGGTGCACTGCGTGTGGACCCTGCAAAAGCTGGGCTACGACGTGGTCATCGTGAACAACAACCCCGAAACCGTGTCCACCGACTACGACACCGCCGATCGCCTGTACTTTGAGCCGCTGTGCCCCGAGGACGTTATGAGCATCATCCGCGTGGAGCAGCCTATCGGTGTGGTGGTGGCCTTTGGCGGGCAAACCGCCATTAAGCTCACACAGTTCTTGGATAAAAACGGTATTCGCATTTTAGGCACCTCGGCCGACGGCATCGACATTGCCGAGGACCGCAGCCGCTTCGATGCGCTGCTGGAGGAGTTTGGTATTCGCCGTCCCAAGGGCTTGGGCGTGCGCACTGTAGAGGAAGCGGTGGCCGCTGCCGAAACGCTGGGCTATCCCGTGCTGCTGCGGCCGTCGTACGTGATCGGCGGCCAGAATATGACCATCTCCCGCACAAAAGAACGCACCGTGGAGTATATGAACACCATTCTGGCCGGCGGCATTGATAACCCCGTGCTGGTGGATAAGTATATGCCCGGCACCGAGCTGGAGGTAGACGTGATCTCCGACGGCGAGACCGTGCTCATCCCCGGTATTATGGAGCACATTGAACGCGCCGGCGTGCACAGCGGCGACTCCATTGCCGTGTATCCGCCGTATAACCTCAGCGATAAATTCCTGCGCAAGATCTGCGATTGCTCCGAAAAACTGGCGCTGGCGCTGGGCACCAAGGGCCTGGTGAACATTCAGTACCTCATTTACGAGGATGAATTGTACGTCATTGAGGTCAATCCCCGCGCTTCGCGTACCATTCCGTATATCAGCAAGGTCACCAACGTTCCCATGGTGGACCTCGCCGCCCGCGTGATGCTGGGCGAACGCTTGGCCGATCTGGGCTACGGCACGGGGCTGTATCGCACGCCGCCGTATTTCGCGGTAAAGGTGCCGGTATTCTCGTTTGAAAAGCTCACCGATGCCAACTCCATGCTGGGCCCCGAAATGAAGTCCACAGGCGAGGTGCTGGGTCTTGGCCGCACGGTGGCCGAATCGCTGTTTAAGGGGCTGGCGGCTGCCGGACTATCGGTGCCGTCGGTGCACGAGGGCGAAGCCGGTATGCTCATCAGCGTGGAGGAAAGCGATTATCCCGATTGCATTTCGCTGGCAAAGCACTTTTACGAGCTGGGGCTCACGCTGTACGCCACGGCCGGCACTGCCGCCGCCATTGCGGCGCTGGGCATCCCTGTAACGGCGGTGAAAAACGCCGCCGAAAGCAACGAGATCACCACGCTGATGGAATCGGGCAAGCTGCACGGTATCGTGTATACCGGCGCGGTAAAGGATGCCACCGTGGGCGATTACATTGTGCTGCACCGCCGCGCGATGCAGCTGGGTATCCCCTGCTTCACCTCGCTGGATACCGCCGATGCGCTGGCGCAAATTATGGAAAGCCGTTTCAACGGCCGCAACACCGAGCTGGTGAACATTAACGCCATGCGCCAAACGCGCCAAACGCTGCAGTTCACCAAAATGCACTCCTGCGGCAACGATTATCTGTTTATTGAAAACTTCGACAACGGCATCACCTGCCCCGAATCGCTGTGCGTAGATCTGTGTCGCCCGCACTACGGCGTGGGCGCCGACGGTATTGTGCTCATCGAGCGCTCCGACAAGGCGGATGCCAAAATGCGCACCTTTAACCGCGACGGCAGCGAAAGCCCCATGGCCGGCAACAATATCCGCTGTGTGGGTAAATATCTGTACGACAAGGGCTTCGTTGACCGCGAGGAGATCACCGTGGAAACTGCCAGCGGTGTGCACTGCTTGCAGCTGCTTTTGCGCGACGGCAAGGTCAGTTCGGTCACGGTGGATATGGGCACAGCCTCCCTGCGTGCCGCCGATCTGCCCGCCGCCGTGACGTGTGAGCGCATGATCGCCTATCCGCTCACCGTGGGCGACAATCGCTACACCGTTACCGGTGTGTCCATCGGCAATCCGCATTGCGTGGTGTTCTGCGATAACATCGACGCGCTGGATCTTTCCACGATCGGTCCCAAGTTTGAATACGCTGCGGTTTTCCCCGAGCGTGTGAACACCGAGTTCGTGCGCAGTGTGAATAAAACGACACTGCGTATGCGCGTGTGGGAGCGTGGCAACGGCGAAACGCTGGCCTGCGGCACGGGAGCGTGCGCAGCAGCGGTGGCGGCGGTGGAAAACGGCTTGTGCGACAAGGGCACCGATATTACCGTGAAGCTGCGCGGCGGCGATCTCACGGTGAACTACACCGACGAACGCGTGCTGCTCACCGGCCCTGCCGTGCTGGTGTACGAGGGTACGTGGGAATATTGATGTAAAAACGAAATGCAGCAGACGGTCTTACCGTCTGCTGCATTTTTTCATTCTTCGAAAAATACCCGCACCACCGAAATATACCGCCACACCAACGGCGGTGATAATGATATCGGTCATGGTATCGCCCACGGGTGAGCCGCCGCTTGCCAGTGCTTGCGCTACGCGCTGCGCATCGCCGCCCACCACCAGATCGCTCACGTATTCAAACACCTCCCACAGGGCTGCCAGCCCCATGACGGAGAGAAATATCACAAGCAGCAGCACGCTTCGCCCCAGCACAGCCTCGTGGCGTGAAAGCAGCTCGGCGAGCATGGCGGCGGCCAGCACGCCGAACAGACCGTGCAAAAACAGATCCCACCACGGAATATGATAATAAAAGCCCAGTGCACTGCCGCAAAAACTGGCCAATACCACGTGCAACGCCACCGCGGCAAACATCGCCATCGACAACGATCGCGCGGTTATGCGTTCCAGAAGCAGCAGCACGGTAGGAATGAGCGCACACGCCGTCACCTGCAAAAAAACAAGCGGCGCGGCGGCTTCGGTCGTCAGCGCATATACAACGAGCGTAGCTGCGGCCAGCACAACGGTGATCACACTCACCCACTGCTTTTGTTTTACAACGTTCATCGGTAACACCTCACTTCTTATTGTACACCGTCAAGAAGTGAAACATGTTACCAAAATTTTAAAAAAAGAGAGGCAATGCTGCCTCTCTTTGTTATTCATTATCGTCCCACGGATGCAATACCACTTTAACAATATGCGGATCGCGGCTTTCCAGCAGCGCCACCGCTTCGCTTGTGCGCGACAGCGGCATCACCACCGACACCATTTCCTTCAACGAGATCACGCCGCGGTCGACCAGCTGAATAAGCGGATCCCAGCCCCATTCGTTGCCGGTGTAGCCGCACACGCGGATCTGCCGCAAAATACACTCGGTTACCGGAAGCGGAATAACGGCCTCCTTCGACGGAATACCGTAAAGCATCACCATACCTCCGCTTACCACCGCTTGGAAGCACTGCTCAATGGTGGCGGGAGCACCGGCGGCGTCGATGGCCAAGTCCACACCGCGACCGCCCGTTTCACGCTGAATGTACGCCACGGCATCGTCGGTGCGCAGGTCGATCACCTCGGCACCGAATTTGCGAGCCATGGCGGCGCGCACGTCGTTTCGCGCGGTGCAGAAGATCCGCCCTGCCCCCGCCGCGCGGGCGGCTTGAATGAACGACAGTCCTGCCACGCCAACGCCTTGAATGAGCACGGTCTGCCCCATTTGGAAGCCGCTGTTCAGCAGTGCACCAAACGGACACGCCACCGCCTCGATGATGGCGCCTTCGTCGTAGGAGATGCTGTCGGGAATTTCGCGGATGCAGCCCACCGGCACCGTAACAAACTGGGCTTCGCCGCCTTGATACGGCGGATACCCGATCTCGCCCGCGCTGCACAGATGCTTGCGGCCGGTACGGCAAAATTCGCACGTGCCGCAGCCCACGTAGGTTTCCACCACCACGCGTTTGCCGCACAGCGACTTGTCGCAGCCGTCGCCCACGGCGACAATATCGCCGCAGATCTCGTGCCCCAACACGTGAGGCGGCTTGCCGGCATCAAATTTATCGGCAATAATATGCACGTCGGTGGCACAAAGTCCCACCGCCATGACCTTGATTTTTACCCAACCGGGTCGACACTCCGGCTCGGGCAGGTCGGTATACTCGAGCGCATACTTGCCTTTCCACACCACAGCCTTCACGTTACACACCCACCTTCAGCATTGCTTGAATCCGCTTGTACACGGCAATTTCCTTTTCTGCGGTAGGATCCTCAACGCGCATGCCCTGTGCCTTGGCCAGCAGCTTGTAGCCTATGGGGAACGGCAGGCTGTCGCATTCGCGCAAGATCGGCAAAATGGCACGCTGCGCCGCCATGGCGGCCTGCAGGTCACCCTTGTCGAACGCTTGATAAATGGCATCAATGTGCCACGGCATGCTGGCGGAAAGCGCCGTCATATTGCCGTGGCAGCCGGCGGTTAAGGCAGGCAGCAGGCAATCGTCGGTGCCGGTATACAGCACAAATTCAGGGCGCTCACGCTTGGCCAGATCGCACAAATGCGCAATGCGCTTCATCACGGCCGAGGAATCCTTCATACCCACCAAGTTGGGGATCTCCATCAGCTTTAAGAACGTGGGGATCTCGATGCCGGTGGTAAAGAACGGCACGTGATAGGCCACAATGGGCATGCCCTCGGCGGCGGCGCATACCTCGCGGTAGAAATCCAGCACCGCCTCCTGCGTTAATCCGTAGTAAAACGGCGGGCACACCACGCAGGCATCGTAGTCGTAACGCTTGGCAGCCTCGATGCTGCGGATCACGCGCATTGCCGAAATATCACAGGTGCCGGCAATCAGCTGCTTGCGGCCGCGGTTGGCCAGCATCACGCTGCGCAGCACCTCGGCGCGCTCGGGGAGGTCTAATTTCACAAACTCGCCCGTGGAGGCACACGGTAAAATGGCCTCGGTGGGACACGTGCAAAACGCTTCGGTTTGATTTTGAATTTCGCCGTAGTCGGGATAGCCCTTTTCGTCGAACGGCGTTACGGTAACGCCCACGCTGCGGCTCAACTGTACGTGTTTCATACTTCCACCTTATATCTGTCGATCACGTTCGGATTTACCTGAATACCCAAGCCCGGCTTTTGCGGAATGGTAACGTAGCCCTCATTATCCACCGAGAAAATGGGCGTGGTAAGCTCCTTGCGCAACACGGTATCCTGCTCACAGAATTCCAAATACCACGTGTGCGGCAACGACGCAATGTATTGCAGCGAGGCCGACATTAAAATGTTGGTCTTAAACGCATGCGGAATGATGGTCACGTTGTACTGCTCGGCCAAGTCGATCAGCTTGCGGCCGATGGTCAAGCCGCCGCAACGGCTGAGATCGGGCTGCACGATATCCACACAGCCACGGCTGAGCAGGTCGCGGAATTCGTGGATGGTGCCCACCTCTTCGCCCGCGGAAATGTGCACGTTGGTGGCTTGATTCAAACGGGTGTAGGCATCAAGATTATCGGGATGGAACGGCTCCTCCACCCAGTACACGTCGAGATCCTCAAACGCCTTGACCGTGCGCATGGCGCCCTTCACGTCGGTCCAGCGCATGGCAATGTCGATCATCAGCTTTTTATCGGGACCGATGGCACGGCGCGCCGCCTTTACCAGCGCAATATCCTTTTCAAACGACTCACCGAGGCCGCCCCAACCGAACTTGAAGCCTTGATAGCCGCTGCCGTCGAACGACTCCACCAGCTCGTACACTTCCTTTTCTGTGTTCGGCATCAGCACACTGCAATAGGCTTGGATCTTATCGCGGTAGCTGCCGCCCAACGCCTTGGCGGTGGGAACGCCGTAGACCTGACCGATGATATCCCACAGCGCAATGTCGATGCCGCTCATCGCGTGAATGACGGCACTGCGACGGCCGTGGTAAATGCTCATATCGTACATTTTACGCCACAAGCGCTCCACGTCCAGCGGATCCTCACCGATGAGAATGTCGCGCAGGCCGCGGCACGCCATGTGCGAAGCCGGCATATCAATGATGGTTTTCACCACGTAGGGCGACGAATCCACCTCGCCCACACCGGTGATACCGGCATCGGTATCCACAAATACCACCACGGTATCCTGGCTGCCGTCGCCGATCATTTCAATGGTGCTCTGGCGCAGAATAACGGAACGCACGTCTGTGATTTTCATAAACTCCCTCTCCTTACACGATACAGTCTTCAATAGCCAGCGGATAACGGAACAAACATTCCGCACCGTCGGCGGTGATACGGTAATTGTTTTCGAGGCGCACGCCAAACGCGCCCTCGCAGTAGGCTCCCGGCTCCAGCGCCACGATCATGCCCTCCTGCAGCACGTCGGTGCAGTCGGGTACAAATTCGGGCGGCAGCAGTTTTTCGCAGCCTAATGCGTGGCCGGCGTGATGCGGGCACGACAGCCCAAACTCCGCCAGGCTTTGCTGCATAAGGTGGTATAGCTCGCACGCACGCACACCGGGGCGCAGTGCGGCTTCCAGTTGCCGTAGCGTGGCTTCCACCGCCGCATACACCCGCCGCTGCTCGGCACCGGCCTCACCGATAAAAAAGGTGCGTGTGGTATCGGCAAAGCAACCGTTCACACCGGGCTGAATATCCACGATAAGTGCATCGCCCGTTTGCAGCACATAGGCCGTGGGAGCGCCCTCAATGGCTCCGCTGCGCACACCGCCGATGAGATCGCCCGAAAACGGCACCTCACACGCGGCCGCCGTATTCCACGCCGTTTGCACCAACCGCTGCACGTCCTGCTCGGTCATGCCGGCGCGCACGTTTTCTGCCACGGCGCGAAACGCCGCTGCGTTCAGCGACTCGCAAAACGCTATTGCCGCTGCCTCTACCATGCACAACACCTCGTTTCTCACCTATCATTATACACCGTCTTTTTAATTTGTAAAGACTTTTTATAAATTACTTGCATTAACATTCGTTTTTTGGTATACTGACTACGTTAAGAGGTGATACCGTGCCAAAGCAAGGGAAAAATTTAACCGATCTGCGCGCCTCCAACCAAGGCGCACTGCTGAAGCGTTTGCTCACGGGCGGGCCTGCTGCTAAACAACGCCTGGCCGAGGAGCTGTCGCTCACCCCCATGAGCATTTCCTACATTACCGCCGATCTCCTGGAAAAGGGCTATCTGTGCGAGCTGCCCGCCGAAGCACTCCCCACCCCCGGCCGCCGCGCTGCCAAGCTGGCCTTGGTGCCCGAGCAGCTGTTGGCGGTGAGCGTATCGGTATCGCGCCGCTCGCTGCGGGCATCCTTGGTGGATCTCACCGGCCGTGTGCTGCACACGGTACGCACGGCGATCGACTCCCCCGTTACCGCTCCGCAGCTCACCGAAACCGCCATTCGTAGCATTGAAGCGGTGCTGCAAGGGCGCACTGTGCTGGGCATCGGCGTTTCCTGCGTGGGGCTTGTGGATATTCGCAGCGGCACCGTAGTATCCACCACCGATTTTCACGGCATTGCCGATTGGCCGATCGGGCAGCTGCTGAAGCAGCATTTTTCTCTGCCGGTGGTTGTGGTAGAGGATATGAAGGCCGCCGCGCTGGCGGAATCGTATTACGGCGTGGGCACCGCGCACAGCGATTTTGTGTACGTGGGAATCACCCACGGCATCGGCGCCGCGGTGATCGCCGGCGGCAAGCTGCTGGAGGGCGAACGCGGCTTTTCGGGCGAATTGGGGCACACCACCCTCTACCCGCAAGGTCCGCGCTGCGCGTGTGGCAATTTCGGCTGCACCGAGCTGTATTTAAGCGTACCGACGGTGCTGAAGCGCGCGAACGCTGCCACGTGGAGCGACTTTACCGCCAACACCGCCTCACCCGCCATGCAACAATTTTTAAGCGATCTCGGCACCGTGCTCACAGGGGTGGTAAATTTGTTCGATCCTGCTGCCGTGGTGCTCGGCCACGAGGGTGCGCTGCTGCCCTCCGCCTGCTACGAGCAGCTTCAGCAGGCCGTGAACGAGCGCACCATCACCCGCCGTTTCAAAACCGTGCCGGTGCTTCCCTCGTCGCTCGCTGCACAGATCACCGCCCAAAGCGGCGCCGCCGTGCTGTTTTCGCATCTGTTCCAAGGCGAATTTAAGCTATAGCCGAAGGGAGTCGAACTCCTAACCGCCCATAGGGCGGCTTTTCGGCATAAAGCTTGTTTCGCCGCTTGAAATACTATAACAAAAGCACCGTTCGGTTAAGAACGGTGCTTTTTTTCTGTGTGGTTATTTCCCGCAGTTCTTGTCAAAACCGGGGTTGCAGGCGTAGAAATTGCGACTGTCCAGCTTCTCGGTGGCGAGCTGTAAGCCCTCACCGAAGCGCTGGTAGTGCACGATCTCGCGCTCACGCAGGAACTTCAGCGGGTCGCGCACGTCGGGATCGTCGATCAGGCGCAGCAGGTTGTCGTAGGTGACACGCGCCTTTTGCTCGGCGGCCAGATCCTCGTGCAGGTCGGCCAGCACGTCGCCCTTGGCCTGAACGTATTCCGCACGCCACGGCAGCGCCGAGGCGGCAATGGGATACACAGCCGTGGTGTGATCCACGAAATACTTATCGAAGCCGCTGCGTTTGATCTCCTCTTCCGACAGATTCTTCGTGAGCTGATACACCATCGCACAGACCATTTCCATGTGCGCGAGCTCTTCAGTACCAATGTCGGTAAGCAAGCCCTTCAATTCGTTGTACGGCATTGAATAGCGCTGTGTGAGATAGCGCATCGACGCCCCCAGTTCGCCGTCGGGACCGCCGTACTGGCTGATGATGATCTGCGCGTACTTGGGGTTCGGGTTGGCGATCTTTACCGGATACTGCAAGGTCTTTTCATATTGCCACATCTCAATTCCCCCCTCTGCCTTCCCAAGGCCACGGACCGTCTACCCACGTCCAGCGTTCACCCTGCACGTCGTTCGAAGTCATTACCCACGGACCGTATTGTGCCTCATACTCGGCCACCAGACGGTCCTTCATCTGCCGCAACTCATACAGCTTTGCCAACGCGCACTCGCTGCACGGATGCGTGTCGAGATACAAGGTCATCTCCCAAATGGCAAACTGATAGGCACCAATGCGGTTTTTCAGCAAGGCGCAGTTATCCATGGCAGTTCCCTCCTACCATCAGCGGCTTGTAGAGCTCGGGGAAAATGGTGCCGCGCGGGAACCCGTTTTCCGGCTCGTAAACGGTTTCCAGCTGTTGCCACGGCACGTAGGCCATGGCGACCACCTGCGCGGCGCAGGCCTCCTCCGCCGTGCGGCGAGGTTCGGCACAGGCACACGGCGTGGCAGCCGCGTTGCCGATATACGGCGACGGATAGCGGCGCGGCATACTGCCGTAGCGTCTTCCGTTTGTATTGCCCAATGTTATTCGCTCCTTTTCGTGATATTGGGGCTTTTCTCGCCCCTTATCATTGTATGAAGCGATAAGCAGGTGGTTCAATAATAATCGCGAGGCCGTTCCTGCGTTGCTGATTTTACTTATAAAAAAGGCTTCACACGCGTGTGAAGCCTTTTACCTTATTGTTGCTTTTTCTTTTGATACGCCAGCCACAGCGGCAGGCCTACGGCTACAATAACCGCCACTCCCATCGGCAGCAGTGCCACCCAGGGAAACCCGTTTTTCTTCTGTTCTTCGGGTGCCGTGGTCGTCGCCGCGATGGTGGTGTCGGTAGTCGTCACCGTACTTTCGGTCGCGGTAGTCGACAATGTGGCACTTGTATTCGTTGTCTTTTTCACGGGAGCCTTTGTGGGCTTCGCCGTCGCCTTGGTGGCTTTTGTCGTTCCTTTGGCGGTGGTGCCGCCGTTGCTGACAAACTGCTTGGCAATCGTCAACAGATGCTCGTATGTCGGCTGACCATTCTGCTTCAGCAGATCGTTGATTTCGGTACGGCGCTCCGCGCTTAGGGTGTTCCACGCGCTTTCGCCGTTTAAAATATTTTTATAATTGTCGGTAGTCACGGTGATGATCGGCTCGGCGTAATCGTCGGTGGTGTAATCGTGCACGAAATCGCTGGCCGACATTTGCATCACGATCGGTTCTTGCTTTTCCGGTTCTTTTTCGGGCGGCGTGTAGGTACCGGTGGTCTTGCCGTCCCACACACGCACGTAATCGAGCTCCAGCGGATTATCCTGCGAGCCACCGATGATGATGGGCAGATGCTGCTCGTCCAGCTTCACAAACGCACCCAGCTCCAACTCGCCGGTGTTCACCGTTTGAACGGGCCACGCCAGCTCGCCCTTTGCCCATTTGAGGCGCATTACTTCTTTGCCGTCAAGGTAGCTGATGAACAAGCCCTCTTGCCACAACCAGCCCATCACGTGCCATTCGCCGTCGTTAAGGCCACTGAAGCTCGTATTGCTGTTTTTGGTCCACTGCGTGGTTTCGCCGCCGGCTTCACGCTTTTGCTCGTGGAGGCAGATGGTATAATAGTTATCGCCCCAGTATTCCAGCCAGTCCAGCTCCACCCAATGACTGTATTCATAAAACAACTTTTCCGAGGGCAACGCCCAAATGGCCGGGACACCCTTTTCCCCCTCGGTGTTCTTGCGCGGGCGCGGAATACGCAGCTTAACTTCTAAGTAGCCCGTGTTAAAATCGAAGCCCACGTGCGAATCCATATCGGTGGTGCCCAAGCCGTAGTTATAGGTGGGAACCTCGTTCTTCACGGTCATAACACCGTTTTCCACGCTGTAATCACCTGCGCCCAGATCGGGGGCACCGTAGGGGCGCGTGATATACCACTTATACCCCGCTTTATGGGTGTTCTGATTGTCCACCGAATTGGGATCGTTAAAATCGTCGTTAAAGATCAGGTCGGTCATGCCTGCTTGCTTCAAAATATCCTCCATGGAGGAATAGGCGGGCGCCACGCGATCGTTCGCCACGCGCAGATTACGCTGCCGCGTGTTGTTGCGCTCGTTGGATTCGGCTACCGTGTTCGTGGCATCAGCCTCGGCCACCAGCATATAATCGCCCATCGCGCCCTTCATCTTTGCCGAAAACAGAACGTGGAAGATAACGGTCGTTGTTTTTCCGGCGGCCAGCGACTCCACCGTCGACTGACGCACCAGGTCGATCGCCGCGGTATACAGCTGCACCGTAAACTCTTCGGCTGCCGCGTTACCGTTATTCGCAACGGTGACATGGATAGTGAGTGTCGTTTCGGGGGTGATTTGTCCGTCGCCGCCCGTAAAGGTCAGCGATTCCACCGTGAGATCCGCTTTGCCCGCAGCGGCACCCGACACAGGCAAGCAGCCGATAACCAAAATCAGCGCCAGTAAGGTTGTTATTACACGTTTCATACGATCCCTCTTTTTTAAAAAACCGCCCGCGGATATCGGGCGGTTTTTGGTTTACTCTAACGTTCCGTACAGTTGATACGGCGTGCTGTCGTCGGCTCCGTAATACACCCAAACGCCGGGGTATTTCGGCACCGTGATGCGCACGGTATACCGCACCGAGCCGCTGCCGGTGTTGCTGGAAGCATCCAGCGTGATCTGCAGATCGTTGGCAGTGATGCGGCGCAGCGTAGCTTGCGTGCCGCACAGCACGATATCGGTAATCTTCTGCGCCTGCAGGGTAATGGTTTTCCCCTCGGGGAGCTTTGCCACCGTAACGTCGGCAAGGCCGCTCACGTCATACGACAGCGTGCGCGTGGTCAGCTTATCAATGGCCAACGTTACCGTTACCTTGTTGCCCTCCAGCACCTTTACACCGCCGGGAATGGGCAGTTCAACCACAAACTCCGCACCATCGGGCTTGATATGATCGAAATCAAAGGTACCGAGGTTACCCACGGTAGCCACCAGCGTATCCAGCGTATCGGCCTCGCCCACCAACGTGATGCGGTTGTGCGAGAGCTTGACCAAGCCGTTCTGCGAAAGGCCCGACGGCACGTTGGCCAGCGTGTAGGTGAGATCCACCGTGCGCTGCACCCATACCGGCACCGTGATATCCACGGTGTTGCCGCTGATACCGCTGAACAGGCACTGGGAAATATCCACCTCATTGCCCTTCTCGTTCAGCGCCAGCAAGCGCGCTTCGAAATGGGTGGTTTTGTCTAACGTTTGGCTTTCCTCCACGCGGGCAACAACAGAAGCCACCTGCTGCATCACCGTGCGGGGGCCCTCCAATGTTACGCGACCGTCGACAATGGCAGAATCCAAAATGGCATCGCCCAGTTGCTGCGTTTTTTCATCCTTGGTCGTTAAGCGCGACAGATCGGGCGTAACGGTAAAAGGAGCGCTCATCCAATAATCGCAATCCACCGTTACGGTAGCGGGCGAAATGGAGTGAATGGTGTAGTCGGTAAAGCGACCGTTTTTGTTGACCGTTAAGGATACCTCGGATTTACCGGGGCCCTGAATATCGGTAAGCGAGGGGCGGATCTCAATATCCTCACCCGTGAGGGCGTAGATCACCGAACGGGCGCCCTCGACCTCCACGTTGACGGTGAAGGTATCGTTCCCGATCACGCGCAGATCGTTATAGCCCACGCTGGTGTCGGTGAGGTCGATCTTCACCGTGGTGGTAAAGGTGCGCGTTTGTACGTTGCCGGGGCCAAACGACACGATGGCCCACACCGCAACGGCGATCACCAATGAGATCACCATCATCAGGCGGTCGTTATGCAACAGACGATTTAGGGAGAATTTGTTTTTCATTTTACAAACCACCCCCGTACACGCGCCCATAGGCTGTTATCTTTGGTTTCCTCGGTGCGCACGTTGTTCCAGATAATTTCATTTTCCAGCGTGCTGCGCAGCGTTTCTGCCGTGAAATCGCGGGTGAGCTCGCCGCCCTTAGCCAGCGAGATGGTGCCCGTTTCCTCCGACACCACCACACACAGGGCATCGGAATTTTCGCTCATACCCACGGCCGCGCGATGGCGCGTGCCCAAGCTGCGGCTGATGGTTACGTCTTCCGACAGCGGCAAAATGCAGCCGGCGGCGTATACCTTACCGTCGCGCAGGATGGTGGCACCGTCGTGCAGGGGGGCTTTATTGAAGAAAATGTTACCCAGCAGCTCGGCCGTGGTATCGGCGTTGAGTTCGGTACCCGAACGCGCAATTTCACCCAAGCGGGTGTTGCGCTCGATAACGATGAGTGCACCCATGCGCTCGCGCTGCAGCGACTCGGCCGCCGTGCACACCGCGGCAATGGCCTTTTTCCAGGTTTCGATATATTCGCGGCTTTCGGTCTCACCCGAACCCAGCACGCGCAAGCGCGAAAAGCCGGAATGCCCCACCTGCTCCAAGGCACGGCGAAGCTCGGGCTGGAAGATCAAGGCCAAAATGATGAGCACGTTATCGAACAGCACCTGTAAAAGATATTTGATTGCCGTAAGTCCGAGCAGATGGGCGGCACCGTAGGCCAATCCCAGCAAAATAAAGCCCTTGAGCAGCTGCTCGGCACGGGAATCGCGCACCAGTTTAAAGATGCCGTACACCGCAAAGGCTACGATCAGAATATCCAAAATATCGGTGATCCAGTTAAAACTGCGGAAGAACATCGCAATGACATCCCACACGTGTTGAAAAAATGCCGCCAGTGTACTCACCTACTTTCTATACTTCTTTTATTTTAACATACTCTCCCGTGATTGCAAGGCTTTTCTTGTAATTTCACGCAAGATTTTCGCTGTGGTATCCACCGCTGCCGCGGTGGTGAAGCACGAGGGACACAACCGCACCGCGCCTTCCGCCAGCGTTCCCATGCGTCGATGCGCACTCGGCGCACAATGCAGTCCTGCGCGCACCGCCACGCCGGCCGCTGCCAACTGTGCGGCGGTATCCTCCGACGGCAGCCCCTCGACATTGAGCGTGACCATCGGCACCGTCACCCGCAGATCGGGGTAGGCCGTATACAAGCACAAGCCCTTCACCTCGGCCAGCTGTTCGTATAAACGACGCATCAGCGCGGTTTCACGCTCGGCCAGCGCCTCGCGCCCCTGCTCACGCACAAACCGCACGCCCGCGCAAAGACCGCAAATACCCGGCACGTTCACGGTGCCGCTTTCGAAACGATCGGGCAGCTCCTCGGGCTGTTCGGCCTGCAGCGAACGACTACCGGTACCGCCCTCGGTGAGCGGTGACGGCAGCACCGCACTGCCACACAGCAACGCACCGGTGCCCATGGGGCCGTACAACGCCTTGTGACCGGGCAAGCACAAAAGATCAACGTGATCGCGCTGCATATCCAGCGGCAGCACGCCCGCGCTTTGCGCGGCATCCACCGCAAACGGAATGCCCAAGCTGTGCGCCAGCGCCCCGATCTCACGTATCGGCAAAGAGAAACCGAACACGTTGGAGGCGTGGGTACAGATGATCAGCCGCGTATCCTCACGCACGGCACGGCGAAAGCTGTCGACCGTGCGCTGCGGCTCGCCGGGATACACCTCAGCCTCGGTGACCTCCGCCCCCAGCGCCGCCAGCGGACGCCGCACGGAGTTATGCTCGTAGCCCGAGGTTACCACGTGGTCACCTCGATGCAACAAGCCTTTGATCACCGTATTCAGTGCCCCCGTACAGTTGGCGGTGAAGCACACGCCCGACGGATCACATAAGCCGAAAAACGCCGCCAGCTCCTCGCGGCAACGAAACACCGCTTCGGCGGTACTCATGGCCATGGCGTGGCCGCCACGGCCGGGATTGGCCCCAAACCGACACAGCGCCTCGTGCACGGCCTCGCGCACGGCGCGCGGCTTGGGATAGGTGGTGGCGGCGTTGTCAAGATAGATCACCGACCGTCACCCCCGCCCGCTACGCGCAGAACACGAATACCGTTCTTTTTCAAAAGTTCCGTGGCACGGTCGGCGTTGCCGCGCACCAGCAGGCTATAGCCACAGCCGGTATCCTCCTGCACGCGCGACGAGCGCTGCACGTGCACCGTATAGCCCTGCTTTTCCAGCAAGCGCTTGCCTTGCATGGCGTTGGTTACCGAGCTGACGTAAATCGTTGTCCATTCCATTGGTCTCACCTCAAGACCAATATATGCACACTCAACGACGGCTGTCCAAATAATCCTGTAAAATAATGGTGGCCGACACGGTATCCACCACCGCCTTGCGCTTCTTGCCGCGCACGTTGGTTTGATTTAATACGCTGTGTGCCGACACGGTGGTAAGGCGTTCGTCGCGCAGCACCACCGGCAGGCCGCTGCGCTCACGCAACGCTTCGGCAAACGCCTCGGCGCGATGAGCACTTTCGCCGCAGCTGCCGTCCATGTTTCGAGGATGCCCCACCACGATCTCGCGAGCACCCTCACGCGCGGCGATCGCCGCGATCTCACCGCACAGCAGCTCCGTATCGGGCTGGGTAACCGTTCCCACAGGGGAAGCCAGCAGCTCCAGCTCGTCGCAAACGGCAACACCCGTGCGCTGAAGGCCCAGGTCGACCGCTAAAATTTTCATAGGAAACACCGCCTCTTTGCTTTGTTCACTTTCATTTTACCACACTCTCGCCCGCCTTGCAAATGCTTTTGGAAATTCGCTGACCGAATTTACAAAACCTTCATATTTTTTCGTAAAACGCGTTTTTGGAGTGAATATCAAGAAATTTTGAAGTTTTTGCGCAAACCTCTTGCAATCCGTCGTTTGCTTTGCTATAATAAAGTGCAATCTTTTTTAAAGGAGTAATGGTTTATGTCCTACGTTGAATCCGTTATGGAATCCGTCATCAAAAACAACCCCGGCGAGCCGGAATTTCACCAGGCTGTAAAAGAAGTTCTGGAGTCTCTGGCTCCCGTCGTTGCACAGCATCCGGAGTACGAGGCTGCCGGCCTGCTGGAGCGCATTGTTGAGCCCGAGCGCGTTATTATGTTCCGCGTTTCCTGGACTGACGATGCCGGCAAGGTGCAGGTCAACCGCGGCTACCGCGTGCAGTTTAACAGCGCCATCGGCCCCTACAAGGGCGGCCTGCGCTTCCATCCCTCGGTAAACTTGAGCATCATCAAGTTCCTGGGCTTCGAGCAAACGTTTAAGAACTCCCTCACCGGCCTGCCCATCGGCGGCGGCAAGGGCGGCTCCGATTTCGACCCCCGCGGTAAGAGCGACGCCGAGATCATGCGTTTCTGCCAGGCCTTCATGACCGAACTGTCCCGCCACATCGGCTCGCACGTTGACGTTCCCGCCGGCGATATCGGCGTGGGCGGCCGCGAGATCGGCTATCTGTTCGGCCAGTACAAGCGCATTAAGAACAACTTCGAAAACGCTGTCCTCACCGGTAAGGGTATCCCCTACGGCGGCAGCCTCATCCGTCCCGAAGCCACCGGCTACGGTGCTGTGTATTTCTGCGAAGAAATGCTCAAAGACTTCGGCGAGGATATCAAGGGCAAGACTTTTGCGGTGTCCGGCTTCGGTAACGTGGCTTGGGGTGCCGTGCTGAAGATCAACCACCTGGGCGGTAAGGTGCTCACCATCTCCGGCCCCGACGGTTACGTGTACGATAAAGACGGCATCACCGAAGAAAAGGCCGCCTACATGCTCACCATGCGTTCTTCTGGTCGCGACAAGGTGCAGGATTACGCCGACAAGTTCGGTGTGGAATTCCACGCCGGCGAGAAGCCGTGGGGCGTCAAGGTCGACGTGTGCCTGCCCTGCGCTACGCAGAACGAGGTTCGCATCGAGGATGCGAAGAAGATGGTCGCCAACGGCCTGAAGTACTACGTGGAAGTGGCCAACATGCCCACCACCGCCGATGCCGTGGAATACCTGAAAGAGAACGGCGTTATCGTGGCTCCCTCCAAGGCGGTCAACGCCGGTGGCGTGGCCGTGTCGGCTCTGGAAATGAGCCAGAACAGCCTGCGTATGTCCTGGAGCGCCGAAGAGGTCGACGAGAAGCTGCACACCATCATGGTGAACATCTACAAGAACCTGTCCGACGCCGCCAAGGCCTACGGCATGGAAGGCAACCTGATCGCCGGTGCGAACATCGCCGGCTTCCAGAAGGTCGCCGATGCCATGATGGCTCAGGGTATCGTCTAATCCCAAACACCAAAGAACCGACAAGCGGTTTGCTTGTCGGTTCTTTTTTTATCCCTTTAC
This sequence comes from Clostridia bacterium, assembly GCA_017503785.1. Taxonomy (GTDB): domain Bacteria; phylum Bacillota; class Clostridia; order Oscillospirales; family Acutalibacteraceae; genus RGIG3009. Next base: position 123,405 of record JAFVSK010000006.1, read on the forward strand.
CGCACCGCCGGTAACTCCTTCCACGTAATACCGCTGCAGGCTCAAAAACAGCAGTGTTACCGGCACCGCCACCACCACGGCACCGGCGCAAAAGCGCGTGAAGTATTGGTACAGATTTTCCCGCGTGAGCATTTGATAAAGTCCCAACGCCACGGTGTAATTTTCGTAATTGTCTTTCATGATCACACTCACGAAAATAAAATCCGCAAACGGCGCAATGAAGGAAATGAGCGCCGTATACACCACGATAGGGCCCGACATGGGCAGCGTGATCTTCCAGAAAATATCGTTGCGGGTGGCACCGTCGATGGTGGCCGCCTCGTCCAGCGCGCGGGGCAGCGTGTCGAAAAAGCCCTTGGCAATAAAGTAGCCAAGACACGAGGCCGAGGAATACACCAACACAAGCGCAGCCAACGACTGATCCAGCCCCACCAGCTTGAGCAGATGGTACACCGCGATCATCGCCATAAACCCGGGAAACATACCGAGAATGAGGCCGACGTTCATCAGCGGCCGCCGCGCCTTAAAGCGCAGGCGGCTGAAGCAATAGCTGATCATCAAAATCATTACCGTGCTGAGCACACAGCTGCACACTGCCACCAACAGCGTGTTTAACAGCCACCGCGGATACGGAAACAACCCCGTATCGGTGAACAGCCCCACGTAGTTTTGCAGCGTGTACGACTGCGGCATCAGATACGGCGTGTACGCCCCCGGCTCGGCACGGAAGGATTGGATAATAAGATACGCAATGGGCAGCAGCCACAGCACCGCCAGCACGGTAAGCACCGTGTATATGGCAGCGTTGGCCAGCCGCTTGCGTGCCGTATAACTGCGGATCATTGAAACTCCTCCTCCTTTTTCGACGAAGCCGAGGAATTGTACACCAACAGTGAAGCCAGCGCCGTGATCACAAACACGATCACGCCGATCACCGCCGCCAAATTGTAGTTTTGCTCATCGACGGTCTGCTTGTACAGCCACGTTACCAACAGATCGGTCTTGCCCGCCTTGTAATACTCCAGCGTGAGCGGGCCGCCGCGCGTGAGCAGGTAGATCACGTTGAAGTTATTGATATTGTTCACAAACTGCGTAATGAGATACGGCGTGGTAACAAACAGCATATACGGCAGCGTAATGCGAAAGAACATACGCACCGGCCCCGCACCGTCAATGCGGGCGCTTTCGTACATATCGGCAGGGATATTCATTAAAATGCCCGAGGTAATGAGCATGGTATACGGAATACCCACCCACATATTCACCAGTATCACCGTAAATTTAGCCCACGTTCCGTTGGTGAGAAACGGGATCCGCTCGGTGATCCAACCCAGCTCCTGCAACGCCACGTTCAACGCGCCCTCGTCGGCCAAGATCTGCGACATGAGCATCAAGCTGACAAACTGCGGCACCGCAATAGTAATGATAAACACCGTTCGCCACAGCTTTTTAAAGCGGATCCCCTTTTTGTTTATCATCAGCGCCAAGATCATGCCGAACAGGTAGTTGGTAAAGGTGGCAAACACCGCCCAGATCAACGTCCACAGCAAGAGATTTAGGAAGGTGTAGCCCAACTGCGCATTGCCGCCTAAAATATTGGCAAAATTATCAAACCCCACCCACGTGAACAGGTTGCCGGGCGGCTGGTGTGTTTTGTCAAAATTGGTAAACGCAATGAGCACCATAAAGATGAGGGGCAGCAGCGTAAACAACAGCACCAGCAGCACGGGCGGTGTGAGCAGTGTAACGTGATAGCGGCTGTCCAGGAGCGAGCGAAGATCCTCCCGAAAGGTGGGCAGCCTCTTTCCTGCCTCGGTCAACCGTTGAGCCCGCCATGCCGCGCGCAGGCTGTGAAAATACAGCGCCGTTATCAGCAAGGAAAGTATCACCGACAACACGCCGAACAGCAAAATCTGCATAGAGTTGTCGCCCTGCGTGTAAATATAGATCCCCTGCGCCTCGTCGAACACCTGCGTTTGCGTTACCGTGCCCAACGTGCCCAGCTTTTTCAAATACTGCCAGCCGAACAGCCACATATAGGCATGGAAGCCCACTTGGGATGCAAAATACAGCAGGCCGCGCACCCATTGTCCGCGCAGCGCCGAGCCGGCGCCCATCACCAAAAACGTCAGGCGCGTGCGGGCATCTCCTTTCACGGCAGCGCGTACCACGCCTGCCGCCTGCCGTCCAAGCCAGCGCATGGCCGCACGCACACCGTTCACGGCATTACGCCATACCGTGCGGAGGGCTGCCGCCGGTCGTCGGCGTGGCGGTTGTAAATTCGTAAGATCCTGATACCCCATAGCAGCCCCACCTCATCGTTATCCCGTGATCTGCGACACCATCGTATCCAACAGTTGCTTTACCGTTTTACTTGTATCCTTAGTTTCCATGGCCGTGCCAAACGCCTCCAGCGGATTCCACGTGGAATTCAGCACCGCAGCTTGGCTCACGCCAAATTCGTTTTGCATGGCAAGCGCCGACAGTGCCACGTTCTGTTTCACCTCGTCGCTGGCCGCCGCCTTTTTGTTTGAGGGGCCCATCGCCCGCGTTTTAAAGCGCAACAGCTGATTTTCTTCGTTGGTGAGATACTCGGCCAGCATCATGGCTTCCTTGGGATGCTTGGTAGCGGAGTTAACACCCATCAGCTTATACCCCGCAAAGCTCTTCAGCTGCACCTGCTTGCCGTTCAGCGTAAAGGTGGGCAGCTTGGTAGCGGCATAATTGTCGCCCAGCTTTTGCTTGATCGCTTCTGCCGTCCACGTGCCCGACACGCCCGCCGCAATGGTGTTGCCGATACCGCCCGTCAGAATGGCATCCTCACCCGTAATAAACGCACTGTGGCCGCAAAATGCCTTCACCGCCTCACCGGCCGCCACGCCCTGCTCGTTGTTGAAATTGCAGGTCTGCTTGCCGTTTTGAAGCCCCAGCTCGCAGCCTGCGCTCAAAAAGAACGAGGCCACGTACCAGCCGTTGGAAATATCCATCAGCACCTTTTTGCCTTTAGCCTCGGCGGCGTTCATCAAACCGTCCAGCGTTTTCACGTCGTCGGCGGTCAGCACGCTCTTATCGTAGTACAAAAAGTAGCCGTTGTCCGCCGTCATCGGGTAGGCATACAGCTTATCGTTCAGCGTTGCCGCCGCCACCGCACCCTCGGTGTGCGCCGCGGTAATGGCCGGTTTGTTCAGCGTGATCTCGTACAGCACGCCCGCCCCCACCAGATCACGCAGCTGATCGTCGGGAAAGGCAAACACATCGGCCGCCGCCGACGGGTCTTCCATAATTTTCGTTTGCGTATCCTTTTCGCCCACCACGCCGAAGGTGATGTTGTAGGTGGTCATCGGATGCATTTTTTTGAAATTTTCCACCATGGTCTTCAGCATTTCCTGGTCCTCCTGTGCACCCCACACCTTGAGGTTCACGGTTTCCTTGTCGATCATCCCGTCCTCGCGGTTGCAGGCCGACAGCGACAGCACCAGCAGCAGCGCCGTTATCGCTGCCAACAAGCTTCGAAATTGTTTCATACGGTTTCCCCCACTTATCATAAAAAATAGCCGAGGACAAACCGTCCTCGGCTATAGTATGACTGCAATTTCGTTAGTTTATACGCCCCAGATTTCCTCAGCATATTCGCGCACGGTGCGATCGCTGGAGAATTTGCCCGCATTGGCAATGTTCAACAAGCCCTTGCGAGTAAACGCATCGCGGTCGCGGTAATCGCGGTTCACGCGCAGGCGCGCCTCGCAATACGCCGCAAAATCGTGCAGCAGGAAATACTGATCGGGCTTGTGCCAGCTGGCGCCCTCCATCAGCGAAGTATACAGTTCGCGGAACATACCGGTGCCGCCGTCGTCGAACGTGCCGTCCACCAATGCCTCCACCACACGTTTGAGCCGCGGCTGTGCCGACAGCAGCGCCGCAGGATCGTAGTGCTCGCGCACGGCCGGCAGTTCTTCCACACGCGCGCCGAAAATATAATTATTTTCTTCGCCCGCCTGCTCCACGATCTCAATGTTCGCACCGTCGTAGGTGCCCAGCGTAACGGCGCCGTTGAGCATGAATTTCACGTTGCCCGTGCCCGATGCCTCGGTGCCCGCCGTGGAGATCTGCTCCGACACGTCGGCCGCCGGAATCAGTTTTTCGGCATAGGACACGTTGTAGTTGGACACGAACAGCACCTGCATCTTATCCTTCACGTCGGGATCATTGTTCACACGCTCGGCAATGGCGTTGATAAATTTAATGATCCCCTTGGCGCGGAAGTAGCCGGGCGCCGCCTTGGCGCCAAACAAATACGCCGTGGGAGTAAATTCAGTGAGCGTGCCGTCCTTCAGCGCAAAATACGTGTCCAGCACGGCAAACGCATTGAGCAGCTGGCGCTTGTATTCGTGCAGGCGCTTGATCTGCACGTCAAACAGGAAATCCTGCCGCAGCTCCACGCCCTCGTGCTCACGCACGTAAGCCGCCAGGCGCGCCTTGTTCTCGGCACGAATGTCGCGCAGGTCCTGCAAAAACACCGTATCCTCGGCATACGCCTCCAACGCCTTTAACTCGTCCAGCTCGGTAAGCCAGCGATCACCGATCTTATCCGTAATCAGCTGTGCCAATGCGGGATTGGCCAGCGCCAGCCAGCGCCGCTGCGTGATGCCGTTTGTCTTGTTTTGGAACCGCTCGGGATACACGGCATACCATTCAGGCAGCGCCGTGGTCTTCAAAAGCTCGCTGTGAATACGCGCCACGCCGTTGGTGGAATGGGTGGCGAAGATCGCCAAGCGCGCCATGTGAATACGCTCGCCGTCCACAATGGCGTATTTCGCGGTGTCGCCAACGCCCTTTGCGGTAAGCTCGGCCGTTAAGGCCTGCTGCAGCCGCACCACGTAACGGTACACCTGCGGGATCACTGCGCGGAACAGCTTGATGCTCCACGTTTCCAGCGCCTCGGGCATGATGGTGTGATTGGTGTAGGCAAATATCTGCCGCGCCAAGGCGAGCCCCTCGTTAAACGGCACACCCTCCCGTTCCAGCAACCGTAGCAGTTCGGGGATGGCCACGGTGGGATGCGTGTCGTTCAGCTGCACGGCATACACCTCGGGCAAGTGAGAAAAATCGTTGCCGTACTGCGCTTTATAGCAACGCAGCATATCCTGCAGCGAAGCCGACGAGAAAAAGTATTGCTGCTTTAAGCGCAGCTTCTTGCCGATATCGGTATCGTCGTTGGGATACAGCACGGCACTGATACGCTCCGCCGTGTTGCGTTCCCGCACGGCCTTATCGTATTTCTGCTCGTTAAATAAGCCGAAATCAAAGTCGCACAACGCCTCGGCCTGCCACAAGCGCAGCGTATTCACGGTGGCACCGCCGTAGCCGATCACGGGCGAATCGTAGGGCACCGCCCACACCTCTTGATCGGCAAATTTCACGCGCACCCGCTCATCCTCGCGGCGCACCGACCACGGATCGCCAAACGCCGTCCAATCGTCGGTGGCTTCGCGCTGAAAGCCGTTTTCAAAATACTGCTTAAACAAGCCGTAACGATAGCGAATACCGTAGCCGTCCAGTGGGATTCCGTGCGTGGCGGCCGAATCTAAAAAGCAGGCTGCCAAGCGTCCCAAGCCGCCGTTGCCCAGCGCCGCGTCCTCGATCTCCTCAAACACAGCCGTGCTCACGCCGTGCTTTTCCAGCAAAGCACGGGTATCGTTCAGAAGGCCCATGTTCAGCAAATTGGCCTCCACCACACGCCCCACCAAAAACTCGGCCGAAAAATACTTGGCACGCTTGCCGTTTTTCGGTGCTTGCCACGCCGTATTCAAGTGCGCCATCGCCGCTTTGGAAACGGCGTTGTACAGCTGCACCGGTGTGGCCGCTTCCGGGGTGGTGTGTGCCTCCAGCCGCAGCGCCGCCAAAATCTCCTGTTCAAAGGTGTGCTCCATGTCAGTCTTTCCTTTCCCGACTGTATAATTTCGCCAGTGTGCGCAGCTCTGCTGCCGTGTCGTCGCTGATCTGCTCGGCACGCAGCCGCCACATCCAGTTTCCCCCTAACGTGGAGGGAGTATTCATGCGGGCGCGGTTATCCAGCTGCAAGATATCCTGCATTTGAAAGATCGCCACATCGGCCACGCTGGCATACGCTGCTTTCATCAGCGCACGCGGAAGATCGGCTGTGCGCTTTACGCCCAAATAGTCCAGCACGAACCGCCGCTTTTCACCGCGCAAGGAGCGGCAAAAGCCCACCACGGTTTCGTTGTCGTGCGTACCGCCGTACACCACGCAATTCGCGCCGTAATGGTGCGGCAAATATTCGTTATCGGCATCACCGTCGAACGCAAACAACAGCACCTTCATGCCGGGATAGCCCGTGCGCTTCAAGAGCCGTCGCACCGACGGATGCAACACCCCGAGATCCTCGGCAATAATGCGCGCCTCACCGCGGGCACGGTCGAGCGCATCGGTGAGCGCCTTACCGGGACCCTTGCGCCACGCGCCGCCCTTGGCGGTCTTGCAGGCGGCAGGAATGGCAAAATACCGCGCCAAGCCAATAAAATGGTCAATGCGGATCACGTCGTATAAGCGGGCACACGCCGCCATGCGCGAACGCCACCATGCAAAATCATCCTCCGCCATGCGATCGTAGCGGTACAAGGGGTTACCCCACCGCTGCCCATCCTCCGAAAAGCAATCGGGCGGCACGCCCGCCACCGAGGTGGGAACCCCCTCCTCGTCGAGTTCAAACAATTCGGGGTGTGCCCACACGTCGGCGCTGTCTTGTGCCACGTAAATGGGAATATCCCCAATAAGCCGAATGCCGCGCTCGTTGGCATACGCCTTTAGTGCCTGCCACTGGCAGAAAAACCAATACTGACAAATTTTCCAGAAGCGTACGTCCTCGGCCAGCTCCCGCGCCGCCGCCTGCACGGCCTGCGGCAAGCGCGAACGCAGCGGGGCATCCCACAACGTCCATTCCCGCTCCTCGTGCTTGGCCTTGATCGACATATACAGCGCGTAGTCCTCCAACCACGCCGCTTCAGCCTTGCAAAACGCAATAAACGCCGCATCCTCCGAAAAACGAGCCGCCGCGCACCGCAGCACCCGAAAACGCGTATAGTACAGCTGCTCATACGGAATTTCCTCGGCGGGCAGCTCGGCGGCTGTCAGCTCCTCGGCGGTGAGCAGTCCCTGCCCGAAAAGTGTGGGTAGATCAATAAAATACGGATTTCCCGCAAACGCCGAAAAGGATTGATAGGGGCTGTCGCCGTAGCCCGTGGGACCTACCGGAAGCACCTGCCAATACGTTTGCCCCGCATCGCACAAAAAGTCCACAAAGCGAAACGCCTCGTCGCCCAGCGAACCGATCCCATAGCGCGACGGCAAGCTGCCAATGGGCAATAAAATGCCGGCTCCGCGCTGTAAACGAGTTTGCATACACTCACCTCACACCTGTTAGTATGGTAATTTTTGTGATACTCATTCTGCTATTCTTGCATTTTTTATGCACGTATGCTATGATAAGCGTTAACAAAAGGAGTGATTTCCATGAAAAAATTTCTCGCCGTGTTCATTGTTGTTGCCATGCTGTTCACCGCAACGGCTTGCGGCAAAACCGAGCCGTTGGTGCCGCCCACCGAAGGGCAATTATATACAGAGATGGGTATTCCGCTTGAATTGACCTATAGAAGCGGCGGTGTCGAACGCTGTGCATGGGACGTTGAGATGTATAACAACCGCCTATACGTGGGCAGCGGCGATTACGACAGAAATTGCGGCCCCGTAAACGTGTGGTACTATGACTTCGAGAAAAAGTCGTGGGAGATCGACGGATTTCTCAAGGATGAACAAATTGGGCGTTTTCGCGTTATTGACAACAAGCTGTACGTCCCCGGCTTCGATCCGCGCTCCTCTTGGGAACGCGGAACCTACTACGTGCTGGACGGCGAAAACTGGCAAACCTACGAATCGCTCACGAACGCCGCGCACAACTTTGATATCATCAAGCACGACGGCAAGCTGTTTGCCGGACTGGGCTCCGTTTCGGGAGGCAGCCCCATTCTGGTCACCACCGATGAAACCGCGTGGGAGCCCGTTGCCTTGTATAAGGACGGCGCTGAGGTGAACACCGAAAACTACACCTACGTGCGCGTGTACGATTTCTTTACGCTAAACGGCGAGCTGTACGCCTATTTCCGCCTCGGCGGCAACGGACTTCCCTCGTTTTATGATATCTATCGCTACGACGGCGAAAAATTCGTTTTCCACAGCGATTTAGCCTCAAAGCTCACCTACAACCGGCGAAACACCTACACGCATTTCCAGCAAAACGTGGAATACAAGGGCTATCAATATTTCACCACCGGGAATTTCTATCGCTCGGCCGATATGATCACACCCGAACCCCTCACGCTCGACGGAGATGCCGAGGTGAACGACCTGCGCGTTATCGGTAAAAAGCTGTATGCCCTGTGCAGTGAGGAATACGTCACCGACGAGGGCGACGTTGCGTTTTACAACTCGCTGCGTGTAACCAAGGACGGCCAAAACTACACCGAGGTGTTTCGTTTCTCCTACCCTGTTCGGGCCCTCAGCTTCACCTATCAAAGCGGCACGGTGTTTCTCGGCATGGGCTTCGGCACCAAAGCCGCCAAAGACTTCGGTTATTATAACGAAAACGGCATGATCCTCGCCATCAACAAAAAACTGTAATACGGAAAATCAAAATCCGCTCTTGAAAAAGAGCGGATTTTTTATGCTCTTAAATCACAAAGCCGCCGTTGACACCCAACACCTGTCCCGTAATGAACGAGGCGCGCTCGGATGCCAAAAACAACAACGCTTCGGCCACGTCCTCGGGCGTGCCCAAACGCCCCAGCGGCGTTTCCTCGGAAAGCGCGGTGCGGGTCTCCTCGTCAAAAGCGGCGCACATGGCCGTGTCGATCACGCCGGGGGTCACGCAATTCACCGTAATGCCCGAAGGCCCCAGCTCCTTGGCCAGCGCCTTGGTGAAGCCAATGAGCCCCGCCTTCGCGGCAGAATACGCCACCTCGCACGAGGCCCCCACCTCGCCCCACATGGACGATACCGTGAGAATACACCCGCTGTGACGGCTCACCATCTGCGGCACCAGTGCGTGCGCCAAATGATAGGCGCCGTCTAAATGCACGCCCAGCATCCGCCGCCACTCATCGGGCGTGGTGTCGGTCAGCAAGGCCTGCTGTGCCACACCGGCGTTGTGAATAAGCACGTCTATCCTGCCGCAGCGCTGCAGCACGGTTTCAACCAGTCTTTCCACGGCGGCCGCATCGGCCACGTCGGCACACACGGCAAACGCATCACCGCCCGCAGCGGTAATATCGCGTACCACAGCCTCGGCACCCTCACGGTCGGTACAGTAATTCACCGCCACCGTGTAGCCGTTGGCCGCAAACAAGCGGGCTGCCGCCGCGCCGATACCGCGCGAGGCACCCGAGATCACTACCGTTTTCATCGCTTACAGCTCCAGGGTAACCGACTTACCGCTAAAGGTAAACGGACGGTAGATAACGCCCGTCATATCGAACATACGCTTCGAAGCGATCACCGAATCGGTTTCGGCGTATTTATCCTGCAAATAGATGACCTCGCGAATACCCGACTGAATGATCGCCTTGGCACATTCGTTGCAGGGGAACAGCGTGGTATACACCTTCGCCCCCTCCAAGCCTGCGCGGCCATGGTTTAAAATGGCGTTCAGCTCGGCGTGACACACGAACAAATACTTGGTGTCCAGCGGCTCGCCGTCGCGGTCCCAGGGCATCACGTCGTCGGAGCAGCCGATGGGCATGCCGTTGTAGCCCATCGACAAGATCTTATTATCCTGCCCCACGATGCAAGCACCCACCTGCGTACCGGGGTCCTTGCTGCGCTGCGCCGAAAGCAACGCGACTCCCATAAAATATTCATCCCAGGACAAGTAGTTTTCCCGTTTCATTGAACATCCTCCTCAATTTCGAGTTGTTGGGGTAGCGCGGTGGTATAGGTGCGAAACGCCGTGGGCAGCGCGTAGGCTGCCAGCTCCTCGGCGGTAACAAGTACGTAATCCTCTTTCGGAGTAAAGGGCTTCACCCTTACAAGCAATCCGTTCATGCGCCATTCCACGTGCGAAAACACGTGACGCCCCTCCCCGAGCGGCTCGGCAGACAGCACCGTGCTCGGCAGCGGCTCGGCCTCCTCGGTGAGCACGTTCGGCAGCTCCCACAGCCCCGAAAGCAGCCCCTTTGCCGGTCGCTTGTGCAGCAGCACACGCGGCACAGCCTCCTCGGTAATCACGGTATACACCGTGCGCCGCTCCACGCGCCGTGCCTTGGGTGCTGCCCGTGTGGGCAGCTCACGCGCACGCTCGGTGCCGGCTACGGCGCAATACTCGCGCACAGGGCACTCCGCACATTTGGGCATGGTATTCGGCAAACACACCGTCTCGCCCAGTTCCATTAAGCCTTGATTAAACGCTCCGGGCGCCTCGGCAGGCACCAGCCGCTTGGCCAGCGCCGACAGTTCGCGCCGCGGCACGGTTTGCATCACGTCGCGGTCGTCGTCGGTCAGGCGTGCGAGCACGCGCAGCACGTTACCGTCCACCGCAGGCTCACACTTGCCAAACGCCATCGAAGCAATGGCCCCGGCGGTATAATCACCGATACCGGGCAACCGTCGCAGCTCGTCGAACGACGAGGGCAGCTCGCCGCCGTACTCGCGCATTACCAGCTGCGCTGCTTTTTGCAGGTTGCGCACACGGCTGTAATAGCCAAGACCCTCCCACAGCTTCAGCAGCACATCCTCGGGCGCTTCTGCCAAATCGCGAATGGTGGGCAGCGCCGCCATAAATCGCTCAAAATACGGCAATGCCGCTTCAATGCGCGTTTGCTGCAGCATAATTTCCGACACCCACACCCGATACGGCGTGGGCTGCGTGCGCCACGGAAACGCCCGCTCGTGCGCCAGATACCACGCCACCAGCGGCTCGGCAAGACCCTCGATCGGCTTTATTCGCTGCGCCATTGTTCCCAAACCTCCGGGCAGTAGCCCACCGTGGCTTTTTTGCCGTTGCGCACGATCGGTGTGCGCAACGCCTGCGGCGACTCCAGCAGCTTTTCCAGCTTATCCTCGTTATGCGCCAGATAGCGGATCAGCGTGGCCTCCTTGGCCTTTTCGTCGATCACGGCATCCAAGCCGCCCACCGCCGCCAGCACGCTTTCCAGCTCGCGGCGACGAATACCGTATTTATCCAACTCAACGCGCTGATACGGAATACGGCGTTCCTTAAAATACCGTTCGGCTTTTTTGGTGTCGAAGCATTTCGAACGGCCGAAAATCTGAATATTCATACCCACCTCTTACGTGCGGCTGAATTCCTGCAGCTCCAACCCCTTGTTGTGCTCCAGTGCCCAGCTGATATTCCACTCGCTGGTGAACAAAAGCAACGGATTTCCGTGCAGATCCTGCACACGACGGGTGTCGGAGGTGAGATCCAGCGCCTTCACGTCGATCTCCTCGTTCACGATCCAACGAATATACGAATACGGCAGGCTTTCCATGATGACATCGACACCGTATTCGTTTTTAAGACGGTACTCCAGCACTTCAAACTGCAACGTACCCACAACGCCCACGATCACCTCTTCCATACCGCCGCCCAGCTCCTGGAAGATCTGAATGGCACCCTCCTGCGCGATCTGCGAGGTGCCCTTGATGAACTGCTTGCGCTTCATGGTATCCTTTTGGCGCACCAAGCGGAAATGCTCGGGTGCAAAGGTGGGTATTCCCTCAAACTGCACCTTTTTGGCACCGGCACACACGGTATCACCAATGGAGAATACACCGGGATCGAACACGCCGATGATATCGCCGGCATAGGCTTCCTCCACGATCTCGCGGTCCTGTGCCATCATTTGCTGCGGCTGCGACAGTTTCGCCTTGCGGCCGCCCTGCACGTGAAATACCTCCTGCGACTTTTCGAAACGCCCCGAGCAGATGCGCATAAACGCAATACGGTCGCGGTGCGCCTTGTTCATGTTTGCCTGAATTTTAAACACGAACGCCGAAAAATCCTCGTCGAACGGATCCACCTCGCCCTGCGTGCAGCGGCGCGGCAGCGGCGGCGTGGTCATTTTTAAGAAATTCTCCAAAAACGGCTGCACACCAAAGTTTGTGAGTGCCGAACCGAAAAACACGGGCGACAGCTTACCGCTGCGCACGCGCTCCAGATCAAATTCACCGCCCGCACCGTCTAACAGCTCGCGGTCGTCCATCAGCGTTTGATACAGCTCGTCGCCCAGCAGCTCCTCCAGTGCAGGATCGTCAATATCCGTCACCTGCTCGTCGGCAGCATGACCGATGCCGTTATACACGAACGACAGCACACGGTTGCGATCGCGTTCATACACACCCTTGAACCGCTTGCCCGAACCAATGGGCCAGTTCACAGGATAGGTTTCAATGCCCAGCACGTTTTCGATCTCGGCCATCAATTCGTAGGGGTCGCGTGCTTCGCGGTCCATCTTATTAATGAACGTAAATACGGGAATGTCGCGCATCATGCACACCTTAAACAGCTTAATGGTCTGCTTTTCCACACCCTTTGAAGCGTCGATGACCATCACGGCCGAGTCGGCCGCCATCAGCGTGCGATAGGTATCCTCCGAGAAATCCTGGTGACCGGGGGTATCCAGAATGTTCACGCAGTAGCCGTCGTATTCAAACTGCAGCACCGACGAGGTAACCGAAATACCGCGCTGCTTTTCGATCTCCATCCAGTCGGACACCGCGTGCTTCATCGACTTTTTGCCCTTGACCATACCGGCCGAAGCAATGGCACCGCCATACAACAGAAATTTTTCGGTTAAGGTGGTTTTACCGGCGTCGGGGTGCGAAATGATCGCAAAGGTACGGCGCCGTTCAATTTCGTTTTTCAAATTCGCCACGGGTGTTCCTCCAAGCTAATAAACTATATCCGAATTATTGTACCTTTTTTTTAAGAAATAATCAAGTGTTTTTGTGCAGATAATGCGGCAAGCAGTGCCTCGCGGTCGTTGGGGCACTCTCCGTCGAGCACCATATCCAGTGCCATCTGTAAAGCACGCCCCACTGCCTTACCGTGCGGAAACCCAGCCTCAAGCAAAATATCCCCGTTAATCGCCAGCTTATCTGCCGAGGTGCACTGCCCCTCTGCCACCACGCGGTCGATGCGCTCACGCAGACGGTACAGTTCATGTTTGCGTGCCGGCGGCAGGTTAGCGGCGTGACCGTTGCAGTCGCCCTCTTTTACGTCCAGCAGCCAGCGCAGCGCTTGCTCGCCCAGCCGATAGATCCACCGCCGCACACCGGCATCGGTTTCGGGGATCGGGTCGTCGTGATGCCGTATCAGTCGGCACACGGTGTCGATGGTGCGGTTATCGTATCGCAAGCGGCGCAGCGCCGCGTGTGCCATCTCGGCACCGATGGCGGGATGGTTGGGAAAATGCCCAAAGCCCTCGCGGATCTGTTCAAAGGCACCGGGCTTGCCGCAATCGTGCAACAGCAGCGCCAACCGCACCGGCAGCACGGGCGGCGAAGACTCCAGCGCCGCAATGGTGTGCTCCAGCACGTCTTTATCGTGGTAGGGATTGTATTGCCACACTCCTGCCATCTTTTCCAATTCGGGGAGCACGGGGTACAGCACCGCTGCAAACTGCCGCAGCACACGTCCTGCATAGTCCCCCACCAGTAAACGGTTGAGCTCGGCCTGAATACGCTCGGCTGACACCGCCGAGAGCAGCGGCGCACAGGAAAACAACGCCTGCGCCGTGCTTTCCTCAATGGTAAACCCATACGTGGCCGCAAACCGCAACGCGCGCAAAACACGCAGCGCATCCTCGTTAAAGCGTTCCTCGGCAACTCCTACACAGCGCAGCAGCTTGTTTTGAAGATCGGCTTCGCCGCCGAACGGATCGCACAAGCCGCCGTGCGGCTCCCACGCCATCGCATTCACCGTAAAATCCCGACGGCGCAGATCCTCGGTGATCTCGCTCACAAAGCGCACCTCATCGGGGCGACGGTGATCGCGATAAGCGCCCTCCACGCGGTAGGTAGTGATCTCCAGCGGCATCGACTCGATGAGCACCGTCACCGTGCCGTGCTTCTCGCCGGTGGGGATCACGCGATGATCGGCAAACACAGCGCTCACCTGCTGCGGGAGCGCGTTGGTGGTCAGGTCCCAATCGTGCGGGGACAACCCCAGCAAGCTGTCGCGCACACAACCGCCCACAACGTGACAGGCAAAGCCCGCCCCCTGCAACCGATCAACGGCAAACAGCACCTGCTGCGGCAGCTTCACAAGGATTCCCCCTTTCGCAAAATTTACCATCTCATCATAGCACGAAAACAACCTATTGTAAAGCGGATTTCCGTTGACAACGCCCCTATATTGTTGTACAATGTAAGATACTATTGTTTAAGGAAGTGTCAGCTATGCGTCATTCAACAGCACGTACCCGTCGGGTGCCTCCGGTGCTGCGGTTTATCGGCCGCTTTTTCGCCGTGCTGGGCGTTACCGTGCTTTGCATTTTGGTATTACTGCTCGGTGCGGTATGTATGTTCACCAAGGGTCCGTCCCCCACAGCACGCGATAAATTCGTCTCCACCATGACAGAAACCAGCGCACTCAAATTTGTGCCGCACATTTTTCTGACAGATGCGGAGGTCAACGATATTTTAAACGGCAACATCATCGTTGAAACCGATGAAACCACCGATACCTCGGTGGATTTCACCGAAAAGGACGAAAACGCCCAGCCGTTAGAGCTTATCGACATTGCCGGCCCCACCTATTCCGGCAAGATGCTCATCGTGCAGGATCCCTCACGCGTGAAGGTAGCCTGCCTGCCGTACTTCAGCGAAGAGGTCGACGGCCGCACCACCGAGGGCTTTGTAAAGCGCAGCGGCGCCGTGGCGGGCATTAACGGCGGCGGCTTTGTGGATACCAACGGCTTCGGCTCGGGCGGCATGCCCACCGGCATTGTCATTAAAGACGGCAAGCTGGTTTGCGGCGGCACCGGCACGGTCAGCTCCGTTATTGCGTTCGATAATAACAACCACCTCATCGTCGGCCAGATGAGCGGTGCCCAGGCACTGGAAAAGGGCGTGCGCGATGCCGTCAGCTTCGGTCCGGCGCTCATCATCAACGGCGAGCCCGCCGAGGTTTCCGGCTCGGGCGGCGGTGTCAATCCCCGCACGGTAATCGGCCAGCGCGCCGACGGTGCCGTGCTGATGCTGGCCATCGACGGCCGCCAGGCACACAGCCTGGGTGCTACGTATAAAGATTGCATCGAGGTCATGCTGGAATACGGTGCCATCAACGCCGGCAATCTGGATGGCGGCAGCTCCACCACGTTGGTCTACAACGGTGAGGTCGTCAACAGCTGCGTGGCTCTGCAGGGCGCACGCTACATTCCCACGGCCTTTGTCGTAATGTAAAGGAGGCAGCCTCAATGTTAGAAGAAAAACAACGTCCCGAAACCGACATTCTCGCCGAGGATGCCCCCCTGGACACTCCCGTTGTCGATAACGAAGACCTTCCCGCCATCATCATTCCCGAGCCCGAGGTGCAGCCCAAGAAAAAGCGCACCTTTTTAAAGGTGCTCAGCATCTACGCGGCGATCCTGCTGGTGGTCAGCAGTGTCGCGCTGTATTTTCTGCACGCTTCACTCGCCAAATACGAAGCCGGCACCACCAACGCCGCGCTGCGCAACTATATGAAGTGGGTGGAAACCGAAAATTACGAGGCCATCTTTGAATCGGCCGGCTTTGAAGAAAGCAGCTTGAACACCAAAGCGGAATACATTGCCTATTTCGATGCACTGTTCAGCGATTGCGGTGAGCTGTCCGTTCGCGAAAAGCCCACCACCGACGGCTCCAAGCGCTACGTGCTGTACGGCGGCGATAAGCGCCTTGCCAACCTTCTGTTGGCCGTCAGCCCCGAAGATAAGGGCGCCACGTGGTACGTAAACACCGAGCTTGTCTATCAAAAG
Organism: Clostridia bacterium; assembly: GCA_017503785.1. Lineage (GTDB taxonomy): Bacteria > Bacillota > Clostridia > Oscillospirales > Acutalibacteraceae > RGIG3009. The sequence goes on from JAFVSK010000006.1 coordinate 139,433, forward strand.
CCGTTCACGCTGCTCGCCTCCGACGACGTGCGCATCACCGTAAACGGCACCGATATCAACCTGCTGTCCCTCCCCTCCAAGGAGGTTCAAAGCACGGTATTCTCCGTTGAGGAGGGCGCCGAGCTCGACTTACCCACCGTTCGCGAATACACGCTGGAGGGGCTGCTCAATCCGCCCACCATCACCGCCTTTTCGTTAAGCGGCGAAGCCTGCACCGTCACGACCAACGATCAGGTCATCCGCGTGGATCTTCCCGCCACCGCCGAACGGTCCGAAAACGAAGCTCTGGCCATCAAAGCAGCGCATACCTACGCCAAATTCATTGCCAAGGATGCTTCGCGCACCGAGCTGCTGAAATACATTCACAAGGAAAGCCAGCTGTATCAAACCATTCGCAACTTCAGCAACGTGTGGTTTAATAAGCACGAATCCTACGAATTCCGCAATACCGTCGTTTCCGACTACAGCTGCTACACTGCCAACGATTTTTCGTGCATCGTCAGCTTCGAACCTGTGTACACCAAAAACGGCAAGCAGATCGAAGCCGTTCCCGTGCACTACCGCATGACCTTCGTGCTCATCGACGATGAATGGACGTTGTTTGCCTTGTCGCAAACCACCGTTGAAGCCGATGACACCACCGGCACCACCACCGCAACCGGTACCGGTACCACCACGGCGGCAGGCACCACAACCACCGCGGTAACAACCACTACCACGGCTGCCGGCTAACCGTAATTCTAAACTTCCCCAAGGAGGTGACTGCCGTGCGCGGCTTGCTAAACCGATTTATCACGTTTCCCGAAAGCCCCATGCGGCTGCTCGCCTCGTGGTTTTTGAGTTGTGCGATCTTTGAAATTCTTCGCTCACGAACCATTCTACTCAGCTGGGGCTTTCTGTTGCTCACACTGGGCATATTCGTGCTCTTCACCGTGGTGCAGCACCTTCTGCCGAAGCAGCGGTTTTCGGCCGCGGCACTGGCGGTTTGCACCGTGCTCTACGCCGTTATTTTAGTGATTTTCCGCACCGCGACCGATAGCTTCGCGCTGGTCGCCCTCATCGTGTTTGCGGTGGGCATCGTGCTGTTTCCGCTCATGCGGCGCGAACAACACTCCCTGTTGCCGCGCCCGCTGTCTCGGGGGCTGTGCATCGGCTTGTGCATCGGTGCCGCCGTGTGGTTTGCACTGGTGATCGGCAGCACCACCTGCTTGCGGTACCTCACCTTTTCCGCACCCAATTACGATTTCGGCATTTTCTGCAACATGTTCCATAACATGAGCAAAACAGGGCTTCCCATCGTCACCTGCGAGCGCGATGCGGTGCTGTCGCATTTTGCGGTACATATTTCGCCCATCTATTACGTGATCCTGCCGTTTTATATGCTGGCTCCCTCACCGCTCACGTTGCAGATCGCCCAAGCGGTGGTGCTGGCAAGCGGCGTTTGGCCGCTGTACAAGCTGGCCCGTCACTATCAGCTGTCGCACGCAGCCACCGCCGCCGTGGCATTCTTATATGCCTTATATCCGGCGCTCTCCAACGGCTGCAATTACGATATCCACGAAAACTGCTTCCTGGTACCGCTGCTTTTATGGCTGTTCGTTTGCTACGAAAAACAGCGCTACGGCTTCATGGCACTGGCAGCGGTGCTCATTCTCAGCGTCAAAGAGGATGCCGCCGTGTACGTGGCGTTCTTTGCCATCTACGTGCTGCTCGCGCGCCGCGACCCACGCCGCGCATTGCCACTGCTTTTGGGCGCTGCCGCCTATTTCGCCACCGCCATTTGGCTGCTGAAGACCTTCGGCGAGGGCGCCATGTTCGGACGATACGAGGATCTGCTCAGCGGCAGTGTCATTACCGACGGCTTGCTCGGTACCCTGCTTCGCGATCCCGCCTACTTTTTAGAGCTCATCGTCAAGCCTGCCAATCTGTCTAAAAAGCTGATTTGGCTGTACGAGCTGCTGCTCCCCCTCGGTGCCCTGCTGTGGACACCGCGCGGCAAATGGAGCCGCTTCTTGCTGCTGTTGCCGCTGCTGCTCAACCTGCTCACCCAGTACGTGTATCAGTTCGATATCAACTTCCAATACAGTTTCGGCACACTGCCGTTTTTGTTCTATCTGCTCATTCAAAACGCGGCCGACAGTCCTCCGCGCTTCCGCCGCGAGCACTTGGTGTTCAGCGCTGTCACGGCAGGCCTGCTGTATGTCATGCTGGTGCTTCCCTCGTTTGCGCACTACACCGGCGGCTACCTAAAGCAACGCGACACGTTCGTGCAAATGGAAGCCATTCTCGACACCGTTCCCGACGACGTTTCCGTTACCGCCTCCACGGTGCTGCTGCCGCACTTGGCACAACGCGCCGTGATCTATGAGGACGTTTACCACGAGGGCGATCCCGACACCGACTACGTGGTGCTGGATATGCGCCCCGCTTTCCTAAAGCAATCCACCGCCTACTACGTCAGCTGTGTCAACCACGGCTACACCGTGGTAACCGAGGTGGAGGATCTCATCACCATTCTCAAGGCACCCGAACAATAAAGAAAACCACCGAACACGAGGTTCGGCGGTTTTCTTTATTTCTCCAAATATCCGGGGTAAATGAACGGCCGCTGAAACTGCGGATTGGCGTGATCCAGCGTGGGCAGCTCCTTCAAATAACGGCGTATCATTGCGTTGTTCACACCGTTTTCGCGAATGATCTCACGGTAAAAATACCCGCTGGGCTTCACAGTGCGCTTAAAGGTATCGAAATCCACGTGGCACAGCCCAAAGCGCGGCTTAAAGCTGGCCCATTCATAATTGTCCAGCAACGACCAATACAAGTAGCCGCGCACATCGGCGCCCTGGCGAATGGCCTCGTGAATGGCGTTAAGATAGGTAATTAAATACACAATGCGGAAGCGGTCATCCAGTGTGGATAAGCCGTTTTCCGTAATATAAATGGGCTTATCGTGCAGGCGGCTGAGGTTGGCGATCATGCACTCGGGGAACAACTCCTCCAAGTAGAAATCCTTGTCCACCATCGTCAGTCGCTTGTGATCGTAGGTCTTGCGCTCCATCGCAGCCGTGCGCGAATCAATGAGCGAGCGTGTGTAGCTGTTGATGGCCCAAAAGTCGATCGCATCCTTCACGTCGGGATCGTACACACCGTCGCGGTGCGGATACACGATCTCGCCCGTGCGAATGGCGTGAAAAAAGAACTCGTGATCGATCATGTCGTGATACTGGGTGGCAATGTTATCCATGCGATCAAACGGACGGTACGGCATATAGTGCACCAACGCATGGTTGGAGCTGATGGGAGCCGACGAGTACTGCTTAATGAGATGGTATGCCCGCGCGTGATACCGCACCGAATTTAGCTTATAGGGGATCCGCTCGGGCCAGTTGCCTAAGTTAAACTCATTAATAACGTTCCAAAAGTCCACATACGGTGCCAGCTTGGGCACAATATAATGCAGGTATTCCTCAAAATACCGCCAGTTCTCCATCTTCATAAAATGGCCGATCTGCTCGAACCACAGCGGATGCGTGAAATGCACCAGTGTGCAGAAGGTCTTGATGCCGCGCTCCTTCAGCATGGCGAAAAAGCGGATATAGTGATCGGTAGCCTCCTTGTCGAACACCCCCGGCTCCGGCTCAATGCGGCACCATTCCACTGAGGTGCGGAACGCCTGATGCTCCAGCTCCTGCATAAGAGCAATATCGGTTTCGTACAACTCCCAGCTGTTGCAGGCCATACCCGACTTTTCCTCATACTGCAACTCCTCAATTGCCGCCTTTTGGTTGTTGGGGTTATTCCCCTCTACCTGATGGCCGGCATAGCCGCTGCCCCACAGAAAATTCTTGGGAAATTGAAATTCAGGTAATGCAAACACATCATACATAACAATCACCTCTTCGCTATCTTATCATATCCCATTTGCGATTTCAACTCTTTTTCGCACTTCTATTTTTGCGTTTTCCAAAGCCTAATCCGTTATAATCTTGGGGGTTTGCAACGAAAAAAGCCGAAATTTGCGTATTTTTTTGCAAGAATTTAAAATTTAACTTGCAAAATCCGCGCGCATATATTACAATATACCGGTATGCATGAGAGGAGTCGAATACTGTGTCATCTATCGCATCTATGTCTAAAGAAGAATTAACACTCCGTTTGGCGGAGTGCCGCGAGAAGTATGCCGCCTACAAGGCGCAGCATCTCGCGCTGGATATGTCCCGCGGCAAGCCCGGCCCCGACCAGCTGGACATTTCGCTGGAGGTACTTAACTGCGTTAACGCACGCGATGGTTTTTTGGCCGGCAACGTCGATACCCGCAACTACGGTATTCTCGACGGCACGGCCGAAGCCAAGGCGCTGTTTGCCGATATTTTGGGCGTCCCTGCCGACACGGTCATCGTTGGCGGCAACTCCAGCCTGAACATGATGTTCGATTACATCACACAAGGCATGGTGTCGGGTATCTGCGGCGGGAAACCGTGGATCACTTGCGAGCAGCGTAAGTTTCTCTGCCCCGTTCCCGGCTACGACCGCCATTTTGCCATCACCCAGCGCTATGGCTTTGAGATGATCCCCGTCCCCATGACCGAAGCAGGCCCCGATATGGACGAGGTGGAGCGCTTGGTACAGGATCCCGCAGTAAAGGGCATTTGGTGCGTTCCCATGTACTCCAACCCCGACGGTATCACCTATTCCGACGATACGGTGCGCCGCTTTGCCAACCTCAAGCCGGCCGCTGCCGATTTCCGAATTCTGTGGGATAACGCCTACTGCGTACACCACCTCACCGACACCCCCGACACCCTGCTGAACTTGTATAACGAAGCCCTTAAAGCGGGCAACGAAGACTTGGTGATTCAATTCACCTCCACCTCCAAGATCAGCTTCCCCGGTGCCGGCGTGGCCGCCATGGCCGCCAGCCCCAAAAACGTGGCCGATATCAAGGCACGCATGACCATTCAAACCATCGGGCACGACAAGGTGAACATGCTGCGTCACACCCGTTATTTCAAAAACGCCGAGGGCGTGCACGCACACATGAAGCGCCACGCTGCTATTCTTCGCCCCAAGTTCAACATTGTAACGAACACGCTGGAGGCTCGCTTGGGTCAAAGCGGCATTGCCCGCTGGCACAAGCCGAACGGCGGTTATTTCGTCAGCGTACAGCTGCTAGAGGGCACCGCCGCCGAAACCGTGCGCCTGCTCAAGGAAGCGGGCGTGGTGCTCACTCCCGCCGGTGCCACCTATCCCTACGGCCGCGACCCCTACGACCGCACGCTGCGCATTGCCCCCTCCTACCCCTCGCAGGAGGAACTGCAAACCGCCATGGATCTGTTCTGCGTGTGTGCTGAACTGGCAGCACTTACCAAGCTGCTGGCGAAATAATGGCATACTGTAAAACCGCCGTGAAATTTCACGGCGGTTTTTTTGCTTATATTACAGAATATAGCAAGGTTTTGATTGACTTTTAGGACGAAATCCACTATAATGTCTTTTATATGGTATTTCTAGGAGGACTGACGATGAAGCGAACACCAAAACCCGTATTCTTCATCGTGACCTTGCTGATCCTCGCCTTAACGTACACGTCGTTATTCGGCGTATACACCCAGTACGGCGACCGGCAAGACACGATCATCCGCGGAGCATCCAACATCCGCACCGGTATCGACATCAGCGGCGGCGTAGAAGTTACGTTTGCCCCCGAAGAGGACGTTGTCGATGCCACCGACGATCAAATCACGTCGATGAAAGAAGTCATCGTACGCCGTATGATCGCCAACAACATTACCGACTACGAAGCCTACACCGACTTTGATAACGATCAGGTCATCATCCGCTTCCCCTGGAAAAAGGGCGAATCCGATTTTGATGCCGCTGCCGCTATCGAAGAGCTTGGTAAAACGGCCATGCTCGAGTTCTATCTCGACACCTCTTCGTCCAGCGAAAAGCCCGCGAAGGACAAGCTGGTGCTCAACGGTGAGCAGGTTGCTTCCGCTAAGGCCGGCTTCGATCAAAACGATTCCACCCCGCTGGTTATGCTGGAAATGAACGACAAGGGCAAGAAAGCGTTTGCCGATGCCACCGAAAAGCAGTACAAGCTCAACGGCAACGGCAAAAACAACACCTACACCATTTCCATCTGGCTCGACGATGATTGCATTTCCAATCCGTCCGTCAGCGCTCACATCACCGATGGTGTGGCAACCATCTCCGGCGGCTTTGCCGATTACAGCGAAGCTTCCGAGCTGGCCAACCTCATCAACTCGGGTGCGCTGCCGTTCGATATCCGCGCCACCAACACCCGCACCGTGGCTGCCACGCTGGGTGCCGAGTCGCTGAACATCATGGTGCTGGCCGGTATCATTGCGTTTGTGCTCATCGCCATCTTCATGATCGTATACTACCGCCTGCCCGGCGTGGTCGCCGTGATCTGCCTGCTCGGTCAGGTGGCCGGCTCCATTGCTGCGGTATCCGGTTACTTCGGATTCATCAACAGCTTCACGCTCACGCTGCCCGGTATTGCCGGTATCATCCTGTCCATCGGTATGGGTGTCGATGCCAACATCATCACCTCCGAGCGTATCAAGGAACAGATCCGCATGGGCAAAACCATCGACGGCGCCATCCAGAACGGCTGTAAGGAATCCTTCTCCGCCATCTTCGACGGTAACATCACCGTTATCATCGTATCCATTGTTCTGATGGGCGTGTTCGGTCCCCCCGACAGCTTCTTTGCTACCATTCTGAAGCCCATCCTGTCGTTCTTCCCCGTTTCCACCAGCGGTGCGGTGTACGCCTTCGGCTACACGCTGCTCGTGGGTATCGTATTCAACTTTATCATGGGCGTAACTTGCTCGCGGTTGATGCTCAAATCCGTTTCCCGCTTCAAGTTCCTTCGCAAGCCCTGGCTGTTGGGAGGTAATCGCGCATGAAAAACTTTGATTTCGTAGCCAAGCGCAAGATCTTCAGCATCGTTTCTGTAGCGATTTTGCTGGTTGGCCTCATCTTCAACATCATTTTCGGTACCAAAATGGACATTTCGTTCACCGGCGGTACCGAGCTCCCCTACAGCTACACCGGTGAGCTCACGCAGGAAGCTGTGGAAAAGGTCGTTCACGATGAACTTCCCGAGTCCACGGTCACCGTGGGCGACGGCAGCATCATGATCACCTTAACCGATGCCGTCGAGCTCGACACCATCTCCGCTGTGGAAGAAGCGCTGGAAAAGGCCTTTGCCGATAACAAGATCACCGTTTCGGGTGAGCGCCGTTCTCTGCAAGCCTCCTACGGCCGCACCTTCTTTGTGAAGTGCTTGGTCGCCATCGCGCTGGCTTCGCTGCTGGTGGTGCTGTACGTCGGCTTGCGCTTCCGCAACATCGGCGGTGTATCGGCCGCGGTGCTGGCGTTGGCCGCTCTGCTGCACGATATTCTCATTGCCTACTTCGTGTTCGTTATCTTCCGCATTCCGCTGAACGATAACTTCGTGGCCGTTATTCTTGCCATTCTCGGTTACTCGCTGAACGATGCTATCGTTATCTATGACCGCATCCGTGAAAACCGCAAGAAGATGGACAAGAAGACTCCCATCACCGAGATCGTCAACCTCAGCTTGAGCCAGTCGTTCACCCGTACCTTGAACACCAGCGTTTGCACGCTGATCGCCATTGGTACGGTGGCTGTGGTGGCCCTCATCACCGGTATGGATTCCATCGTCAGCTTCGCGCTGCCCATGTCGGTCGGTGTTATCGCCGGCTTCTACTCCACCACCTTCCTGTGCACGCCCCTGTGGGCCGTGTGGGTGGAATACAGCGAATCCAAGAAACCTGCTAAGAAGGCTAAAAAACGCTGATTACAGCACAATAGAAAGCACCGCTCTCCAGATGGAGAGCGGTGCTTTTCTTATACTCGTTATTCGACCGTTAAAACGACCTTGCCGACGTTCTCGCCGCGATACAGAATATCGTGTGCGGCTTCGGCCTCGGTAATGGGCAGCACCTTGTAGATAGTGGGCTTCACCTCGCCGCTTTCCACCTTGGGCCACACCGTTTTCACCAGATCGGCCAAGATCTGCGCCTTCACCGCCGGCGTGCGCGAACGCAGCGTGCTGCCGATGATGCGCACGTTGCGCACGTAAATGTTCTTCAAGTCGATCTCGGTTTTTTGACCGGCCAACGCCGCGATCATGATCCAGCGAGCACCGTGCTTTAAGTAATGAATACACTTGCCCATGATCTCACCGCCCAGGCAGTCGATCGCCACGTCCACGGGATGTCCCTCGTCCAGCTGCTGCTTCAGCACCTCGGCAATGTCCTGCTTGGTGGTGTTCACCACCACGTCAGCCTTCAAATGCGCAATAGAGGCGGCGATCTCGTCCGACAACACCGTGGTGATCACGCGGGCACCAAACGCTTTGGCCATGGGAATGATCACGCTGGCCAAGCCGCTGGCACCGGCGTTCATCAGCAGGGTATCTCCTGCCTGCAGGCCGCCCTCCATGAAGAGATTGAGATATGCTGTAGCAAACGCCTCAGGCATAGCCGCCGCTTCCACCATCGTGCAGTTCTTCGGCACAGGCATCAGCATATCGTAACGAATGTTGGCATACTGCGCATATCCGCCGCCGCCAAGCAACGCACACACCTTGTCGCCTACCTTCCAGGAGGAGTTGGCAACCGCCTCCTCGCCCATCGCCACGATGGTGCCGGCAATCTCCAGCCCCATCCATTCGGGGCAACCGGGAGGCGGCGGATAATCGCCCTCGCGTTGCATCAGATCGGCGCGGTTGAGTGCCGCCGCCTCGATCTTTACCAGGCAGTCATCGGCTCCCATCACGGGATCGGGCACGTTGTCCCAGCGCAGGCTTTTGTCGTCGTTAATTAAAATCGCTTTCATCGGTTTAACCTCCACAGCATTGTAAGATCGTTTTGTACAGAGTCAATTCATAGTCGTAGGTATCGGGGTTTTGCTTATCGCCGCGCACCATCGCGGCAAAGGCTGCCATCATACCGTCGTAGCGATCGTACTGCTCGCTGCGCACGGTTTCACCGCGATCGGTCCAGCCGTCGCCCGCGGTGTAGGTCACCTCGGTGTAATGCCGTCCTTCCTCGCCAAAGCACTCCAGCGGGCGGATCTCGGCCGTCATTTTCGAACCGGTCACCACCAACTGCCGCCGCATAAAGCCGCCTTTTTCGGCCGCATCGGTTTTAATGATCGCCGTACCGTGCGGATACCCCAGCACCGCCATGCCGTAATCCTCGGCTCCGTTTTGCGTCAGAGAACGGTTAAACGGCGTTACCGTTTCGGGCGTGCCCATAATACGCAACGCCAAGTCGATCAAATGACAGCCGAGGAAGAACATCATCCCACCCGGAAAAGTGCCCAGCCACGCGCGCACCTCATCGGTGTGAAAGCAGCTCATCTGTGCTTCCACACTGTGTATCTCACCCAGCTCACCGCGGTCAATGCGCTCAAGCAGCTCGCTCACTGCCGGATTGTAGCGGTACATATACCCCGTGTGAAACACACGGCCGCCCACCTTTACCGCGGCAATCAGTTCTTCCAAAGCAGTCGGCTCAATACCACCCGGCTTTTCCATGTGAATGTGCTTTCCGTGCTGCGCGGCAAGCAAGGCGTATTTGGTTAGATAGATCTCCTCGGTTTCCACCGTAACGGCCTCCACCGTGGGATCGTTCAGCACCTCGTCCAGTGTCAGCTCGCGCAGGCCGTCAAACGCCGCCATGCTCCCCGGAAACTTCTCACGTTCGTTTTCAGGGAGCACGTACCCGACAACCTCAAACAGCTCACTTTGCTTCACAAGCGATCTGATGATGGAAGCGCCGTGGCTGTTTTGGCTGGTGCCGATCTGTGCGATACGCACCTTTCTCATAGTAAGTCCCTCCAGTCGAATTGCACCACAGGAAACGCTTTTTCGGTTGCCAACCGCGTATACACCGCGGCCGCCTCACGCGGAGAATGTGTTTCATCCACCAGCACCGACGGCGAAAACCGACGCTGTTCACACAGCCGCTTCAAGGTCTGCATATCGTCACTTTGAGTCCACCAGCCGGCCGATGACTCCTGCTTCGGCCGCGCTTGCGTGTGAGCCCCCACCAGCGTAATGCCGGGGCCGTGCACCTTGCGGTAGTAATCCACGCTGAAATCGCTGTGCCGCGTACAGCCCAGCAGCGCCACACGTCCAAACGGTGCCATGCAATCTAAAATTCCGTTCAAGCCGGCACCCACGCCGGTTACTTCAATACCCACGTTCGCGCCGCCGCCTGTTAACTGCTTGACGGTGTCGGCAAAATCGGCTGCCAACGGATCCAGTGCGTAATCGGCACCGCAGGCCAACGCTTTTTCACGTTTTTCGGGCAACGGATCGGCAGCGATCACCGGCACCGCCCCTGCCGCTTTCAGCAGCGGCACGGCCCATAAGCCCAGTACACCCAAGCCCATCACAAGCGCACTCTCACCCAATTCCAAGCGACACTTGCGTATGGCGGCCAACGGAAAGGTGCCAATGTAAAACAACGCCGCCTCTTCAAACGAAAGCTCACCAATGGGGTACACGTTCTTCGCCGCAATGGTAACGTATTGACTGTGCGTGCTGCCCGCCAGTGCCACGCGGTCGCCCACAGCAAGCGAGGTCACTCCCTCGCCCACCTGAACCACCGTACCCGACGAGCTGTATCCGCAACGGCGCGGGAACACCGCCGGCTCCTCGCCTGTGCTGTAAATGCTCACCACAGGGTCGCCCACCAGATTGGCACGCTCGGTGCCGCTGCTGATGGTGGACACCGCCAGCTTCACCACCACCTCATCGGCGGCGGGAGCACGCACGGGCTCGGCCACCAATTCGGCGGTGTTCGGTTTTGTAAAAACAATGTTATTGCTGTTCATTTGCATCACCCAACTTGATTATACCGCCTTGCAATCCACAATAAAATATGCTATCCTATAATTAATGAGGTAATTTTCTGTAAGAAATGGCGGTGTATCACTGTTGGATAACACACTTTTCTCCAATCCGTATCGTTTTTACGAGATCTTGCGCAACACCTACCACTACTCCGATAACCGCGGCGGCTCACCCGAGCATTACGTTGCCTATATGCTGTGCGGCAGCTGTCGCATCACGTCGCCACGCGGCACCATCCACGCGAACACGGGCGACGTGTTCTACATTCCCAAAGGCTTGCCCTACCAATCCTACTGGTACGGCAAGCCCGAGATCCGCTTTTTATCGTTCGGATTCCAGCAATTCCCCGAGGCGGCACAAAGCCCCTACGCTCTGCAGATCGTGGATTGCAGCCCCGAGCTAAAAGCTCGATTGCAGGCGCTGCCCTTGGGCCTTAACCCCAACAGTGCAACGTTGGGTGCATTTTACACACTGCTTGCCGCGCTATTGCCGTCGATGCAGACCGATGCCCCCAACCGCAACGAACAGCTCTATCGCGCTGCGCGACAGCAGCTCATTGCCGACCCTGCCATCACCGCTACGCGGCTGGCACGCGCTTTGGGCATCAGCGAATCGTCGCTGTACACCGTGTTTAAGGCATGCGGCAACAAAACGCCCAACACCGTGCGCCGAGAGGTACTGTGCGAAAAGGCTGTAATACTGCTCACCACCACCGATAAATCGGTTCAAGAGATCAGCGATCTTTTGCATTTCAGCTCGACTTCATATTTTCGTAAGATCCTAAAGCTGCACACGGGCATGTCCCCTCGCGAGATTCGCCGCAACGCCACGGCAATGTAAGGCATACTCAGCCATCACACCGCATATAGTGTACAGAACTACGTATATGAGGTGATGGCTATGAAGGGTGCCGTGGAGGAACGCGCCACACAGCTGGGCGAATACATACTGGAAAACAAAGCCACCGTGCGGGCTGCCGCCAAAAAGTTTCACATCAGCAAATCAACGGTGCACAAAGACGTGTCCGATCGGTTGCAAACCGTCAATCCGCAGCTTTACAGCGAGGTGCGGCAAATTTTGGATATTAACAAGGCCCAGCGGCACATTCGGGGCGGCATTGCCACCCGCCGTAAATATCTTCAAAACGAGTAAAAAAAGCAGCGTTGGTGTTCCAACGCTGCTTTTCATTATATTGTTAATACGCCGTTATCCAGCATCTTCTGTGCCGCCAGCAGCACCCCGATGCGACCGGACGAGAAGTTAAGTCCGCCCTGCATATACACCGCAAACGGCTCACGCAGCGGCGCATCGGCCGACAGTTCAATGGACGAGCCCATCGTAAACGCACCTGCCGCCATGATCACCTGATTATCGTAGCCGGGCATATCCCACGGTTCGGGGGTCACGAACGCATCCACCGGCGCACCGCTTTGAATACCCTGGCAGAACGCAATGAGCGGAGCTGCCTCGCGCATTTGGATGGCCTGAATAATATCGGCACGCGCCTCGGCTGCCGCAGGTGTACAACAATAGCCGAATCGCTCAAATAACGAGGCGGCAAACACGGCGGTCTTCATTGCCTCACCCACCACGTGCGGCGCTTGGAACAGGCCCATAAACATGGTGCGATTATGCCCCAGCGAAGCCCCCACCTCTTTGCCAAGGCCGGGAGTGGTTAACCGATAGGCACACTTTTCCACAAGCTCGCGGCGACCGCAAATGTAGCCGCCGTTTTCGGCAATGCCGCCACCGGGATTTTTAATCAGCGAGCCCGCCATCAAGTCGGCTCCCACCGCCGTGGGCTCGCACTTTTCGGCAAATTCACCGTAGCAGTTATCTACAAACACGATCACATCCTGGCGCACCGAGCGAATGGCGGCAATCAGTTTGCCAATACGCTCCACCGTGAGCGACGGCCGCAAATTATACCCACGCGAACGCTGAATATGTACCACCTTCACCGCAGGCTCCTCACGCAACGCCGCACAAACGGCCTCGTGATCGGGATACCCATCGGGTCCCAGCGGCACCTCGCGGTAGCCCACACCGTATTCCGCAAGCGAGCCGTCGCTGGCCTTGTCGGCACCGATCACACCCAGCAGTGTATCGTACGGCGCACCCGTAGCGGCAAGCAACACGTCACCGGGACGAAGCACACCAAACAACGCCACCGTAATGGCGTGTGTGCCGCACAAAATACTGTGCCGCACCAACGCGTCCTCAGCGCCCAGCACCTCGGCAAACACCTCTTCCAGCACCTCACGGCCACGGTCACCGTAGCCGTAGCCGGTGGTGGGCACAAAATGCGATTCACTCACCTGATGGTGAATAAACGCCGCAAGCACCTTTTGTTGATTGTAATCGGCAATATCCTCAATACGCTCAAACGCCTCTTTCGCATCGGCAAGCGCCGCATCGGCGGCCGCCTGCAAGCGCGGATCAATGGTAAAAAACGCAGTTTGCATGTTGTTAAGTCCTTTCTGTTTGTGCAATCATGCTGCACGTAACGAAGCCCAGCTTGGTATACAACCGCTCGGCACCGTCATTTTTGGGGCAAATATACACCTGCCTGCCTTCTGCCTGCAGCGCTGTCGCCAACGAGCCGACACACAGCCCTGCCAAGCCGCGCTGACGGTACACCGGTGTGGTTGCCACACCGCCGATCAACGCGCCGCCCTGCCATTCCGCCACCGTCATGGCCGACGAGATGGGAATTCCCGCCTCGCAAACCGCTACGTTGCGGCAAAAGCCGTGCCGCTCGCGGAAGCAAATATCGGGGTACCACACGTCAAACGGGGCTAAATGTGGGAAAATCGGCTGTAAAAAGGCGTATAACTCCCGTGGAGATACGTGAGCAAGCTCTGCCGCAGGCGCGCCGTTTTGAGCCTCGTAGCGCATAACGGGATAGGTAGCCACCTCACCCTGCCATGCGGCTGCCACCGCTGCCGCGGTATCGGGGTCGGATAACAGCGACGTTATATCGGGCTGCATCGCCACGAACCACGCCAGCTCCTCGCGCTCCTCGGGCACGGCATACACCAAGGCCTGTCCGTCGAACAACGCGGCAACGCTGCCGCTGTCGCCCACGTAATAGCGAATGAACGGTACGGCACCGTAACACTCCCACAGCGCCTGCACACGGCACAAGAGCAACTCATCACCCTGCTGCGGCGGCAGCGCTTCCACCAGCCGTATCACAGCGCACCGTCCCACGCGGGCAGCGTGTTCATCATTACGTCTAACAGACGATAAGTTTCGCGAATATCCTTTTCATCCAGCACGCACGACGGCGAATGGATATACCGACACGGCAGCGACACCGCTGCCACGCGAGCACCGGCACCCGCCACCTGCATGGACGAAGCATCGTTACCGCCCGATACCATGTGCTTGGTCTGTATGGCAATACCGTGCTCGTCAGCCAAGCGGAAGATTTCATCAAATAAGCCTTTATCGTACATGGTGGCACGGTCCATAAACGACACCACCGGACCACCACCCATGCGGCACACGCGCTTGGCTTCGGGGACCTCCATAATGTCCGATGCCGTGGTCGCATCAATTGCCACCGCAATGGCAGGCTGCACGGCAAACGCGGCCACACCGGCACCCATGCACCCGATCTCCTCACGCACGGTAAACGCCAAGGTTACGTCATACTTCGGCTTGGTTTTCGCCAATGCCAACAACAGCGCACAGCCCACGCGGTCATCCAGCGCCTTGGATTTAAAGCGCTCACCGCCCAGTGCTGCCGCTTCGTCGGCAAAGCACACCGCATCACCCACGCCACACACAGCCTCAGCCTCGGCACGGCTTGCAGCGCCAATGTCGATTACCATATCCTCTTTAGCGGGCACCTTTGTTTTCTGGTCGCCGCTGCACTGATGCACGGCTTTGCCACCGATCACACCCACGTGACCGTTCACCGTCACACGGCGGGCAAACAGCACCTCGGGAACCATGCCGCCCACACAGGCAAACCGCAGGTATCCTTCGTCCGTAATATCGGTAACCAGGGCACCCACCTCGTCCATGTGTGCCGCAAACAACACGCGCTGCGGCGCCGGCTGTTCACCCTGCAGCTCGACCAGCACGTTGCCCAAGCGGTCCACCTGCACCGAACGCACGGCAGCCGCTGTTTTTAATTCGTTCAGCACGTACTCGCGCACGGCAGTTTCACGGCCGGAAATGCCGCACAGCGCACTAATGTGTAACACCGATTCACGCATTGCCCTGCACCGTCCCTTCCTCGGCAAACGCCGCCATCAAGGCAGCCACCGCCTCAATATCCGAAAGCGATGCCACCTCAACGGGCGTGTGCATATACCGCAACGGAATGGACAACAGCCCCGTGGGAATTCCCGCACGGGCCACCGTGATCGCATCGGCATCGGTTCCTGTTTTGCCGCCCATACCCTCGTATTGCAACGGAATATCGTGCTGCTGCGCCAAGGTGCGCAGCTGCTTCGTGATCGCTTCATCCAGCACGGGAGATACACCCAGCATCACACCGCCGCCCAACACGCCGCACGTAGCACGGTTCGCATCGGGCGTGTGGGCAAAGCTTACGTCCACTGCAATGGCGGCTTCGGGTTCCAGCGCAAATGCCGCAGGCCCTGCACCGCGCGTGCCCAGTTCCTCCTGAACACAGAACAGCACTGCCACGTTCCACGGCAACGCTTTGTCTTTTACAAGCGCCAGTGTGCGCAGGATCGCCGCGCAACCGGCACGGTCATCCAACGCTTTGGCACACACACGGTCGCCCAACAAGCGGTCGAACCGCGGAGCAAACATCACCCGCGTTCCCAAGGGAATACGCGCCCGCGCCTCATCGGCGGGCAAGCCCACGTCGATACCTCGCTCCTCTATTTTAAGCAACGCTTCGTCACCGCCCGACAGATGCGGCGGCGTGGAGCAAAACACACCGTTCAGCGGCGGCTCACACAATACCACCACCGGCTGCGCAGCCAACGTGCGCGCATCGGCTCCGCCGCAGGGCGCTACCCGCAAAAAGCCGTTATCCAGCACGTCGGTCACGATAAAGCCGATCTCATCCACGTGTGCTTCCAGCAGCAGCGTGGGTGCGTTTTCATTGCCCGACGGCCGCACGCCCCACACGTTTCCCATGGCATCGGTGTGCACCTGCGGCACGTATGCTGCCAGCTTGCTCGCCAGCAGCTCTGCTGCCTGCGATACGCCGTTCACGCCGGCGGCCGCACACAGCTCTTGTAACAATGCTTCCATTTACGTCAACTCCTGCACCAATCGTTTGAAATGATTGCCGCGTTCTTCAAAATTCTTATACATATCAAAGCTGGCACTGGCGGGCGATAAAAACACAATATCCCCCTCGCCTGCCAAGCTGTCGGCTGTTTGCACCGCTTCCTCCATGGAAGCCACCCGCGTGATCGGCACCTCGGCCGCATCGCGCCGCAGCACGGCTTCAATGGCAGGCGCCGTTGCGCCCAACAGTATGGCGTGCTTAACGGTGGTTGCCGCCACAGGCCCTAACGGATCGTAAGGAATGTGCTTATCGTACCCACCGGCAATAAGGATCACCTTACGGTCAAACGCCTCCAAGCCCGCAATGGTGCGCGAAGGACTGCTGCCGATGGAATCGTTATACCATTCCACGCCACCGCGACAGCGCACCAGCTCACAGCGATGCGGCACACCGCCAAAGGTGCGCGCAAAATCGGCCATGACCTCAAGAGGAACCACCCCATAGGTGGCCGCAAACGCCGCCAAGAAATTTTCAATGTTATGCACACCGCGAATAAGAATCTCCGATGCCGGCAGCACCGGCACCGTGGTAGTCCCATCGGTGATATACAGCACACCATCCTCGCCCAAATACGCGCCGCGCTCCACGGGATGACGGCGCGAGAACCACCACACGTCACCGCGACACAGCTTTGCAAACGCCGCCGTGTGCTCGTTATCCGCATTCAGCACAGCACGGTCGCCGGGCTGCTGATGCGCCACCAGGTTTGCTTTGGCATCAATGTATTCCTGCATATCGGCGTGCCAGTCCAAATGATTGGGGGCCACGTTGGTCACCACAGCCACCTGTGGGCTTTGTGTCATCATCGTCAGCTGGAAGCTGGACAGCTCCACCACCGCCTTATCCGACGGCTGCACCGTTTCCACCGCGGGCAACATCGGGTTGCCGATATTTCCGCCCAGATGCACCGTTTGCCCCGCCTGCGACAAAAGCCCCGCAATCAACGTGGTCGTGGTGGTCTTACCGTCGGAGCCGGTCACTGCATAAATGGGCGCCGGACACAGCTCAAAAAACAGCTCCATCTCCGAGGTGACGGTCTTCCCCGCGGCCCGCGCCGCTTCAAACGGCGGCAGATAGGGCTTCATGCCCGGTGTGCGCAAAATGAGCGCAGCATCCAAATTGTCCAAATACGCCTCACCCAAGCACAGCGTTGCCCCGGCAGCCTCCAGCTCGTCGGCCACGGTGCCCAGCTGCTCACGCGTGCGCTTATCACACGCCGTCACCACGGCACCCTTTTCCAACAGCTGATAGATCACCGACAGGTTGTTGTGACCAATACCGCAAACCGCCACAGCCTTGCCGCCGAGCGAGTTAAAAAATTCGTTACGATCCACCACGATCACTCCCTGTTTAATCGTCTGAGAACTTCGAAAGATACAAAATACCGGCCAAGCCCGCCGCCAGCGTTACCACCGACACCACGGCCGTTACGATCCACGCACCGGCCGAGGCCTGTACCTGCAGTGCAGGCCACACAATATCGCCCGCAATATCCGCCAGCGAGCCAACCACAAAGCCCATAATGATGCAATAGGTCTGATGCGGGAATTTATTCATCGTCCATTCCAGTGGCCGCGTGATCAGCATCACACCCAGCAGCGTGGAGATCACGAGCAGCGCCAAGAAGGTTACCGCCTCGCCCACACCGCTCACCGCGGGGCCGCCAAGCAGCGATTTCAGCCATGCCACCACCGTGTCGATGGCACCCGACATGGTACCGTAGATGCCCAGCACCAACAGCATGTGCGATGTGCTGATACCCGGCAAGATCAGCGCCAGCGATACCACCAGTCCGGCCACCAGCCACACCAACAGGCTTCCCAGCGTTAAGTTTCCCGTGGCAGGCAGCAAACCCTGCGGCAGCATACCGATGCCCAGAACAATGGCCACACCCAACAGAATATACAGCGCCGACGAAACCTTAAACTTCGACTCTTTGGTTTTGCGATAGAGTGCCGGAATACCGCCCACGATGGCACCGAAGAAGAAGAACGACACCGGGATCGGATAGGTTTCCAGCAACCAGCCAATGGTGGAGGCCAACGCGCAGAAGCCAATTACCGCGCCCAAGCAAAACTTGGCCAAAAACCACAGATTGCGCTTGATATCCTTACCAAAATGGCTGATGGACGCGATCAAGCGATCGTAAATGCCCAAAATAATGGCCATCGTGCCACCGCTGACACCGGGCACCGTCATCGACGAGCCGATGAGGAACCCCTTGAACGGAACCAAACATGCCTTTAAAAACTTCATAGCAGATGCCTCCCATCAGAATACCCTCTCATTATACACCAATGGTATGCTTTTGTCACCCATAATTTGCGGTTTTCTGTTGCACAAATCGCAAAAAAGCGGTATACTTGAAAAAAGAGTTTCGTTTTGGGAAGGACGTGGCGGTATGTCAGCCAAAGAACGCTTTATTGAGGTGTACAAACAACACATTCACCGCGAAGGTGCCGATAAATTTCTGGAGTATCTGCAATCCAACGCCAGCGATTTTTTTGAAGCGCCTGCCAGTACGCGGTTTCATTTGTCCCACAAGGGCGGCTTGTGTGAGCACAGCCTGAACGTGTACGATTGCTTGGTAAGCTATCTGAACCGCGTGAACAACACCTACGGCCTGCAATTCAGCGAGGAAAGCATTGCTCTCGTGTCGCTGCTGCACGACGTATGCAAGATCAACGTGTACCGTCCCGGCACCCGCAACGTCAAGCGCGACGGCAAATGGGAAACGGTAGATACCTTTGAATTCGACGATCAGCTTCCCTACGGCCACGGCGAAAAATCGGTGTACATTCTGTCGGGCTATATGCGCCTCACGCGGGAGGAAGCCTTTGCCATTCGCTATCACATGGGCTTCGCCGGTACCGAGGACGAACGCAACGTGGGCAAAGCGTTCGAAATGTTCCCGCTGGCGTTTGCGCTGTCGGTCGCCGATATGGAAGCCACCTATTTCGTGGAGGGAAAACAATGAGCGACACACCGCGCACCCTGCCCCGCTGCCCGCTGTCGCGCAAGTGCGGCGGCTGCCAGCTGCAGAACATGGACTACGCGCGCCAGTTAAAATACAAGCAGGAAACCGTGGTATCGCTACTGGGCAAATATCACCGTGTCGCCCCCATTCTCGGCATGGAGCGGCCGTATTACTACCGCAACAAGGTGCAGGCGGCGTTTGGCCTCACCCGCAGCGGCGAGGTGATCTCGGGTGTCTATCAATCCAGCTCGCATCGCATCGTCAAGGTAGATTCCTGCCAAATTGAAGACCAAGCAGCCGACCGCATTGTCGTTACCATCCGCAAGCTGCTGCCGTCGTTCCGTATTCTTCCGTATAACGAAGACAGCCACCGCGGCTTTTTGCGCCACGTGCTGGTGCGGCGCGGCTTTCAAAGCGGACAGATCATGGTGGTACTGGTTGGTGCCAATCCTATCTTTCCCATAAAAAAGAAATTTACTGCCGAGCTGTTGCGCCGTCACCCCGAAATTACCACCGTGGTGTTTAATATCAATCCGCACCACACCAGTATGCTGCTGGGTGAGCGCGAAGAAGTGCTGTTCGGCCGCGGGTATATTGAAGATACGCTGTGCGGCTGCACCTTCCGCATTTCGGCGCGTTCGTTTTACCAAATCAATCCCACACAAACCGAGCGGCTGTATCGCACCGCGCTGGACATGGCCAAGATCACCGAAACCGACACCGTGCTCGATGCGTATTGCGGCGTGGGCACCATCGGCATCGTGGCTGCAGGGCGCGCCAAGCAAGTGGTGGGTGTCGAGCTCAACGGCGATGCCGTGCGCGATGCTCGGGTGAACGCCCGCCGCAACGGCTTGGAGAATATCGCCTTTGTGCAGGGCGATGCCGGCGAATACATGGTGGAACTGGCCGGAAGCGGCGGGAAGATCGACGTGGTCGTGATGGACCCGCCCCGCGCCGGCAGCGATATGCCGTTTTTGCAATCGCTGCTCACGCTGGCACCGTCACGCGTGGTGTATATTTCGTGCAATCCCGAAACACAAGCGCGCGACCTGCGCGTGCTCACCCAAGGCGGCTACCGTGTTACCGGTATTCAACCGGTCGATATGTTCCCTCACACCCAACATATAGAATGTGTCGTATGCCTGGAAAAGCGGGCTTAACAAGCAAAAAAGCAGGGTTATCCCCTGCTTTTTTTATTATTTAATAAATGCTTTTTTATCCAGTTTTTAACCTTGTTACGCTTTAATCGCCAATCATATTGCGGAAAGCAATACAAATAATAATCGCATTCATCACAACAACATTCATATTCGGGATGCTCACCATTCCCGAGGCATCTGCGACCTTGTCTTGATGGGGTTAACGGTGTGCAAGTTCCGTCAATTATTTGCTTTTTTCTCATAGCTTTTTACCTCACAATTAAAAAAGCACACCCCGAAGGGTGTGCCGAAAAAGTGTTTCCCTCGGTTTCGCTACCACACTACACCGATAAATATCCGCAAGGGAATAAGAGAAAACACCTTTTACCAAGGTAGTTTCTCCCTTACGGATATAACTATTTATCAACTATAAAAGTGTAGTGTGGTATAGTTGTATTTTATCACACTTATATTCAAAAGTAAAGGCACTTTTAAAGCATATACAAAAAAAGAGCCACCCAAGCGGGTGGCTCTTTTGGTTTTACTTATTCGTCGCACTCGTCGCAGCAGCAATCGCAATCGTCGTCGCACTCGTCGATTTCGAACTCCAACGGCTTGCCGCAGTTGGGGCACTCGATACCGCCGTCGAGCAGGGTATCTTCGTCGACCATGAACTCCTCTTCGCAAGCGGGGCACGTGATCTCAAAGAACTCGCCTTCGCAGCAATCGCAGTCGCAATCGTCGTCATCGCACTCGTCGTACTCATCGTAGTAATCGGTTTCCAGAGCATCCAGATCCTCGTCGATGGTGTCGACCTGCTCGCCCATTTCCTCAACAACGGCTTCCAGATCTTCCACGCTGAGCGCCACGTCGGACAGAACGTCCATAATGGCCTTCAGGATCTTGCCTTCCTTGGTGTCAACGTTGATCTCCATGCCCTCGATGAGGCCCTTGAGATACGCAACCTTTTCCGTGATCGTCATAGCAATAACCTCCTTAATTGTGCTTACGCACGCTCCATATACTCGCCCGTGCGGGTGTCGACGCGGATCATTTCACCCTCGTCGATGAACAGGGGCACGCGGATCTCCGCGCCGGTTTCCAGCGTGGCGGGCTTGGTGGCGTTGGTAGCCGTGTCGCCCTTGAAGCCGGGATCCGTCTGCGTGACCTGCAGCTCAACAAAGTTCGGGGGCTCCACGCCAAACACGTTGCCCTTGTAGGACAGAACGCGGCAGATCATGTTTTCCTTCACGAACTTGAAGTTGTCGGACAGGATGTCTTTACCGATCGGAACCAGCTCGTAGGTTTCCTGATCCATAAAGTAGTACAGATCGCCGTCGTTGTAGGAATATTCCATTTCCTTTCTCTCAACAAAGGCGGTCGGGTACTTGTCGTTGGGGTTAAAGGTACGCTCCACCACGGTGCCCGCAATTACGTTGCGGATCTTGGTGCGAACGAAAGCCGCACCCTTACCGGGCTTCACGTGCTGGAATTCAACGATTTGATATACGTTGCCATCCATTTCAAAAGTAACGCCGTTTCTAAAATCACCTGCAGATACCATTTTGCAATCCTCCGTTATACTTTGCTGCCTATATTTTACCTCATAATCTGCTCTTTTGCAAGCCCTATTTAAAAGAAATCGCAAAAACCGGCGGTAAAATTTACCGCCGGTCTGCTATTTTATTCTTCGTCCACCTTATTCTCGGCAATGACCTTCTGTGCCACCGGTGCGGGAGCTTCCTCGTAGCGGGCAAACTCCATGGTGAAATAACCGCGACCCTGCGTGGTGGAACGCAGCATGCTGGAATAATCACCCATTTCGGCCATGGGCACCTCGGCGGTGATGCAGGTGATACTGTGATCCTCTGCCGTGGGCTCCATGCCGATCACACGGCCGCGACGCTTGGTGATATCGCCCATGATATCACCGGTGTTGTCGTTGGGCACGTAGGCGCACACCGTACCGTAGGGCTCCAGCAGCACGGGCGAAGCCTGTGCAATACCGGCCTTATACGCCAGCGAAGCCGCCGTTTTAAACGCCATTTCCGACGAATCGACCGGGTGATACGAACCGTCAACCAGCGTGGCCTTCACGCCCACCAGCGGGAAGCCGGCAAGCACGCCGTGCTGCGCACTGTCACGCAGGCCCTTTTCTACTGCCGGGAAATAGTTCTTCGGCACCGAGCCGCCGAACACGGTTTCCTCAAACACCAGTTCCTCGCTGTCGCACGGCTCGAACTCGATCCACACGTCGCCAAACTGGCCGTGACCGCCCGACTGCTTCTTGTGGCGACCCTGCACCTTCACCTTACCGCGAATGGTTTCACGGTAGGGCACCTTCGGATTTTGCAGCAGCACTTCCACGCCGAACTTGCTCTTCAGTTTGGAAACAACGACCTCCAGATGCTGCTCACCCAAGCCCGACAACACCTGCTCCTTGGTTTCCGTGTTGTGCTCCAGTGCAATGGTGGGATCCTCCTCGCGTAAGCGATTGAGACCCGAAACGATCTTTTCTTCGTCGCCCTTATTCTTGGCATACACAGCCATGGAATGGGTGGGCGCCTCATAGGGTACGCCGGGCAGCACCACCGGACGAGCGGGGGCGCACAGCGTATCGCCGGTATTGGTGGAAGCCAGCTTTGCTACCGCACCGATATCACCGGCAGGCACGCACGCCACTTCCTCCTGCTTTTTACCGCGCACCATAAACAGTTTACCCAACTTTTCATTGGCACCGGTACGCATATTCATTAAGGTGCAATCGGACGTAACGGTACCGCTGACGACCTTGAAATACACCAGCTTACCCACAAACGGGTCAACCACCGTTTTAAACACGGTAGCCACCGCCTGCGCCTGCTCGTTCACCTTCAGTTCCACCGGCTCGCCGTTGGAATCCACACCCGTTTCACCGGCCACGGTTTCCGCCCACGGCGCCAGCCACATGAGGCCGTTAAGCAGCTGATCGATGCCTTCCATCGTTTGCGAAGCACCGCAATACACCGGCAGGATCTCACCGCGACGTACACCGGTTGCCAAGCCGAGGATCAGCTCGTCGGGCGTGAAGTCGACACCGGAGAAATATTTTTCCATTAAGTCCTCGCTGGTTTCCGCCACAGCCTCATTAATGGCGGTACGCAAGCCGTCTAAGCGGTGGCCCATATCCGGAATGGGACATTCCACCGCCTTGCCGTTTTCGTACTTGTAGGCTTTATACTCCAGCAGGTTCACATAGCACTGTACCTTGTGATCTACCACGTGCGGAACCACCAGCGGGCAAACCGCCGGACCGAAGATGGTTTTCAGTTCTTCAAACACGCGATAGAAATCGGCATGCTCGCTATCCAGCTTGTTCACAAACAATAACTGCGCGATGCCCTTTTTCTTGGCCGCAGCACGCGCCTTTTGGGCACCTACGGTAACGCCGCTCTTACCCGACAGCACGATCACCGCACTACCGGCTGCACGGATACCCTCGCTCATGCCGCCGGCGAAATCGAACGAACCGGGCGTATCCAACAGATTGATCTTGGTATCCTTCCATTCTACGGGGAGTACCGACAAGGAAACCGACGCACCGCGTTTGATCTCTTCGGGGTCAAAGTCGCAAAGGGTATTACCGTCTGCCACTTTACCTAAACGGTCGGTCAGACCGGTGATGTAAGCGATTGCTTCCGCCAGCGAGGTCTTACCCGTGCTGGCGTGGCCTACAAGTGCGACGTTGCGGATATGTTTGGCATTGTACTGTTTCACAAAAGACTCCCCTTTCCGGCAGCGTTATGCGGCTGCCGCACGAAAAATTTGACAATAATACACAAAAAATTCAACGTGTACGATCGTTCTTTATTCATTATAACCTATAGCATTGGAAATTTCAATAGGAAAATGTAAAAAAAATCCCCACAGCTTTTCAGCCGCGGGGATCAGCAAACGTTCTTTAGTTTTTGGCAAAAAGCAGGGCGATCAGCGACAGCAGCAGCGAGCCGCCCACCAGATACTCAATGGCATACAGCGGCGGGAACAACGCACCGCCCAGCAAGGCGGGAATGGCCATCATCACAATGCCCGCAAGACCAACCAACGCCTGCAGCACGGCGAACAACCGCACGCCCGTGCGCAACCGACGGCATTTCGCCAAGGCAGTTAAAATGCCCAAGGCACCACCTGTGGACACGATCTCGGCAGGCTCCGATTCCGTGGTACCCGTAACCAGCGATTCGAACGAACGACCGGCAGGTGCGTTCAGCAGCTCCACGTAATAGCCGTTCAAGCCGAACACCGACGTCACCAACGACTCCGTCACGTTTTGATCGCAGGTGCGAATGAGCAGCGTAATACGGCGATCGGTGAGCGATTTCAGAATACGGTGCACCGTGGGATCGGCAATATAGCTCACCACGAACATAGCCGAAAGCTCGCCGGCAATCGACAGATACACCAGCTGGCGGCCGTTCTTGGCGTAGCGCTCCTCGTAATCCTTCGACGGAATGTCAATACCGTGATTATCCAGCAGCTTGCGGTTACCGATGAGAATACGGCGACCGCTGATCCAGCCGGAAAGGCCCATATCCTGCTCATACACCAGGGTGTCTACCTCGTGCAGCATATCCACCTTATTCAGGATCATTCGACGGAACACGTGCGACAGCGGCCCGCCCGCACGGATGGACACCGAGGCCGCATCCAAAATGGCTTCGTCAACGCGCGTGCCGGAGAACGTCTTAATACCGTGCAGCAGCACACTGTTTTCGGGGAATAGCTCCATGGCATCCAGCGCCACTGCGTGCGAATTGCCGTAAACCTCGGCAGCGCGATAGTCGGCAATCACCGTTTTCAGCTCACGCGCTTTCTTATCGGCAGCAAACAGGGCCGTACCCAACGAAACCAGCATCAGCATCGGTGTCGAAATGGCCAGCATGCCGCACAGCAGCGTAACGGCAAAGATCCACGAAGTAAGACCGCTGATGATAAGATACACCAGCGAAACCAGCACCGACACCGCCACCGTAACCGGCAAATACCAGCGCAAGAAGCCGGCTGCAGGATCGTAGCCCTGCTCCTCGGCATACACTTCCGTTCCTTCGGTGACTCGGAAATAGGCCACACGCGGCACACCCATCGGCACCGCAGGACGGCCGATCTCCTCGGCCAGCAGATCGTCGGTAATGCGCTTCACCGCCAGCTTTTCACCCTTGGACGACAAAATGGCGAAATCGCGCACGGTACGGTTGAGCTCCAAACGGTGCGTGATCTGCATCAGCAACAACCCGAAGCCCACAATACCCGTCAGCACGGGTGCCGAGCCGTCGGCCACGCCGGTGGTGTTCAGCGCCAGCAGTGCGGTATGCACGGCAGTCAGCAACGCCGCAATTCCGATAACGCCCTCCGTGGTGAGCGCCTTTTGCTTGAACAGCGCCGTAAAGCCACGGCGAAGATGTGCGCCGTTTGCCACCATCAGCACCACAAACAGCACCAAATGCATCACCAGATAGGTAATGGGATCAATGGCAATGGCGGGCGATACCACCGATACCGCTGCAATAACGAACAGAATAAATTCCAACAGCACGCTCAATAGCAGCGTAATACCCGAACGGTGCACCTGCTGCTGCAGCTGCTGACGTACCGCGGTGAGCGATACGGTGTCAAGCGTTTCTTGGATCGGCGCGGCATCCTCATCAGTCTCGGCTTCCTCGCCGTCGGTTTCGGGAACCACCTCTTGTGCCGCTTCACTTTCGTTTTGTGCTGCTTCCGCCAACTCGCGCTCGTGCTGTTCCCGGCGCTGTGAAAAATCTTGAATTTTTTCCTGACGGATCCGACGCAGCGTTTCTTCGCGACCCGGTTCGGGCTCTGCCTCCTCGTCGGTTTCCTCGGCAAAGCCGTCCAGCATCATCTGAGCAGGCTCCTCCTCGGCCATTTCACTGCCGCCGCTTTCAGCCATTTCGATGGTGCGGGTCTTCCCCATGTCATCGTTTCCCGAAAGCGAGATCTCACGCGTGTGTTCCTCGATCTCCTCTTCCGACTCCTCGAACACGCGCACCGTATCGTCAACAAGCACTTCGGGTTCTTCCGTGAGCAGTTTTTCCTTTTTCCGCCATGCAAACCATTTGCGGCGCTTCTTCTTGGGCTCCTCCGCCGGCGGAGGAATCAGCTCGCTGATCGGCTCGATCGCTGCCGTGGGCTCCTCCACCTCGCCACCCACCGTGGGGAACTCCGTGGTGGTGGATTTCTCCTCATCCACCGTGGGCTCCGCCGCTGCGTGGCGTGCGGTATATTCCTGGACTTCCTTGTTTTTCTTCTTCATAGCAGTCACTCCACTGTTTTTATACCCAACCGCTGTCGGGCCGCCTCATACACCATAATGCCGCAAGCGACCGAGGCGTTGAGCGAGTTGATATTCCCGCGCATCGGCAGGGACAGGATTCCGTCGCATTGTTCACGCACCAAGCGGCTGATGCCGTGCCCCTCCGAACCGACCACCAGCGCCACCGCACCGGTAAGATCGGTTTGGCACCATTGGCTGCCGTCCATATCCAGGCCGTACACCCACAAGCCGCGTTCCTTTAAACGCCGCAGCGTTTCCGTGAGATTCGATACCCGCGCCACCGGCACGTATTCCACCGCACCGGCCGAGGTTTTCGCCACCGTGGCATTCAAGCCGACCGAGCGGCGTTTGGGGATGATAACACCGTGGCAGCCCGCTGCTTCGGCACTGCGGAGAACGGCACCCAAATTGTGGGCATCCTCCAAGCCGTCGCACACCAGCACGAACGGCGGCTCGCCGGCTTGTTCGGCACGCAGGAGAATATCTTCTACCGAGGCGTATTCCTTGCAGGCAGCAAACGCCACGACCCCTTGATGGTTGGCACCGCCCACCGTGGTAAGCTTGCGCACGTCCACATCCTTCACCGGTACACCGGCTTCGCGGCATTTGGCACGAATGGCGTTGATACTGCCGTTTCGCTCGCCCGTGGCGATCCATACGCTATCCAACGCACGACCCGACCGCAGCGCCTCTGTAACGGCGTTTCGGCCGACGATGCGATCCTCCGGAATTTCGGTTACCGGCTGCTGCATACGCAAAAACCTCACATTTCCCCTTATAATGCTTCAGTATAACATATAAAATTCAAAAATGGAACCCCCTTTTTGCTGTTTAGTAAAAAACCTTTACAGAATGGAGATTTTATGTCATAATACAGGGGTAAAGGAGTGTTGCCAAATGAACATTGCCGTCATCACCGGTGCCTCGTCGGGCTTGGGGCGCGAATACGTGCGTCAGCTTGTTGCGCAGGTGCCGTCGTTAGACGAGATCTGGCTCATCGCCCGCCGCCTCGATCGGCTGGAAGCGTTAGCCGCCGAATTCCCCGAAACCGCGTTTCGCTGCCTGCCGCTGGATCTCACCGACCCCCAAAGCTTCACCATCTATCAAGCCGCCTTGCAGGAGGCTAACGCCACCGTAAAGGTGCTTATCAACAATGCGGGCTTCGGTAAGCTGGGCTTATTCGCCGAAGAAGAGGTAACCGCTCAGGTAGGCATGGTCGACCTCAACTGCCGTGCACTCACAGCCATCACCAATCTCACCCTACCGTACATGCAGCAGGGCAGCGGCGTTTTGAACGTAAGCTCCATTGCTTCCTACGCCCCCACCCCGCGCATGGCAGTCTATTGCTCCACCAAGGCCTATGTGTCCAGCTTTTCACACGCTTTAGCCGAAGAACTGCGCCCGCGGGGCATCACGGTACTGGCCGTTTGCCCCGGCCCCATGGCTACCGAGTTCTTGGAGGTAGCCGCCATTACCGGCCGCTCCAAAACCTTCCAGACTCTTCCCTACTGCAAACCCGAAGCGGTGGCAAAACACTCCCTAAAACGCCTGCTGCGCGGCAAGCGCTGGTACACAAATTTAGTTTTCTATAAATTCTACCGTGTACTGTGCAAGCTGCTTCCCTTCCGCTTTATTATGAAACTGTCTAAAACCTGACAAAAGGGCTGTGACGAATGTCACAGCCCTTTTGTTCGCCCTTTGTGCCGTTCCGGTTTCCCGGTTTCGAGGGCAGGTTATTTTGAAGTAACCGTCGTGGTTGCTGCCGTTACGGTCTTCCCGCGAATCAACAGCAGCGGATCCACGTACTTATCGTTCGCCACGATCTCCACGTGCACGTGTGTCGCTCCCACGATCTCGCAGGGGATCTCGCTCACCGTGCCGATAGTCTGTCCGGCCTTCACGGTGTCGCCCACCTTGATTCCTTGCACCGTCACACCGCAGCAGCGCGAGATCACCTTGCCGCCGTGGTCGATCTCGATCACGTGCCCCCACAGCGGGTCCTCGTAGATCTGCTTCACCGTGCCGCCTGCCGGCGCCTTCACCGTCGAGCCCGCTTCGGCCGCAAAATCCACACCGTTGTGCGTGTTCCAGGAACCCAGCGTTTCGGAATAGATCAGCTCCGCGCTGTACGGCAGCACCACCGTGTTAGAAGCAGGAAACACAAATAACGCTTCCCCTGCCGTGGTGGTCGTTTGCGGTACCGATGCTGTGGTTTTCATGGCAGTCGTCGTTGTGCGATCATCCTTCACATCGGTAGCCGGTATCACCACCTGCTGCACCGCTGTGGTGGTGATCAGCGCACGCGTTGTCTGCGTTTGAGGCTCGGCTTTGGACAGTCCTCCCGCGAACGTGGCCACAGCCACGCCGCACACCGCCACCAAGCACACGGCCAACGCCACGTAAAAGCCTTTACCGCTTGCCTTTACGGGCAATTCCTCATCCTTATACTCGTCATCGTGTTTCACGTGTCATTCCTCCTGTTACATTGCTAATGGTAGTATGAACCACGTGTGAACGTTTATACATAAAAAAACAGGGTGCTGCTTTGGACAGACCACGTAAGGAAGTATTTTAAGTAAGGTACGGTGTAACCCCGTAAAAGGGGTTGCACCGTTTCCTTTTGCTATGCTGCAAGGCGGTATTCCTCCGGATTCTTTCGTATATCTTCCATCATAGCAAGGAGTTCTTCTTCACTTGGAATTGAGATCATTCCTACGCCGGTGAAGTAAATATCCACTTTTACATAGCAATGACCGCTGGACTTATCGTTATTGTGAACTTCAATGCGTTCAATCAGCTTATTCACAATAATCGGTGTCAGTTCCGTAATATCCGTCATTTCTCTAAAGGTACGGATTAAAAGCCTTGTGTCAGCAGATTTCTGTTCCGAGGATTGCAACACTTGCTCCCCATCGGCAACAGCATTTGTGAGTTCCTTTTGTTCCCGTTCGTAATTTTTCATCATCATTTGGAAAAAATCATCGGTTACACGACCAAGAACATTATCCTCATAAAGTTTTGCCATCAGCTTATCCAATTCGCCCAAGCGCACTTTGCTGTTAGCAACCGCCTTTTTCAGCCGTTCAAATTCAGCCTTTTGCATTGCTTTGTTTTTCTTTGCTATCATATACAGAAAAATGCTCTCGTGACAGCGAACAAAGTCAGCCATATTGCTGATTGCTTCAAGCACGATTTTTTCAAGTGCTACATTACGGATATAATGGATTTTGCAAGTTCCTCTGCCATCTTTATAATTAGCACAGCGGAAAAATTCTTGATTTGGCTTCAGACTCTTTGCCGCACAGAAGTGCAGTTTTGCACCGCAATCGGGACAGAATACCAATCCCGAAAACAGGCTTGTTCTGCCCGTTGCAGTGTTACGGCGGCGGTTTTCACGAAGTTCCTGTACTCTCAGCCACACTTCTTCGCTAATGATGGGTTCCTGCATATTGGGAATAATCTGCTGTTGGTCAACGGGGTTATGAATAACCTTGTGAACCTTATAGCTAACGGTGGTACTTTTGAAGTTCACGGCACATCCCGTGTACTGCCTGTTTTCCAAAATACCAACAACCGTTGCTTGATCCCAATTATACGGATTAAGCGGAACTTTTTGCGAGTGCTTTCTACCGACAGATTCATAGTACGCAGAAGGTACTAACACACGCTCGTTTTCCAACTGACGTGCGATCTGTGACGGGCCACGCCCCGCAAGGCACAGTTCGTATATCTTTCGCACAACTGCCGCCGCAGGCTCATCAATCAGCCATTTTTCTTTGTCCTCTGCATCCCTTACATAACCGTAAGGCACAGTAGAGGAAATGCGCTTGCCGTTGTCTGCCTTGGATTGCCACACGGCACGGATCTTTTTGGAGGTCTGCGCCGCATACCATTCGTTGAATATATTATAAAACGGAAGCATCTCCATACCTTCGCCGGTGGTACTGTTTACATTCTCTTGAATAGAGATGAAGGTAACACCCAGCGACGGATAAACAATCTGAGTAAGTCTTCCTGCTTCCACCTGCTCACGACCAAAGCGGGATAGGTCTTTTACAATAATTCTGCAAATCTTACCTTCCTCAACCATCTTTTGCATACGGTTGAAATCGCTTCGGTCAAAGCTCGTACCGGAAATTCCGTCATCCACGAAAAACATTGTGTTTTTGTAACCGTGCCGCTTACAGTAGTCAAGTAAAATCTGCTTTTGATTGCTGATGCTGTTCGACTCGTCCTCTTTATTTTTACGCTTTTTATCCTTATCGTCTTTTATATCTTCGACAGAAAGGCGGCAGTAGAGGGCGGTAATCAATTCTTCGTTTATATCTAAATTTTGTCCTTTAATATTGTTTGCAGTTGTCATTTCATAATCTCCTTTCCGACAACCGGACATTGCAAAAAGGGTATTTATATTTTACAATGCCCGATTGTCTTTTACCAATGTGCAAGCATCACAGCAGATGCTCGGATAATATCAGTTCCTTAAATTGTTCAAATACACACTGTCTGCCGTTGGGGTTAAAATGAGTGGATACCTCATAGGTCGTGCCGCCGATCTTCATAGTGAAGGTATCTTCACCAAAGCGGCGCACCTTGCCGTAATCAAAAACACGCTCGTTACTGCGGGGTATCATATAATCCACAAGGTCAACAGGCTCATTTTCGTCTATGGGTTCAGGCGGTGTTACATATACCGCCGTTGGATCAAACAATATATCAACTTTTTTCATCTTCTTCACCTTACCTTTCATCACGGTTGCGCTGACGGATTAAGAATTTGCGGTAATGCTCGCAAGCCTTCAACACAAAATCCTCAGTCTGTTTTGCATTGGCATTAGGGACATATTGCCGAATACGCTCCATCGGGACTTTGAACATTTCCCGCTGATTGGCTTTTTCTTCGCTCATAACTGCGGCGATCGCTTCGGGAGTCAGCCCTTCCTCTTGACTCATCTTCTTAAAGCGGCAAGCCTGAGAGAGTGACGGGGTGCAATCGTTTAGTTCCATCTGTTCCAAAAGGTCATATTGCTCTTGCTCATTCAGATAGGAAAGCTCAACGGCGGGAGTGAAGGAAATGCGCCCTTCATCTACATATTGCAGAATTTCGGGGATAAGGTTGGTAAGACGGATATAGCGTTTAATGGTATCTTTACTTGTGCCTGCATCCTCTGCAATTTGCTCCGTTGCCAACCTCGGTGCAACTTGCACCGAGGTTAAGTCTGTGCGGTAGCCCTTGTGAGCCAATGCTTCTGCTTTCATCTTATAAGCAAAGGCTTTTTCAGAGGGTAAAATATGCTCTCGGTGTAGGTTGCTGTCCACAAGCACGATTGCCGCCGCATCACGGTCAAGGGAAACAACTAAGGCAGGGACTTCCGTAATCCCTGCCTTTCTGCTTGCCATAACCCGTCTGTGTCCGGATATGATCTCATATTCATCTGCGGTGTTTTCAAGTGGTCGGACTATGATGGGAGATACAACGCCGTGCATCTTAATACTTTCGGCAAGGGCATCCATTTCCTCGTTGTCCTGCACCTTGTAGGGATGGTTCTCAAATGCGTGTAATTTATCAATAGATATATTTTTCTTGGTGTTTTTCATCGTTCATAACCTCGTTCTTTCTTAATAGTTAAACCGTTGTGTTTCAGTTCGATATTGCGCTCGGCATCAAGCAGTTCCTTAATTCTCGGAATATGCTCCTCAATGCGCTGAGCGACTTTTAATTCCTTTCGCAAGGGAGTAATCTGTTTGGTGATCTCTTTTGCCTGCTCCTTCAGGGCGGCATCTTCTTCGGGCGTTTTCACTCGGCGCAGTTTTAGCCGCAGGGCATACCGTTCTTGCTCCAATGCAGAGATACGGGCAGATAAGTTCTCTTGAAATGACAAAAGCTCCTTTGGCGACTCAATATGGTTGTCGCAAAGGAGCTTGTATTCCTCGATATATTTATCTAATTTCTGTACCTCTGCCCGCATCATCGGTGAGAGAGGTCGGTTGTCCGCTTCTTGGATATTGCTGCCCGTGCAGAATTTTAAGATTTCAATAAACAGTTCAAATAATAACTGTACCGTATCTTTCCGTTGTGCCTGCCGCAGTTGGTATTCAAAGTTAAGCAGCGGTGCACGTTTCCATTTGGGAGTTATAAGCACATACAGTTCGGGTAGGCGCTGGTTGGCAACGAGCTTTTGTCGCATTGCTTCACGTGAGTATTTCTCGCCAAGACCTGAAATGCGCACCGCCCGTTTCCATCCGTCTGCTATAACGGAGGGGTGTTCATAGCGGAAATCACGCTCAAATCTGTACCCAAGGCATTTAAGGTAATATTCAAATTCCTTAAAGGTACAGCATTTGGAAAGTGCTTCGTCCACGTCACGACGTAGCATATCCCGATGGGTGAGCTTGCCGGACTTCTGTACCCAATATGCTTTCTTATTACTGTAAAAATGCGTAAACGGTATTACTGACTTGCCGTGTTCTTGGCAGACTGCATCGGAGATCTGCCGAAGTTCCACGTGGTCACGGATATGGTTTTCAAATTTTCTGCCCGTCTTAAAAGAAACGGAATTTATCACGAAATGATTGTGAATGTTATCCGTATTAAGATGGGTGGTAACGACCACCTCATAGTTTTTGCCCCACATCTGTTTTGCCGTTTCTACACCGATACGATGCGCTTCGGCGGGAGTGACTTCGTCTGCCACAAAGCTCTGATACCCGTGATAAGCAACGTTGCCGCCGAGCTTTCCATACCGCCGCTTGGTTGCCATCATACATTGGTAGGCTCTTTGTTTCGGGCAGTTGATACCCGAAACATACATTGTTTGGTCTGTCTTTTGGTCGTTTTCAATATAACGGAGCGCCGCCCACAAGTCCTCGTCCAAGAACTTTTTATCGGTGGTTTTATCGGGGTTCTCCGCATAGTCGATAACTTCCTTTAATCGGGACTTAATGGGCCAGAAGCCTGTGCTTGCCATTGTGCCACCTCCCGTATGATTTCTTTCTTACTCTGCTTTGGCGCATCTATGATTTCGGCATAAATATCATCAAAGAGTTTCAGTGCCGCCGCTTCGGTTTCGGGAGATAACTCACAGTTCAGCAGTTCACTTAATTTCTCGTTAAAAACATAAAAGGCATCGGGAACTACTGCTTTCACAGAGTATCCCAATGCCCGTTTACGGAGATATTCAGCGACAGGGATGCCGCAACTTTCAGCGAGTTCGGCGATCTTCTTTTTCTCCTGCGGAGATACCCGAAGATATAACCGGCACGGCTTTTCTTTTGGATTTCTATTCATATACATACCTTCTTTCTGTAATCGGGGTATTAGGGGTGTCCCTAAAGGTGAACAGTAGGCGAAACGCTTACTGTTTATTTGGAACTTGCCGTACAAGTTCCCTGCTTGTTACGGTGTAAGACACACGCTTTTGGCGTATATCTTCCATTCTCCGTTACTTGCACCGTGAGGGAGCGAAGCTCACAGTTATACCGTTTTCTTGATTTGGTGCATTGAGCCACTTTGACACAGCAGATGCAATAAAAATGCTCTTTTGAGCCAAAATCGGCTATCTTGGCTCAGCCGAACATTTCTAAATCCGCAAGGACATTTTTTGCGTTCTTCGCTTTCTGTTCTTCGGTCAGTTCTGCCGTAACCACTACTGCGGTAGGCGGAGCTGACACCACCGCCACCGTCTGTACTTCTTCCCGAAAAATCTGCCGAATATTTTCAAGTAGAGCTTCGTTATCGGTGCTTTCCTTATTCATATAGGCAATGACGGCATCCACGATAAACTTATTGCGGGATTTGTTTAGGGTTTGCAGATATTCGGCAGCTTTCTTTTCGGCGGGTACATCGGCGTGAAATCTTACGTTGATACGGTAATCATTCATACCGCCGCACCCGATTTAAGCTGTATTTCTGCCATATACTCATAACCCTTTGCGGCGGCGGAAATATCATCCACGAATTTTACACGGTCAGCATTGAACTTGTAAAAGTTCTTTACAAGGCAACCGCCGCCTCCGGTGATATACAGCATCATCGTACCCTCGTCATAGCCGTGTTCACGGAGTCTGCGGAAAATATCTTTTACATATTCCGTCGCAATGGTTCGGATAATTCTCTGATCAGCGGGAGTAATATTGGCAGAACCCGTGATAAGAACTTCCTCGATAATGGCATCGTTGATTTCACGCTGGGTTTTCTGCATAAACATCTCCCGCACCGCAAGGGTACACTGATAAGTGCCGAACTTTTCGGTGTACATCTTTCCCGCCTGCGGTCTGCCGTTTATCATATACAGAACGTTCATCGTGCCGTTGCCAATATCCGCAACCATATTGACTCCGTTCATTGTGGTGGCAAAGTCGGCAATGGCGGCGTACCCCTGCGGATAGATACGGACACCCTCAACCGTGATATGAAAATCCACCTTCTGATAGGTGAAGCAGACCTCTTTGTTTTTACTGAGATAAGCGGCAAAGTCCTTTTTCTGTCCGCTTGTCCAAGTTAGGGGCAAGCCTGCGGCAATGATAACCTTTGCTTCGGTGAGCTTTTCACGCTGAAGCTCCTTTGCAATGGCAACAAGGGTGAGGATATAATAATCCTCATCACGGATTTTATCGGGAAGGAACTCCTTGTGTCCTTCCCCGATCAAATAATATTTGCCGTCATAAACGAGCATATCTCCCGTAAACAGCGGCTCGGCATCGTAGACAAGAAGTCCGGTCTTAAAACAGCAGTTCGCCGTTTTCATATTTC
Source organism: Clostridia bacterium (assembly GCA_017503785.1). Taxonomy (GTDB): domain Bacteria; phylum Bacillota; class Clostridia; order Oscillospirales; family Acutalibacteraceae; genus RGIG3009. The sequence continues at coordinate 174,834 of JAFVSK010000006.1, forward strand.
CATACCCGTGATCAATACCGATAACATACATTTCATTAAATTTCTTCATTTTACATTTCTCCTTTTCTTACTTTGATTTGTTGATTTTCTTGATTTGCTCATACAGTTCCCTGTCGCTGGGCAGTACCGCTTCTTTGAAATAATTGCAGTAGATACCGTAGATAGAGATAAGCTGCACACAGCGGTGTGTTTCGCCGTCGTCAAGCAAGATGCAGTTGCCATCCTCGTCACAGTTTGCACAAAGCTCTCTGACAAGGCGGTGAACTCTCTCCACTTGCTTTGGGGTGATCTTCATCATAGACTTTTCCTCCTTTTGTTTTCAGGCAACAAAAAAGCCGCCGGTTTCCCGACGGCAATGCCCTGAGTGTTGTGAGGTTCTCGCTCCCTCACTTATTTTAATACACACGAAAACGAGTTCTTGGAAAAGTAGGATAACACATAGAAATCAAAAAGCGTAACACCGTGAACACCTTGTAATTACGGCGTTTTTATGATATAATAATAAAAAGAATACTATGCGAAAACAAAAATACTCAGAAAAATATTTTGAAAATCTTTTTTCGTCCCGATAAGCCAAAGGGAGTTTTATGGGACACTTCTTTTGATAGAATTAGTATGGAGGTATAGCGGAATATGGATAAAATCAGCTTTTTCAGCGCCGATTATCGTGACGGCAGAGTGCATATCGGCGGCAAGAGCTATCCTGCGGGAACTTTTGCAGTGCATCTGCTGACACAATATTATATCAATGATACCGCCGCAAGGATCATCGTGTTTACAAGTGATAACTGGCTTTTAGAGCGTTCTTTGGAAAGAGGATATTTGTATGTGCCTAAATTTTTAAGAGCCGGTGCAGATATATTGAATATATTTAATGCTCTCCCTTGGTTAAAACCTTTTGATATGCTCGATGTAGATGCTGAGCGTAACAGAGTAGCACAGCTTTTTACCGAGGAAAACGGCAATAGAATCGTTGAGTATTTTCAGCGCCGTTCAAAAGTGATGGCTATGGATGAAGGACAAACAATGTTCAATATCCTGCCAAAAGAATTCGACGATACTTTTTTCAAGGAGTCCGCCGCTTTGCTGAGTGAAGTTCAGAAAACACTTGCATTTTACGACGGTCTTAGGGATGACCTGATGAAAGCCTTTAAGCAACTTAAAACCTTTGCAAGCCGTGTAGATGAAGTAGATCGCTTTGACGAGGAACATCTGCTCCCGATAGCGTTGGAAATATTCAGCTCTGTACCGTTCCCCGTAACAACGGAATATGTACCTATATTAAAATCTACCCGAAGCAAAGCGGAAACCCTTGCCCGCCGATTGTATTTTGACAGCTATTACAGTTTTGTGATTACCGACTTCTTTGAGGGCTTACATCACGGACATTATCCAAGACAATGCGGTATCTGCAAAAAGTATTTCCTTATGACCTCTGCGGCAAGGCAAAAATATTGCACCGGATATGCCCCGTTCAAGCTGAAGGGCAAAGCCATCACTTGCCGAAAATATGCTGCAAGGATTAACCGAAAAGAATATGCCGATGCCAACCCTATTATCCGTCTTTACAAAAACCGTTGCTCGGCACTTCGTATGGAGCGCAAACGAGGCAAGCACGATGATATTCTCACAAACGCCGCACTTGCCGTTGCCAAAGAACGTATGCAACGAGCAAAGGCCGATCCTGATTATGCCAACGGACAGTATGAAGCGGATATGATACGCGAAGAACTATACGCCGAAGCGGACAGACGATTAATCGGCAAATAACACAGATTGGAGGTGAGTGCCGTGAAAGAAACGTATATTGACGAAATGGATCTGAATATGTACCGCATTGTTCCGGCACCGCCGAAGTGGGATTTGCAGGAATATATCGTAACCTATCTCAAAGAGAAGGATAAGCGTTACCTTTCTTGGTTTCTTCATTATTATGAAAAAACGCTCAATAAGAATGTGCAAAGCTATATGCGGCAGTTCTTTATGCAAGAGCATTTTGCCGATCTGAAGCAAGCGTATATAGCAGGACTGCTCAAAGCTCTTGCCAAATACACGCCCGATGGCGGCGCATCCTTTGTTTCGTTCAAAGAGTATTATGCAGAGCGTGAAATCTTTGACTATATCCGTTCTATGCGGACAGGCTTTACAGTACAAAGTCTTGCGGAATATGCCAAGCTCCGCAAAGCAATGGCGGTATGGGATAAATATGACCGCAGTTATGCCGATGCTACGATTGAAGCGGTTGCCGCAGAGATTGATGAAACCACCGATGACACGAAAGAAATTCTGCTCGGCGGCTTGCTCAATGAAAATCGTGTTGACCTATATCAGCAGTATGCGGAGGATGACGAAGCGGAAACCACCGAGGAAGCACACCCCGATACTACCTCCGACACATACACGCTGTATATGAAGGGTGAGCTTTACGCCCGTCTGTGGGATGCCTATGACAAGCTCGAATACACCGAGCGAATGATGCTCGCCCAACGGCTCGGCTTCTGCTTTGAATGTCACAGTACCTCCTATATGGATTTTGACGATTTGGATGAGTACGGCGATCCCAAGAAGAAACCCATCAAGCCGATGATGTATACCGATATTGCCACCGACCACGAATACAGCTCCGCCAATACCGCACACAAAAAATGTGAAAAGGCGCTTATGAAATTAAAAGAAGCCATAAAAGACCTGATATAACGAAAAAAGCCCCGTTGGAAATGCAGAATTTACTGCGCTCCCAACGGGGCAAAGCGATTGGTTATTTTGCGATTTTTTTCTTTTTATCAATAACGAGCAAAGCAATCATTGAACAGGAACTCAATACTAAGAGGAACACCCACAATCCAAGATTGCTGTTATCGCCAGTCTGAGGATTGTCAGGGTTAGAAGGTGAAACATTAATATTCTCCCACGTTGCTATTACGGTTGTATCGGCAGTAACAGTAATTTTGTCGCCAGCTGCCTTTTCTACACCTCCAACGCTCCAAGCCTTGAACTGCTTGCCATCGGGAGCAGTAAAGCCGTTTTCAGGGAGAGTATATTCGCCGGAAATACCGGTTACGTCTACCATTGTACCCGTGCCGCCGTTCGCATCAAACGAAACAGTATATGTTGGAGCGGATGGCGCATTATCTCCCACTAAAGCGTAGGTGCTTAAATGCTCCAATGTACCGACCAAATACCCACCCTCTTGAGTCAACGTGATTGGTGATTCTGTGGCGAAATTATCTTCAGTATCTA